>NZ_CP032487.1:0-677562 GCF_004124235.1 Yersinia hibernica
GATCTTTTTATTTAAAGATCTCTTTATTAGATCTCTTATTAGGATCATGATCCTCTGTGGATAAGTGATTATTCACATTAAAGATCATGATTTTAAGGAGGATCATTTGCTGTGAATGATCGGTGATCCTATGGCGTATAAGCTGGGATCTAAATGGCTTGTTATGCACAGGTGCTTTTAGTCACTAAGGTTGTTATGTGGATATGTACCGCTTTTACCCTGCTTTTAAGCTGACTTATCCACATTCGTTCGCGTGATCTTTAAGCAAATTAGAGCAAATTAATCCAATTTTTAACCCAAATCTCTGCTGGGTCCTCAGGAATTTCATGTTGGATGACGTCAATTTCTAAAATATCACCCACACGCATAGCTCCTTGAGTGATCAATTGCTGATCCAATTTTCTTACCGCGCCGCAGAAAGTGTCATATTCTGAGCTGCCCAAACCTACGGCACCAAAACGAACCTGAGAGAGATTCGGTTTCTGTTCTTCGATTTGTTCTAATAAAGGTTGAAGATTGTCTGGCAGATCACCGGCACCATGGGTGGAAGTGATGATTAACCACATACCATCTAAAGTCAGCTCGTCTAATTCCGGGCCATGTAATGTTTCTGTGGAGAAACCCGCCTCTTCTAATTTCTCAGCTAAATGTTCAGCAACGTATTCAGCACTGCCAAGCGTACTGCCACTGATCAAGGTAATGTCAGCCATAAAGAACCCAACCGAAGTAATGAACCGCTATTGTACGCTGTGAATCAGCTGGGATCTACCTGTGGATAATGTGGGTATAGTTATTTCGTGGTCAGGGCACGATGGTGCGCATTATGGGGTTTTGCAGGGAAATAAGTGTCTCTGTAGATTGGATCTCATCAATAGTCTGGATCTTGTTGATAAGTACCTGTTGCAGTGCATCTATCGACTTACACATAACCTTAATAAAGATGCTGTAATGGCCTGTGGTGTAATAAGCCTCGACAACTTCTTCTAAACTCTCCAGTTTTTTCAGGGCTGAAGGGTAATCTTTGGCACTTTTCAAAATAATGCCGATAAAACAACACACATCATAACCCAGCTGTTTGGGATTCACGTGGACGCAGGCGGCAGTGATAATCCCTGCCTGGCGCATTTTTTCGACCCGAACATGAATAGTTCCGGGGCTGACACCAAAGTTTTTCGCTAATTCTGCATAAGGTGTGCGGGCATTTTCCATTAATGCGTTCAGGATGCCGCGATCGAGATTATCGATTTGATAAATTTCGCCCATATTAACCCCCTTTTTTTATCGATTATTTAATTATAGCCGCATAAAAATGAATGATTAAAAGTGAAATGGCAATATTGTTTGTTGGATATTGAATTTAACCCTAATTCTGTTGCTTAATCGATGACAAGCCAAACGGCATAACGACTATTTGCATAACACAATAACGAATTGAGAAAACGGCAATGAAAAAACAATTTATTCAAAAACAGCAACGAATCAGCTTCGTAAAATCTTTCTTTTCCCGCCAGTTAGAACAGCAACTTGGGTTAATTGAAGTCCAAGCACCGATCCTGAGCCGTGTCGGTGATGGTACCCAAGATAACCTTTCCGGCTCTGAGAAAGCAGTGCAGGTAAAAGTAAAAACTTTGCCAGATGCGACTTTTGAAGTTGTTCATTCATTAGCTAAATGGAAACGTAAAACCTTAGGGCGCTTTGATTTTGGTGCTGACCAAGGGATTTACACCCATATGAAAGCATTGCGTCCTGATGAAGATCGCCTCACTGCCATTCATTCTGTGTATGTAGATCAGTGGGATTGGGAACGCGTAATGGGTGATGGTGAGCGCAACCTGGCTTACCTTAAATCCACGGTTAACAAGATTTACGCCGCAATTAAAGAAACCGAAGCGGCGATCGGCACTGAGTTTGGTGTGAAGCCTTTCCTGCCAGAGCAAATTCATTTTATCCACAGTGAAAGTTTGCGCGCTAAATTCCCTGATCTGGATGCTAAGGGCCGTGAACGTGCCATTGCTAAAGAGCTGGGGGCGGTGTTCTTGATTGGGATTGGTGGCAAATTGGCTGATGGTCAGTCTCATGATGTCCGTGCGCCGGATTATGATGATTGGACGTCTCCAAGTGCAGACGGTTTTGCAGGGCTGAACGGCGACATTATTGTTTGGAACCCGGTTCTGGAGGACGCTTTTGAAATTTCATCCATGGGGATTCGGGTGGATGCACAAGCCCTGAAACGCCAATTGGCTCTGACTTCTGATGAAGATCGTCTGAAATTGGAATGGCACCAATCACTGCTGAATGGTGAAATGCCACAAACTATTGGTGGTGGTATTGGTCAATCCCGCCTAGTGATGTTATTGCTGCAACAACAGCATATTGGCCAGGTGCAATGTGGTGTGTGGGGGCCAGAAATCAGCGAGAAAGTTGAGGGGCTGCTGTAAAATTTAATCGCGAAAATTACGATATTAATGATGTGCCAAAAGACACTTAAGAGTGTCTTTTGGTTGTTTTATCCCAGTAAATCAGAAGTTGTATTTTACCCCAAGCATAACTGATGCATCGCTGTAGCCTTTGTTGCCCACTTGCTGGCCAACATTACCCCACACATTGACTTGCTTGCTTATCTGGCCTTCAACACCCAGTTTCAACTCAGCAATATTGGCGGCACCGTCTTGTTTGACTGTCATTCCATCCATTGTGGTGCCGAAGTCTTTGGTATTGTGGATCCAGTTTGCTTCAACAAATGGCTGGAATGCGCGATTTTTGTCTGTGGCCAGCTGGCGATACTCCGTCATAAAAGCTTTCACTCCCAGACGGGTCTGGATATTGCCATTCCCTTCACCGGACACATGGGTGCCATTAGCCTCTTTATGATCATCAGCTTTAACCCCCATCCAGGTGGCTTGGGCTTTAGGTTGGATAAAGTAGCTGGCACTCTTCGCGACATTTTCACCCACTTTAAAGGTATAGCCACTTTCTAGCGAAGCCGTCACCCCTGTGGATTTGTACTCTTCAGTATTCAGGAACTGGCCATCAACACTGTTGTTGAACCAGCTGTACTGTGCCCAGCTATCAATATACCAGCCGGATTTATCAGCACCATTGGCATACCAAGTGCCATATAAACCGGTGCTGTAGCCGTCGACAGTGGCACGGGCACTATAACCAGACAGGCGCGATTCAGTTTTGCTCTTACTGCTACCGTAGCCCGCCATGACACCCAAATGGAAGCGGTCCAGGCCATTATTACTCTACTGCGCAATATCGCCACCCAGTTGCAGCACATAGCGGTTAGCTTGGGTGCTTAATTGGTCTTGAGTATCACGCGAGCGGTTATGCCCGCCTTCATTGCGCAGCCACATACTGGTGATTTTCTGTTCACCCGTCAGGGCATCGATATACTGAGTCTCTCCCAAACGATCATGCAAACGAGTAACAAACATATTATTCGCCGCGGCCAGGTTAGCACTGTAAGAGCTGGCTTCAGGGCGTTCAATCATGATTGAACGATCTACTGGCGCTGATGGATCTGTGGGCATTGGTATCACAATTGGTCTTGTATCTGGCTCTTCTTCCGGCCCTGGTTCTGGGATAGGAGCCACCAGTGGAACAGTGCTGGTCAGATACCAATTATTGGCTTGAGTGTCGACACCGCGCGCTAAAAAGTAATCAAAAGCCCCGGCGACAATACGCCCGCTCTGGATAAATTCTCCGGCTGAATTCCCGGCAACATTGATTAACTCAATGCCATTGAGAGTTTGCGCGCCGCTCCCCCCTAGATTATTGACCTGCACATAGGTGGTGCCGGAGCTATTGCCGCCAATATTAAGCTTGTCCGTCACTGAACTGTCATCACCCAGAACCGAGTTCATATTAAGCTGGCCATTATTACCCGTGTAATCACCGGTAATTGTTAATGAATTTCCACCTATCCCACCAAAGTTAACTACCCCAGCATTATCTAAAGATTGCAGTGTTTGATAGTAACCGCCTAAATCCAACATAGTGCCAGCATGAGCAATATAGTCAGAATAAGCACTGAAGAAATTATTTCCCCCCGCTTTTAATGTCCCTTCACTCAGGTTAGTAGAGCTGCTGTAGTTATTTGCACCAGTCATCAGCACTGTCCCGGCACCTGTTTTATTAAAAGCGGTCGTGCCGTCGCCATTCAATTTATTTACACCAAGTGTGACGCCAGCCGCGGTATTGATAGTGCCAGTTAATCCGGAAGCCAAGTTCATGTTGACTCCGCTATTATCAACCACTGCCCAGAGCGTATTATTTTCACCACTGGAGATATCGAACAAACTGTTGGTTGCAAACTGACTGGCATCCAATTTGGCGGTGCCACCTTGCATTTTCAGGCGACCACTAAAAATATCATTTCCGGTCGCTATGGTCACAAAACCATTATTAGCCAGTGTCAGATTAGTTGTATTAGCAATATTGCCAGTTAACATGCCGCCAGTATTACTGCTGGCACTACCGGTAAAGTTTATTTGGGCATTTCCGATTGCATCATGAACATACCCGCCCGACATATCCATTATCTTTGCGTTACCTGATAATGAATCAACCCCAGCACCGGTCATATTGAGAATTAATGCATCACCATATGCAGAGACAACATTTCCCCCCGTCAAATTGGTTATTTTAGCATTATCATAGATATTGTTAATTTGGCCATCAGACATAGTCACAACTTGCGCATCAGCATATATGGAGTCAATAGTCCCCCCTGACATATTCGCGACACTCGAATTACCATACATGCTATCTATGGTACCGGATAACATATTAATAACTTGAGAGTTATTATACATACGGCTAATCCCACTTTCGGACATATTAGTGATTGTGGCGGTGCCATACATATAGTCCACCGAACTATTAAGCATATTAGTGATGGTCGCTTTGCCATACATCGGGCCGACTGTCGCCCCTGACATCTCATCTATATAGGCATTGCCATACATTCTATCAATATCACCCCCAGTCACCGTGATTATTTGGGCATTACCATACATCGGGCCTAATGTTCCGCCTGACATGGTCGTAATTTGCGAGTCACCGGACATAGACCCAACATCTCCCGCTGACAGTGAAGTGATGGTCCCACCCAGCATGTCACCTATTGTGCCGCCCGACATCTGCGTAATTTTTACGCCATCAGTGATGAAACCAAGGCCGCCTCCTGAAAGAGTGGTGATTGAGCCACCATAAACCCGGTCAATATAACCGACTGACATATCAGTAATTTTGGCATCATTCATCATGTAGTCAATTTCACCCCCTGACAGGGTATCGACAGTATGTGAGATACTGAAACCACTAAAATATTGGCCACTGGTTATATTCGTCGTGCTAGCATCAACATCAGCAGCATATATAGGGTGAGCTAACAGCAAGCTAACCGGAGCAATTATTAAGACTAAAGAATGTATTTTCATGTAAATTTATTTCCAGTGTTGATATAGAAAAAATTCATATAGGAATAGCGCTCTATATGAATTTGGTATTAATGTATAGACAGTTAATAAATATTGTTTTTATTTTGTATTTTTAATGTTAATTCAATAGAGTTAATAATTACTTTTCCGCGGTAACAATTTAAATAAGCCTATATAACTATTACTTTACATTATCTTTAGAGGGATCAGCTCTAAGATAAAAATAATCATATAGAGTTAGTCTTGAGGCGAATATGAGATATGGAGTGAGATTACTGCAGGATGATTCCTACATAATAAATGGATAATATTGAAGAGAATTGTGTGAAATATTCGTGTTGAAAATGTTATTATTGGGCCGGTTTTTTTATTTATTATTGATATTGTTGGTTTTAGTAAATACATATTTAGTTGTAAATAAATGACTCACTATTAATATAATATTGTCTGTATAGCTAAACACTATTAATTAATAAATATTCCAACGAGTTAGTCATCTTATAGTTTAAGCTGCTTACTGACTGAGTTATCGCTGGTTTGCCGCTTTCCTGCAACTTGATAACTATTGGTGTATATTCAGTATAACTACCAGCAAGGTTATTTATGTTATGCTTATATTTCATCCAGTTAAACACTATTTACATGCTCGTCCAAGGTTGTTGTTTTCTGTTGCTGCCGGGATTATAACTTATTTAATATTACCTATACATGATACTGTTTTATCGCGACTTATGGTCAGTTGGAATGTTTCTTCCTGGCTCTATTTGTTCTTTTTATGGCTGCAATTATTGCGAACAGATCCCAAAAAAATCAGATTAATAGCACGTGTGCAGGATGAAAGTGCGTCGATGGTACTGACGATTGTCAGTATGGCGTGTCTGGCGAGTATTTGGGTCATTCTGTTCGAGCTAAGCACCGCAAATCAGTTGTCGGGTTCAGCCAAAGCATTTCATTTGATACTGACGGGATTAACACTATTGGTCTCATGGCTCCTATTGCCAACCGCCTTTACCATGCATTATGCCCATCTGTTTTATTTACCTCGTGATGAGTCTGACAAAATTCTCCCATTAATTTTCCCTAAAGAGGTCACTGAGCCTTCTTATTGGGATTTCCTCTATTTTTCATTCACTATTGGTGTGGCTTCGCAAACTGCGGATGTTTCAACCGGCACATCAGATATTCGCCGCGTGGTGCTATTGCAGTCAGTATTATCCTTTATTTTCAATATGACGATATTGGGTTTGTCTATTAACGTCGGAGCGGGGTTACTTAACTAAAGTTATTTATTAGCGTTTCCAGCGGCGAATTAAGCGGCTTTTTAACCCGGTATCAAAGCGCCAGATATGATCGAAAATACGCATGATGCCGGGTTTGCCATAAGCTGACATCGCCACAGCATGGAATCTTTGCTGATGGGCTTGCTGCTGGATTTTAATCTTTCTGATCAACTCCTCAGGTAAGCGCTGGGCAATGAAATCGGAAATGATCACGGCATCTGCATCATACCAATCTCTCTCTTCCATTTTGTTTAAGGTGTTGGCTAAGCAGGCGGCCAAATCTGTCCCCCCACGAAAATGTTGGCTAACAAAACGTATCGCCTGCTCAATACCACTGGCTGATGAGAGTTCGTAGTGAATGATTTCGCTAGCGAAAAGTATGATGTAACAGCGGCGATTATCTGCCAAGGCAATACGAAGTAGCGCCAAACAGAATGCTTTGGCGCATTGTTCATTAAATCCCCCCATGGAACCCGAGGTATCAACACAAACAATAAAGGGGCCACGCGGCTGTTCATCATGGTTTTTAAGGCTAACCGGGCGCTGTAAGGTTTTCTCCTGCCAATTATCACCTTGCAAACGATAGGTCAGTAAACGCCGCTCGAGTAAACGGCGGTAAAACTCAAATTCCAATTCACTCATGCCCAGCATAACTAACTCAGCCGGTAGTAAGCGCAAAATATCATTGCTCTGATGAATACCACTAACTTCTTCTGGCACAGTATCAGGTTGGCGAACCATGACGGTGTAAGGTTCATAGCGGGCATCGGGCGTGGGTTGTGCTTTGGCGCTGCGGCTGCGGCCAAGTTGCTCTGCTAATTGCTGTAATTCCGGCTGTTGCTGCAGGAAATCGCCATATTGCAGCAATAATTGATAATCACCGCGCTGCAAATGGCCCTGACTCATATCCCAAAGCCGCCCTGCGGCACCATCATTGGTGGCCAAAATAGGTTCCAGCGCGCCACTGAGGGCTAATCGCTGCTGTAACTCAGCCAAAAGTTGTTCGCGTTCTTGCTCAAGTAATTGATGATGGATTGTGATGGTTTGTAAGGTCAGACTGACCCGCCAGCGCTGTAAAAATAGGGTTTGAAAGCTATCACCGGCTTGGGGATTATTTTCTAAATCAGCGGCTTGGAGTAACATTTTTGCTTGGGCAGCAAAGGGTGAGTGGCTGTGTTGTAACTGCGCCACAATCTCGGGGATATGGGCATAAAACTGCGGGCTGGTCTCCAACAGACTCTGTTGATATAAGGCAAACTCATGTGCCAACCCGGCGGGGGCTTTCGCCTCACGAATACGCTGTTGCAAATTTTGCTTCCAGCCGGGGATATCTTTCATTAATGCCCGTTTAATGCGCGGGAATTTTTCAAAGAATACCGCCAGCTGCGGTGATACCAGTAATCCTACTACCATCTCTTCAATAAGTTCACTTTCACTTATTGACAGCAGTAAATCCAGGGTTGCCAGGCTGAGCATTGATTAATGACCGCGCAGTTTTTGTTGTAGCTGTTTCACTTGTTCCGCCACCTGCAACAAACTGGCTTCTATTTTCGCTAACCAAGAGGAGGGGGTGAATAAGCAAGGCTGATGCTGATTGAATAAACGGCGTTTCTCGACCAGGCTATTTTCCAATTCTGCCAATGCCACCAGCAGCTCGGGCGGCACACTGGCTATGGAAATGCCGGGTTGTGACAGTATGGATGGCTGGCGGCTCATATCCAGCACGGTGATATGCAGTTGCTCGTCAATTTCGGCATCAATAGATTGGGCATTACCGACCCCATTTAATTTGGCGCGTAAAACTCCCCCCTTATTCAACCATTGAGATAGGGCTTCTTTTTCTATTTGCAGATGATTGACCTGAATATCATGCAAATTAAGCGGTTTTTGCAGCAACAGTGTCAGGGTGCTGTCAGTAAGATGGTCTGGTAGGGAATATTGTGGTTTACGGCTGAACATTCCGCTTTGTTTCATCACGGTCAGTGCTTGGTGGTCACTTTGTTGTTGTTGGTGCTGTAACCATTGGCCATTGATATGTTGGAGCTTCATTAACAGACTTTGCTGCTGATATCCTTGCTCAGTTAGCAGCTGTTCAAGCTGTTGTTGCAGCAACTTTAGCGAACTTAGGTCATGCCATAAGCAATCTTTTAACAAGATTAAGTCGATAGGGGCTATTTCATCGCGCCCACTAAAAAAGGCACTGGCTTGCAGTAAGCGCAAGGCTTTTTTCCAACGCCTATCAGAGACATACGGCGCGTGTTCTTGCGCGCTGAGCTGCTGGCGTAACTGAAAAATAAGCTCAAAACAGCTCTCCGGCAGTGCTATTTTGTCTATCAAGGGCTGCCACTGATAAAACTCTTCATCGCTGATGCTGAGATTTTCAGCCACCGGATTATGATTTTCACTTTGTCGGCTGAGGAGTAAAGAGCGGAAATTCTGTTTTTCTTGTACGCGATCCAGCCATAACCGGATTAGCATTCGGTCATAAAGTGCTTCCAAGCTGCTGTCTGCATCGGGCAATTCATTAGAGGCGGTCACCAACAAGCGCATTGGGATACTGTCTTCCCGATCACCATTACGAAAACGTCTTTCATTAATGGCGGTGAGTAAGGTATTTAAAATAGCCGGGCCGGCTTTCCAGATTTCATCCAGAAAAACGATTTCAGCTTCTGGTAAGTAACCACTGGTCATACGCTGATAGCGCCCTTCTTCTTTTAAGGCCTGAATTGACAGTGGGCCAAAGACTTCTTCCGGCGTAGAAAAACGGGTCATTAGATATTCAAAAGCCCGCGCATTACGGAAAGCAAATTTTAATCGGCGGGCAATCAGGCTTTTAGCAATCCCCGGCGGGCCGAGTAAAAAGACACTCTCCCCACTGAGTGCGGCCAACAAACACAAACGGATAGCTTCCTGTCTTTCATACAGACCATTTTCAAGGGCGGTGCTCAAGCGGGAGATTCTTTCAGCTAATTGTGATGATTGCGCCATAATTGCTCTATATGTTCCGTTAGTTGATGAATTTTTACCTGCTCGGGGGAATAAATCCTCTTTTTCTTAGTGGTGTGGCCTGTTTTTCTCAATAGGATAGACTGTTGATTAGTAATATTTTTATATCATTGGCTATTTGTAGTCGATCTATTTTCACTCTTTGGGTTGCTTGATTTAAGAGTAGGCAATCTATTGAAATGGTGCATACTGTGCGCCTTTTGGTGGCGTGTATAAGAATATCGAACCGGTGATTGCGGTTCTTTAACACACATATCAGCTTATGGATGTTCTAGCAAAAAGAATTCAATTATGAGCACAGAACATAAAAAACAATCTTTATCGGCGGTAACCCTGGCAGCAATCGGGGTAGTTTACGGTGATATTGGTACCAGCCCACTCTATACCTTGAGAGAGTGTTTTTCTGGTCATTATGGTTTTGATGTCCGCCCTGATGTGGTATTCGGCTTTTTATCACTGATTTTCTGGATGTTAATTCTGATTGTCTCAGTTAAATATCTGACCTATGTCATGCGCGCGGATAACGCCGGTGAAGGGGGGATTTTAACATTAATGTCTTTGGCGGGGCGTAATACCTCTTCCAGAGCAACTTCTATTTTGGTTATCCTCGGATTAATTGGTGGCAGCTTCTTTTATGGCGAGGTGGTCATTACACCGGCAATATCGGTTATGTCGGCCATTGAGGGGCTGGAAATTGCTGCTCCTGCCCTTGATCCTTATATTGTCCCCTGCTCTATTGCGGTATTAACCCTGCTGTTTGTTATTCAAAAACACGGTACCGGCAGTGTGGGTAAATTGTTTGCCCCAGTGATGTTGGTTTGGTTCCTGACCCTAGCGCTGCTCGGTTTGCGCAGTATTATCGCCAATCCAGAAGTGCTGGCTGCACTGAATCCTAAATGGGCAATAAGCTTTTTCTCGGAATATAAGTCTGTTTCGTTCTTTGCCCTTGGCGCGGTGGTTTTAGCTATTACTGGGGTAGAAGCCTTATATGCGGATATGGGGCACTTTGGTAAATTTCCTATTCGGTTGGCGTGGTTCACGGTGGTTTTGCCGTCATTGGTGCTGAATTATTTTGGCCAGGGCGCGTTATTACTGAAAAATCCCGAAGCCATTAAAAACCCTTTCTTCCTATTAGCCCCTGACTGGGCACTGATTCCACTTTTAATTCTGGCAACACTGGCAACTGTTATTGCCTCACAAGCTGTCATTTCTGGCGTATTTTCGCTAACTCGTCAGGCAGTTCGTTTAGGTTATTTGCCGCCGATGCGCATTATTCATACTTCAGAAATGGAATCGGGCCAGATATATATCCCAGTGATTAACTGGACACTGTATTTGGCGGTGGTATTGGTGATTGTTGGCTTTGAGCGCTCCAGTAATTTGGCCGCAGCTTACGGTATTGCCGTGACGGGTACGATGGTCATCACCAGTATTTTGTTCTGCACAGTGGCACTGAAAAATTGGCACTGGAATCGCTTTTTTGTCTATTTATTGCTGGTGACATTGCTGATTATTGATGTACCGATGTTCTCCGCCAATGCACTGAAATTGTTCTCCGGCGGTTGGTTGCCACTGTCATTGGGCCTGGTGATGTTTATCATCATGACCACGTGGAAAAGTGAGCGTTTCAGCTTGCTGCGCAGTATGCATGAACACGGTAATTCACTGGAGGCTATGATTGCCTCACTGGAAAAATCACCGCCGGTGCGCGTTTCCGGCACTGCGGTGTATATGTCGAGGGCAATGAATGTCATTCCGTTTGCATTACTGCATAATCTTAAACATAACAAAGTATTACATGAGCGGGTTGTGCTGTTGACACTGCGAACTGAAGATGCGCCGTATGTTCATAATGTTAATCGGGTGACTATTGAGCAACTTTCGCCGACATTCTGGCGGGTGGTCGCCAGTTATGGTTGGCGTGAAACGCCGAATGTGGAGGAGATTTTCCATCGCTGTGGGTTGGAGGGCTTGCCCTGCCAGATGATGGAGACTTCATTCTTTATGTCCCACGAGTCACTGATGCTAACCAAACGGCCGTGGTATCTGTTCTTGCGCGGTAAGCTGTTCATTGCGCTCAGCCGTAATGCGCTGCGCGCAGCTGATCAGTTTGAGATCCCGCCTAACCGAGTTATTGAGCTCGGGACGCAAGTCGAGATTTAACCAGGAAGGCCGTTATGATTGACGGCCTTTTTTACATTGATTATCTCCCTGTCAGAGAGTCTCCATAGCTCTAATGCTTTAGTATCCTGATTTTTTCTTTGTTCAGCGAAACGTTTCGATGGCGATCACAATTTCATCAAATTGGGGTTGCCTTCTGCCGTCATTTTTCTAAACTCAGTATCAGCGAAACGTTTCGCTGTTGGAGTAAAAAATGAAAAAAGGCGCATTACTGAATTCTGATATTTCCGCTGTTATCTCTCGACTGGGTCATACCGATCAGCTGGTGATAGGTGATGCGGGGCTGCCGATACCGGCAACCACCACACGTATTGATTTGGCATTGACACAAGGTGTCCCTGGGTTCCTCCAGGTTTTTGAGGTGGTAGTGCAAGAAATGCAGGTTGAGAGTGCTTACTTGGCGCAGGAAATTATTCAAAATAACCCGCAACTCCATGAAACGTTACTCGCCCAACTGACACAACTTGAGCAACACCAGGGAAACCAAATTGCTTTGCACTATATCAGCCATGAAGCTTTTAAAGAGCAAACCAAACAAAGCCGGGCAGTGATTCGTAGCGGGGAATGTTCCCCCTTTGCTAACATCATTCTCTGCTCTGGCGTAACTTTCTGAGGCATTTATGCAACCTTTGCTGCAACTGAAAGGGATTGATAAAGCCTTTCCCGGCGTCAAAGCACTCTCCGGCGCTGCGCTGAGTGTCTACCCTGGCAGGGTGATGGCACTGGTAGGCGAAAATGGGGCTGGAAAATCGACCATGATGAAAGTGCTGACTGGCATCTACAGTAAAGATGCCGGCAGCCAGCATTTCTTGGGGAAAGAAGTGGTGTTTAATGGCCCGAAAGACTCGCAGGAAGCGGGGATTGGCATTATTCATCAGGAACTTAACCTGATCCCGCAGTTAACTATCGCCGAAAATATCTTTTTAGGCCGCGAGTTTGTTAATCGTTTTGGTGGCATTGATTGGCAAAAAATGTATGCCGAAGCCGATTTATTGCTGGCGCGTCTGAATATCAGCTACAGCAGCCATCGGCTGGTGGGCGAGCTGTCCATTGGTGATCAGCAAATGGTGGAAATCGCCAAAGTGCTGAGCTTTGAATCCAAAGTTATCATCATGGATGAGCCAACTGATGCACTGACCGATACCGAAACCGCCTCTTTATTCAATGTTATTAAAGAGTTGAAAGCGCAAGGGCGCGGCATTGTTTATATCTCCCACCGCTTAAAAGAGATCTTTGAGATTTGCGATGATGTCACCGTGTTTCGTGATGGGCAGTTTATCGCCGAAAAACCGGTCAATACGCTGACGGAAAACTCATTGATTGAGATGATGGTTGGCCGCAAATTGGAAGAACAATATCCGCGACTGAATTTACCGCGTGGCGAAAAGCGTTTGCAGGTCAAACAGTTATGCGGCCCTGGGGTGAAAAATGTTAGTTTCACACTCTACAGTGGTGAGATTTTGGGCGTCGCGGGCTTGATGGGCGCGGGCCGTACTGAGTTGATGAAAATTATCTATGGTGCTTTGCCGCGTCAATCTGGCTTTGTGATATTGGATGGCCGTGAAGTGGTGACGCATTCCCCGCAGGATGGTTTGGCAAACGGCATTGTGTATATTTCCGAAGACCGTAAACGCGATGGCTTAGTGCTCGGCATGTCGGTCAAAGAGAATATGTCTTTGACGGCATTACGTTATTTCAGTCACTGCGGCGGTTCACTCAAACATGCTGATGAACAGATTGCGGTGGCGGATTTCATTCGTTTATTTAATATCAAAACGCCTTCCATGGAACAACCAATTGGTTTGTTATCCGGTGGTAATCAGCAGAAAGTCGCTATCGCCCGCGGTTTAATGACTCGGCCGAAAGTGTTGATTCTTGATGAACCGACGCGCGGTGTGGATGTCGGGGCCAAAAAAGAAATTTATCAGTTAATTAATCAATTTAAACAAGAAGGGCTGAGCATCATTCTGGTTTCCTCGGAAATGCCGGAAGTGCTGGGTATGAGTGACCGCATTCTTGTCATGCACGAAGGCCAGCTCAGTGGCGAATTCTCGATTGAGCAGGCGACCCAAGAAGTGTTGATGGCAGCTGCCGTCGGCAAGCAATACAGTATAGAGCCGAGTAGGAGTAATCAGATATGAGTTCCCAAACTCTCCAGACCAAGCGCTGGTTCAGTAAAGAATGGTTGTTAGAACAAAAATCACTGATTGCGCTATTGGTGCTGATTGCGGTGGTTTCGTCACTCAGTCCGAACTTTTTTACCCTTAATAACATGTTTAACATTCTCCAGCAGACTTCCGTCAACGCCATTATGGCCGTTGGGATGACGCTGGTTATCCTGACCTCCGGTATTGATCTGTCGGTGGGGTCATTACTGGCTCTGACTGGCGCGGTGGCGGCCTCAATTGTCGGGTTGGAAGTCAATGCCCTGGTTGCTGTTGCTGCTGCACTGGCACTGGGGGCGTTTATCGGCGGCATCACCGGGGTGATTGTTGCTAAAGGCAAAGTGCAGGCCTTTATTGCCACTCTGGTCATGATGCTGTTGTTGCGCGGTGTCACCATGGTTTATACCAATGGTAGCCCGATAAATACCGGTTTTACTGATGTGGCAGACACTTTTGGTTGGTTCGGTATTGGCCGCCCATTGGGTGTGCCAACCCCTATCTGGCTGATGGCAATAGTCTTTATTGCGGCCTGGTACATGCTGCATCACACGCGCTTGGGCCGTTATATCTATGCGCTGGGGGGGAATGAGTCCGCAACACGCCTCTCTGGTATTAGTGTTGATAAAGTTAAAATTATTGTTTATTCACTCTGTGGATTGTTAGCGGCATTGGCGGGGATTATTGAAGTGGCCCGCTTATCATCAGCACAACCGACTGCCGGTACCGGTTATGAACTGGATGCCATCGCCGCTGTTGTCTTGGGCGGTACCAGCCTTGCTGGGGGAAAAGGGCGGATTGTTGGCACCCTGATCGGCGCATTAATCCTCGGCTTTTTAAATAACGGTTTGAATTTATTAGGTGTTTCCTCCTACTACCAAATGATCGTCAAAGCAGTGGTTATTCTGTTGGCGGTGTTGGTAGACAATAAAAGCAGCAAATAACATCTCCCTACAGGAATTGCGACCATGAAAATGAAGAAATTGGCTACATTGATCTCTGTTGTTGCATTGAGCGCTACCGTAAGTGCTAACGCGCTGGCAAAAGACACGATCGCGCTGGTAGTTTCCACGCTGAATAACCCGTTCTTTGTTTCAATGAAAGACGGCGCACAAAAAGAAGCGGATAAGCTTGGCTACAACCTGGTGATATTGGATTCCCAAAACAACCCGGCGAAAGAATTGGCTAACGTGCAGGATTTAACTGTGCGCGGCACGAAATTGCTGTTGATTAACCCAACAGACTCCGATGCTGTGGGTAATGCGGTTAAGATGGCCAATCAGGCCAATATTCCGGTTATTACCCTCGACCGCTTGGCTAATGCCGGCACCGTGGTAAGTCACGTGGCTTCGGATAACCGTTTTGGTGGCAAAATGGCCGGCGACTTCATTGCTAAGAAAGCCGGTACTGACGCCAAAGTGATTCAGTTGGAAGGGATTGCCGGGGCATCTGCTGCTCGTGAGCGCGGTGAGGGCTTTAAGCAGTCGATGGAAAAAAACAAATTCCAGTTGCTGGCCAGCCAACCTGCTGATTTTGACCGCACTAAGGGGTTGAATGTCATGCAGAACCTGTTGACGGCTCACCCAGATGTGCAGGCGGTATTTGCTCAGAATGACGAAATGGCGCTGGGTGCATTGCGCGCCTTGCAGACTGCGGGCAAAACCGATGTGTTAGTGGTTGGTTTTGATGGCACCGATGATGGTATCAAAGCGGTCGAAAGCGGCAAGATGGGCGCGACAATCGCGCAACGCCCTGATCAGATTGGCGTTATTGGCGTGCAAACCGCGGATAAGGTATTGAAAGGCGAAAAAGTACAGGCCGTCATCCCGGTAGACTTGAAGTTAGTGACTAAGCAATAACGTTATTCATTAAAAAATAAAGAAAAGTAGGGTATAACGTCGCCGCCGCAGTTATCTGGGCGGTGACGTCATCTACAAAGGAATAAATACGATGGCAACAGGTAAGCTGGTGGTCTTGGGCAGTATTAATGCCGACCATATTCTGAATATTGAGCAGTTTCCGCGTCCTGGTGAAACGGTTCTCGGGAAGCAGTATAAAGTTGCTTTTGGTGGAAAAGGGGCTAATCAAGCCGTTGCCGCTGGTCGTAGCGGGGCGAATATCGCCTTTATTGCCTGTGTGGGTGAAGATGATATTGGTGACCGGGTGCGCCAGCAGTTAGCCAGTGATAATATTGATACCAACCCGATTGAAGCCGTTGCGGGCACCACAACAGGTGTGGCGCTGATTTTTGTTAATGGCGAAGGTGAGAATGTGATTGGTATTAATGCCGGTGCAAACTCGGCTGTCACACCGGCGTATCTTAGCCGCTATCAACAGCAAGTTATTGACGCAGATGCATTATTGATGCAGCTGGAATCTCCTCTTGAGACCGTGATTGCAGCAGCTCAGCTGGCAAAACAGCATCAGACACAGGTTATCCTTAATCCGGCCCCAGCCCGTGATCTGCCTGATGAGCTGTTAATGCTGGTGGATATGATTACCCCCAATGAAACTGAAGCTGAGCGCTTAACCGGTGTTCATATTGAGCAGGATGATGACGCAGCAAAAGCAGCTCAAATTCTGCATGATAAAGGTATCGCCACGGTGATTATTACCTTGGGCAGCCGCGGTGTGTGGCTCAGTGAGCAGGGGCAAGGGAAATTGGTCGCGGGATTCAAAGTTAATGCGGTGGATACTATTGCTGCCGGTGATACATTCAATGGCGCATTACTGACTGCTTTATTGGAAGGTCAATCGATGGATTTAGCCGTCCGATTTGCGCATGCGGCGGCAGCTATTGCCGTGACTCGCCCTGGTGCACAACCCTCCATTCCATGGCGGGCCGAGATCGACAGTTTCTTACAAGACCGGGTATAACTTTGGCCACCATGAAAGATGTCGCCCGTTTAGCGGGCGTATCAACCTCGACTGTCTCGCATGTCATTAATAAGAATCGTTTTGTCAGTGATCCTATTCGCGACAAAGTGCTGGCAGCCATCAAGCAACTTAACTATGCGCCCTCTGCGCTGGCGCGGAGTTTAAAACTCAACGAAACTCGCACTATCGGCATGTTAGTGACGGCCAGTAGCAACCCATTTTATGCTGAGGTGGTCCGTGGCGTGGAGCGCAGTTGCTATGAGCGCGGCTACAGCTTGATTCTGTGTAATACCGAGGGCGATATTGACCGCATGAGTCGTAGCATTGAAACCCTGATGCAAAAACGTGTCGATGGTTTGCTACTGATGTGTACTGAGAGTCACCGCCCGTCACAGGATATTCTGCGCTGCTACCCTTCTCTGCCGATTATTATGATGGACTGGGCTCCTTTCGAAGGGGTCAATGATGTCATCCAGGATAACTCTTTATTGGGTGGGGAAATGGCAACCTCGTATTTGATTGCCAGAGGATATACTCGTATCGCCTGCATTGCTGGCCCACAAGATAAAACGCCGGCCAAAGAAAGGTTGGAAGGATTCCGTCAGGCAATGGATCGCGCGGGCTTACCGGTGCCGCCAGATTATGAAGTGGCCAGTGACTTTGAATTTAGTGGTGGTTTAGCTGCTATGAAACAGTTGCTTATGTTACCACAGCCCCCTGAAGCTGTTTTTACCAGTAACGATGCTATGGCTGTTGGGGTTTATCAGGCTTTGCATCAGGCCGGGTTATCGATTCCGCAAGATATGGCAGTCATTGGTTATGATGATATTGAAATCGCGCAATATATGACGCCACCGTTGACGACCATTCATCAACCCAAGGATGACCTTGGCGAACTGGCTATTGATACTCTTATTCACCGGCTAAATAACCCGGAAGCGGAACCACAGGTTCTGATTCTCACTCCCGAGCTGGTCGAGCGCGGGTCCGTCGCAGTCCGCTAAATCTCACTCTCTGCGGGCTGAGCCACTTTTTTTACATTACGGCCCTGAATTAAGTTATCGCCATCTTTAGGTTTGAGCAATAAGAACACAACGGATGAAAGCAATGTCACTATACCCATCGTAATAAAGGTGTAGTGGAAGTGGTCGACATTATCACCCACGGATAACCCATCGTAAAACCGCAAAACCGCCGCGCTGATAGCCACCCCGAAACTGATCGCCAGTTGCTGGGTGACGGCCAAAACACTGTTACCTGAACTGGCATTGTTATCGGTTAAATCGGCCAACGTAATGGTGTTCATCGCGGTGAATTGTGTCGACATCGCCATGCCCAAGACAAAGAGTGGCAATATCATCATCCAAGGTGACATCCCCGGCGATTGCAATGCAAATAAAGCAATCAGCACACCAATAATCACTGTGATACCAACCAATACAGTGCGGTATCCCAATGAGCGCAAAACTTGAGTGACTGCTGATTTAGCCATCATTGAACCAATGGCGGTCGGTGCCATCATGCACCCGGCAATGATAGCGGAATAACCAAATCCGACCTGCAACATCAGTGGCATCAAGAAAGGTACGCAGCCAGTACCTAAACGAGATGCTATGTTACCGGCAATACCGACGGAGAATGTGCGGGTTTTAAACAGCGGTAAGCCAATCAGTGGGTTAGGGTGGTGTTTGGCATGGAATATATAGAAAAGCAGCATCAACAAGCCGCCGACCAGTGTTGCGGCGGGCAGATAGTCGGCAATATCGGGTCGCCCCATGATTTCCAGACTGACGGAGATCATGACTAAGCTGCAACCAAATAACAGAAAACCAATAATATCAAAGGTGCGTTTCGGCATGGTGAAGTCCGGCATGTATTTACGGGCATAAAAAATACCCAACAGGCCGATAGGAATATTAAGGATGAAAATCCAGTGCCATGTGGCGTAAGTCACCAGCAAGCCCCCTAATAACGGCCCCATGACCGGGCCAATTAATCCAGGGATGGTGACAAAGTTTAAGACCGGTAATAACTCACTGCGTGGATAAGCCCGGATAAGCGCCAGCCTGGCAACCGGCATCATCATCGCGCCGCCGACGCCCTGAATTACACGGGAAGCGACCAAAAATGGCAGAGAGCCGGATAGCGCACACAGTAACGACCCCAAGGTAAATAATGAAACCGCCAAAATGAAAACCCGCCGAGTCCCAAAGCGATCGGCCAGCCAGCCACTTACCGGAATTAGCATCGCCACCGTGAGGGTGTAGCTAATAATGGCCGACTGCATTGTTAGAGGTGAACGGTTGAGGCTTTCTGCGATTGAAGGGAGTGCCGTATTCAGTATGGTGGCATCCAAAGCCTGCATAAAGAAAGCCATGGCGGCAATCCAAGGGAGGCCCGCCATGCTACGTGCAGATTTTATCATTGTCTGTCCTGATTATATTGGGAGGAATACCCTCTCTATCTATATTGATATAAATAACATTTAGTCGCTAATTTTTCTCTGTTAATAGCACCTGGCAAGCCAATAATGCACCTTGGCTATCACCCGCCAGAATAGTATCAACAATGTTTTGATGGTGTTGCAGCTTAATCACCTCATCACCGGTAATTGAGCGAAAGTAATTGTGATAAACCGAACTGAACAAATTGGCGAAAGACGTTAAAAAGGGATTGCCACTGGCCTCATAGATTAATTGATGAAACTGAGCATCCACTTGAATCCAGCGCTCACGATTAAAATGGGCATGCAGCTCTCGCATTTCTGCTATTAATGATGCTAACAGCGCTTTCTGCGGTTCACTGGCATGGATAGCGGCCAGTGAACAGGCTTGAGGCTCAAGTGACCTCCTTAATATAAGGAAGTGCTGCATAACTTGATCGAAATTCTCCCTCGTCATCCACCAAGTCAGTAATTCCTGATCAAGAAAATTCCAGTTAGTTTGCGGCATAACCCGAGTGCCGATACGTGGACGCGGTAATAACATCCCTTTTGCTGCGAGCATCTTTACGGCTTCACGAACAGCGGTACGGCTGACACCAAATTGTTCTCCCAACTCTATCTCACCAGGCAAGATACTGCCGGCTTCATATTCTCCTGCGAGGATGCGCTGGCCAATTTTCTCGGCCAGCAGATATGAAAGATTACGCTGAGCGGCCTGTTGTTGGGTATTTAGTTGCATGGTGTTTTGTCCTATCTGTCTTCTTATACATCTATTTTACTCTACTGTTTAACTTGGGTATTGAATGTTTAGCTTAAAAATTGTTTAAATTCTGGCCTTTTTACCCATTTTTGCTGAAATAAAACACGGTTGGAAAATTTTTTCAAATTAGGGGTTGCAGGCTGTCAGGAACTCCCTATAATGCGCCTCCACTGACCGGGAACAACGAAACACACTTCGCCGGGTCAGGAAGAGAAAAGAACGGTTTTGACTTCGCAAGAAACAAAATAATTCCTTGACTCTTCAGCGGGAAAGCGTATTATCTGCCTCCCGCGTTACCGTAAGATTCGCCGCAAGGCAAACGGGTAACGAACGCTCTTTAACAATTTATCAGACAATCTGTGTGGGCACTCGCAAGACGATATCAAAGCCTGTTTCGGCAGGCAGAAATAATCAAAGTCTTGAAGAGTGACCAAAGCAGTACACATTTGAACTTCGGTTCGAATGCATATTTGCAGAAAGTAATCTTTGAGCATCGCCATTTCGGTGGCAAATCAAACAAATCTTAAATTGAAGAGTTTGATCATGGCTCAGATTGAACGCTGGCGGCAGGCCTAACACATGCAAGTCGAGCGGCAGCGGGAAGTAGCTTGCTACTTTGCCGGCGAGCGGCGGACGGGTGAGTAATGTCTGGGAAACTGCCTGATGGAGGGGGATAACTACTGGAAACGGTAGCTAATACCGCATGACGTCTTCGGACCAAAGTGGGGGACCTTCGGGCCTCACGCCATCGGATGTGCCCAGATGGGATTAGCTAGTAGGTGGGGTAACGGCTCACCTAGGCGACGATCCCTAGCTGGTCTGAGAGGATGACCAGCCACACTGGAACTGAGACACGGTCCAGACTCCTACGGGAGGCAGCAGTGGGGAATATTGCACAATGGGCGCAAGCCTGATGCAGCCATGCCGCGTGTGTGAAGAAGGCCTTCGGGTTGTAAAGCACTTTCAGCGAGGAGGAAGGCATAAAGGTTAATAACCTTTGTGATTGACGTTACTCGCAGAAGAAGCACCGGCTAACTCCGTGCCAGCAGCCGCGGTAATACGGAGGGTGCAAGCGTTAATCGGAATTACTGGGCGTAAAGCGCACGCAGGCGGTTTGTTAAGTCAGATGTGAAATCCCCGCGCTTAACGTGGGAACTGCATTTGAAACTGGCAAGCTAGAGTCTTGTAGAGGGGGGTAGAATTCCAGGTGTAGCGGTGAAATGCGTAGAGATCTGGAGGAATACCGGTGGCGAAGGCGGCCCCCTGGACAAAGACTGACGCTCAGGTGCGAAAGCGTGGGGAGCAAACAGGATTAGATACCCTGGTAGTCCACGCTGTAAACGATGTCGACTTGGAGGTTGTGCCCTTGAGGCGTGGCTTCCGGAGCTAACGCGTTAAGTCGACCGCCTGGGGAGTACGGCCGCAAGGTTAAAACTCAAATGAATTGACGGGGGCCCGCACAAGCGGTGGAGCATGTGGTTTAATTCGATGCAACGCGAAGAACCTTACCTACTCTTGACATCCACAGAACTTAGCAGAGATGCTTCGGTGCCTTCGGGAACTGTGAGACAGGTGCTGCATGGCTGTCGTCAGCTCGTGTTGTGAAATGTTGGGTTAAGTCCCGCAACGAGCGCAACCCTTATCCTTTGTTGCCAGCACGTAATGGTGGGAACTCAAAGGAGACTGCCGGTGATAAACCGGAGGAAGGTGGGGATGACGTCAAGTCATCATGGCCCTTACGAGTAGGGCTACACACGTGCTACAATGGCAGATACAAAGTGAAGCGAACTCGCGAGAGCAAGCGGACCACATAAAGTCTGTCGTAGTCCGGATTGGAGTCTGCAACTCGACTCCATGAAGTCGGAATCGCTAGTAATCGTAGATCAGAATGCTACGGTGAATACGTTCCCGGGCCTTGTACACACCGCCCGTCACACCATGGGAGTGGGTTGCAAAAGAAGTAGGTAGCTTAACCTTCGGGAGGGCGCTTACCACTTTGTGATTCATGACTGGGGTGAAGTCGTAACAAGGTAACCGTAGGGGAACCTGCGGTTGGATCACCTCCTTACCTAAAGATACGCATTGCGCAGTGTCCACACAGATTGTCTGATAGAAAGTAAACGAGCAAGAGCACCTGTTGATGTTGTGAGTATTGACTCACAATGACACAAGAAACGATTAAGATTTTATCATTTAGTCGGAATTTCCTGTGTCCCCATCGTCTAGAGGCCTAGGACACTGCCCTTTCACGGCTGTAACAGGGGTTCGAATCCCCTTGGGGACGCCACTCCGATAATGTGTGAAAGACATTATCAACCGGTTCTTTATGAACTGAAAATAACTTAAAGATGACTTTAACAAGTCGTGTTTAAGATATTGCTCTTTAACAATCTGGAACAAGCTGAAAATTGAAACATGACAGCTGAAACTTATCTCTCCGTAGAAGTGCTGAGATAAGGATTAACCTGTCATAGAGTCTCTCAAATAATCGCAATGCGACGATGTCGAAAGACACCTTCGGGTTGTGAGGTTAAGCGACTAAGCGTACACGGTGGATGCCTAGGCAGTCAGAGGCGATGAAGGGCGTGCTAATCTGCGAAAAGCGTCGGTAAGGTGATATGAACCGTTACAACCGACGATACCCGAATGGGGAAACCCAGTGCAATTCGTTGCACTATTGCATGGTGAATACATAGCCATGCAAGGCGAACCGGGGGAACTGAAACATCTAAGTACCCCGAGGAAAAGAAATCAACCGAGATTCCCCCAGTAGCGGCGAGCGAACGGGGAGGAGCCCAGAGTCTGAATCAGTTTGTGTGTTAGTGGAAGCGTCTGGAAAGTCGCACGGTACAGGGTGATAGTCCCGTACACAAAAATACACTTGCTGTGAACTCGATGAGTAGGGCGGGACACGTGACATCCTGTCTGAATATGGGGGGACCATCCTCCAAGGCTAAATACTCCTGACTGACCGATAGTGAACCAGTACCGTGAGGGAAAGGCGAAAAGAACCCCGGCGAGGGGAGTGAAATAGAACCTGAAACCGTGTACGTACAAGCAGTGGGAGCACCTTCGTGGTGTGACTGCGTACCTTTTGTATAATGGGTCAGCGACTTATATTTTGTAGCAAGGTTAACCGAATAGGGGAGCCGTAGGGAAACCGAGTCTTAACTGGGCGTCTAGTTGCAAGGTATAGACCCGAAACCCGGTGATCTAGCCATGGGCAGGTTGAAGGTTGGGTAACACTAACTGGAGGACCGAACCGACTAATGTTGAAAAATTAGCGGATGACTTGTGGCTGGGGGTGAAAGGCCAATCAAACCGGGAGATAGCTGGTTCTCCCCGAAAGCTATTTAGGTAGCGCCTCGTGAACTCATCTTCGGGGGTAGAGCACTGTTTCGGCTAGGGGGCCATCCCGGCTTACCAAACCGATGCAAACTCCGAATACCGAAGAATGTTATCACGGGAGACACACGGCGGGTGCTAACGTCCGTCGTGAAGAGGGAAACAACCCAGACCGCCAGCTAAGGTCCCAAAGTCATGGTTAAGTGGGAAACGATGTGGGAAGGCATAGACAGCCAGGATGTTGGCTTAGAAGCAGCCATCATTTAAAGAAAGCGTAATAGCTCACTGGTCGAGTCGGCCTGCGCGGAAGATGTAACGGGGCTAAACCATGCACCGAAGCTGCGGCAGCGACGCTTAGGCGTTGTTGGGTAGGGGAGCGTTCTGTAAGCCGTTGAAGGTGAACTGTGAGGTTTGCTGGAGGTATCAGAAGTGCGAATGCTGACATAAGTAACGATAATGCGGGTGAAAAGCCCGCACGCCGGAAGACCAAGGGTTCCTGTCCAACGTTAATCGGGGCAGGGTGAGTCGACCCCTAAGGCGAGGCTGAAAAGCGTAGTCGATGGGAAACAGGTTAATATTCCTGTACTTGGTGTTACTGCGAAGGGGGGACGGAGAAGGCTAGGCTAGCCGGGCGACGGTTGTCCCGGTTTAAGCATGTAGGCGGAGTGACTTGGTAAATCCGGTTGCTTATCAACGCTGAGGTGTGATGACGAGCCACTACGGTGGTGAAGTAGTTGATGCCAAGCTTCCAGGAAAAGCCTCTAAGCATCAGGTAACATTAAATCGTACCCCAAACCGACACAGGTGGTCAGGTAGAGAATACTCAGGCGCTTGAGAGAACTCGGGTGAAGGAACTAGGCAAAATGGTGCCGTAACTTCGGGAGAAGGCACGCTGGCATTAGGTAAAGAGACTTGCTCTCGGCGCCGAAGCCAGTCGAAGATACCAGCTGGCTGCAACTGTTTAATAAAAACACAGCACTGTGCAAACACGAAAGTGGACGTATACGGTGTGACGCCTGCCCGGTGCTGGAAGGTTAATTGATGGGGTCAGCCGCAAGGCGAAGCTCTTGATCGAAGCCCCAGTAAACGGCGGCCGTAACTATAACGGTCCTAAGGTAGCGAAATTCCTTGTCGGGTAAGTTCCGACCTGCACGAATGGCGTAATGATGGCCAGGCTGTCTCCACCCGAGACTCAGTGAAATTGAACTCGCTGTGAAGATGCAGTGTACCCGCGGCAAGACGGAAAGACCCCGTGAACCTTTACTATAGCTTGACACTGAACATTGAGCCTTGATGTGTAGGATAGGTGGGAGGCATCGAAGCGTGGACGCCAGTCTGCGTGGAGCCAACCTTGAAATACCACCCTTTAATGTTTGATGTTCTAACTCGGCCCCATAATCTGGGGTGAGGACAGTGTCTGGTGGGTAGTTTGACTGGGGCGGTCTCCTCCCAAAGAGTAACGGAGGAGCACGAAGGTTAGCTAATCACGGTCGGACATCGTGAGGTTAGTGCAAAGGCATAAGCTAGCTTGACTGCGAGAGTGACGGCTCGAGCAGGTACGAAAGTAGGTCTTAGTGATCCGGTGGTTCTGAATGGAAGGGCCATCGCTCAACGGATAAAAGGTACTCCGGGGATAACAGGCTGATACCGCCCAAGAGTTCATATCGACGGCGGTGTTTGGCACCTCGATGTCGGCTCATCACATCCTGGGGCTGAAGTAGGTCCCAAGGGTATGGCTGTTCGCCATTTAAAGTGGTACGCGAGCTGGGTTTAGAACGTCGTGAGACAGTTCGGTCCCTATCTGCCGTGGGCGTTGGAAGATTGAGAGGGGCTGCTCCTAGTACGAGAGGACCGGAGTGGACGAATCACTGGTGTTCGGGTTGTCATGCCAATGGCATTGCCCGGTAGCTAAATTCGGAAGAGATAACCGCTGAAAGCATCTAAGCGGGAAACTTGCCTCGAGATGAGTCTTCCCTGGGGCTTTAAGCCCCCTGAAGGAACGTTAAAGACTATGACGTTGATAGGCTGGGTGTGTAAGTGCAGCGATGCATTGAGCTAACCAGTACTAATGATCCGTGAGGCTTAACCTTACAACACCGAAGGTGTTTTAGAGAGAATTTTGATTTTCAGCGATGTTTACAGATTGGATTAACTGGCTACGTGATGATTATCATGGAGCGGGTTGATTGAAACAGAATTTGCCTGGCGGCCATAGCGCGGTGGCACCACCTGAACCCATGCCGAACTCAGAAGTGAAACGCCGTAGCGCCGATGGTAGTGTGGGGTCTCCCCATGCGAGAGTAGGACACTGCCAGGCATCAAATCAAGTAAAGACCCCATGCCAAAAGCGTGGGGTTTTTGCTATGTGCGGGATATGAGAAATATGTGCAAATATTGGTGTATAGACATAAATATTTGTGGATTGAAAACAAGTCAAAGATAAGGCTACCCTATGGGTGGCCTTTTTCGTTTTTATGGTTCTGATGAGTCAGTTTCAAGCCAATGACAAATAAAGTCCGCAATCTGTTCTGGTTGATTAATATCTAGTTGTTTCACGGTGGCATCTATTGGTTTATCGCTCGCTAACGCAATAACATACTTATCAATTAAACCCGCGTAAGGCTTTCCCACGGCTTCTCGATAAAGGGCAATTTTATTGATTGGCTCATGCTTAAAACCCTCAACCAAAATTATATCTATGGTTGTGGTATCCAACCTGCTGGCGAGATAGTGCAGGTCCAACGGTTTTTGTTCCGGGGTTTCTGTCATCAACGCCCAGCGACAATCGCTGGCTACGAGGGTCTGGTGCGCGCCAGCCTTACGTAATTCGTAACTATCCTTGCCCGGCGTGTCAATTTCCATATTGTGATGGGTATGTTTTATCAGACCGACCCGGATTTGGCGCTGTTGTAATAAAGGAATCACGTTTTTGAGTAATGTGGTTTTTCCTGTACCACTGTATGCGGCAATGCCTAATAGTGGTGGTTTTTTTTGGCTCATAGTCCCCTCCCTTGACTCTGTTCCCATAAATGACAGTCTGCTGGGGTATTTAGGTTACTGAATTGGTCGCTTTGTTCGTTGAATATTACCGGCTGCGCGTTAATACTCTCCATAAATATCATCAGCTTGCGATCACCGTTTGCGAGATATTCCGCCAAGCGTGCTTTCAGGCTAATGTGCATTAGCGCAAATGTTGGGTGTGCCCGCTCGCCATCGTGAGCATAAGCCGCTAGCGCTTGGCGCTTGCCTTGCCAAAGTTGGGACACTAAATTGCCAGGAAGTGCTGGAACATCGCAGGGAGCAAATACAACCCATTCCGTAGCTGAATAGCTCAAGCCCGCATGCATACCCGCTAATGGTCCTAGAAATCCGGTAATGATATCGCTAATGACAGGGATTCCACTTTCTTGATAGATATCTTGATGACGATTAGCATTAATAAGGAGATAGTTAACCTGAGGTTTTAATCTATCAATGACATATTGAAACAAGGGGTTATCGTGCAGAGAAATAAGCCCTTTATCATGACCTCCCATTCGGGAAGAACGGCCGCCAGCAAGAATAACACCAGTAATATTGGGCTGCATTTCCATCACTCCGCTGTATTCGATTGACTGACGAATTGTATCTTTAAATAGGTGGATTGGTCAGGATTTACTTTTATTGACAATAGGCTCTCTTTCCCTGTGAGAATATCCCTGCTACTTTGTCAGCATATTTTTAAATAGGATAAATTTGCTATGAAATGCCATCGTGTTAATGAACTGATTGAGCTTCTACATCCAGCCTGGCAGCAAGAGCCCGATTTAAATCTGGTGCAGTTTTTACAAAAATTGTCAGATGAGGCGGGCTTTGAAGGTGAACTCTCAGAGCTAACCGACGATATTCTTATTTATCATCTAAAAATGCGCGGTTCAGCATCGACCGAAGTGATCCCTGGTCTGAAAAAAGATTATGAAGACGATTTTAAAACGGCCATATTGCGCGCGCGTGGCATTATTAAAGATTAGTCATGTTCCTGCCTGCGCAGAGGGGGCCGGTAATGATACTATTTCTTATTCTCAGCGCGCCGCTGTCACTTACATAGACTGAATGTGGTTATGAACAGCTCTGCTTTTAATTTTCAGACATTATCGCCTGACCTGATTATGGATGCCCTTGAAGGGGTTGGGTTGCGGGTAGATTCAGGATTAACTGCGCTTAATAGTTACGAGAACCGCGTTTATCAGTTTATGGACGAAGACAGTAAACGATACGTGGTGAAGTTCTATCGCCCTGAGCGCTGGAGCCGTGAGCAAATTCTGGAGGAGCATCAGTTTTCGCTTGATTTGGCTGAGTCCGAGATCCCGGTGATAGCCCCATTGCAGCTAAACGGGCACACCTTACATACTCATGGTGGCTTTTTCTTTACCGTTTTTCCGAGTGTGGGCGGGCGTCAGTATGAAATTGATAACCTTGACCAATTAGAGTGGGTGGGGCGTTATTTAGGCCGAATCCATCAGGTAGGCAGTGACTCTCTTTTTGTTGCCCGCTCAACAATCGGCCTTGAGGAGTATCTGACTGAACCGCGTCAGTTATTGGCCAACAGTGAGTTGGTGCCAGCAAAACAGCGAGATAAGTTCTTGGCAGCAACCGACTTACTGATAAGCACCATCAAGCAGTATTGGCACTCTGACTGGCAACCCTTACGGTTACACGGTGATTGCCACCCAGGTAATATTTTGTGGCGTGATGGGCCGATATTTGTTGATTTGGATGATGCTCGAAATGGCCCGGCGGTTCAGGATCTTTGGATGTTGTTACATGGTGAGCGGCATGAGCAATTAATTCAGTTAGATATCTTGCTAGAGGCATATGGTGAGTTTGCAGATTTTGACCAACGTGAACTTGCACTCATTGAACCGTTACGCGCGATGCGGATGGTTTATTACCTTGCATGGGTCGCCAGACGTTGGCAGGATCCTGCATTTCCTAAAAGTTTTCCGTGGATGGCGGAGTCTGACTTCTGGTTGCAGCAGACTGTATTATTCACAGAACAGGTTAAGCTGTTGCAGGCACCCCCTTTGCAGCTGATGCCAATGTACTAAAGCTAAGATAATGGAGATTGTTATAGTATGAAAAATGTATGGTTAGCACTCGTTGGCATGGTGATGGCATTCAGTGCATCGGCGGCACAATTCACTGATGGTACCCAGTACCAAACATTAAACAAGCCGGTTACTGGTGAGCCTCAGGTTTTAGAGTTTTTCTCTTTCTATTGCCCTCACTGCTACCAGTTTGAAGAAATTTATCATGTTCCTCAGACGGTAAAGAAAGCACTGCCTGAGGGGACTAAAATGACCCGTTATCATGTTGAATTCCTTGGCCCATTGGGTAAGCAACTGACTCAAGCTTGGGCTGTTGCTATGGCATTAGGGGTTGAGGAGAAAATCACGCCACTGATGTTTGAGGGGGTACAGAAAACACAAACTGTACAAACTCCTGATGACATCCGTAACGTTTTCATTAAAGCGGGTGTGAGTGGCGAAGATTATGACGCAGCATTAAATAGCTTTGTGGTTAAATCACTGGTTGTTCAGCAGCAAAAAGCCGCTGAAGATTTGCAATTACGTGGTGTACCCGCGATGTTTGTTAATGGCAAATATATGATTAAAAACGACGGCATGGATACCAGCTCAATGGATAACTATGTTAAACAGTATGCGGATGTCGTTAAGTTCCTACTGACTCAGAAATAATAGTATAAAAAGAGGGGCGAGATTTTATTAGCCCCTCTTTCACTTCGCCAATATCTGCTCATTGCCAATCTATTTCTTTCTATGTACTGAAAATATCATATTTTCTAGTGTGATAGTCATTTTACGGAATGCCGACCTTTACTTGTTTTGGTGTTTTTTTTGATTGATTCATCTATTTCAGTGATAGGTAAGCTCCCATATTCTTAGTGTTAAAAAGATAAAATGAGTTTGTGTGAAGTAATAAAAATTAAGTATCAGTCAATTTATCTTAAGTAAAGTTTACTGACCTTACGAGAGTAACTGAATAAGTAATATCCACAAATTAGATAAAGGAAAGATGACAGCCAAATAAGAAAAAGATAATCATAACCAACTGATTTTAATAATTTAAAATATTAAGCTATAAAAAATAAGCAGAAAGATATAATCTGCTCATGCTTTTATTCACAAAGTTATCCACAAGCCAGATCTTTAAGATCACAGTATAAAAATGCTCTGTTTCGCACAAGAATGGACGCTAAGATTCGTCTCTTGCGGCCAGCTATGGCATTCTTAGCGTCAGACTTTGCTGAATAAAGATGAAGAAACGCTATGGCCCAGATTGCAGAAAACCCATTGATCCTTGTTGACGGTTCCTCTTACCTCTATCGTGCATACCATGCCTTCCCACCGTTAACCAACGGCAGCGGTGAGCCAACGGGGGCAATGTATGGCGTGTTGAACATGTTGCGCAGTCTGTTGTTGCAATATCGGCCAAGCCATGTGGCCGTCGTTTTTGATGCCAAAGGCAAAACATTCCGTGATGAGCTTTTCGCGGAATATAAGTCTCACCGCCCCCCGATGCCAGATGATTTACGCGCCCAAATTGAGCCGCTGCACCAGATGGTTAAGGCGATGGGGTTGCCTTTATTGGCGGTTTCCGGTGTTGAGGCTGATGATGTTATCGGTACTTTGGCACAAGAAGCGGAAAAGGCGGGTCATGCAGTATTAATTAGTACTGGTGATAAAGACATGGCGCAATTAGTTACGCCAAATATCACTCTTATTAATACAATGAATAATGCTATTTTAGGGCCACAGGAAGTGTGCGAAAAATATGGCGTTCCCCCCGAGCTGATTATTGATTTTCTCGCGTTAATGGGGGATTCCTCAGATAATATTCCGGGCGTACCGGGGGTTGGCGAGAAGACGGCGCAGGCTTTATTGCAAGGTTTGGGCGGATTGGATGCGCTATTTAGTAATTTGGATAAAATTGCCACGCTAAGCTTCCGCGGTGCCAAAACAATGTCTGCCAAATTAGAGCAGAATAAAGATGTTGCCTACCTCTCCTATAAACTCGCCACGATTAAAACGGATGTTGAGCTGGATGTTACTTGTGATGAACTGAAAGTCTCAGCACCGGATGATGAGCAGCTGCATCAATTATTCAGTCGTTATGAATTTAAGCGCTGGCTGGCGGATGTCGAAGCTGGCAAATGGCTGGATGGTAAAAAAGACCGGCCGATGGCGCAGACGAATAATAAATCTTTTGCCGCCGTAGAACCGGCAGCGGCGGCGGAAGTCATGGCTGTATTATCACAAGATAATTATCAAACTATCTTGGATGACGCCACTTTAAACGCGTGGATTGAGCGGCTTAAAAATGCGGAAGTTTTCGCTTTTGATACTGAAACTGACGGCCTTGATACGCTCAGCAGCAATTTAATCGGCCTCTCTTTTGCTGTAGCGCCGGGTGAAGCCGCTTATTTACCATTAGCGCATGATTATCTGGATGCACCTGTACAGCTCGATAGGGATTGGGTTTTGGCCCAGCTTAAACCCTTACTGGAAGATGATAAGGCCCTAAAAGTTGGGCAGAATCTTAAGTTTGACCAAAGCATGCTGGCGCGTTACGGCATTGAACTGCGCGGTATTGCTTTCGATACCATGCTGGAATCTTATGTTTTAGACAGTGTAGCCGGTCGACACGATATGGATAGCTTGGCCGAGCGCTATCTCAATCATAAAACCATTACTTTTGAAGAGATCGCCGGTAAAGGTAAAAACCAGCTGACTTTCAACCAAATTGCGTTGGAACAAGCTGGCCCTTATGCGGCAGAAGACGCAGATGTCACCTTACAATTGCATTTGGTGCTGTGGCCGAAGCTACAGCAAAGTGAAGGCCTAAAGCGGGTTTTCCAAGAAATTGAGATGCCTTTACTGCCGATTTTGTCTCGCATTGAGCGCACTGGGGTGCTGATTGACCAGAATATATTGGCGGCCCATTCCAAAGAACTGACTATTCGCCTTGATGAGTTGGAAAAACAGGCGCATGAATTGGCGGAGGAGCCATTTAATCTCGCCTCACCTAAGCAATTACAGGTTATTTTGTATGAAAAACAAAAATTGCCTATTTTGAAGAAAACCCCAGGCGGTGCCGCTTCAACCAATGAAGAGGTGCTGGCAGAGTTGGCGTTGGATTACCCTTTGCCGAAAGTCATTCTTGAATATCGTGGCTTGGCCAAGCTGAAAAGCACTTATACCGATAAATTGCCGTTGATGATTAATCCTGTTTCTGGACGAGTTCATACTTCTTATCATCAGGCCGTCACGGCGACCGGGCGTTTATCTTCCCGAGATCCTAACCTGCAAAATATTCCGGTGCGAAATGAAGAAGGGCGTCGTATACGCCAGGCTTTTATTGCGCCAGAAGGTTATCGCATTATGGCGGCGGACTATTCACAGATTGAGCTGCGCATTATGGCCCATTTATCGCAGGATAAAGGGCTGTTGGCTGCATTTGCTGCCGGCAAGGATATCCACCGCGCCACAGCGGCAGAAGTCTTTGGTTTGCCTCTGGAAAACGTCACGAATGAACAGCGCCGCAGTGCTAAGGCGATTAACTTTGGTTTGATTTATGGCATGAGCGCATTCGGTTTAGCGCGACAATTGAATATTCCGCGCGGGGAAGCACAGCGCTATATGGATCTCTACTTTGAGCGCTACCCTGGCGTGCTGGAATATATGGAGCGCACACGTAAGCAAGCCGCTGATCAAGGTTATGTCACCACCCTGGATGGCCGTCGCCTCTATCTGCCAGACATTCACTCACGGAATGCAAATCGCCGTAAAGCTGCTGAACGCGAGGCCATCAATGCGCCGATGCAAGGGACTGCGGCTGATATTATTAAGCGCGCAATGATTGCAGTAGACACGTGGTTACAGCAAGAACCTGAGCCTTTGGTGCGGGTAATCATGCAGGTACATGATGAATTGGTATTTGAAGTGCATGAAAGTGTATTAGAAAGTGCCGAGCAGAAAATTCGCGGGCTGATGGAACAAAGTATGCAATTGGCCGTGCCATTAAAGGTTGATGTCGGTGTGGGTTATAACTGGGATCAAGCTCATTAGTTGTATGGGTAAGTGGTGATAAATAAAGCACTTTATGTAATTAAGCTACATTTAGGGCCGATAATGCGGCGATGATATGCGCTGAATCGTGCCAATTTATGTAACTATACAACAAAAAATTCTTTTGCCCTGCGAAAAAATGCTGTAGAGTTACAGATGTAGGGTACAGAGGTAAGATGTTCTATCTTTCAGACCTTTTACTTCACGTAATCGGATTTGGCTGTATATTAGCCGCCCCAGTCATTTATTGACTGGGGCGTTTTTTATGGCGTTTTGTTAGCATTTTCCGCGAATTGGGAGAGAAACCGCCAGATAGCCGCGATAAAAATAGAGTTTGGATGTGTACCTTGGCGTGCATAATATTGCCAAGAAGGTGTTCAGTGCGATATGAATACCCGTCGGGGTAACAGCCCTTGCGGGCTGCTGTTAGCGATTAATTACTCACCTGCATCGTCATAATCATCAATTATCACTTCCGGCGGGATCTCGCTGAACCAGGTATCCAGTTTTTCACGTAATTTATCAACGCCAATCTTTTTCAATGATGAGAAAGCTTCAACCTGAATATCACCCATAAATGGAATGATTGCTTCCCGCACCATGTTCAGTTGGGCTTTGCGAGCGCCTGATGCCAGTTTATCTGCTTTGGTCAGCAATAGCAGAACCGGGGTGCCGACGGCGACGGCCCATGTAATCATCTGCTGGTCTAAATCTTTTAACGGATGACGAATATCCATCAACACCACTAATCCTTTCAGGCAGTTACGTTTCTGTAAATATTCCCCCAATGCGCGCTGCCACTTGAGTTTCATCTCTTCGGGGACTTCGGCATAGCCGTATCCCGGTAAGTCGACCAGACGGACACCCTCAACCACTTCAAATAAGTTAATCAGCTGAGTTCGGCCCGGAGTTTTACTGGTTCTGGCCAGGCTTTTTTGGTTGGTTAATGTATTGAGAGCACTCGATTTACCGGCATTTGAGCGGCCTGCAAACGCCACTTCAATACCTTCGTCACGTGGCAGATGGCGAATATCCGGAGCACTGATGACGAAGTGAGTCATGTGATAGTTATAATTTCTGATAGTCAAAATTTGTTGTCTCCGTGAGAGATAGCTTACATGCAGCGATTATAACTGCATCAGGGCGAAAAAAGGGGGTTTATCTTTTGTCCCCTCGTGACTGGCTGTTGATCTGAAGTTTGCGGGCCACACTGCTCTTTTTCTATGAAATTATAATTTTTGTGAGTTGGTGGTCATTGTAGGAAAAACCAATCGCTTATCATTGAATGATTGTTAAGAAAAACTTCATTAAAAATAGGCTACACTTATCGCAGTTAATTTGTTTTTATGATTATTTTTTTAATGAAAACAAATAGATTTTTTATTTTTCACAGTGCGGGATGTGCTGGCAAGGAGCTTAATCACTTAGGAAGAGTGGCCTATGCTTAAGGAATGTAATGGATATACTGTGAGCCAGGGATGATATAGGGAGCTTATATAAAGGGATGTTTATGGACACAGGTCGGAGTGCCGGGTGAGTCACCTTCAGGGTTGAAGGGATGGCAAGGAAGGCAAATTGCAGGAGGGAGAAACCAGGACGTTATGTAAGTGCAAGGAGTGCGCTGTAAGGATACCCTTCCGCAGAAGGTGCGAAAAAAGGCGACAGGTTAATCTGCCGCCTTTTTTCTTTCTCTTCTTTCTGCTAGATTCCGGCCCAATCTTATACCTAATAGATTTGAAGATGCAGGAATGCTATTGCGGCCTGAACGTAGCTAACACACTGCAACTTGGATGATGACGGGTATACTAAGTCCGATCCCATACTCATTTACCCATTTAAGAGCACAGGTTATGAAGCAACCAAATAAAGCACCACGCGCTGATAGTGCGGCCTCGAAAGGCACCGCAAAGCCAAAGCGTCATAAAAAGACCCGTGTAGAGCTTGATCTTGAAGCACGCGAGCGTAAACGTCAGAAGAAACACAGCGGAAATCGCTCAGGTGCGAGAACCAATGTGGAAGGCAGTAATAAAAAGGGCCAAACTCAAACGCAAGAGAAAGATCCGCGCATTGGCAGCAAAGTGCCGGTATCGCTGGTGGTCGAGAGCAAGGTAAAAGCTAAGCCCGCCACTAAGCCTGCGGCCAAAGTCGAAGCCAAGCCACGCCTGACACCGGAAGAAGAGCTGACTAAGCTGGAAAACGACGAGCGCTTAGATGCATTGCTGGACCGGCTCGATAACGATGAAGTCTTGAGCAAAGAAGACCAGGCTTATGTTGATCTGACGTTAGACCGTATCGATGCCCTGATGGAGCAATTAGGTATTGAATTGGGCGACGATGAAGATGACGAAGAGCGCGAAGAAAAGCCGGAAGATATTCTAAAACTACTGAAGAGCGGTAATCCAAAAGACGCATTTTAAAGTATGAAGTGGGTGATCCCGATAATAGCCCTACTACTTACATGTTATCTATTGTGGTTATTGGGTAAACTATGGCGGCTGTCGCAACGTAGGTCACGATTGCGCAGCGCTACTGCGGCCAGACAACGGAAACATCTGCCCCCTAACCGGCCCGGTAAGCGAAAATATCGGAAGGAATGAACATGTCTGAGCACGCTATAGTTTGGGATCTGTCCCTGATTCAAAAATATAATTATTCAGGGCCGCGTTACACTTCGTACCCCACTGCGCTTGAATTTAGTGAAGATTATAATGAATCTGCTTTTCAGCAGGCGGTGAAACGTTATCCGCAGCGCCCTTTGTCGCTGTATGTGCATATCCCGTTTTGCCACAAACTTTGTTACTTCTGCGGTTGTAATAAGCTGGTGACGCGGCAGCAACATAAAGCTGATGAATATCTTACAGTCTTGGAAAAAGAGATTCGCCAGCGGGCGGATCTGTTCGCCGGGCGTCAGGTTAGCCAGATGCACTGGGGCGGCGGCACGCCAACCTATCTGAATAAAACCCAAATCACTCATTTAATGAATCTGTTGCGTGAGAATTTTGATTTTCTGCCAGGTGCGGAGCAATCAATTGAAGTTGATCCACGTGAAATTGAGCTAGATGTACTCGACCACCTGCGTGCTGAAGGCTTTAACCGCCTGAGCATGGGGGTGCAGGACTTCAATAAAGAAGTTCAACGGCTGGTTAACCGTGAGCAAGATGAAGATTTTATCTTTGCGCTCATTGCTCGTGCCAAGGCCCTGGGTTTTAACTCCACCAATATTGATTTGATTTATGGCTTGCCAAAACAGACGCCAGAAAGTTTTGCCTTTACGCTCAAACGAGTGGCTGAACTCAGCCCTGACCGCCTGAGTGTCTTCAATTATGCCCATTTACCGAGCTTGTTTGCCGCGCAGCGCAAAATTAAAGATGCGGACTTACCCAGTGCTGAGCAGCGGCTGGATATTTTACAGCACACCATCAGTTTCTTAACTGAATCCGGCTACCAGTTTATTGGTATGGATCACTTTGCCCGGCCAGATGATGAGTTAGCTATTGCCCAGCGGGAGGGGAAATTGCATCGTAATTTCCAGGGCTACACCACCCAAGGTGAGAGTGATTTGCTTGGGTTGGGGGTGTCGGCGATTAGTATGCTGGGTGACAGTTATGCTCAGAACGAAAAAGAGTTAAAAACCTATTATTCCGTGGTCGAACAGCGTGGCAATGCATTGTGGCGTGGCCTGACCATGACCGAAGATGACTGCTTACGCCGCGACGTCATTAAAACACTGATTTGTAATTTCCAAATCAGTTATCAGCCGATTGAACAGCATTATGGTATTCGTTTTGCGGATTATTTTGCCGAAGATTTTGCGCTGCTGACGCCATTTGAACAAGATGGGCTGGTGGAGCGCGATGACAAAGGTATTCGTGTGACGCCGCGTGGGCGTTTACTCATTCGCAATATCTGTATGTGTTTTGATATTTATTTACGAAAACAGGCGCGCAGACAGCAATTCTCCCGCGTTATCTGATGATATCACCCTCAGCGATGAGGGTGATATTCAAACAAAATTACTCCATTCCCAACTCTTTCAGCTTACGCGTTAACGTATTTCGCCCCCAACCCAACAGGCGTGCTGCTTCCTGCTTATGGCCTTGGGTGTGGCGTAATGCCGTGGTTAATAGTGTTCGTTCCATTTCTGGTTGTGCTTCCGACAGCAAATCCTGATGACCGGAGCGCAGTGCGCGATCAGCCCATTGCGCCAGCAATGTTGACCAATTGTCCGGCATGCGTTGACCGGAAGCTTCCGGTGTACTGGTCTCGAACAACTCAGAGGGTAAGTCCTGAATAAGCACTTCCTGCCCAGCAGCCATAACAGTCAGCCAGCGGCAGGTGTTCTCCAGTTGGCGCACGTTCCCCGGCCAAGGCAGGCGCGTCAGTGCGACTTCTGTTTCAGGATGCAAATTCTTGGCTTCCACACCCAACTCTTTGGCGGCCACTTGTAAGAAGTAGCGAGCCAGGCGGGGAATATCCTCACGGCGCTCACGCAGCGGGGGTAAATGTACTCGAATCACATTCAAACGATGGAATAAATCCTCACGGAATTTACCCTCTTGAACACGAAGCTCCAGATTTTGATGGGTGGCGGCAATGATACGCACATCCACTTTGACCGGTGCATAACCGCCAACTCGATAAAACTGACCATCAGCCAAGACGCGCAACAGGCGGGTCTGCACATCCAGCGGCATATCACCGATTTCATCTAAAAACAGTGTGCCGCCATCGGCTTGTTCAAAACGCCCTTGGCGGACTTGATTGGCACCAGTAAAGGCCCCTTTTTCGTGGCCGAACAGCTCGGACTCAATTAAATCTTTCGGAATTGCGGCCATGTTCAGTGCAATAAAGGGAGCTTTGCCCCGGGGGCTATGGCGATGTAATGCATGGGCCACCAGCTCTTTACCCGTGCCCGACTCACCGTTAATCAGCACACTGATAGAGGAGCGAGACAAGCGGCCAATGATGCGGAACACATCTTGCATCGCCGGTGCTTCGCCAATGATATCAGCCGTTGGGCCACTGGCGGGCTGGGTGCGAGCAGGTTGTTGCTGTTCCTGATAATGGCTGATAGCCCGTTCAACCAGTGCGACGGCTTCATCAATATCAAAAGGTTTGGGCAGATAATCAAATGCCCCTTGTTGATAAGCACTTACTGCCGCGTCTAAATCAGAATGTGCCGTCATTATGATGACCGGGAGCATGGGGTGACGTTGCTTAATCTGTTTTAGCAGCGCCAATCCGTCCATGCCGGGCATACGGATATCGGATAACAGCACATCCGGGGTTTGTGTGGCCAGCGCATCTAACACCTGATTGCCGGTATCGAATGTTGCACAGTTTAGGCCCGCTCCAGTCAGTGCGCGCTCAAGCACCCAGCGGATGGAGCTATCGTCATCGACGATCCAGACTATCCCTCGTTGCATAGAAACCTCACTGGCGAATAGGCAGGTAAACCGAGAATTCGGTATGTCCTGGCCAACTGTTAAGTTCAATTTTACCCGAATGTTGATCAATAAGACTGCGGGCAATCGACAGGCCAAGGCCAGTCCCTCCCTCACGACCACTGACCATCGGGTAGAACACGGTATCTTGTAATTGCGTTGGCACGCCTGGGCCATCGTCTTCAATATCAATGCGCGCGGCCAAACGGTAGCGCACGCCATGTAGCGTTATCTGAAATGCGGTGCGGGTACGCAATGTGATGGTGCCGCCAGCCTGACCTAAAGCTTGTAATGCATTGCGGGTAATATTCAGCAGCACTTGCTCAATTTGGTCGGGATCATGCGCTAACTCCGGCAAACTTGGGTCATAGTCACGGATTAACGTCACGTTATCCGGTTTCTCCAGTGAGACTAGCTGACAAACGCGTTCAGCAACCTGATGAATACTTTGAGTAACATGCTGACCGGGCCGCTGTGGGCCTAATAAGCGGTCGACCAAATTACGTAAGCGGTCAGCTTGCTCAATAATCACTTTGGTATATTCCAGCAATGCCGGGTCGGGTAAGGCTTTTGCCAATAATTGTGCGGCACCCCGTAAACCGCCTAACGGGTTCTTAATCTCGTGAGCTAAGCCGCGCACCAAATCCCGGGCGGCAACTTGTTGTGCATGCTGCAATTGCTCTTGGCTTAACCGGCGTTGATTATCCATCGGCGCCATTTCCAGCAATATAAAACCTTCAGGCAGTGACTGTGCGGTCAGCGATAAAATATGCGCGCGGCCATCAACCACTAATGTCACTTCATTATCGGTAAAACCTTGGCCTGTGTTCAGGCTTTCCCGCATCAAGTCGATATTGAGGGAAAAATAGCCTAATAAATCTGGCAGAGGTGTACCAAAAAGTTTACGGGAGCTTTGCGCCAGAAGTTGCTGGGCTGCGGGATTGGCATAATGAATAGCCAAATCATCATCTAATAGCAGAATACTATTAATGAGAGAATTAAGGATCTGCCCAGCATCGGGCAGCGTGCCTGTTGCCATTACGCAGACTCCTGCACACTTTTGGTGCATTAATCCTATCGGTTCAGTCGCAACTGAGCCAGAGGAATTATGACGAAAATGAAAAGTGGAGAAAAAAGCCCATCGTGAGATGGGCTAAAAGTTTCCACGGCAACAAAAAAACTAATTAAAATTAAACGCTGTAGTACAGTTCGAACTCAACTGGGTGCGGAGTCATACGAACGCGGTCCATTTCTTCTTTACGCAGTTCGATGTAAGCATCGATAGCATCGTCAGTGAACACGCCACCACGGGTCAGGAACTCGCGATCTTCGTTCAATGCCGCCATTGCTTCGTCCAGTGAACCGGCAACTTTTGGAATTTCAGCCTCTTCTTCCGGTGGCAAGTCATACAAGTTTTTGTCCATCGCATCACCTGGGTGAATTTTGTTGATGATGCCATCAAGGCCAGCCATCAGCAGTGCGGCGAAGCACAGGTATGGGTTAGCCGCTGGATCTGGGAAGCGCGCTTCAATACGGCGGGCTTTCGGGCTGGCAACCACAGGGATACGGATAGAAGCTGAGCGGTTACGGGCTGAGTAAGCCAACATTACTGGGGCTTCATAGCCTGGAACCAAACGTTTGTAGGAGTTAGTCGTTGGGTTAGCCAAGGCGTTAATGGCTTTTGCGTGTTTGATAATACCGCCGATGTAGAACAGCGCGACTTCAGACAGGCCAGCGTATTTGTCACCCGCGAACAGGTTGGTGCCGTTCTTGGACAAAGACATATGGCAGTGCATGCCTGAGCCGTTATCACCGAACATTGGTTTCGGCATAAATGTCGCCGTTTTACCAAATGCGTGTGCCACGTTGTGCACTACGTATTTATAAATCTGAATTTCGTCAGCTTTTTTGGTCATGGTATTGAAGCGAGTAGCCACTTCGTTCTGACCCGCTGTTGCCACTTCATGGTGATGCGCTTCAACCACCAGACCCATTTCTTCCATGGTTAAACACATGGTAGAGCGCAGATCTTGTGAAGAATCGACCGGAGGAACTGGGAAGTAACCGCCTTTGACTGCTGGACGGTGACCTTTGTTGCCGCCTTCGTATTTGGTGCTGGAGTTCCATGCGCCTTCGATATCATCGATAGCTACATGAGAACCACGGATGCTGCTACCAAAACGCACATCGTCGAACAGGAAGAATTCTGGTTCAGGCCCGAACAACACGGTATCCGCAATACCTGAAGATTTCAGGAATTCTTCTGCGCGTTTGGAGATAGAACGTGGGTCGCGGTCATAACCTTGTAGAGTGCCTGGCTCAAGAATGTCACAACGGATAATCAGTGTGGAATCTTCGAAGAACGGGTCCATAACAGCGGTGCTGGCGTCTGGCATCAGTACCATGTCGGATTCGTTAATGCCTTTCCAGCCACCAATCGAGGAGCCATCAAACATTTTGCCTTCTTCGAAGAAGTCAGCGTTGACCTGATGAGCCGGAATAGTGATGTGCTGTTCTTTCCCTTTAGTATCGGTGAAGCGCAAATCAACGAATTTCACTTCGTGCTCATTCAGCATCGTCAAAACATGTTCAGCGGACATACTTATATCTCCCGGATTTGTCATAGTCGTCGTCGTGGAACGATTACCGTGTATTACTGCGATTTATGGTGCTCTGGCATTTTTGCCGGTAAAAACTTCTTGTGGCAACAAACAGTCGTTTCAAAAACCTTTTACCTGCAAGTGTGTATCAGTCAAAACAGCAAACTTGTCACTTTTTATTTCGGACGGTTATTCGTGCTGGCTATTCATGCTAAAATACATTGCGAAATCTATGCCAACTTTCCAAATCCCCCGGTTATGCCATATCATAGGGGTCTGCTGATAATCAGTATGCACCAGGATAGTTATATTGCACTATTTTGGTGCTTCATTTGCGTCATTGGGCACTGTATTGGTGCAGAAAAGGGCTGAGAGGCTATTTTTGCACCGTGAAAGGGATCACAAACTAACCGCCGTTAGGTTGTTTATAAGAGAAGTTTGTGATCTTGTTTAGTCCCTCGCTTAATACGTGTACAATAGCGCGCTATTTCTAAATGCCTGAGGCAAAAAAGCTGTGATCGAGAATCTGCGTAACATCGCCATTATTGCGCACGTTGACCATGGGAAAACTACCCTGGTTGATAAGTTGCTACAACAATCTGGTACTTTCGGTGAACGTACTGAAGCAACTGAACGTGTAATGGACTCCAACGATTTGGAGAAAGAGCGTGGGATAACCATCCTCGCAAAAAATACCGCCATTAATTGGAAAGACTACCGCATCAACATCGTGGATACCCCAGGACACGCCGATTTCGGCGGTGAGGTTGAGCGTGTAATGTCTATGGTTGACTCTGTGCTGCTGGTCGTCGACGCAATGGATGGCCCGATGCCGCAGACCCGTTTCGTGACCAAAAAAGCTTTTGCTAATGGTCTGAAACCAATCGTGGTAATCAACAAAGTTGATCGTCCGGGCGCACGCCCTGACTGGGTTGTGGATCAGGTCTTCGACCTGTTCGTCAACCTGGATGCAACTGACGAACAATTGGACTTCCCAATCATTTATGCTTCTGCATTGATGGGTATTGCGGGCGAAGACCACAACAATATGGCGGAAGACATGACTCCGCTGTATCAAGCTATCGTTGACCATGTGTCTGCACCACAAGTTGAGCTTGAAGCGCCATTCCAGATGCAGATCTCTCAGCTGGATTACAACAACTATGTTGGTGTTATCGGCATCGGTCGTATCAAACGCGGTAAAGTTAAGCCAAACCAGCAAGTCACTATCATTGATAGCGAAGGCAAAACGCGTAACGGTAAAGTCGGTAAGGTTCTGACTCACATGGGTCTGGAACGTATCGAAGCTGCCGTAGCGGAAGCGGGCGATATCGTTGCTATCACCGGTCTGGGCGAGTTGAACATCTCTGACACCATCTGTGACGTTAATGCTGTTGAAGCATTGCCAGCGCTGTCTGTTGATGAACCTACCGTGACCATGTATTTCTGCGTTAACACCTCTCCGTTCTGCGGCAAAGAAGGTAAGTATGTGACTTCACGTCAGATTCTTGACCGCTTGAACAAAGAGCTGATTCATAACGTCGCACTGCGTGTTGAAGAAACTGAAGATGCTGACGCATTCCGTGTATCAGGCCGCGGTGAGCTTCACCTGTCGGTTCTGATCGAAAACATGCGCCGCGAAGGTTTCGAGCTGGCTGTATCTCGTCCTAAAGTTATCAACCGTGTTATCGACGGCCGCAATCAAGAACCATTTGAAAGCGTAACTCTGGATATCGAAGAGCAGCACCAGGGCGCAGTCATGCAAGCCATGGGTGAGCGTAAAGGCGATGTGAAGGACATGGTACCGGACGGCAAAGGTCGTATTCGTCTGGATTACATGATCCCAAGCCGTGGTCTGATTGGCTTCCGTACTGAATTCATGACCATGACTTCAGGTACCGGCCTGCTGTACTCCACATTCAGTCACTATGATGATGTGCGTCCAGGTGATATCGGCCAACGTCAAAACGGCGTACTGATCTCTAACGGTCAGGGCAAAGCTGTTGCGTTCGCATTGTACAAACTGCAAGACCGCGGCAAGCTGTTTATTGGTCATGGTACTGAAGTGTATGAAGGCCAAATCATTGGTATTCACTCACGTTCTAACGACCTGACGGTAAACTGTTTGACCGGTAAGCAGCTGACCAACATGCGTGCATCGGGTACTGACGAAGCAACCACTCTGGTTCCTTTCCTGAAGAAAACTCTGGAACAGGCTCTGGAATTCATTGATGACGATGAATTGGTTGAAGTTACCCCGCAATCGATCCGTATCCGTAAGCGTCACCTGACGGAAAACGATCGTAAGCGCGCAGGTCGTGGGTCTAAAGAAGGTTAATTCTTCTTAGCTCTACTGATACTTAGGGCGCGAAAAGCGCCCTGAGTTCTCATCTTTCAAGCCGCAGATGTGTTGGCTGCTTTCGTTCACCCGAATCACTTACTCGAGTAAGCTCATCGGGTCTCTCTCTTTTGCCGCCTTCCTGCAACTTGAAATCTGTTTGTTATAATTACCTCCGGTAAAAATATTATTTTTCCTGACTGACCTCTCCTTTTTCCCCCTCTCTCTGTTCAGTATTCTTTTTTCCCGTTACAGTAAAACTCACCATCTAATTGGGAGAGCGCCATGCTGTATATCTTTGATCTAGGGAATGTGATTGTTGATATCGATTTCAAACGCGTGTTGGGCGTCTGGAGTAAATTAAGCAGTGTTCCGTTAGCGACATTGAGTGAGCGCTTTACGATGGGAGAGGTTTTCCAGCAGCATGAGCGCGGTGAAATCAGTGATGAGGATTTTGCCCGCCAACTCAGTGATGAAATGGGGCTATCACTGAGTTTTGAGCAGTTTGCTGAAGGTTGGCAGGCGGTATTTGTTGCTTTGCGGCCAGAAGTCATCGCGATCATGCAAAAATTACGGGCTGAGGGGCATCGGGTGGTGGTGCTATCTAATACCAATCGCCTGCATTGCTACTACTGGCCACAGCATTATCCTGAAGTCGCTGCCGCTGCTGACCATATGTATCTGTCTCAGGATTTGGGAATGCGCAAACCTGAAGCCAGGATTTATCAACATGTGCTGAGTGCGGAAAATATTCCAGCGGAGCAAGCTGTGTTCTTTGATGATGTTGAGGCAAATATAGTTGCGGCCAGAATAGAAGGCATTACCGGCATTCACGTCACCGACCGAAAGATTATTCCTGCTTATTTTTCCTGATAATTTCTAACTTCAGGTGTTAATGGGTTAGCCTTAAGCATAACGCTGGCCCATAACAAAGCCGAACCACCCGTCTTGACTGAGAGATAAACATGGCGAGTTTTCTACGTTTTCGTTCACTTGCACCTTTAAAACCCAGCATTACGTTCGGGCGTATGCTCTGTGCCCGAATAGATAAAGATGGGTTAACAATGCTGGCCGGGCATTTGGCCTATGTATCATTGCTTTCTCTGGTGCCTTTAATCACGGTGATTTTTGCCCTGTTTGCTGCTTTTCCGATGTTTGCCGATATCAGCATAAAATTGAAAGCCTTCATATTCGCCAATTTTATGCCTGCAACGGGCGATATTATTCAAAATTATCTTGAGCAATTTGTCGCGAACTCAAACCGTATGACGGTTATAGGGACATGCGGCTTGATTGTTACAGCGCTACTGCTGATTTACTCGGTCGATAGCGTGCTCAATATTATCTGGCGCAGTAAAGTTCACCGCTCACTGGTATTTTCATTTGCTGTTTACTGGATGGTGCTGACATTGGGGCCGATTCTCGTCGGGGCCAGTATGGTGATTAGTTCATATCTGCTGTCATTGCAGTGGCTGGCCAATGCCCAAGTTGACAGTATGATTGACGAAACTCTGCGGCTATTCCCGTTGCTGATTTCTTGGGTTTCGTTTTGGTTATTGTACAGTGTGGTACCGACGGTTAGGGTGCCGGCGCGAGATGCGGTTATTGGCGCGCTGGTTGCCGCCCTGCTGTTTGAGTTGGGCAAGAAAGGATTCACAATGTATATCACGCTGTTTCCGTCTTACCAGTTGATTTACGGAGTATTGGCGGTTATCCCTATTTTATTCCTCTGGGTTTACTGGAGCTGGTGCATTGTATTGCTGGGCGCGGAAATTACGGTCACTTTGGGGGAATATCGTGCACAACGCCATGGCACAAATATAGAGCAGAGCCAGAGTCAGGAGATGTAAGGCATTATGATTGCGTTAATTCAACGGGCGCTCAGCGCCAATGTCGTGGTTGATGGCAAAGTTGTGGGTGAAATTGGCCCTGGATTGTTGATATTGCTCGGTGTAGAGCAAGAAGATACTGAGCAGAAAGCACAACGGTTATGCGAAAAGGTGCTCGGGTATCGAATTTTTGGTGATGAAAACGACAAAATGAACCTCAATGTCCAGCAGGCGGGGGGAAGCGTGCTGGTGGTTTCACAATTTACGTTAGTTGCCGATACCCACAAGGGCATGAGACCGAGTTTTTCCCGTGGGGCTATTCCGGCAGAAGCGGATAGGCTTTATCAGTATTTTGTTGCTCAGTGCCGCGAGCGTGGTGTAAAAACTGAAACGGGATTATTTGCAGCAGATATGAAAGTTAGCTTGGTAAACGACGGCCCCGTGACGTTCTGGTTGCAAGTATAGAGACAGGGATATCACCCGAAGCTGAGGGTTATGACACAGATTTCATTGATAATTTTAACGAGAGAATGCTGCTATGTATCACTTGCGCGTGCCCACAACAGAACAAGAACTTAAAGATTATTATCAATTCCGTTGGGAAATGTTACGCAAGCCGCTGCATCAACCGATAGGTTCTGAAAAAGATGCTTATGACGCGATGGCGCATCACCAAATGGTGGTGGATGAGCAAGGCAAACCTGTCGCGATTGGCCGTTTATATATCAATGCTGATAATGAGGCTGCAATTCGTTTTTTGGCGGTAGACCCTTCAGTGCGGGCCAAAGGGTTAGGAACGTTAGTGGCGATGACGCTAGAGTCTGTCGCGCGCCAAGAAGGGGTAAAGCGGGTGGTGTGTAGCGCCCGCGAAGATGCCGTCGACTTCTTCGCTAAATTAGGCTTTGTTAGTCAGGGAGAAATTACCGCCCCGCAGACCACACCTGTTCGTCACTTTTTAATGATTAAGCCGGTTGTGACCATGGATGATATTCTGCATCGCCCTGATTGGTGTGGTCAGTTGCAGCAAGCTTGGTATGACCATATCCCCCTTAGCGAAAAAATGGGGGTGCGTATCAGCCAATATACGGGGCAGCGCTTTGTGACCACGATGCCAGAAGCGGGTAATCAAAATCCTCACCATACCTTATTTGCTGGCAGCCTTTTTTCATTAGCGACGCTGACGGGCTGGGGGCTGATTTGGCTATTACTCCGTGAGCGCCATTTAGGCGGCACAATAATTCTTGCTGATGCCCATATTCGCTACAGCGCACCGGTTACCGGGCGACCAAGAGCCGTTGCCGAGTTAAGCTCACTCAGTGGTGATTTGGATAGGTTGGCGCGTGGTCGCCGTGCTCGGGTACAATTAGACGTCAATTTATTCGGTGATGAAGATGCTGGTGCGGTATTTTCTGGAACTTATATGGTTCTGCCCGTCGATGCTGGGAATGATGGTGTTAACTAATTTTTATCTTGTCCGCTCATTAATAACAAGTGAGCGGGTATTTAGTTTTATCTGTCACTGTATTTTTTATCAAAATAATGCTCAGCCCCAAGATATAACATCCACTTGATATTTATTTTCGTATTAGACTAAATTAAAAATAAGCAATTTTTACGAAATGTATTCACATGAATTCCTTATAAATTTCCTGTAAAACCATTTGTGTAAATAGAGTAAATAATACACTGGACGACAGGAAATTATCGTTATCTAATGACGTAATAGTCATTGTTAAATTCGAGACTATATTAATGGCTAAATTTTAATGGTTATTATATTCCTTATTATTGATAATATATAGGAGTAAATAAAATGAAAAAAGACTGGCACAGACAAGAAATTCTGGCTGCAATACGTAAAAAGAAAGGTTCTCTCTCTGCATTATCAAGAGAAAGCGGGCTATCGCCTGGCACACTTTCTAATGCGCTAACGCGGCCTTGGCCAAAAGGGGAAATGATTATTGCTGAAGCCATTGGCATTACGCCACAAGAGATATGGCCTAGTAGATTTATTGACTATAGCGGCTGTAGCATTATTAGAAAGATAAGGAAAAATTAAATATAGGAGAAGAATATAATGGACAAAAATTTATTAAAACAAATTGAAATATTAATAAGATTTTGGGGAGGGAGCTCAGAACCTTGGGGGGTGAAAGATAACCAATCAAGGTTTGTTTATGCAAACCGTAGAGTTAATAAGCTATTTAATATATCGGATCAATATTGCTTGGAAGGCCGTTTAGATGGCGAGATTCCAACACCAGCAGCAGAATTTCAGAAGGAGTTTCAAACTCACGACCGTAAGGTTGAATTATTACAGGATCGAGTTACATCCGTTGATATACAGCTATATGATGGTCATTCATATTTCACACCATACTTCTGTGATAAATATCCACTAATAGATGAGAATGGTATTTCTCAAGGTATTATTTTTCATAGCAGACCTGTTACTGATACAATATTGTCTCGTTTGAGTAAGATAAAAATCCCAACGACACTTATCTTTACGCCGCCCTCTGATTTTTTCTCAAAAAGAGAATGGGAAGTGCTGTTTTATATTTTACATTCATTTTCAAGTGCTGAGATTTCTAAAAAACTTCACTTATCACCAAGAACTGTGGATAACATAATTCAAAGTATTTATAGAAAATCTGATGTTTCTAATAAGCGGCAGATGATCGATTATTGTTATGAGAACAAAATTAATAATTATGTTCCGCAAAGTTTCTTCGAATGCTCTGGATCTTTCCCACTTGTCTAATTGAAAAATTAAGAGGAAAATATGGAAAGTTCATTATTAAACTCACTTAAAATGCTAATAAGGTTTTGGGAGCATAGTACTGAACCTTGGGGAGTAAAAGACAGCAACTCAAGATATGTTTATGCAAATAATAGATTGCATAGGTTATTAGCATTGCCTAGTAATTATAGTATGGAAGGGCGATTAGATGGCGAGCTTCCTACGCCAATATCAGAGTTCCAACTTGAATTTCAGGAGCATGATCGTAAGGTTGAGTTATTGCAAGACCGTATAACATCGGTTGAAATACATGCATGGGATGGGCGTTCGTATTTTCAGCCATACTTTGTGGATAAGTATCCACTGATAGATGAAAACGGAATTTCTCGAGGAGTTATTTGTCATGGTAGGCCAGTGGAAGATATAATATTAACGCATTTAAATAAGATAAAAGTGCCAAAATCACTGATTTTTACTCCGCCATCTGACCTCTTTTCAAAACGGGAATGGGAGGTACTATTTTATGTTATACATTCATTCTCAAGTGTCGAAATTGCTGAGAAACTTCACTTGTCATCTAGAACCGTCTGTAACATTATCCAAAAAATATACAATAAAACGGGAGTTACCAGTAAGCGACAAGTAATAGAGTATTGTTATGAGAATAAAATTAATAATTACATCCCACAGAGCTTTTTTGAGTATTCAGGTTCGTTCCCATTAACATAAGGAAAGTAAAATTTAACTGGAGAATATAATGGATAAAATTTTAAAGGACTTGCTGGAAATACTTATAATATTTTGGGTGCAGAGATTCAGAACCTTGGGGGAGTAAAATATAATCAGTTGCGTATTATATATGAGAGTCATAGGGTTAGTAAATTATTGGCATTACCTAATAAATAATTATGTACCCAAAAGTTTCCTTAAATATGCTAAATCTTTTCCTCTTATTCTTATGTAGAGGAATTGCTTACGCCGGTAATGTGAGTCACCGGCGATTTGTGTTCAATGTCACTGTTACCACCTGATTGGCGCGATATAGCTCCTTATTGGCCAGTTACGCCGTGCACTTCGCCATGTTGCATCGTTTGATTAACTTGCTGCCCATGGCTGTCTGTGGCTTGTAGAGAGCCATTAATGGTGGGTTTCAATGGCTTATCTGCTGCCAAACTTCCTTTTATCTGTAATTTCAGATTCCCCAACCCTTGCAGCGGTAATGCTGGCCATCCCCAGTTTTGTAAGATATTAAGGTCAACGGAGCGGCCGGTCAGGTCAAGGGATAAGGCCCGGGCCGGGGTTTGGTCAATAGTGGCAGTGGCTTCCAACAACCCTTCGCTGGTGAAGGCGCTGATATCACTAAACGTAATTTGTTGCTCATTAGCGCTCAATGCTAATGATGGACGGCGGACATCATTTTTATTAAAGGTCGCATTTCCGGCATTCAACATTAATGAGCCTGACCACACTCCCCATTGATGATTTTTGGCGAGCAGTAAATTAGTCCCAGCGGCATCCAGCGATGTAATTTGGAAAGGAAATTCCGGGCTAATATCAATCAATAAATTACGGTTAGCACTCAACTTACTGATATAAACCTCGGACAACCAGCTTGGCAGAGTTTGCTGCCATTGCTGTTTCCAATCGGAGGGGAGGGTATAAACCAGAGCCACCAGTGTCAGCTCGTCAAGCTGTAGATGCTGGGTATCACGCGCCCAGTGGCCCTGAGTTCTTAACAGCCCATCCTGCCAGCGAGTGGAGAATTGATTAATGGCTATCCCGGCTGGTGATAAGGTAAATGTGGCTATCGGGTCAATCAGATGAATATTACCTTTAATAATGTCACCGGCATTAAGGGATAATTCGCCATCATCACTTTGCCAGTCACCTTGCTTAAATGTAATATTTTTAAGTGTCAGGTCTAAGTCATTAAATGCCCAGTTTTCCCCTTCAACTCGTGCATCAATTAAATCAAAGCGCTTTAGTGTGATGGGCGGCAGTTGTAAAAATGTATTCCAGACGTCTTCTAAAGTTGCTGCTGTTTGCAGGCGAATATTACTCAAGCGCAGACGGTCAACCATCCAACTGCCATCAGCGGATTGGCTGGCATTGCCCGTCAGTTCCCCGAGTGCGAGGTCAGCCCCGAAATTACTCAAAGTCAGGGCGTTTTTCTGGATTGCACCTTGCAGATACAGTTTTTGGGCTGTAATGCCATTAATCGTCAGCGAGCCAGCACTAAACTGGAATTGGGCATTTTCACCCAGGCTATTACCCGGCAATGGTTGCCAGGGAATGAGTCCACCATTGACTTGCTGGCCTGCCACTTTCCACTGGCCCGCCGTATTTTGTGGCGCAATTGTGGTATTCAGCGCCATGTTGGTCAGCCTCAAGGTATCAGCCTGCAGGGGTAATGGTGAGGCGCTGTTATTGAGAGTTAAGCTACCATTTTGCAAATTGAGGCTAAGAAAATGACGAGGTTCGGTCAGTTGTCGCCAACTTAGCCCCAATACTGCCTGTTGGGTTATCAGGAAAGGGGGTTGGTTGGCCCGGCCCAGCGAGACATCAGTAAAACTAATTTGCCCAGGTTGCGACCACGAGTGATCTATTTCCCCCAGAGAGAGGCGATATTCGCTGTTATCACTGATCCAATGGCTTAGCCAACTGGCAGCCCACCGAGTCTGGAGCAGTACGTAGCACAGCACAATAGACAGCACCAGTAGCAGTAATAACGTTAGCAGCACTTTCCCGAGAAATTTCATCCGGTTTTTCCACACCTGTCTGTATACGGAACCCTGTTTATGCCGCAAATTGTCCATTAGCTCAATAGACAATCAGTTATCAGCGCATAAAAAAATGGCCGGTATCGTTTACGACCGGCCATTTCAGCGACGTATTAGCGAAAAAATTATTTTTCTTGTGGGAAGAGTAAGTTAAGCACGATGGCAGTAATACCGCCCGCCGCTATCCCGGAAGAAAGCAGGGTTTTCACCCAGTCAGGTGCAAATTGCAGAATCAATGGCTGCTGCGCGACACCCATACCGACTGCCAATGATAAAGCCATAATCATAATTGCGCGGCGGTTAAGGGTTTCGCGTGACACGATACGCACACCAGAAGCGGCAATCGTCCCGAACATCACCAGAGTTGCCCCCCCCAGCACCGGTTCTGGAATATGTTGTACAAATCCAGCGACTGCAGGGAACAAGCCCAGCGCAATCAGCATCAGCGCGACAACAAAACCGACATAGCGGCTGGCAACACCGGTCAATTGAATGACGCCATTATTCTGACCAAAGCAGGAGTTAGGGAAAGTGTTAAACACCGCTGATAGCATGGAGTTCAAACCATTTGCCAGCACCCCACCTTTCAGGCGTTTCATATATAACGGGCCATGAACGGGTTGTTCTGAAACATCGGAGGTTGCGGTGATATCGCCAATGGTCTCAAGTGAGGTCACCATAAAGATAAGCATTAGCGGCACCAGCAGGTTCCAGTCAAAAGATAAACCATAGTACAGCGGCGTGGGGATGGTAATCAGCGCGGTATCTACCACCGGACGGCTTTCTGGCAGCATTCCCAGTGCCCAGGCCAGCAGATAACCGACTGCCATGGCGATAACCAGTGAGGCGACGCGCAAATATGGGTTCCGTTGGCGGTTGAGTAAAATAATCACCAACAACACAGCGCCGGCCAATAAGAGATTTTTAGGTGAGCCAAAAGTATGGTCGCTCATTGCGCCATAACCGCCACCAATAGATGTCAGCCCAACTTGAATCAATGACAGGCCGATAATCATCACCACAATACCGGATACCAGTGGGGTGATAATGCGGCGCGCCAGATGTAAGAAACGGGAAAGTATAATTTCAGTGCAGGACGCGACCATCAAAGTTCCGAACAAGGCCGCCATCATGGTTGGGATATCTGCTCCACCATTTTTCAATGCCAATCCGCCCATAATCAGCGGAGAAACGAAGTTGAAACTGGTGCCCTGAATGGATAACAGACCCGAGCCAACCGGCCCCCAGGTTTTGATTTGCAGGAGAGATGCGAGGCCGGAGGCAAACAGTGACATGCTAATAATACGCTGGGTATCTTCCGCTGGCAGCCCCAGCGCCTGACAAATCAGCAGCCCGGGTGTTATCACCGCGACAAACATAGCCAATAAGTGTTGGCATGCAGCAAACAGAGTTTGGGTGAGTGGCGGGCGATCTTCTAAACGATAAATTAATTCACTGGGGCGAGTTGTGACTTGCTGTGGCGCATCAAGTTCGGCGGATTGCGTAGACATGGCGTGGCATTCCCGGATCGGCAAAGAGGGCATTTTAATGATCCGCTTCACAAAAGCAATCGGTTGCGCTGCATTTTTTTAAATATTTCTGTCTGGTACGGCTGCATGTTTTTCTTTTACTAAACTTGTAATTAGAGACATTTTTTTTTCTAATCACCCCTCTTACTGCTTTGGCGTTTATTAAGGAACTGTCTAACGTCATATTTTTATTATATATTTCAATCGCATGGAGTACCAAGATGTTTCATCTCGATACCTATGGCACGCTAGTCGCGGCCTGTCTGGTTTTATTGTTAGGCCGAAAACTCGTACAAACTGTCCCTTTTCTGAAAAAGTACACTATTCCTGAACCGGTTGCCGGTGGGTTGTTGGTGGCTTTTCTTATGCTGCTGATGCAAAAGACCCTTGGTTGGGAAATCATCTTTGATATGTCTTTAAAAGACCCTTTGATGATGGCATTCTTCGCAACTATTGGTCTGAATGCCAACTTGGCCAGTTTACGGGCGGGTGGCAAGGCCCTCAGTGTGTTTGTCTTTGTGGTTGTCGGCTTGCTACTGATGCAAAACGCGATAGGTATCGCCCTCGCGAAACTGATGGGGTTGGATCCGCTAATGGGCTTATTGGCGGGCTCAATTACGCTATCAGGTGGGCACGGTACAGGTGCTGCATGGAGTAAAGTGTTCATTGAACGCTATGGCTTTGAAAATGCGACGGAAGTTGCCATGGCATGTGCGACATTCGGTCTGGTTTTGGGGGGGCTGATTGGTGGCCCGGTTGCTCGCTATTTGGTCAAACACTCTTCCACACCGAATGGCACCCCAGAGGACAGCGAAGTGCCGTCTGCGTTTGAAAAACCTTCTGCTGGCCGCATGATAACCTCATTAGTATTGGTCGAAACCATTGCTATGATCGCTATTTGCCTGATGGCGGGCCAAGTCGTTGCGGGTTGGTTGCAAGGCACTATGTTTGAATTGCCAACTTTTGTTTGTGTGTTATTCATCGGGGTTATTCTCAGTAACACATTGTCGGCAATTGGTTTTTATAAAGTTTTTGACCGCGCCGTCTCCGTGCTGGGAAATGTCAGTTTGTCACTGTTTTTGGCAATGGCGCTGATGAGTCTAAAACTGTGGGAGTTGGCTTCACTGGCCTTGCCGATGCTGGTGATTCTATCAGTACAGGCCCTGGCGATGGCGCTGTACGCTATTTTCGTCACTTATCGGTTGATGGGCAAAAACTATGATGCGGCAGTCTTGGCGGCGGGGCATTGTGGCTTCGGTTTAGGCGCGACGCCGACCGCGATTGCCAATATGCAGGCCATTACTGATCGTTTCGGCCCATCACATTTAGCCTTCTTGGTGGTGCCGATGGTCGGGGCATTCTTTATTGATATCGTCAATGTGATCGTCATCAAGCTGTACTTATTACTACCAATTTTCCCCGCAGTCGTGGGGTAATGGTTTTTGGGGCGGCGATATCCGCCCCTTATTGATTAAGCATTAGTGTAGCGCGCGCGTTCTGGTAGCCAGCGCTCGATCAATGCCCGAGCGTGCTCGGGATATTGCTGATGCAGATGGCGAGCGACGCGCTGTACTTCTGGAATCATGGCTTGGTCGCGCAGTAAATCCGCCACTTTAAACTCGGCACTGCCGGTTTGGCGTGTTCCCAAGAGTTCACCGGGCCCACGTATTTCTAAATCCCGCTGAGCAATAACAAAGCCGTCATTGCTGTCACGCAGCACTTGCAAACGCATTTGCGCTGTTTTGCTGAGGGGGGTTTTATAGAGCAGCACACAATGTGACGCGACGGCACCACGGCCAACGCGGCCGCGTAATTGATGCAGTTGCGCTAAGCCTAATCGCTCAGGATTATCAATTATCATCAAACTGGCATTGGGAACATCAACCCCAACTTCAATCACCGTAGTGGCCACCAACAATTGCAATTCACCTTGTTTGAAAGCCTGCATAACCGACTGTTTTTCCGGCCCTTTCATCCGGCCATGAACCAAGCCGACTTTGATTTCCGGCAGCAAAGCTCTCAGCTCTTCACAGGTTACTTCGGCCGCTTGGGCCTCTAACAGCTCAGATTCTTCAATCAAGGTGCAGACCCAATAAGCTTGCCGCCCCTCTTCCAGACAGGCATTTTTGACCCGCTGAATAACATCACTGCGGCGGGTATCAGGAATAGCTACCGTCGTCACCGGCGTTCTTCCTGGCGGTAATTCATCAATCACTGAGGTATCAAGGTCAGCATAGGCCGTCATGGCCAAAGTTCGGGGGATGGGAGTCGCGGTCATGATCAACTGGTGCGGATGGAAACCTTGCTCCTCGCCCTTTTCCCATAATGCGAGCCGCTGGTGAACACCGAAACGATGCTGTTCATCAATAATAACCAGTGCCAGCCCAGAAAATTGCACTTGCTCCTGAAACATGGCGTGAGTACCAACGACCATTGATACTCGACCACTGGCGACAGCTTCTTGCTGTGCCTGGCGTGCTTTGCCTTTCTGTTTTCCGGCCAGCCAACCGACTTCCAAACCTAATGGTTCCAGCCATTGACGGAAAGTACTGGCATGTTGCTCGGCCAATAATTCAGTCGGGGCCATCAGCGCGACCTGTTTACCATGGGCAATCGCGCGCAGTGCCGCCAGTGCGGCCACCAAGGTTTTGCCGGAACCCACATCCCCTTGAATCAACCGCATCATGGGGAAATTGTGGGTCATATCTTGCTCGATTTCTGCCACTACCCGTTGTTGAGCGCGGGTTGGCGTGAAGGGCAGTGCCGCAAGAAAGCGCTGTTTAAGCTGTTCTTCGGGCAACAGAGCGAGCGCCCGATAGCTTTGTGCTCCGGCCCTGACCGCCAACATGCTGAGATTATGGGCCAGTAGCTCTTCCATAATCAGCCGTCGCTGTGCTGGGTGTTTGCCCTGTTCTAAATCGGCGAGTTGAATGTCTGCTGGTGGGCGATGCAGTGTATGAATAGCTTCTGGCAGGCTGATCAGTGAGCGACTTAACTCAATCGGCAGCAATTCGGCAATAACACTGCCGTCTAACATTGCCAGAGCTTGATCGATGAGCTTGCGTAGGGTTGCCTGCCGAATGCCTTCCGTTGTGGGATAAACGGGTGTCAGTGACTCTTGTAATTCAACACCAATATTTTCTCCATGCACTCGATATTCCGGGTGAATGATTTCGGGGCCAGTATTGCCTCGCTTAGCTTCGCCATAGGCAATCACATGCTTGCCCGGAGACAAGCTGTTTTTCATCGCGGCATTGAAGTTGAAAAAGCGCAGCGTGAGGACACCGCTGCCATCGCTGATTTGACAAGTCATCATACGGCGACGGCCAAAACTAATATCTGACCGAAGAACTTCACCTTCAACCGTGACCGCAATGCCGGGTAATAGATCGCCAATTCGGTATAGCTGGGTGCGGTCTTCGTAACGTAATGGCAGGTGGAGCAGCAGATCTTGAATTGTCTCCAGACCCATTTTCGCCAGTTTCCCAGCCTGACTTGCGCCGACACCGGAAAGGGTACTGAGGGGTACGGCATCCAGTAGACGGCCTTTCATCTAAGACTCCGTGGATTGCATGGCAGACCACCATTGTGCATCAGCAATAACCTGGCCTTGATCATCAATATGAGGCCGAGAAAGCCCTTTACGTTTAGCTACTTGCGCCAGCACGGGGTAGCCGCCTTCAAATAATAGCCGCTGTTGCTCATTTTCAGACAAAACACTTTGTACTCGCTGATACATCCCAGCATTCTGCCGCTGGCGCTGTGCTTCATATAAAATGAGTGCGGAGGCGACTGAAACATTCAAGGATTGCACCATCCCGATCATCGGAATAATGATGTCTTTATCAGCCATGGCCAAGGCTGCTTCCGATATGCCGGTTTTTTCTTGCCCCATTAAAATACAGGTTGGGCGGGTATAGTCGACTTCACGAAAATCAACTGCCTTATCAGACAGATGAGTCGCGAGTATTTGCATACCTTGCGATTTCAGATGCGTAATGGCATCGGTAATATGGGGGTGTGTCTTTACCTGAACCCAACTATTGCTACCGGCAGCGGCGGCGAGCCGCATGTACATTTCAGGGGTAGGCCAAATGGCATGAATTTGATGAATACCGACGGCATCAGCAGTACGAATAATCGCAGAGACATTATGAGGCTTATGAACTTGCTCCAGACAGACAGTTAGGTCCGGCTGCCTGGTCGCAAGCATTTCACAAATCCGCGCATAGCGTTGAGGATTCATAGGCGTTAATTACGGTTACGGCTGACTTTGACCACATCCGGCATGATACGAATTTTACGCATAATGTTAGCCAGATGGACTCGGTCACGAGTAGTCAGGCGAATAAAGGCGCTGTATACCCGGCCATCTTTTTCTTCAGTATTCAGGCTCTGAATATTAGATTCGGCCGCATTAATTGCTGCGGTCAGATTTGCCAAAGCACCTTGCTGGTTGAACATATCGACCTTAATTTCGGCAATAAACTCTTGCTCAGTCTCTTGATCCCATTCAACGGCCATAAACTTCTCTGGCTCTTTTTGGTAGCCACGGATATTACGGCAAGATTCGTGATGGATAACCAAACCTTTGCCCGGGCTGATATGGGCAATGATTGGATCACCCGGAATCGGACGGCAGCACTTGGCAAAGGTAATCAGGACGCCATCAGCACCTTTAATTGATAGATTACGGGTGCCAGAAGTTGCTAGCGTGGAGGGGTCACCCAACAAGTTTTTAGCCACCACCACACTCATGGCATTACCCAGGCCAATCTCTGCGAGCAAATCATCCAGCGTAGCCAGCTTCATGCGATCCAGTTCATGCTTGATATTTTCTTCAGAAATATCAGATAGTTTTCGACCATTACCTAATGCATGATTCAATAACCGACGGCCAAGGCTGACCGATTCATCACGTTTAAGGTTTTTCAGTAATTGGCGAATTTTGGCACGCGCTTTCGAGCTGACAACAAAATTCAGCCAAGCGGCATTTGGCCGTGCACCTGGAGCAGTAATTATTTCAACAGTTTGGCCACTACTCAGTGACTGAGAAAGCGGATAGGGCTGGCGGTCAACTCGAGCACCTACGCAGGCATGGCCAATATCGGTATGCACGGCATAAGCAAAATCGACCGGTGTTGCGCCGGCAGGTAATTCAACAATCCGCCCCTCCGGGGTGAAAACGTAAATCTCATCAGGGAATAAATCAGATTTTACACTTTCAATAAATTCAAATGAGCTACCCGCACTTTGCTGTAATTCCAGCAAGCTTTGCATCCAGCGCTGGGCGCGGATCTGTGCGGTGGTGCCGGATTCACCTTGCTCTTTATAAGCCCAGTGTGCGGCAACCCCCATTTCGGCCATCTGATCCATATCTTCAGTACGGATTTGCACCTCGACCGGAACCCCATGAGGGCCGATTAATGAGGTATGCAACGATTGATAGCCGTTAGCCTTAGGGATGGCAATATAGTCTTTTACGCGGCCTGGGCGGGGTTTATACAGGCTGTGAGCTTGCCCCAACACGCGATAGCATGTATCGACTTCTTTAACGATAACCCGAAAAGCATAGATGTCCATGATGGAGTGAAAACGCTGCTCTTTCAGGTTCATCTTGCAATAGATAGAATAAAGATGCTTTTCTCGACCACTGACACGGCAAGGTATGCCTGCTTCTGTCAGGCGCCCTTCAATTTCCGCCAAGATTTTCTGAATCATCTCTTTGCGGTTACCGCGCGCGGCTTTCACCACTTCTTTAATGACGCGGTAGCGATTGGGGTAGAGCGCTTCAAAACCTAGCTCTTCCAGCTCGGTTTTTAAATGATGAATCCCTAGCCGGTGGGCAAGTGGGCTATATATTTCAAGGGTTTCGCGGGCAATGCGGCGACGTTTATCCGGGCGTAAGGAGCCCAGTGTTCGCATGTTATGGGTGCGGTCAGCCAGTTTGATCAAAATGACGCGGATATCTTGCACCATCGCCATGATCATCTTGCGGAAGTTTTCCGCCTGAGCTTCTTTTTTATCGCGGAAGTTTAATTTATCGAGTTTAGAAACACCCTCGACCAACTCGGCTACGCTTTTCCCGAACAACTGCTCCATATCTTGATATGTGGCAGGTGTATCTTCAATGACGTCATGTAACAGCGCCGCCATTAAGGTTTCGTAATCGAGCCGCATCTCCGCGAGAATACAGGCCACAGCTACCGGGTGAGTGATATAGGGCTCACCGCTGGAGCGTGTCTGACCCTCGTGAGCATCACGCGCAACAAGATATGCCTGTTTGAGGCGCTTAATCTGCTCCTCTGGCAGGTAACGTTGAATCAGCAGATTCAGGCTTTCAAACAGGTACAAGGCAGACTCGCTGTCTAATTAACGACGACCTTCAGCAATCGCGGTTACCGCTTGAATCTCTGCGGCTTCCTGCTCTTGCTGTTCTTGGCGTTCACGCACATCGAGAATCTGATTAGTAATCAGGCCTTCTTCGATTTCGCGCAGCGCGATCACAGTCACTTTATCGTTTTCTTCTGGAACCAGTGCGTCTTTACCGCCGGACTGGATTTGACGTGCCCGACGAGCAGCGACCAACACCAGGTCAAAACGGTTACCAATTTTCTCTACAGCGTCTTGAACAGTTACGCGTGCCATAATTCTGCTACTCCACAGGTGACGAAATGACTGGGCATGATACTGAAACTCTGTTCAGTCTGCCAATAATTTGGTGATTAAAGCGTCATGCCGCTGTTTCTGGCGGCCTAAACGCAGTCGTTCAGCACGAATAATGGTTTTCAGATCAGACAATGCCAGATTGAAATCATCATTCACGATTAAATAATCATATTCAGCGTAATGAGCCATTTCAGCGACAGCTTGCGCCATTCGCTTTGCAATAACCTCTTCGCTATCTTGCCCGCGGCCGCGTAAACGGCGATCCAATTCTTCTTTGGATGGCGGCAAAATAAAAATACTGCGCGCGGTGGGCATTTTTGCGCGAATTTGCTGCGCGCCTTGCCAATCGATGTCTAAAAACACATCGACACCAGTTGCAAGAACCTGCTCAATTGCCAGACGTGAGGTGCCATAGTAATTTTCAAAGACTTTGGCATGCTCAAGAAAAGCATCGTCATCAATCATTTGGCAAAACTCTTCCTTAGAAACAAAGAAGTAATGCTCGCCGTGATTCTCCCCTGGACGTTTAGCGCGCGTGGTATGAGAAATAGAAACCTGCGTGTCGTACAAAGGTTGTGTTTTTAACAAAGCCTGAATCAGGCTTGATTTCCCTGCCCCACTGGGTGCGGAAACTATGTATAGCGTGCCTTGAACCATGATGACGTTTCAGTTGATTAGGTTGATTTATAGAAAGCAGAAGTGTGAATCTCCGCACAGTATACACGGCTGCTAAGTGTGATGCAGCGTTACAACGCATTTCACCTCAATGTTTCGTCCATAAACAGCACGTTTTTATGATTTTGCGGGGAGCATTGCGTAATTTCAGCTTGTTGCAGCAAGTGCAAAAGTATTGTTGGACCATGTGCGCATTTAAATTTTTTCACCTTCGACGGATGAGCATTTTCAGGTTTTACTGCCAGCCATCAACGGGGGGACTGATGAATGTGCAAAAAATTGAAAATACTAAGCTTGCTGATTGTCGGTTTTATCAATTGGAATGCTAACGCGGGGCCTATTTGCCCTGAATGGCCAGAAGAAAGAATGTCGGGCGAAATTAATCTATTGGAAAAGCAGCTACGTCAGTGGGATGTAGCTTATCACCAGCAAGGTATTAGCCCGCTTTCAGATGATATTTACGACCAATTGCAGGATAAATTACATGGATGGCGATCATGCCATGGCTTACCCGATAAAACGAATAACACACTGATACCGGGTAACGGAAAGACACCTCATCCTATTGCCCACACTGGATTAAAAAAACTTAAAGATGAAACTGCACTTATTGATTGGATATCAAGGCGGAAAAATCTATGGGTGCAACCCAAAATAGACGGTGTGGCGGTCACTCTGGTGTATCAGACCGGAAAATTGACCCAAGTGTTAAGCCGAGGTAATGGTGTGAAAGGCCAAAATTGGACGGATAAAGCGCCACTTATTTCTGCTATTCCTCAATATATTGCCACTGCCCCGCCTTTGTTAACTCTGCAAGGAGAATTATTCCTACAAATGGAGGGCCACCAACAAGCAAAATCAGGAGGTGTTAGTGCCAGAGCATCCGTTGCAGGTGCCCTGATGCGCAAATCTACATCTCCACTGCTAACCAAGTTGGGTATTTTCATTTGGGCATGGCCAGATGGGCCAAAAGATATGGTTGAGAAAACCAGGCTATTACAAGAAATGGGTTTTCCTTTGACTGCTTACTACAGTAAGCCAGTTACTGCAGCTAGCGATGTTATTTACTGGCGAAAACTTTGGTTTCAAACACCGCTGCCTTTTGTGACGGATGGTGTTGTTATCCGCCAAGAGGAAGAACCCGCAGGGCGGTATTGGCAGGCAATGCCGGGAAACTGGTCTGTAGCGTGGAAATATCGGCCACCGCAGCAGCTCACTGAAATTAAAGATATCCATTTCACGGTTGGGCGTACCGGGAAAATCACTACTATTTTACAGGTTACCCCGGTAAAGATTGATGATAAATGGATCCGCAGAGTGAATATTGGGTCTGTTTCCCGTTGGAAAAAATGGAATATCATACCCGGTGACCAAGTCATTATCACATTAGCTGGTCAGGGTATTCCACGGCTAGATGAGGTTATTTGGCGAGTGAGTCAGCGGCATAAATTTACCCCGCCCGCTGTGGGTACGTTTCATCATCTAAGCTGCTTCAGCCGCTTACCGGTTGAGTGTGAACCCCAGTTTTTATCTCGCCTAGTGTGGCTTAGTGGGGCCAACGGCCTCGACATGCAGGGAGTAGGGAGCGGTTTGTGGCGAGATCTTGTCCATTATGGGCTTATTAATGATTTAGTCGGTTGGCTCTCACTGTCTGTTGAGCAAATTGCGGCGGTTCCTGGTATTGGGCAGGGACGGGCAGAAAAGATTTATCAGCAATTTCAACGCACCAGACAGCAACCTTTTTCTAAATGGCTGCAGGCTTTGGGATTCCCGTTAGCAATATCTGTTGATTCTCCATGGCGCTCTTTACAGCAAAAGAGTAGTGCCGAGTGGCGATTAATATCGGGTGTTGGGCCGATACGTGCAAACCAAATTAATCATTTCTTACATCATCCGGAAGTACAGGCTATGGTTGATTTCTTGTCACTGCAGGGAATTGCAGGGTTTCGGCCGGAAGAGTAGTCCCCTTATTTAACTTAATGTTCAGAATGCTCATATTTGAATACTGGTAGACCCAATCGAAATCTCAATGCTAGCAATCGAGCACTTAGCCCAGTGACAAGTGTAATGATAACAACCCAGTTATGAGATAGCGGTGTGTACTGCAGTGCAATATATATCCATGCGGCAGCAAATGAGATGCCAGCATAAATTTCTTTCTGAAATACCAATGGGATACAGTTACAGAACATATCGCGTAGGACACCGCCAAAGACACCGGTAATCACTGCGGCGATAGCTGCAATGATAGTGCTATGGCCCATGTCGAGAGCTATTTGTGCGCCAATAATGGAAAATACAATGAGCCCAATAGCATCAAGCACTAAAAATAAATGGCGTAAATGCTTCATTAATGGAGCCATCCACGTTGTGACGATTGCAGCAACGGCGACAATAACAATATATTCAGGATGCTTAACCCAACCAAGTGGATAGTGGCCTAACAGCATATCTCTGACCGAACCGCCACCGATGGCAGTTGCGGATGCAATGATAATAACGCCGAACATATCCATCTGACGGCGTCCCGCAGCCAGAGCTCCGGTCATGGCTTCAGCTGTGATACCAATAATATAAAGAACACTGAGTAGCATATTGAATTTAATTTCTTAAGGGCTGCGAGGGCCGCAGAGTAGTCATTAAACTAGGCTGTCGCGACTGAGATTTTCTAAGTCGTACATTTCAGATTATTTTATCTAATCTTAGTATTAATTATTTAATTGATATCAATTAATAAAAAATGAAAAATAGATTTATTAATCATTAATAATTCTATGGAAAAATCGATCGTCAAGATGATGTTAGAGTCCTAAAGCTAGACTTGAGCACTATTCCGCCTGATTGCAGAGTGACTTATCGAATGGTAGTTTTTATCTCTATTTTATCTTTTGTTTCAGTGGGATTATGGATATGTGTCTTAATTCGTTCCAATACCGAGCCTGGCTCTTCACGAGTATGGCTGCCATCGGAATATCACTAAGCGGTTGTATTGATAGAGCAAACCCGGTAAATACAGCAACGGTAAAGGTTCCAGCTCCCCACTGTGTTAAAGGTGAACTGATGACACAAACAACGCTCTATTTTGGCTCGAACCGACCTCATGGCTCCGTTATTTCATCCACTGAATGGCAGTCTTTTGTTAATAATGATGTGACCAGCCGTTTTAAAGATGGCCTGACAGTAATTGATGCTAAAGGGCAGTGGCTAGGAAATGATGGAAATATAGCCAAAGAAAATAGTAAGATTTTGATACTTATTCACAAAAATGAAAAAGAAACTGCCATTGAAACTTTGCGCTCCCGTTATAAACAGCAGTTTGCGCAAGAGTCTATTATGCGAGTGGATGTTCCTATATGTGTTGATTTCTAAAGGCAAATATTGAGCTTTAGTTTTGGCCTTTTATTTCTCTCATAAGAGGTGAAAAGGCCAGTTATATCATTGATTTTATGCAGTTGAACCGTACTTTCTTATAAAGCAACCCCGGCAATAGTGGCTGAAAGCAAACTGACTAAAGTTGAACCATATACCAATTTTAATCCGAATCGTGAAACCACATTGCCCTGTTGTTCATTCAACCCTTTAATAGCACCCGCTACAATCCCGATTGAAGCAAAATTAGCGAAAGAGACTAAAAATACAGAAAGAATACCCAAACCTCGCGGAGACATTTCAGCTGCAACTTTTTTCAACTCGATCATAGCTACAAACTCATTTGCTACTAGTTTGGTTGCCATAATACTTCCTGCATGCAGAGCATCTTGAGCAGGTATGCCAATTAGTAAAGCCAGTGGATAAAATAAATATCCCAGCACCTCTTGAAAACTGATGTGGAATAAAGTACTAAATAAAGCATTAATAGCTGAAATTATTGCAATAAACCCGATTAACATTGCAGCTATAATCATCGCAATTTTAAACCCAGCCAGAATATATTCTCCGAGCATTTCAAAAAAACTTTGATCTTCATGAAGTTTATGTAGCTTTAATTCAGGTTCTTCTGTGACGGGATAAGGGTTAATAATCGAAAGTACAATAAAAGTACTAAACATATTCAGTATCAGTGCTGTTACCACAAACTTTGGCTCGAGCATGGTCATATAAGCACTGACAATTGACATGGAGACTGTCGACATTGCTGTGGCGGCCATGGTGTACATTCTGCGTGGAGATATATCAGCTATGATGCCTTTGTACGCAATAAAATTCTCTGATTGCCCCAAGATTAATGTACTTACTGCATTAAAAGATTCTAGTTTTCCCATGCCATTTACTTTAGATAGCAGAGTACCGATAACCCGTATAATGAGAGGTAATATACGGAAATGCTGTAAAATACCAATCAATGCAGAAACGAAAATGATTGGGCAAAGAACGTTCAGAAATATAAATGCCAAGCCTTGTTCATTCATCTCACCAAAAACAAAACTGGTGCCTATTGAGGCAAATTTCATCAAGGATTCGAGTAATCCAGCAAAATATTTAATGGCACCTAATCCACTGTCCGCGTGTAAAAAGAAATAAGCTAGTGCAATCTCTATAATCAGTAACTGAAGAATATAACGAAGTTTGATGTTTTTACGGTCATGGCTCGCCAGTAAAGCCAAGGCTGCAATAGCAATCAATGCCAAAAGAAAGTGCAGAATCTGCAGCATAAGAAATCCGTCAGGGATAAAATTCAGCCAGCATTTTATCCATATCGGAAGATTTTTTTCATCTGAAATTCTACCCCCTTGAAAATGTATATTCTACAAAGCCTTTAATTACGCTTTAAACATACTGGTCGTTTAAATTTTTCCTGCTTTATTCATCATTTATCCATTGGGTGACTCACTATTTATCTGCCAGCTTAAGTTGCCGTAATCAAGGCAAATGTAGCACTTCCTCAAGAAGGATTAGGCGATAGCACGACTTGTGTTTAACTCACTTATTGGATGGAATATGAATATGATTAATTTGCCTAGCTGCCGCTCTTTTACTGAAGCCGGTCATCTCTCTCAAATATCGGCTTATTACGAAGAGGGGCGCAATACTTTATGGATGTTACTGCATGCTCATCCTCGCCCTTGTTTTAACCTGGAGCTAATCGAAAATATTATGACCTTGGCGCAAGCCGCTAAAGAGTCAAAATTACCTATAGATTTTTGGGTCACGGGCTCAGTCGTCCCCAATATGTTTAATGTCGGAGGGGATTTAAACTTTTTCGCTCAAACAATCAGAAATCATAAACGGGAAGCGCTGATGGCATATGCTCGAGCTTGTGTTGATTGTGTGCATGCGGCTTCTCGTGGGTTTGATACTGGCGCTATTTCTATTGCAATGATTGAAGGCAGTGCATTAGGGGGGGGATTTGAAGCGGCATTAGCTCATCATTTTGTGTTGGCACAAACTACCGCCAGAATGGGGTTTCCAGAGATTGCATTTAATTTATTTCCTGGCATGGGCGGGTATTCACTGGTTGCCAGAAAAGCAGGTATGAGGGTGGCGGAACAACTGATTTGGACTGGTGAATCTCATGCTGCTGAATGGTATGAGAGCCGTGGTTTAGTCGATAAGTTATTTCAACCTGGGGATGCTTATCTCGCGACACGGACATTTATAGACACGATCAGACCTAAGCTTAATGGTATGAGGGCAATGATTCGAGTTCGGCAGCGTGTTTTACAATTAACACGTTCAGAGTTAATGGATATTACAGAAGATTGGGTTGATTCTGCATTTTCTATTGAGCCGAAAGATATCACTTATATTGAACGGTTGGTTATGTTGCAAGACCGGCATACTTCAGGAATACCAAAGGCAATATAGTTTTTTGCACCTAATCGAGTAAAAGGTAAGGATGTTGTGTTACCAGCCAATGCTCCAGTTCATCTGCGGGCATTGGCTTGGCGTAAAGAAACCCTTGTTTTTCATCAATGCCAATAGAGTCCAGGAATTCTTCCTCCTCTTTAGTTTCTACTCCCTCAGCAATCACCCGCATGTTAAGTGCCTCGGCGACAACAATAATGGCTCGCACCAAGGATTGTGAAATAGGATTAATATCAATATGGCGAACAAAACTTTGATCCAGTTTAATGGCATCAATGGGGATACGCGCTAACTGGGAAAGTGAAGAATAGCCCGTACCAAAATCATCTAAATGAACTTGAGCACCTAAGTGCCGTAGTTGCTTTATTATATTAATCGCGGCATCTTCATTATCAATTAAGCAACTCTCAGTTAATTCGACATCCACCAGACTTGAAGCCAGTTCACTGGCTTCAAGGGATTCAATAAAACTAGTGACGATAGCTTCATCAATCAATTGCCGAGCAGAAACATTTACTGCAATACGCAGATTAATGCCACGTTTTTTCCAATCCACGGCTTGTTGCATTGATGTTTGCAGTACCCATCTACCCAAAGGCCTGATAAGCCCAGATTCTTCTGCATATGAGATAAACTCTAGGGGGGCAATTAAACCTCGTTCCGGTGATAGCCATCTGACGAGGGCTTCGACACTGTGTACTTTTCCTGTTTTGGTGGATATTTTGGGTTGGTAAAAGACTTGTAATTGATACTGCTCTAGACCTTTACGTAAATTGGTATCGAGCCAAACATATTCTGATACTTTTTTATTCATCTGTTGCGAGAAGATGGAATAGGTTTGTTTTCCATGTTCTTTCGCTGTGTACATGGCTGTATCTGCACTACGTATAATATTTTCCAGTGTGTCACCATGTTCTGGACATAGCGCAAGACCAATTGAACAGCCGGTATATACCTCAATTAATCCAACTCTAAACGGCAATTTCATGCGGTTGAGAATTCGTTGTGTAGTGGTTTCAAGTAAATCCATGGTGGCGTTTTCGACGAGAATAATAAACTCATCTCCACCTAGCCGGGCAAGCATTTCGTTATCACTCAAACAACTTAAAATAGCGAGTGAGACATCTTTTAGTAATCGGTCACCAAACATATGACCATAATGGTCATTCACTTTTTTGAAGTTATCGAGATCGAGATAAATAACCCCCACAGAAGTCTCACCACGGGTTTGGATTGCACTGTTAATACGTTCATGAATTGCATGGCGGTTAGGTAAACCAGTAATCATATCGGTATTGGCTAAAATCCTAAGGCGCTCTTGGGCGCGTCGCTCCTTGGTAATATCTGTACCGGAACAGATAAGATAGCGCTCGTTTTTTCCACTGCCGCTACGAACGAATTTATTGCGGAATAAAAAGAGACGCTTCCCCTTGACGGTATTTACCCAACGCTCAACTTCATAAGATGCGCCGCGCTGAAAAAATCCCTCAATATTTTTCCGTGATGATGCCCCTTCCTTGGCTGTCATAAACAAGTCGTAGACATTTTTGCCAATAACATCCTGCTCTTTCTTGCCAGTATATTCTTCGCTAAGGTGGTTAAAACGTTGTACGCAGCCATCTTTATCAAGAATAACAATAACTGAGTTAGCTTCAGAAACGACTTGTTCTGCAAAAGAAAGGCCCATGACTAAATCACGAGCGACAGATTCCGTATCAGCATAGGCTGAGGCTGTGCCACCCCACTCTTTGTCATTAATTTTTCGGCCGACAAGGTGTAAATGAAGGGGATGACCGTAAATCTCAACTTCAATATCTAAACTGGCAGTAATACCGGTTAAGCCCCGAATTTTCCTTGTTTGAACAGAATTGAGGGGAAGTGCAATATTTGTTGTCTCTTTAATTGCAGACAACTCCAAAGCTTGGCTATCAAAAGCAAGCCGCCAAAAGGGGCTATTAGTACCAAAGTAGGTATTAAGGATCGACGTGTCTTGATTTTCGAACATATGCGATCCCCTAAAAGTGTATATGTATTTTTTACTTACCTTAGCCAGAAAATGAGCTGATCCTATTTCTAGCTTTCCCAGTCATGATAGTCATCCTGACTTCTGGAGCATGACTTTACAGCGAGTACCCAACCAATAAAGTATATGTGTAATTTATTCATACCAGATCGTAGATAGTCGCGATAATCATTTTAAATGCGCTATCTGCTCTCTGGCTGTGATAAAAGTTAAGCATGAAAAAAATAAAATGCACTATTTTTATATTGTTATGCTCATTTAGGTAAATTCCTAAAGTAGTAAAGAAAAGGTGGGAAACAGTTTACCGGGGCGTGTAGCGGGAGATATTTATCTATTAAGGGATTGTTATCTACCACTACAGTTAACTGTATATACATTATCCTAGCTGACTATATGTATGGCGTTATTCACAGTCTTTTGGGGCCTGATGTTGTGGTTAGTACTGCATAACGAGTGTGGAATAATATCGCCGTTAAAATTTGAGAAAAAGCGGTCAGAGAAACGTATTTGTTTCTAACCGAGGCAGATATTCATAAAGTGCGGTTTTGCAACAACGGTTCGTTCAGGAGGGGGGCTTTTCTACTGATTCATTTGGCATATGCCGAGTAATAAAACCCCGGATTGCTCCGGGGCCGGGTAAAACTTATGAATAAATATCATTACTCGATGTTTTGAATCTGTTCGCGCATCTGCTCGATAAGCACTTTCAACTCAATGGCAGAATTAGTGACCTCGGCATTGATAGATTTTGATGCCAGCGTATTCGACTCGCGGTTAAATTCCTGCATCATGAAATCAAGACGGCGACCAACGGCCTCTTTCTTCTTCAGAATATTGTGTGTTTCTTTGACGTGCGCTTCCAGGCGATCCAGCTCTTCAGCCACATCGACACGCTGCGCCATCAGCACCAATTCCTGCTCCAGACGAGTATTTTCCAACTGAACCTGTGCTTCTTCAAGCTTGCTCAGCAACCGCTCACGTTGCCACTGCAAGATGTTTGGCATATGCGCCCGGACTTTAACCACTTCTGCACTAACGCCGTCAAGTCGCTGTTCAATAAGGGCTTTCAGAGCAGCGCCCTCAGTTTCGCGCGAAATGATAAAGTCATCTAGCACAATATCCAGTGCCTGCATCAGCTCGGTACTGATAGCGTCCAAATCTTGTTCTTCAGCGGCCATTACTCCCGGCCAGCGCAAGATATCGACCGGATTGATTTCACCTTCGTCACTTTGCATTTTGACCCAGTTGCCAGCTTCAACTAACTGTTTTGCCAGTTTTTCATTAAGGATCAAAGAACTTTGTGTGCTGGTATCCAGTTCGAAACGCAAGTTACACTCAATCTTGCCACGCGTTAAACGGCCGCGAATACGTTCACGGATGACGGGCTCCAGACTGCGGAACTGTTCTGGTAAGCGAATATAAGTTTCTAAGTAACGTTGGTTAACGGAACGCAGCTCCCAGGCTGCGCTACCCCATTCACCCTTAATGTCACGCCGGGCGTAGGCGGTCATGCTGCGGATCATTGTTGCGTACCCGTTTTAAAGAAAAGATGCAGGGATTATAGCCTCCGAGGCGCAGGCAGGATAGGCTTTACATCACTAAGGCCGTATAATGCGCGACCAATATCGATTTAAAGCCGGAGAAAGCCCATGCGTCCAGCAGACCGAGCAGCACAACAAGTCCGCCCATTGACCCTGACCCGTAATTACACGAAACACGCTGAAGGTTCCGTGTTGGTTGAGTTTGGCGATACCAAAGTATTGTGCACCGCCACGGTTGAAGAGGGTGTTCCGCGTTTTTTAAAAGGCCAAGGCCAGGGCTGGATAACCGCTGAATATGGCATGTTGCCGCGTTCTACCCACAGCCGTAATGCGCGCGAAGCTGCAAAAGGTAAACAAGGTGGCCGCACTTTAGAAATTCAACGCCTGATTGCTCGCTCTTTACGTGCCGCGGTGGATTTGAAGAAGCTGGGTGAATTCACCATCACTTTAGACTGCGATGTCTTGCAGGCTGATGGTGGCACCCGTACTGCCTCAATCAGTGGCGCTTGTGTGGCATTGGCTGATGCACTGAACAAATTGGTGGCCAGCGGCAAATTGAAGGCGAACCCAATGAAAGGGCTGGTGGCCGCGGTTTCTGTTGGTATCGTTAAAGGTGAAGCCCTTTGCGACCTGGAATATGTAGAAGATTCTGCGGCAGAAACGGATATGAATGTGGTTATGATGGAAGATGGTCGGATGATTGAGGTGCAAGGCACCGCTGAAGGTGAGCCGTTCAGCCATGAAGAGTTACTGGCGTTGTTGGATTTGGCCCGGGGAGGGATAGAAACTATCTTCCAGGCGCAGAAGGCGGCGTTAGAACAATAATTGATTTAGGCGACTTGCTAGTCGCCTTTTTTTTGCCCGCTTATCAAGGAGTCATACCGGTATAGCGGTAGTGAATCAGGTTTGTGGTGGAACAAATTAATAAACCCAGTGATTAACGAAAGCGATCACAATCTGGAAAGGAGAAGTACCAATGAAAGCCTATCAGCGCGAGTTTATCGAGTTTGCGCTTAACAAGCAGGTGTTGAAGTTCGGCGAATTTACCCTAAAGTCAGGGCGGATTAGCCCCTATTTCTTTAATGCAGGGTTGTTTAATACCGGGCTTGATCTGGCAAAACTCGGGCGCTTTTATGCTGCGGCATTGATGGATTGTGGCGTGGAGTTTGATCTCTTGTTCGGGCCTGCTTATAAAGGCATCCCGATTGCGACCACCACTGCTGTTGCATTGGCAGAACATCATGCGCGCGATGTGCCTTACTGCTTTAACCGCAAAGAAGCGAAAGACCACGGCGAGGGCGGTAGTTTGGTCGGAAGCCCATTACAGGGCCGAGTCATGCTAGTGGATGATGTTATAACGGCTGGCACTGCAATTCGTGAATCAATGGAAATTATCAATGCACAGGGCGCGACTCTGGCTGGCGTGATGATTTCATTAGATCGCCAAGAACGTGGCCGTGGTGAGATTTCTGCGATTCAGGAAGTTGAGCGCGATTATCACTGCCAAGTGATTTCTATTGTGACCCTGCAAGATGTTATCAGTTATCTGGCAGAGAAACCTGAAATGGCTGACCATTTAGCTGCGGTACGCCAGTATCGTGAACAATACGGTGTTTAGTATTTTCTAAATCAAGAATACAAAAAAGGGCCTTATGGCCCTTTTTATATAGCTATTACAATGAGTTGTGGCTTACTGCAATTGAGCCACAATCAGTGGCCAGCGGGCATCAAACTCTTGTGTTGGTCGGTAACGGAATTCTGAACGAACAAAGCGTGAGAGCATCCCTTCACAAAATGCCAGTAACTGTGTTGCTAGCAGGGCTTCATCATGGATAAAACCTTGCCCATCACGCAGTTTTTTCTCGCGTAGAACCTGGCGCAGCTGCACTTCGATTCGTTCAAATAACTGGTTAATCCGCCCTTGCAAGCGGTCTTGTTCGAACATCAATGCATGCCCAGTCATGATGCGAGTTAGCCCTGGATTGCGTTCTGCAAACCCTAATACCAGCAGCAGGATCAGCCGGAGGCGATTAAACGTCTCTTTTTCATCCTGCAGAATTAAATTAATGCGGGACATCAGACTGTCTTCAATAAACTCGATCAGGCTATCAAACATCCGCGTTTTGCTGGGGAAATGCCGATAAAGCGCGGCTTCCGAAACCCCCACATTTGCGGCGAGTTTGGCGGTAGTAATGCGTTGGCTGCCATCGCTGGATTCCAGCATTTGCGCTAAAGCCTGCAAAATTTCCTCGCGCCTATTCCTTTTCGTATTTTCTTTTTCTGCCATGTCCGAGTAGACCCTTGCTAAAAATGACTTAATAACAGAAACCCAAATACCGGCCACACTGAGGTTAGGCCCCGGCGGCTTATGTGATAGCTTTTTTACGGTATCGAGGTCTAGGGTAGGTTATTGGCGCCCAGAATGACCAAAACCACCGGTACCACGTTCACTAAGATCAAAATCTTCAACCAGATTGAATTCTGCTTGTACAACAGGAACAAACACCATTTGTGCAATACGTTCGCCTGGCTCGATAGTGAAAGGTTGTTGACCACGGTTCCAAACTGAGACCATCAACTGACCTTGATAATCAGAGTCAATCAGCCCGACCAGATTACCTAATACTACCCCATGCTTATGCCCAAGCCCTGATCGCGGCAAAATAACCGCAGCCAGTGCGCTATCGCCGATATGTATCGCCAAGCCCGTAGGTAACAAGGTTGTTTGCCCTGGCTGTAAATCCACGGCGTCACTTAGACAGGCGCGTAAATCCAGGCCAGCAGAGCCTTCTGTTGCATAAGTTGGTAAGGGAAATTCATTGCCAACACGTGGGTCCAGAATTTTAATGTCGATTTTTTTCATCATAACGGCTGACAATCTCGTCTATTAAATACTGACTGAGGAGTTGCTTATCACAAAGCGGTAAACGTTTCTCGCCAGTCGGCCAAAAAAGGTGCAAAGCATTAGTATCACTATTAAAACCATGCTCTGCGAGCGATACATCATTAGCGCAAATAAGGTCCAGATTCTTCCGCGCCAGTTTTTGTCGCGCGTATTCTTCCACATTCTGGGTTTCGGCAGCAAATCCAACAACAAATGGACGCTTTTTAACCATTGCAGCAACCCCGGCGACAATATCCGGGTTTTTCACCAACTTAAGGGTAATTTCATCGCCCTGTTTTTTTATTTTCTCGTCAGAAACTTGCTCGGCGCGGTAATCCGCTACTGCTGCGCAAGAAATAAAAATATTCTGCTGGGCGGCTAAGTTTTGAACTGTCTGTTGCATCTCAAGCGCGCTGACAACATCAATACGATTCACTCCTGTGGGGGTTGGGAGCGCTACTGGCCCGGCCACCAGAGTCACTTTTGCCCCTCTGGTGGCAGCGGCTTGAGCAATAGCGAAGCCCATCTTGCCCGAACTTTGATTACTGATAAAGCGCACTGGATCAAGTGCCTCACGCGTCGGCCCCGCAGTAATCATGACACTCAAATGTTGCAGGTCTTGTTGTGCAGAGAAATGATCCTGTGCCAGTGCGACAATTTCCAGTGGGTCTAGCATTCTGCCTGGGCCTACATCACCACAGGCCTGACTACCACTGTCTGGCCCCCACAATAACATTCCACGATTGGCAAGTGTCTGTAGGTTTGCTTGAGTGGCTGCGGCCCGGTACATCTGCTGATTCATGGCGGGGACGGCTGCAACAGGTGCTGCGGTTGCCAGACAAACCGTGGTCAGTAAGTCATTTGCCATACCTGCAGCCACTCTGGCCAGTAAATCTGCGGTTGCTGGGGCCATAATGACTAAATCAGCCCATTTACCCAGCTCAATATGTCCCATCGCCGCTTCGGCAGCTGGATCGAGTAAATCATCAGAGACGGGATAACCCGAGACTGCCTGCAACGTCAGCGGCGTAATGAATGCTTTGGCGGCGTTGGTCATCACCACGCGTACCTCTGCGCCCCTGTCACGCAAGCGGCGTACCAGCTCAGGAGATTTATACGCGGCAATGCCCCCGCTAATCCCGAGCACAATATGTTTGCCGGAAAGTCCCGTCATCATGATTGTCCAAATGAAAGCCGTAAGAGGCGATATTTTAGCATAATCGCGGGCTAGATTTGCTATCGGGACATCTCTCGATGCCATCAATCATCAAATTTGCGAGGCGCTACGCATGCTGTTAACCGTGGTGTCGCAGCCCACAAAACCTTCTGCCATGCTGCTCGGGCTGTCTAGGGATAAACAGGAGCCAGGGAATGGATGAATGGTATGGGGCTATGGCCCCAAGAGAAAAATTATTGAAATACGGCGCTGCTGTGCTGACGGATACTGAGCTGCTCGCTATTTTTCTACGTACGGGTATCTCGGGCATGCATGTAATGAGAATGGCTGAATACCTGATAGATGAGTTCGGTTCACTTCATGGGCTTGTCTCTGCCGATTATCAGGCGTTATGTGCCAAAAAGGGGATTGGTGTTTCGAAATTTAGCCAGATTCAGGCTATCTCAGAACTCGCGTGCCGTTGTTTTTCATCTCATCTGATGCGGGAAAGTGTCCTGCTTAATGCCGATATCACCCAAAAATTTCTACAAAATATTCTTTCTCAGCGTGAACGAGAGATTTTTTTAGTGATGTTTTTAGATAACCAGCATCGTGTTATTCGCCATGAGGAGATGTTTACTGGTACCATCAGCAGCGTTGAGGTCTATCCGAGGGAAATTGTGCGTGAAGCGCTGAAGGTTAATGCCGCCGCGCTGATTCTGGCGCATAATCACCCGTCGGGTAAGGCTGAACCGAGCCAAGCCGACCGTTTGATGACTACGCAGGTGATAAAAGCCTGTTCATTATTGGATATTCGGGTGCTCGATCATTTGGTGGTTGGACGGGGTGAATGTGTCTCATTTGCCGAACGCGGATGGCTTTAGCGAAATAATAATTGATCCTTTCGGGATCTTTAGCTGTTCGGGACTTGAGCACTTACGCTTCAGAGCGTATACTACGCCACCTTTGAGAATCTTGGGTTTGGCGTGAAGAGCCTATCTCAGCAGGTTTATAACCTGGTGACAGGGGTTTCTGACCTGATGACAGTGAGTCTTCTCAGTGAATTTGCTGAGATGGGCTCTAAAGCCTGACGAGGCGGCCAAATCCTATACGAAGCTCGAGCTGATTTGATTTTTGGAGAATAGACATGTCCCGAGTCTGCCAAGTTACTGGCAAGCGCCCGGTGAGCGGTAACAACCGTTCCCACGCAATGAACGCGACCAAACGCCGTTTTCTGCCGAACCTTCACTCTCACCGTTTTTGGGTTGAGGGCGAGAAGCGCTTTGTAACTCTGCGTGTATCTGCTAAAGGTATGCGTGTTATTGATAAGAAGGGTATCGAAACGGTCTTGGCCGAAATTCGTGCCCGCGGTGAGAAGTATTAAGGAACTGAATCATGGCTAAAGGTGTTCGCGAGAAGATCAAGCTGGTTTCTTCTGCTGGTACTGGTCACTTCTATACCACTACGAAGAACAAGCGTACTAAGCCGGAAAAATTGGAATTGAAGAAATTCGATCCAGTTGTCCGTCAACACGTGATCTACAAAGAAGCTAAAATTAAGTAATTTTAATTTTGGTGGATTAAGAAAACCCGGCCTCGGCCGGGTTTTTTATTATATAAAGCCCAGTGAGATACGTTTAGGGAGGTTGCATGCCTGAATTACCAGAAGTTGAAACCAGCCGACGTGGGATTGAACCTTATCTTGTCGGCCAGACAATCCTTTATGCCGTGGTGAGGAATGCCCGTTTGCGCTGGCCAGTATCCGATGAAATCCTCGCGCTTAGTGATCAGCCGGTGTTAAGTGTTCAGCGCCGGGCTAAATACCTATTGATAGAACTGAAAACCGGCTGGATTATCGTGCATCTTGGGATGTCGGGTAGCCTACGTATTTTGTCTGAAGAAACTGCAGCGGAAAAACATGATCACGTCGATTTGGTGATCAGTAATGGCAAAATACTGCGCTATACCGACCCACGCCGCTTTGGTGCCTGGTTGTGGGCGAAAGATCTTGAAACCAGTAGCGTACTTGCACATTTAGGGCCTGAGCCACTGAGTGATGAGTTTACTCCTGAATATCTGTTTGATAAGTCACGTAATAAACGCACTGTCATTAAACAGTGGCTGATGGATAACAAAGTAGTGGTTGGGGTTGGCAATATTTACGCCAGCGAATCTTTGTTCGTTGCGGGGATTTTACCTGACCGTGCCGCGGGTTCACTAACTCAAGTTGAAACTGCACTGCTGGTGGGCACGATAAAAGCGGTGTTATTGCATTCTATTGAGCAGGGTGGTACGACGTTACGCGATTTTTTACAGTCGGATGGTAAGCCGGGTTATTTTGCACAGGAATTGCAGGTATATGGGCGGGCGGGGGAGTTATGCCGTCGCTGTGGGAATGTGATTGAAATTGCTAAACATGGGCAGCGCAGCACGTTTTTTTGCCGCCATTGTCAGCATTAATTTTATACCTGACGTTGTTGAAGTTGCAGGGGATTTTATCCGCAACTCCAATGACTTGGGGGATATGTGTAAATAAAGAATCACGCCAACTTAGCCATCAACGCCGCGGTTACGGGGGCAGGAAGGAATGGCGTGATATCACCACCATGGCGCGCTACCTCCTTCACCAATGAAGAAGAGATAAACGACCATTTTTCTGATGGCATCAGAAAGACACTTTCCAGTTTTGGCATTAGATGGCGGTTCATATTCGCCAATTGCCATTCATATTCAAAATCTGAAACTGATCGTAAACCCCGCACCAAAATATTCGCATTGTGCTTTTTGGCAAATTCCGCCATAAGCTCACTGAATCCTAATACTTCAACATTTTTCAGTGGCGCAGTGACTTGCTTTGCTAATGCTACCCGCTCGGCCAGTGTAAACATCGGTTTCTTGCTGGAACTATCCGCAATAGCCAGAATGACATGGCTAAACATTTCGGAGGCCCGGGTGACTAAGTCCAAATGCCCATTGGTAATAGGATCAAATGTCCCCGGATAGATGGCTTTAGTGGTCATGAATTCTCACTTTTCCGATATTGATGACTCAATGCCCACAGAGCGGCATATTTATTGAAGGTATATTGTGCATTAACTATCGCCAGCAATAGCCCTTGTTTACCATCGAGGAAACCGGCGCGTAATAGCCATGTTTTACAGAATGCCCCGAGAGTATGGCTGAGAATCGAGAAATAACGGCAACTTTTACCTTGTTGATGGCGCTGATTTGCCCAAGCTTGAGCATAATTGAGCTGTTTTCGCTGAAAGGCAAAAAAGTCACGACAGGTTAGATGCAGTAAGTCACCGGACAGCGCAATAACTTTAGCACCGCCGCTATCAAGTGATTCATGAACTAAATCATCGTTGTAACGGTATAGATTACGTGGATATAGGCGGGCCACTCTATCGGGATACCAGCCGCTATGGCGCATAAAACGGCCTAAAAACAGATTTCGCCGCGCGCAGCTATAAACGGCACCCTCTTCTGGGGCCAATAACACGGCTTCAATCGCGGTTTTAAGCTCTGGGGTGACTCGCTCATCAGCATCCAGCATCAAAATATAATCACCCGTGGCATATTGCTGGGCTAATTGCCGCTGTTTACCATAACCAGGCCATTCTGTGTTGCTGTAAACTTTTGCACCATACTGCTCGGCCAAAGCCACGGTTTCATCTTCACTGCCTGAATCCAATACTACGATTTCATCAGCCCAGTTAATAGATGCCAAGCAATCCGCCAGCAGTGCGGCTTCATTTTTGACAATCATCACCATTGACAGGCGTTTTGCGGCACTCATTTAGTGGCTCCGTTGCGGTAGATAAGGCTCCAGCAAGTGCAATAACCGTTGCAATGCGCCCTGATTTTCATGCAATACATCCACTGCATGGCGGCCATAATAGAGGCGGCAATCTTCATCAGTCAGCAGCATGGTGATTTCTTTCACCAGTGACGAGGTATCGGTGACGGTAATCAACCCCTCCGCTTGTTCCAGCTTGGCACAAATATCTTTGAAGTTAAATGTGTGTGGCCCCATCAATACGGGGATAGCATGAGCTGCCGCCTCGAGTGGGTTATGACCGCCGCGCTCAACCAAGCTGCCGCCCACAAAGGCTAAATCGGCAATGCCGTACAGCAGCATCAATTCGCCCATGGTATCGCCAATCACCACCTGGGTGCTGGCTGAAGGAACTTCGCCTTTGCTGCGCAATGTGTAACTCAGCCCTGCTTTTTGTGTTAATTCAATCGCTTTCGGGAAACGTTCTGGATGCCGAGGCACCAGAATCAGCAGCAGCGTTGGGGAATGTTGTAATAATTGGCGATGGGCTTCCAGTAAGAGCGTTTCTTCGCCGTCATGAGTGCTGGTCGCTATCCAGACTGGCCGATGCGGTGCCCACTGACGACGTAATGTCACGGCTCTGGCGGCTAATTCAGGTGTTACAGAAATATCAAATTTCAAGCTGCCAGTTACCGTCAGCTGTGAACGTCTGAGGCCTAATTCAATGAAACGGTCGCCATCTTCTTGATTTTGCGCGGCAATCAGTGTGATTCGTTGCAGCATATTGCGAATAAAACTACCGATTTTTTTATAGCCAGCGGCAGAGCGGGCCGAAAGGCGCGCATTGGCGATGACTAAAGGAATTTTGCGCCGATGCAGTGCATTGATTAGGTTTGGCCATAGTTCAGTTTCCATGATAATGACCAGCTTGGGATTAACTTGATCAAGAAAACGGTTCACTGAGCCGGGGAGGTCATAGGGCAGATACACATGGTGAACATCTTTGCCAAAAGCAGATTGCACCCGCTCAGAACCGGTGGGGGTCATGGTGGTCACGGTAATGGGCAGTGACGGGTAGCGGTGGCGTAATGCTCTCACTAATGGAATAGCGGCCAGTGTTTCACCGACTGAAACTGAATGCAGCATGATACCGCCAGCAACAACTTTACCGGCACAAAAACCATAGCGTTCCCCCCAGCGCTTGCGATAAGCGGGGGCTTTACGGCTACGCAACAGCAACCGTAGCCAAATCAGAGGTTGAATAAGGTAGAGTAATACCTGGTATAAACGCAGTAACATTCTATCAATTTCATTTATATGGATTATTAAGAATAATACCATATTTGAGCAAGAAAGGCTCTTTTCCACTGGGGGGCTGATAACCCGAGCAAGCTCAGGTTATTCATAAAAAAGAATATAAATTTTCAACAAATGGCAGGGATATAAATGATTTCCCGAATTTAATAGTGAGAATGATTTTCATTACTTATAAATAGTAAATCATGCAGCTGTTGATATCATAAACTGATTCAATAATGATATTTTTAGCTGCTAACATTTTGTTATTTAGCCGTTTATCGCATACCCATCTCATTTCAGTTTTATGGCTAATGTATTGAATAATTAATTAGATACTCAGAGAAACCAATAGGCGGTTATTAGCGAAAGTAAATTAGTGGGTGCTCTTAATAACTTGAATAATATATTAGCAATGCTTAACTATCAGCATATGGAAAACCATCGACTCTAATAATTATCAAAGTCGATGGTTATTACACAGTGAATGCTAATGCGCGAATTTTTAAGTCAACATTAGGTTAAGAATAATAACGACTTATGAGATCAGCGTTTCTAGCTTTGCCATAATGGCTTCAGCCGTGATGGTGTCCATACTTTTTTGTTCAGAAATCACCGCAATCTGATTTTTTCCATAGCCACCAATCAAACCAGGGTCGGTTGGGCCGAACAGGGTAATATTCGGGCGATCCAAGGCGGCGGTCAGATGACTGAGGCCCGTATCCACGGAAACCACCGCTTTTGCACCGGCCAGAACCTCGGCAACTTGCTGAAGAGTCAGTTTAGGCAAGACCTCAACATTAGGAGCATGCTCCGCTAACCGCAACGCCCGCTGATACTCATGTTCTGCGCCCCAGGGTAATTTTATTTTTAACCCGCTGGGGGCAACCAGTTCAATCAGCTGCAACCAATGGCTTTCAGGCCAGTGTTTACTGTCGCGGGTGGTTGCATGCAGGAATACCAGATACTGGCCGGCATCTGCGGGTAACTCACTTAAAAAGCGTGGCGCGATAGCATAATCACCGATACTTTCTGGTTTGTCATAACCGAGACTTTTGGCGAACAGTTGCCGGGTGCGCTCGACAGCATGTTGTTTGGTATCAATCTCATGGCGGCAGCTATAAAACCAACTGGCAAAAGGTTCACGGGCACTTTTGCAATCCGGGCCATGTTTCATCCCTTTCGCAATCCGGGTAATGAGCGCGGCACTTTTAATCAGCCCCTGAGCATCGATCACCACATCATAACTGCGTTGCTGTACCACGCGCTTAAAATCACAGCGCTCTTGGCGGGTATCACTGCCAAACCAATTTTTGCGCCAACGGCGAATAGCCACCGGGATAACTTTATCTACCGCAGGGTGCCACCCCGGAATTTGGCTGAAGCCCTCTTCTACTACCCAGTCAAAGCGAATCCCGGGAATCGCCTTCATGGCATCCGTCAGCGCAGGCAATGTATGTAAAACATCCCCCATTGATGAGGTTTTAACGATTAATACATGCATTAATCGGCCTCTTTCGCTGAGCAGGTTTGTGTGTTGAGTTGTTTCTCAAGGGCTGCCATCACTTGTTCAGGTTGAATATCAATCAAACTTTGATGATAACCCTGAGCGCTGTCGCCTTTACGCACTTTGTGGTAGCCAGTGATCAGGCGAATAACTGTGGCTTTATCAGACAGCGGTGGGGTGAAATCCGGGCTGCTAGGGCCATATAAGGCGACTAAGGGTTTATTTAATGCCGCGGCCACATGCATCAAACCTGAGTCATTGCTGACCACGGCGTTACAAGCGGCAATCATAACTACGGCTTGATCCAGCGAGGTTTGGCCTGCGAAGTTGAGGCAATATTCACGAGCACTTTCAGCGAGCGCTTGGCGAATTTCTTCACCAGCTTCATTATCTTTGGCTGAGCCCAATAAGATCACCTGATAGCCAGCATCAATCAGTTTCTGTGCTAATGAAGCATAGTGGTAATGCGGCCACCGTTTGGCTGGGCCAAATTCGGCACCTGGGCAGAAACCAATAATTGGCCGGTTATCTGTCAGGTTAAATGATGCTGTAATCTCGGCAATTTCTTCATCCTGAACCTGCAATTGTGGCCATAGCAAAGGCTGGGGTAAATCTTCGGCTGAGTGGATGTGCTCTTTATCGTAGGCCAGCGCCACATAGCGCTGAACCATCATCGGGAAGGCTTGTTTATCCAGAATGCGCAGGTCGTTGAGCAAGAAATAGCGCATTTCGCCACGCCAGCCAATACGCTGTTTAATCCCTGAAAAATAAGGTATTAGGGCAGATTTAAATGAGTTTGGTAGCACATAGGCGCGGTCATATCCGGTTTCCCGCAGGGCCAGACCTAAACGGCGGCGTTCCTCAAAAGCAAAAACGCCATGGCCTAATGGCATCGGAACCGCGTGACGCACCTCTGGCATTCTGGCCAAAAGCGGACGGCACCACGCAGGTGCCATCACATCAATTTCTGCTGCCGGATATTTGGCCTTCAGGGTGCGGTAAAGACTTTGCGACATCATCATATCGCCAACCCAAGAAGGGCCAATGACCAGTATTTTCATACCGTTTATCAATTCCTTGCAGCAAGTGATTTAGACTGAGCGGTTGAGCCAGGCCAGGTATTCTTTGACGCCTTCGGCGACGGTTTTGAACGGCTTGTCATAACCGGCAGCACGCAAATTGGTCAGGTCAGCTTGCGTGTATGCCTGATAGCGGCCTTTCAATTTTTCTGGGAATTCAATGTACTCCACCGGCCCGCTGTGGTGGAAATCCACTACTGCATCGGCCACTGCCTGGAAGGATTCCGCGCGACCCGTGCCGCAGTTGAAAATGCCGGAGACTCCGTTTTGCCAGAACCACAGGTTAACGTCGGCAACATCACCGACATAGATGAAATCGCGTTTGAAGTTTTCGCTACCGGAGAACAGTTTAGGGTTTTCACCCGCATTTATCTGATTATTCAGATGGAAAGCCACACTCGCCATGCTGCCTTTATGGCCTTCACGCGGGCCATAAACGTTGAAATAGCGGAACCCACAAATCTGTGAGTCGGCTTGCGGCAGGATCTCGCGCACATATTGGTCAAACAAGAATTTGGAGTAACCATAAACGTTAAGTGGTTGTTCGTATTGACGATCTTCAATGAAATTATCAGTACGCCCGCCATAGGTGGCCGCCGATGAGGCATACAAGAACGGGATGCCGCGATCCAGACAGAAGTGCAGGATATCTTTAGAATACTGATAGTTGTTATCCATCATGTACTTGCCATCCCACTCAGTGGTGGAAGAACAGGCACCTTCATGGAAAATTGCGTCGATATCACCCATATCATCACCGGCAACAATGCTGGCAACAAAATCTTCTTTATCCATGTAATCAGCGATATCCAGATCAACCAGATTGACGAATTTAGTGCCGTCTTTCAGGTTATCTACAACCAGAATATCTTTATAGCCTATATCATTCAGTGCCTTAACGATGTTGCTGCCAATAAAACCGGCGCCGCCAGTGACGATAATCATCAGGTTCACCCTTGCTAATCTTCTCGGTCGGGCACAATGCCCTACACCCTATTTGCCCTTATCATAACATTTCATAGGATAGCGCACAGCCGGAAGGGGGCTAATCTCTCGGTTTCTATGCGGCTTTAGGATTGTTCACCGTGATATGTGCTGCAATTTTTATAATATAAGACAAGGTTTCTCGTCAGTTCATCCGTCAGGCAGTAAAATGTAGTGTGAAATTGCCAATTCTGGAGATAACTGAATGTCCCTGCCTTTTGCTAGAAACCCCTTTTATCAGCAATTAGAACAACAACTCACAACGACCCGTGCTGAAGGGCTGTATAAAAATGAGCGCATAATCACTTCCGCTCAGCAAGCCGATATTGCGGTGGCGGATGGTCGTCACGTGATTAATTTCTGTGCTAACAACTACTTGGGCCTGGCAAATCACCCAAGGCTGATCGCTGCGGCTAAAAAAGGTATGGAGACGCACGGCTTTGGTATGGCCTCGGTTCGTTTTATCTGCGGCACCCAAGATACTCATAAGGTGCTGGAACAGCAGCTGGCCAATTTCCTGGGTATGGAAGATGCCATTCTTTACTCATCTTGCTTTGATGCTAACGGCGGTTTATTTGAAACCTTGCTGGGGCCAGAAGATGCCATTATTTCCGATGCACTGAATCATGCCTCTATCATTGATGGAGTGCGGTTATGTAAAGCGAAGCGCTACCGCTATGCCAACAATGATATGAGCGAATTGAAAGCCCAGTTAGAACAGGCTAAAGCAGAGGGCGCGCGCCATATTATGATTGCGACCGACGGCGTGTTCTCAATGGACGGCGTGATTGCCAACCTGAAAGGGGTTTGTGACCTTGCTGATGAGTATCAGGCACTGGTGATGGTCGATGATTCTCATGCTATCGGTTTTGTCGGTGAAAATGGTCGTGGGACTCATGAATACTGCGAAGTAATGGATCGCGTTGATATTATCACCGGCACCTTAGGTAAAGCACTGGGTGGGGCATCAGGCGGCTATACCGCTGGACGCAAAGAAGTGGTTGAGTGGTTGCGCCAGCGCTCGCGCCCCTATTTGTTCTCAAACTCATTGGCTCCAGCAATTGTTGCCGCCTCAATTGAAGTGTTATCGCTATTAGAGGACGGCGCTGAATTACGCGAGCGCTTATGGTCGAATGCCCGTTTATTCCGCGAGAAAATGAGTGCCGCCGGTTTCACCTTAGCCGGTGCCGATCACGCCATTATCCCGGTGATGCTGGGGGATGCAACACTGGCACAAGAATTTGCCAATGCGTTGTTAAAAGAGGGGATTTACGTGACGGGGTTCTTCTATCCGGTGGTGCCGAAAGGCCAGGCGCGAATCCGCACCCAGATGTCAGCAGATCACACGCCAGAGCAGGTTGAGCGGGCTGTTGCAGCTTTCATCCGTATTGGCAAGCAGCTTAACGTTATTGCGTAAGGAATGTTCATGAAAGCACTATCCAAACTGAAAGCAGAAGAAGGCATTTGGATGACCGAGGTGCCGCAGCCGGAGCTGGGTCACAATGACATCATGATCAAAATTCGCAAAACGGCTATTTGCGGCACTGATGTGCATATTTATAACTGGGATGAATGGTCACAAAAAACAATTCCTGTTCCCATGGTCGTCGGCCATGAGTATGTCGGTGAAGTGGTGGCTATCGGCCAGGAAGTTAAAGGCTTTAATATCGGTGACCGGGTGTCTGGTGAGGGCCATATCACCTGTGGGCATTGCCGTAATTGTCGTGGTGGCCGTACCCATCTTTGCCGCAATACGGTGGGGGTCGGTGTAAACCGGCCGGGTTCTTTTGCCGAGTATCTGGTGATTCCTGCTTTTAATGCATTCAAAATCCCCGACAATATTTCTGATGAGCTAGCAGCTATTTTCGACCCGTTTGGCAATGCCGTGCATACCGCATTATCCTTTGATTTAGTTGGAGAAGATGTATTGGTCTCCGGTGCAGGCCCCATCGGCATTATGGCGGCTGCGGTTTGCAAACATGTTGGTGCTCGCCATGTTGTTATCACCGATGTGAATGAATATCGACTGGATTTGGCGCGTAAAATGGGGGTGACCCGGGCAGTCAATGTCAGTAAAGAAAATCTGAATGATGTGATGGCTGATCTGGGTATGACTGAAGGATTTGATGTGGGGCTGGAAATGTCCGGCGCGCCGCCAGCTTTCCGTACATTACTCAACTCAATGAATCACGGTGGCCGTATTGCGATGCTGGGGATACCGCCATCTGATATGTCCATCGACTGGAATCAGGTGATATTTAAGGGGCTGTTTATAAAAGGGATTTATGGCCGCGAGATGTTTGAAACCTGGTACAAAATGGCGGCATTGATTCAATCTGGCTTGGATTTAACCCCGATAATTACTCATCGTTTCTCTATTGATGAGTTCCAGCAAGGGTTTGATGCCATGCGCTCGGGTAAGTCGGGCAAGGTGGTTTTAAGCTGGGACTAACGTACTGTCAAGCTTGAAATTACACAATCGAAAGCGGGGCTGTCAGGTGATGACCGCCCCGATTTTATTGAACAAATTACCGATTTCCAGCTTTATCGACTGTCGGCTGCTCAACCGGTGTCATGGGGAGTGCGGGTGGAAAATATTGTTGCCAATGCCGTTGAACAAATATCACGGCCGGACTTTGCATCAGGCTTTCACCCAAGATAATAAACATCTTGTCGGCGTAGATTTTCTCTGCAACATAATGGTTTTTGGCTTTGCATTGCTTAATCACTTTCAGACGCCCGTCTTTCGCCGAGTCACGTGGTTTTGACTGACCCGGTACGGCCGTGCCACTGCCGCCATTATTGTGTACCGGTTCATTGAGCAACGAACTGGGTTTAACCAATACAATATCGGCAGGTAATTGAGGCAACATTTGTTGCAGCACTTTAATGGTCGCCGGATGCGGATGCCCAATAGCAATGGCCGAGCCATTACGGCGCGCCAGCTCTACTGCGCGATTAAATTGCTGGCGGATGGCGGCTTCATTTTGTGAGTCATCCAAAAAGACTTTGCGCTTAATGACTTTAACGCCAGTGCCTTCGGCCGCTTTACTGGCCTGGCTGTTGCCAATCGTGACGCTATCAAGAAAATAGAGTTGATAGTGTGCCAGCTCCTGCATCACTTTCTGCATCCCGGGCAAGCTGGAGGTCATCGCGCTCCCCATATGATTATTCATGCCGGTGGCGTAAGGGACGTTATTGACCGCCTGACGAATAATGCGCTGGATCTCTTCGCTACTCATTGATGGTTGTAATGTATCGCGCTCCAATGGTTGTTTGCTCAGCGGCGCCATCGGCAAATGAATCAGAATTTCACGCCCTTGATTATGCGCTTTGACGGCCATTTCTTTGGCGTAGGGAGCATTCGGCAAGATGGCCACGGAAATGGGCAGTGGCATCTGTAACACTTTGTTTTCGTTCTGAGGACGATATCCAAAGTCATCAATAACAATGGAAAGTTTGCCCGCCTGTGCGGCGTTGGCGATGAGTAGGGTGCTTACTATGGTAAACCGACGTGTATTGAAATAGCGCAATAGGTGTTCCCTAATGTTGTTCTTTATCTTCCTAACCAAGGTTGTGGGTTAACAGCTTGCCCCTGACGGCGGATTTCGAAATAGAGTGAGGGTTCGCCCTGACCGCCGCTGGTGCCCACCAGAGCAATCGGCTGGCCTGCTTTCACCTGAGCACCGACATTAACCAGCGCACTCTGGTTGTAACCATATAAACTCATGTCCCCTTTGCCGTGCTCGACGACCACCACCAGGCCGTAGCCCTGTAGCCAGTCCGCCAGTAGCACCCGGCCATCCGCAATGGCTTTGACTTCGCTACCCTCTGGGGCGGAAATAACCATACCTTTCCAGCGGAGTTCACCTTGTAAAGCTTCGCCGAAGCGATGGGTTACATTACCCCGCACCGGCCAAACAGCTTGAGCACCCGGCCGCCCCAGGCCACCGGTTCGCGCCATTAATGAGCGCTCACTTTCACTTGGTTTATAGCTCGAACCCGTTTTCTTGGCTTGTTGTTCTTTGACTTTCACTTGTTCGCGTACCCGAGCGGCTTCTTTAGCTTCCCGCTCGGCGCGTGCTTTGGCTTCGCGTTCGGCTTTGGCGATTTGATCACGTAACCGTGATTCGTTCAGTTTTAGCTCCGCCAGACCTTGCTGATCTTTCTCCAGCGAGGCCTCCAACGACGTTAGGGTTTTCTTACGTGCTGTACGCGCTTGCTCAAGCTTTTGTTGCTGAGTTTGTTGCTCATCCAATAACACTTTTTGCTGGTTTTTCTTTTGCTCCAGCACTTTCTTCTCAGCAGACAGATTGGTGCGAGTTTGTTCCAATGCTTCGATAGATTTCTGGCGGGCTTCATTGAGATAACTGAAATAGGCCAAAATGCGCTCACTGCGCTGGCTCTCTTCGCCACTTAAAATAAGCTGTAAACCACTGTGCTGGCCTTGCTTAAAGGCGGCATCAAGTTGTTTTGACAGGATATCTTGTTGCTGGGATTGCTTACTTTGTAGCTTGCCAATCGAGGCGGTGAGGTTGGCGATTTCTTTGTCCAGTTCAGTCAGGGTACTTTGGGTTTCACGCAGGCTACGACTGGCCTGAGCAATAGTGTTTTCCTGTTGTTTCAACTGATCAAGCAACGAACTACGTTGCTGTTTTTGTTGCTGGACACTTTTTTCTTTCTCAGCGATATCTTGCTGAATAGTTTTCAACTGGGTTTTGTTGTCGGCCGTTTTTGCAGCCGCGGGGGCATCAGCAGCATGGCTGGATAATGGCAACAGCAATACGCCAGCGCAAAAAACGCTGGCGTACAGTGCTGACCACGGGCGACGCACCAACTTATGCGGCAATACTGAGGAGCTCAGGATATTGCCGTTGATGGAAGCTTCCGTAACCATTGATATCGCAAATGACGCCTTTTCCTTCATAACGAAGGATTATTCCACGATGAACAGCGGCTTACCAGTCATCTCTTGCGGGATTTCCATTTCTAACAGTGACAGCATGGTGGGCGCAATATCAGAAAGCTTGCCGCCCTCGACGGCTTTAACCGCTTTATTGCCGACATAAATCAGCGGAACAGGCAGGCTGGTATGGGCGGTGTGTGCCTGACCGGTTGCCGGGTCGCGCATCTGCTCAGCATTGCCGTGGTCGGCGGTGACAAGCAATTGGCCATCAACCGCTTTCACGGCCGCGACCACTTGCTCAATGCAATTATCCAGTGTTTCTACTGCTTTCACCGCGGCATCGTAATCGCCCGTGTGGCCGACCATATCGCCATTCGGATAGTTACAAATGATCACATCATATTTGCCGCTTTTGATTGCCGCGACCAGTTTTTCGGTCAGTTCTGCTGAGCTCATTTCAGGTTGCAGGTCATAAGTTGCCACTTTCGGTGAGTTAATCAGAATGCGATCTTCACCTTTGAATGGCTCTTCAACCCCGCCGTTATAGAAGAAAGTCACATGAGCATATTTTTCAGTTTCAGAAATACGCAACTGCGTTTTGTCGTGTTTCATCAGCCATTCACCGAAGGTATTCTCCAGTGATGCTGGTGGATAAGCGCAGGCCACTTTAATATCCGCAGCGTATTCGGTTAACATCACGAAATCGCCGAAGTTAACCACCTTATCGCGCTTGAAGCCGTCAAAGTCGGCATTTACAAAGGTGCGCGTGATTTGGCGAGCGCGGTCAGCTCGGAAATTCATGAAGATTAATGCATCACCATCATTCATGGCTGCATCGGCTTCATCTGTTGCTTTAATGACTGTGGGTTTAACGAATTCATCATTTTCATCACGGGCATAAGCTGCTTGCAGGCCGGCCACCGCGTTATCAACGGTGAATTGGCCTTTGGCTTGGGTCAGCAAGTCGTAGGCCAGTTGTACACGATCCCAGCGGTTATCACGATCCATGGCATAGTAGCGGCCAATGATTGAGGCGATGCGCCCTTTGCCCAGTTCAGCAAATTTTTCAGTGAATCGTTTCAGTGAAGATTCAGCACTACGCGGCGGCGTGTCACGTCCATCAAGGAACGCGTGCAGATAGATTGCCGTTGCGCCGCGTTTGGCTGCCAACTCAATCATTGCCAGAATGTGGTCTTCATGGCTATGGACACCACCGGCGGATAACAGACCCATGATATGGACGGCTTTACCTGCTTTAACCGCTTTATCAATGGCGGCGGTCAGGGTTGGGTTCGTGAAAAAGTCACCATCTTTGATTTCTTTGTCGAGGCGGGTTAAATCTTGATAAACAATCCGTCCGGCCCCTAAATTAACGTGGCCCACTTCAGAGTTACCCATTTGCCCATCTGGCAGACCGACATCCAGACCTGAAGCGGCAATCAAGGTATGAGGCTGTTGCTGCCATAACCGGTCCATAACCGGTGTTTTGGCATTCAGAATGGCATTATCTTGCTGTTCTTCACGGTGACCATAGCCATCCAGAATTGTCAGAACCAGCGGTTTTTTAGTGCTCGACATTGCATAACCTCTTTCTTATTAGAAAGGCGGTAATTTACTACAAAACCGGTTAAAAATAGCCCAAAGAGATCAACATTGGGGCGGGGTTTTGCGTAAAACTCCTCAAAGAGGTAAAAGACTTCCCGAGATTGCTCGCAGTTTCTGCAATAGCACTTGCATATTGGCTGTATTTGCTGCAACGCGCAGGTATACTCTGTGACCTTGAATATTATCCCCTAACTAACGGGAGTTTTTACCCCCATGTTGCAAGAAATTATGCAATTCATTAGCCAGCACCCGGTGTTGAGCTTGGCTTGGGTGGCGTTGTTCGTCGCCGTAATTTTCACCAGCTTTAAAACGACGCTGTCAAAGGTCAAAGAGATTACTCGTGGTGAAGCGACACGTCTGATTAATAAGGAAGATGCGGTGGTGGTTGATATCCGCACACGTGATGATTACCGCAAGGGCCATATCGCCAGCTCTATTAATTTGCTGCCAAGTGACATTAAAAACGGCAGTCTGACCGAGTTGGAAAAGCACAAAGCACAGCCTATTATTGTAGTTTGTGCTACAGGGACAACTTCTCGTGCTTCCGCTGAGTTGTTAAATAAAGCCGGTTTTGAGCGGGTGTTTACCCTGAAAGAGGGGATCGCCGGCTGGAGTGGTGAAAATCTACCACTGGCGCGCGGTAAGTAAGAACTATATTCGCTATATCAATAGATTGTAACTTTAACTGAGGTGTCCCTATGGCGAAAATTGAGATTTATACCAAAGCAACATGCCCATTCTGTCATCGTGCTAAGGCGTTGCTGAATAGCAAAGGTGCTGCTTTCCATGAAATCGCAATTGATAATGACCCGGCCAAACGTGAAGAGATGATTGCTCGCAGCGGGCGGACGACGGTGCCTCAGGTATTTATTGATGGGCAGCATATCGGCGGCTGTGATGATTTACACGCCCTGGATGCGCGCGGTGGGCTTGACCCGCTGCTTTAACTCGTCAGTGGGCCCCATTAATCTAATGGAAAGAGCCCATGGCGGCAGTGCTGTTTAATAAGGACGTCTAACTTTAGGGTATCTATACACATGTCAGAACAAAACAACACCGAGATGGCTTTCCAGATCCAACGTATCTACACCAAAGATATCTCCTTCGAAGCCCCAAATGCTCCGCAGGTTTTCCAGCAGGATTGGCAGCCAGAAGTTAAACTTGATCTTGATACTGCTTCCAGTCAGCTGGCTGAAGATGTGTATGAAGTAGTACTGCGAGTGACTGTAACGGCCTCTTTGGGTGAAGAAACTGCATTCCTGTGTGAAGTCCAGCAGGGGGGTATTTTCTCCATCGCGGGTATCGACGGCACCCAACTGGCGCATTGCTTAGGTGCATACTGCCCGAACATTTTGTTCCCGTATGCGCGTGAATGCATCACCAGCTTGGTTTCTCGCGGTACTTTCCCGCAGCTGAATCTGGCACCGGTTAACTTTGATGCCCTGTTCATGAACTATCTGCAACAGCAGGCTGAAGGCGAAGGTGCTGAACAACGTCAGGATGCCTGATGAACACCACCCATGCTTCAATGACTGTCATCGGTGCCGGATCTTACGGCACCGCATTAGCTATCACGCTGGCGCGTAATGGCCACCAAGTCGTGTTATGGGGCCATGATCCTAAGCACATTCAAACCCTGCAACAAGACCGTTGTAACCAAGCTTTTCTGCCCGATGTCCCTTTCCCTGACACACTGTTGCTGGAAACTGACCTAGCGCGTGCGCTGGCAGCCAGCCGTGATGTGTTGGTAGTGGTGCCCAGCCATGTCTTCGGGGCGGTATTGAATCAGCTCAAACCATACTTACGCCCAGATGCGCGAATTGTCTGGGCCACCAAAGGGCTTGAGGCTGAGACTGGCCGATTACTGGCGGATGTGGCGCGGGAAGTGCTGGGCGAGAGTATCCCGCTGGCGGTGATTTCCGGCCCAACTTTTGCCAAAGAGCTGGCCGCCGGTTTACCGACTGCAATTGCATTGGCTTCGACCGATGGGCAATTTAGCGAGGATCTGCAGCAATTATTGCATTGCGGTAAAAGTTTCCGCGTCTACAGCAATCCAGATTTTATCGGAGTGCAGCTCGGTGGCGCGGTTAAAAACGTGATTGCGATTGGTGCTGGGATGTCCGATGGCATTGGTTTTGGTGCCAATGCGCGTACTGCATTGATAACCCGTGGTTTAGCCGAAATGACGCGGTTGGGCTCGGCCCTCGGCGCTGACCCCTCCACCTTTATGGGCATGGCAGGGTTAGGTGATTTGGTGCTAACCTGCACAGATAACCAATCCCGCAATCGGCGGTTTGGCATCATGCTTGGGCAGGGGCTAGGTGTACAAGAAGCACAGGATAAAATTGGTCAAGTGGTTGAAGGTTATCGCAATACCAAGGAAGTTCTGGCGCTCGCGCAGCGCTATGGTGTCGAAATGCCAATAACTGAACAAATTTATCAGGTGCTGTACAGCCATAAAAATGCGCGTGAAGCGGCGCTGACCTTATTGGGTCGGACCAAAAAAGATGAGAAAAGCGGCATTTAGGTTGTTCAGCTGAAATAAAATAATAAAAATATATCCGCAATCCTTAGTATTAAGGAATCAGGATATGAGCCGCTTCGGTCGTTCCCGAGGCGGCTTGCTTATGGGCAGGAGTATGCGATGTCGTCAGAAGAGTTAGAGCTGGTCTGGAGTAGCATTAAATCAGAAGCGAGAGCACTGGCCGAGTGTGAACCAATGCTGGCGAGTTTTTTTCACGCGACATTACTGAAGCATGAGAATTTGGGTAGCGCACTGAGCTACATTCTGGCGAATAAACTGGCTAACCCTATCATGCCTGCCATTGCCATCCGTGAGGTGGTTGAAGATGCCTACCATGCCGATGCGCAGATGATTGTCTCTGCTGCGCGCGATATCCTGGCGGTGCGCTTGCGTGACCCCGCTGTCGATAAATATTCTACGCCATTGCTGTATCTGAAAGGTTTTCATGCACTCCAGGCCTATCGTATTGGTCACTGGCTGTGGGCGCAGGATCGCAAAGCGCTGGCAATTTATCTGCAAAATCAAGTTTCTGTTGCTTTTGGTGTGGATATCCACCCCGCGGCAACCATTGGTTGCGGCATCATGCTTGACCATGCCACCGGTATCGTGATTGGTGAAACCGCCGTGGTTGAGAATGATGTTTCCATTCTGCAATCCGTCACCTTAGGTGGCACCGGTAAAACCAGTGGTGACCGTCATCCAAAAATCCGTGAAGGGGTGATGATTGGCGCAGGTGCCAAAATTCTGGGGAATATCGAGGTCGGGCGCGGTGCTAAAATTGGTGCCGGGTCAGTGGTGTTGCAGGCGGTACCGCCTCATACAACCGCGGCGGGTGTCCCAGCCCGCATTGTCGGCAAGCCGGAGAGTGATAAACCCTCGTTGGATATGGACCAGCATTTCAATGGGGCTAGCCATGGGTTTGAGTACGGCGACGGCATTTAATCATCTCCTTCGTACTTGAAGCTGCAGGGGGTTGGCTACGTTCGCTCACCCGAATCACTTACTCGTGTAAGCTCATCGGGACTCGTTCACTTGCCGCCTACCTGCAACTCCAATGCCTTTGGGGATACACCTTTTTATTGAGTTGCCAGCCGTCGGCATATTTCGGCTAAAACAACTACTCTTTCAGTAATGCCCCCGGATAACCCAATTGCCGCCAGGCTTCATACACGACAACGGACACGGCATTTGACAGGTTCATACTGCGGCTTTCGGCTAGCATCGGAATTCTGATTTTTTGTTGCGCCGGTAAAGCATCCAGTACATAGGGCGGCAAGCCACGGGTTTCTGGGCCAAACAGCAGATAGTCATTGACTTGATAATTCACCGCGCTGTGGGCGGGCGTACCTTTGGTCGTCAGGGCGAATAAGCGGGCCGATTGTGGGCCAGTAGATTGCGCGCCATCAAGTTTTTCACTGTCTAAAAATGCTTGATAATCATGGTGATGCTTAATGTTAGCAAACTCATGATAATCAAGACCCGCACGGCGCAAGCGCTTGTCATCCCAAGTGAAACCTAGCGGTTTAATCAGATGGAGCTGGCAGCCAGTATTGGCACACAACCGGATAATATTGCCGGTATTCGGCGGGATTTCGGGTTCAAATAAAACGATATTAAGCATATGTCCCCCAATAATGAGGGGCGCAGGATATCAGAAACCCCCGCTCAGTGCAGCGGTTGCCCATTTGGCTGATAATAATTAGGTTGTCATAAAAAAATTTGACAGCAAGGAGCGGAGAGCAGCCGCTGTGATGATTTTATATGTTGGTCAGCACAGTCGCTATCAATGGGGGTATTCAACATGACATCAATTAAGGGCGTTATAGACAGTGTGCTAGACCCTCGTTGGGTTGCCATTGTTAATCGTGATAAAACTGCCGATGGTCAGTTTGTTTATGCGGTGAAAACCACCGGCGTGTATTGCCGGCCCTCATGTCCATCCCGGCAGGCTAAAGCACAGCATATTGAATTATTTACAGATAATGATGCGGCTGAACTTGCTGGTTATCGCCCCTGCAAACGTTGTCGACCCAATCAGTTATCTCTGGCGCAACAGCAGGCTGAGAAAATCAGCCAAGCTTGCCGCCTAATTGAGCAAGCCGAAACGCCCTATACACTCGATGCGCTCGCGGCTGAGTTAAATCTCAGTACCTTTCATTTCCATCGGCTCTTTAAATCCATCACCGGGTTAACGCCCAAGGCATATGCCACCGCGACCCGTAGTGCGCGTATCCGTGAGCAATTGGCGGGGCAAGGCTCGGTGACAGACGCCATCTTTGACGCGGGTTATAACTCCAATGGCCGTTTTTATGAGCAATCGAATCAATTATTAGGGATGACGCCGACCCGCTATCGCAAAGGTGGCCGCGATGTCAGGCTGCATTTTGCTGTGGGGGAAAGTTCTCTCGGGGCACTTTTAATGGCAAAAAGTGAACTGGGCATCTGCGCCATTCTGCTGGGCGATGACCCGCTCCTGCTGGTGCAGCAATTACAGGACAAATTTCCCCATGCTGAATTAATCGGTGGCGACGCCGAGTTCGAGCAATGGTTCGCACAGGTGGTTGGGCTGGTTGAAGCCCCTCAACTTGGGCTGGATTTACCGCTGGATATCCGTGGTACAGCTTTCCAGCAGCGAGTATGGCAGGCACTACGCGATATTCCGGTGGGTGAGACCGCCAGTTATGCTGATATCGCCGCTAAAATTGGCTCACCGAAAGCCGTGCGTGCGGTTGCCGGCGCTTGTGCAGCTAATATATTGGCCGTCGCTATTCCTTGTCATCGAGTTATTCGCCAGGATGGTGCCTTGTCAGGCTATCGCTGGGGCGTTGAACGCAAGAAACGGTTGTTGGCAAAGGAGGCTGGGGCCTGAATCAGAGTTAAAATCCCGCCGCTATCCAATCTAAAATTATCCGGTAGCGGCGGGGATGTTGGTAGGCAGCTTATGACTTGAGTGGGTGCAGTGGCAGCCAGATTATCAGGCGCAACCCCCCTAATGGGCTGTCTTCGGCCCGAACCCACCCGCGATGTTGATTAACTGCGGTTTCCACAATGGCCAGCCCCAACCCGGTTCCGCCGGACTCGCGGTCTCGCGCTTCATCTGTGCGGTAGAATGGCCGGAATATCTGCTCACGATCTTCTGGGCTAACCCCCGGGCCATCATCATCGACAGTGATAGTTATCCCCTGATTATCCGAGCTGAATGCCACGGCAATGTGATGATGAGAATAACGTAGTGCATTACGCACGATATTCTCCAGCGCACTGTCGAGGGCTGCAGGATTGCCAAATAACATCCATGGGCCAGGAGGCGCAGTCACTTCGAGTGTTTTCCCCATCTGGTCAGCTTCAAACTGTGCATTTTCCAGCACATCAGACCAAAGTTCATTGGCTTTGATGGGCTCTCGATGTAACTCATTTTTGTGCTGACTGCGAGATAACACCAGCAAGTCATTGATCATGCTATCTAACCGCTGGGCTTCCATCTCGATACGTTCCAGCTCTTTCCCCTCGCCATGGCGACGGCGCATCAGTGCGGTGGCCAGTTGCAGGCGGGTGAGTGGCGTGCGTAATTCATGAGAGATATCCGAAATCAGCCGTTGTTGGGCGACTACCATCCGGTCAAGAGCACTGATCATCTGGTTGAAACTAGCGCCAGTGGCCAAAAATTCTTGTGGGCCGGATTCCAGCTCAGGGTGCTGCTTCAGATTACCTCGCGCGACATCATCAGCAGCATTTTTCAGCTTACGCGCCGGTTTTGCCAAGCTCCATGCCAGCCACAACAACAGTGGCGCACTGATTAGCATCGTGGCAATCAATAACAGCAGCGGCCGGTCAAACATCAAATTGATAAAATCAGATTGCGGGCTGCTGGCTGGGCGCAGCAGATAAAGCTGATAGTTATCTTCGCCATCCCGAATGGAGAAAGGGCCAACCATCTCCAGACGGCCATATTTTTTCTTTTTCGGCTGGTCTGAGTTATCTGACTGGCCGATAAAATTGCGCACCATTTGCATTTCGTGGCGCTGAGCACCAATAACGCGGCCTTCGGTGGTCACTAGCACTAAATGCTGGCCGGGTGGCGCCCACTTTTCGATGGCGCGATAAAGTCTGCGCCACCACATGAGGTCATTGGCAGGATCACTGGCCAGTTCGGCCTCAATATGTTGCTCCAGCATCGTTCCCTGACGCTGTTCACTGTCGAGCAAGGTCGTCATTTGACGCGAATCGAGCTTGGGCACCATCAACACCAGCATTAATACCAGCGCTAAAGTAAACCAGAAAATCGCAAAAATTCGCGTCGTTAAACTGTTAATCATGTTTCAGAGACCATCAGATACCCGCGACCCCGCAGAGTTTTAAACCAAGGTAGCCCGTCTTTGCGATCCGGTAGCTTACGGCGCAGGTTTGAAATGTGCATATCAATGGCACGGTCAAAAGGTGTTAATCGTTTACCCAACACTTCTTGGCTGAGATGCTCGCGCGAGACCACTTGGCCGAGGTGCTGAGCCAGCAGGTAGAGTAAGGTAAATTCAGTACCGGTTAACTCCAGCGATTGCCCCTCAAAGCTGGCTTCCTGACGGCCCGGGTTCAATTGTAGGCAGTCAACCTCTAGGATTGGCGCACCTTGATCGACATTTTGCTGTTGTTCACTCCAGTTAGAGCGGCGCAAGATAGCCCGGATACGCGCCACCAACTCACGGTCATTAAACGGTTTTGCCAGATAATCATCGGCACCCAGCTCAAGGCCAAGTACCCGATCCAGCTCGCTGCCACGTGCCGTCAGCATAATAACTGGGGTCTGGTGGTGCTGGCGTAGCTCTTTCAATGTTTCGATACCGTTTTTACGCGGCATCATAATATCAAGTAATAACAAGTCGATAGAGCTGTCCAGCAGATTTAATGCCTGCTCACCATCGTGAGCAACAACAACATTAAAACCTTCCATCTCCAATAATTCTTTCAACAGCGACGTCAGTTCACGATCATCATCAACTAATAGGATTTTATGCATGATTGTTTCTCCTCTTGACGCAAAATACGTTATCAATTGCCGGTATTCCATGACTTTACTTAGCTTTACATGCCCTGACTCCAGTTTTACATCCACTGACGCTAGTTTGCAGCGGGGCCGGTAGACTGCTCCTCATTGAATCGCAGAGCGTAAATCGCTTAGCAGATAGAACCTAGGAGTTAAATGATGCGTAAAGTAACTAAAGTAGCAACGTTAATCATGGCGTCAATGTTAGTTCTCGGCTCTCAAGCCGCCTTCGCTGCTGATAAAACCGGTGCCACTGATGGCTGGTGCCACGGTGACGGTACGATGATGAACAAGAAAGATGGCCGTGGCCACCATAACATGTTTGATGGCGTCAATCTGACAGAGCAGCAACGCCAGCAAATGCGAGACCTGATGCGTCAGTCTCGTCAAGACCGTCCTCGTGTCGATTTAACTGACCGCGAAGCCATGCACAAACTGATTACTGCGGATAAATTCGACGAAGCCGCGGTCAGAGCGCAGGCCGAAAAAATGTCCAAAGACCAAATTGACCGTCAGGTCGAAATGGCCAAAGTCCGTAACCAAATGTTTAACTTGCTCACTCCAGAGCAAAAAGCTGCCTTGAACCAAAAGCACCAGCAGCGCATTGAGAAAATGCAGCAGGCGCCAGCAGCACAACCCTCTTCTGCCCAGAAGTAAGTAGTACCCAGTAATACCCTGTTTTCCTTGCTATAGACACCATCCCTGTCTTTCCCCGCCATGATGGCGGGGCTTTTTTTTGTCTCATTTCCGTTATACTAATAACCCCTGAATATTATTCGGTATGAGTTATGGATCCGCAATATGCTCGGCTGGTGAAAGCGGCTGCGCTCAGTGCCACGGTGCTGGCATCAATCTTACTGATAATTAAAATTTTTGCTTGGTGGCATACCGGATCAGTGAGCTTGTTGGCTGCATTAGTTGACTCTCTGGTGGATCTGGCCGCCTCTTTGACCAATCTTTTTGTGGTGCGCTATTCCCTGCAACCCGCGGATGAAGAACATACTTTTGGTCACGGCAAAGCTGAGTCCCTGGCAGCACTGGCGCAAAGTATGTTTATTTCCGGCTCGGCGCTGTTCCTGTTTTTGACCGGTTTCCAACATTTGGTCTCACCGACACCATTACAAGATCCCGGCATCGGTATCTGGGTAACCTTAATTGCACTATTCAGTACCCTGATATTAGTCACATTTCAGCGTTGGGTGGTTAGAAAAACACAGAGCCAAGCTATTCGGGCCGATATGTTGCACTATCAATCTGACGTCATGATGAATGGTGCTATTCTTATTGCATTGGCATTGAGTTGGTATGGCTTTCATCGGGCGGATGCGCTGTTTGCATTGGGTATCGGTGTTTATATTCTGTATAGCGCACTGCGTATGGGTTATGAAGCTGTGCAAGCTTTGCTGGATCGGGCCTTGCCGGATGATGAACGGCAGGAAATTATTGATATTGTGACTTCATGGCCTGGTGTTATTGGTGCTCATGACCTGCGGACACGTCAGTCTGGGCCAACACGTTTTATTCAACTCCATCTCGAAATGGAGGATATGTTGCCATTGATGGAGGCGCATATTTTAGCGGATCAAGTGGAGCGGGCATTATTACACCGCTTCCCCGGCGCGGATGTACTTATCCATCAAGACCCAAGCGCGGTGGTGCCAAAAGAACGTCATGCGCATTGGGAGTTATAATTTATTCATCAGTTATTGCTAGATTAGCTATTGTGGCATTAGCGGCAGGTAAATTGTGGTTACTAATGGTTAGGTTGTGAAGAAAATACCGCCAAATGGCATGACTTGAATCAATTCAGCTTGGTGTTTTTGCTATAATATTCAATATTAAGCTCATAAAGCTGATTTTCTGTACTGTTCGCCTGTGCAAGATACAATCGGCAAATAAAGAATTTTAAAAAATCGCATCTACAAGTTCAGAGGTAGTCATGGTCAAGAAAATCGGTGTACTAACAAGCGGCGGTGATGCGCCAGGCATGAACGCGGCCATTCGTGGGGTTGTTCGTGCTGCTTTGTCAGCAGGATTGGAAGTTTTCGGTATTGAAGATGGCTATCTTGGCTTGTACGAAAACCGCATGAGAAAGCTGGACCGCTATAGCGTGTCAGATATGATTAACCGCGGCGGTACTTTCCTAGGCTCAGCACGTTTCCCCGAGTTTCGTGATCCGGAAAAACGTAAAGTTGCGCTCCAGAATATGAAAGACCGTGGCATTGATGGTCTGGTTGTTATTGGTGGTGACGGCTCTTATGCGGGTGCAGATTTACTGACCAAAGAGGGTGGGATTCACTGTGTTGGCTTGCCGGGCACCATTGATAATGATGTGGCAGGTACGGACTACACCATCGGCTTCTTTACTGCACTGGGCACCGTGGTCGAAGCGATTGACCGCTTACGTGACACTTCTTCTTCGCATCAGCGTATTTCCATTGTTGAAGTCATGGGCCGTTATTGCGGCGATTTGACACTGGCGGCGGCCATTGCCGGGGGCTGTGAGTTTATTGCCATCCCTGAAGTCGAGTTCAAACGCGATGATTTAGTAAAAGAAATCAAAGCGGGTATCGAGAAAGGTAAAAAGCACGCCATCGTTGCCATTACTGAAAAACTGGACAACATCGACGAACTGGCCAAATACATTGAGAAAGAAACCGGCCGTGAAACGCGTGGCACGGTACTGGGTCATATCCAGCGCGGTGGCGCTCCGGCTCCTTATGACCGTATTCTTGCCTCTCGTATGGGCGCTTATGCTGTTGATCTACTGTTGGAAAATCATGACTATTCCCACGGTGGTTTCTGTGTTGGCGTACAGAATGAGAAGATGGTGCATGAGTTAATCTCAGTGTGTATTGCGCCAGAAAACAAGAAAAGTAAATTTAAAGAAGATTGGTACGACACGGCGAAAAAACTGTTCTAAAACAGTCAATAGCCTGAGAAAAAAGGCCTCCGCTTGCGGGGGCTTTTTGCATTTAATCGGCGGTATATTTCGTATTGATATAATCAAAACTTTTTTATTCTTTAATTGGCTGGAAAGTTTCTGGCACGCTCTGTATCAAGCCAACCAATTGGGTTGATTACATTTTAAGTTAATAACTATTCAAGTTAATGACAATAAATCTGGGGAGCGGGTCAATGCGTAAATGGGGTGTAGGTCTTTCATTACTGCTGCTGGCATCAGGTGCCATGGCAAAAGATATTCAATTGCTGAATGTGTCATATGATCCGACACGTGAGTTTTATCAAGAATATAATCAATCATTTAGCAAGCATTGGCAAGAGCAAACCGGTGACAAAGTGACGGTGCGTCAATCACATGGCGGTTCGGGTAAGCAGGCGACCTCGGTTATTAATGGTATTGAAGCTGATGTCGTGACTCTGGCTCTGGCTTATGACGTCGATGCTATTGCTGAGCGTGGTCGTATTGATAAAGATTGGATCAAGCGCTTGCCGGATAACTCCGCGCCTTACACCTCAACTATCGTATTCCTGGTGCGCAAAGGGAATCCAAAACAGATTCAGGATTGGTCAGATTTAGTCAAGCCGGGTATTTCGGTCATTACGCCGAATCCCAAAACCTCCGGCGGCGCGCGCTGGAACTACCTAGCGGCATGGGGTTATGCGCTAGAGCACAATAATAATGATCAAGCCAAGGCGCAAGAATTTGTCAAACAGTTGTATAAGAATGTGGAGGTCTTGGATTCTGGCGCTCGTGGTGCGACCAATACATTTGTAGAACGTGGCATTGGCGATGTATTGATTGCCTGGGAAAATGAAGCCCTGTTGGCGGTGAATGAAGTGGGCAAAGACCAGTTTGATATTATTACACCGAGTGTTTCTATTTTGGCCGAGCCGACAGTCTCGGTGGTGGATAAAGTGGTCGATAAGCGCGGCACCCGTGAAGTGGCTGATGCGTATTTGAAATATTTATATTCACCTGAAGGCCAGACCATTGCCGCGAAAAATTACTATCGGCCACGAGATCCGGCGGTAGCCGCCAAGTTTGCCAAAGAATTCCCGCAACTGAAGTTGTTTACCATTGATGACGTTTTCGGCGGCTGGACGAAAGCACAGCAGGTGCATTTTGCCACCGGCGGCGTATTTGACGAAATCAGTAAGCGATAAAATAACATAATGATTTGATAGCAATAATAGACTCAGCGCCCGCAAGTTAATGCTTACGGGCGCTTTGTTTTATCCGCCATTTTAACCCTCTGATTATTTTCATAATTCCTCTCTTTATTACAGATAAAAACCGCGTAATTCGCCAGCACGTGTTAAATGCGCTATTGAGTTATTTGGTCTAATAAATGTGGCAAATTATGCGGAGAAAATTATGAATATTAGTGGCGTTTCAAGTGCGAGATTGATAGATAACCCAGATTTGGACTCATCAAGTCCGCCATCGGGGGCATTATCGAGGTGGGACAGTACTGAATCACTGCATAGTAACGCGTCAATTCTATATGTACCTGATGGATGTGATGGCGATTCAGCAGCTATCACTGAGTATACACCACCTAAAATAATAAACAGGCCAGTTGACAACGCTTTAAAACCGCAAAATTATCCTGTTAATAAGAATGGAGGATCCCCGTTAAGTCTGGAAAATTACTTATCAGACTATTTATTAAATAAAGTGAATGATGAGGGTAAAGCACCTGTATGGCTAAGGCCATTGGCCGCTTTGCTGGCGTTATTTGGAATTCATGGTTTTGGTCAAACTAACTGTGCTTCTTGTGCTACGGCGGTTATCGATACATTAGAGCAAAATAAGCTACATCTGGCATTGCCATATCTGAGGGGAGCTGATGTTAAAGGAAATATGGATAGGCTTATTTATGAAAAAACATCGGTTACTGAGTTGATGACTAAGCTACAAGGCTATCAGCGTGACGAAGCCTTATATGGTGTTTTGGTGATTAAACGTCCAGCTTTATGGCGCATATTGCCATGGATGACAGAGGGGCACGCCTGCAATGTGATCAAATTTGCAGGCAGTAATTTCATCCATTTTCTCGATACTCAGAAGAGGACATATATAAAATATGATCTCAATCTTTATAAGGAGGAAGAGATTGCCGATTGTGAAGAACAAATAAGGCTCTCTAGTCAGATACGCCAGAAAGCTCAGATAAGTAAATTCTTTGGTTTGGTAGGAACGGACGGAATTGATTTATATGAGAAAATTTTTAGACACTCAGATAATAAAAAAACCGGAGCAACAGCCCCGGCTTTATCAAAAACTTAAAAGCAAAAATTAGGCTTTTTTAGCTTCAGCAGCGGCTTTTACGATAACCGCGAAAGCCTCTGCTTTCAGTGATGCACCACCTACCAGCGCACCGTCAATATCTGGCTGGGTGAACAATTCTGCTGCATTTTTATCATTTACAGAACCGCCGTACTGAATGATAACTTGTGCGGCAACAGCAGCATCTTGCTTGGCAATGTGGTCACGGATGAATTTGTGAACCGCTTGAGCCTGTGCTGGCGTGGCTGATTTACCGGTACCGATAGCCCAGATTGGCTCATAAGCGATAACGGCACCTTCGAATGCTTTTGCACCCAAAGTGTTTAGCACGGCGTCCAGTTGTTTGGCGCAAACAGCTTCAGTTTGGCCTGCTTCGTTTTCGGCTTCAGTTTCGCCGATGCACAATACTGGGATCAGGCCAACTTCTTTCAGAACACCGAATTTCTTCGCGATGAATTCATCACTTTCTTTGTGATAAGTACGGCGTTCAGAGTGGCCAATGATGATGTATTGAGCACCAATGTCTTTCAGCATTTCAGCCGAGGTATCACCAGTAAATGCACCAGACAGATTCACATCAACGTTCTGTGCGCCCAGTGCGATACGGCTGCCGGCTAATTCATGTTTGGCTTGGTTCAGGTAGATAGCGGGTGGGGCAATAGCGACGCCACAACCTTCAACGGTGCTCAGTTCTTTGCGCAGGTTAGCGATAAGTTCGTTAACCATGTGAGTGCTACCGTTCAGTTTCCAGTTACCCATAACTAATGGATGACGCATGTTTCTTCCTCCAACAAGGGGACACGAGGGTCAATAATAATGACTGCCCGACAGGCAGTTTACCTGTCCAACAGTATAGAGATGATTAGCGGCAATGGCTTTGCTTTTCGTCATTAATTGCGGCGAGATTATGCTTCAGATAGTGACAGCTTAATCGGTTCAACAGCGAAGGTAAGCCCTTTTTCGCCATTATCTGCCACAACATAGCGAATTGCGCCGACAGGATGGGCAAAGAAAGGCAAACCTTTACCCTGAGTGAGCAGTTGCTGCACATTGTCGAGACTTTGTTCGACCGTCAATGTTGGTTCAAACTGGCGCATCAGTGCCGCCATATAAGTGACAGCGACTCGTCGAGCCGCTTTCTCTTCATTTCCTTTGATTGGTAGATAAGTAATTTGTATGGTTTTTATCTTACCGGTACCTTTCTCCAATGCGGTTGAAGCATAGAGATTTTCATTAATCTTACTGGCCGCCCGCGTCAGGGGTGGCGCATCATCCTTGACTGTAATCGCGTGAAACTCACTGATTGGCAGGGTTGGGTTGGCGTGATTATAGCGCTCACGGAATTTTACCAGAGTTAAATCGAAGGTTGGTGCGCCAGAAAGCAGATAAGGTGCCGTTGGCTGCGTTTCTTCTGCTGACTTATCACCGCCAGCATCGGGGTCGGCATGAGCGCGGCTAACCGTTGCGATGAGCAGCAGTATTGTCAGCATGGCGGTTATTTCTTTTCTCATGACTTATCCGTGGTCTGAAGTGTATAGGGGATTAAAACGGTAATGGGGGGTGATTGTCAAAATTCACTGCAAAGATTATAGGTTAGTTGCGGTGTTGAGTTACTCTATTGTGCATATCAACACGACGTTATATCAGTTAAATGGATCAGGTTATTGATGACAATACAGCAGTGGTGTTTCTCGTTTAAAGGCCGTATCGGGCGGCGTGATTTTTGGATCTGGATCGGGTTGTGGCTCTTGGCGATGTTGGTTATTTTTACCTTAGCAGGGCAACATTGGCTCCCGACTCAAACTGCTGCTTTTGCTATTGTTTTTTTGCTGTGGCCCACGGCGGCGGTGGTCGTCAAGCGGCTACATGACCGCAATAAAGCCGGTTGGTGGGCATTACTGGTGGTGCTCGCCTGGATGTTGATGGCCGGTAACTGGCAGATGTTAGCGCCTATCTGGCAATGGGGGGTAGGGCGGTTTATTCCCACGCTGATTATTGTCATGATGTTTATTGACTGCGGCGCATTTCTCGGCACTGAGGGGGAGAACCGCTTTGGCCCGGAGGCGGTGCCGGTGAAGTTTCTGGCCGATAAAGCGCAGTAGAGCCGGTGTAAAGCACAAGGGCGCAGTAGCGCCCTTGAATATGAGATGCGGAGTTTACCAGTATTGTTCGCTGGTCATATGCCCCGGTTTACGGCGTAAATGTTTGCGCATCCCCCGCTGTTCTTTCAGCAATTGCTGGGTATCACGCACCATTTGCGGGTTACCACACAGCATGACATGGCTATCTTCTACATCAATCTTCAGGCCAACTGCCGCTTCCAGCGAGCCATTTTCAATCAGCGCCGGGACTCGGCCGGTCAATGATCCTGGGGATTCTTCCCGGCTGACCACTGTTTGAATCCGCAATTTACCATTATAACGTTGCTCGAGCTGCTGCATCAGTGGCAGATAGCTGAGGTCACGAGCAAAACGGGCAGCATGAACCAGCACCAGATTTTTGAAGCGCTCCAAATCGCGCCCTTCCTGCAAAATAGACAGATAAGGCCCAATGGCGGTGCCGGTTGCTAGCATCCAGAGCGTGTCACAATCCGGGATTTCTTCCAGGACAAAGAAACCCGCCGCTTGCTTGGTCACCATGATTTCGCCGCCGACGGCCAGTTGGTCTAGCCGTGGGCTGAGTTTCCCCTCTGGCACGGTGACCAGATAAAACTCCAAGTTATCGTCACTGGGGGCATTAACGTAGGAATAAGCCCGCTGCACCCGTTCACCATTAATATCTAATGCCAGCTTGGCAAATTGACCGGCGGTAAAGGGATCGACGGGCGCATTGACCCGAATACTAAATAGAGCGTCCGTCCAGTGTTCGATGTGAGTAATCTTGCCACTAACCCATTCAGCCATATTCTTTTCCCGTCATATACTTATCTGATGTCATACCTAAAACGATGGCCATATTTTATGGCATCTGGCTTAAAAGTATTATCGATTAAATGTGATGCCCTGCTTTGGCCACAGGGAAATGCCCACTTGGCGAATATGGACAGTTAACTTTACGATAATGGTGTTTTTATCTGCCAGTTGGCTATTTTGTAATATGTCGTGCTGGCTCGCTAAAAAATCTGGATTTGTTAGCTTAGGCGCCAATAGTGAGGTGTGTCGCAAAATCCAGTTTTTCACTGCTAGAGATGTGTGACACGAAGTCCAGCTAACAATTAGTTAAGATCATGAGAAAAATAGAAAATTTCCACCTGCTGGTGATGTTGATTCTGTTAGTCGCTGTCGGTCAAATGGCGCAAACCATTTATGTGCCGGTGATTGCGGAAATCGCCCGTGATTTATCGGTTCGCACCGGTGTGGTACAGCGGGTGATGGCGGCATATCTGTTGACTTACGGCTTCTCGCAATTGATTTACGGCCCGCTCTCTGACCGGGTCGGGCGTCGGCCGGTGATTCTGGCGGGCATGATGATCTTTATGTTGGGGGCATTGGGGGCTTGGCTGGCGGATAGTTTGCCAATGCTGGTGGCGGCCAGTGCTTTGCAGGGCATGGGGACGGGGGTCGCGGGGGTGATGGCGCGCACCATGCCGCGCGATTTATATGCTGGCACGGCGCTGCGCTACGCTAACAGTATGTTGAATATGGGGATTTTGGTCAGCCCGCTGATGGCCCCGGTTATCGGTGGGGTACTGGCGAGTCTGTTGGGCTGGCGTGCTTGCTATGCTTTCCTGCTCTTTTTATGTGGTGGGGTCGCATTTTGTATGTTCCGCTGGTTACCGGAGACTCGCCCGCAGCAAACTGAAAAACGGCGCATGCTGGCCAGCTTCCACTTACTGCTATCTGACCGCGCTTTTAGCTGTTACTTAGTGATGCTGATTGGGGCCTTAGCCGGGATTGCAGTCTTTGAGGCCAGTGCTGGGGTATTGATGGGCGGAGTGCTGGGGCTAAGTGGGGTGACGGTCAGTATTTTATTTATCCTGCCGATTCCAGCGGCATTCTTCGGTGCATGGTATGCCGGCCGTGAGGGTAAAACTTTCCATAATTTGATGTGGCACTCGGTGATTAGCTGCCTGTTGGCGGGGCTGATGATGTGGATACCCGGCTGGTTCGGCATCATGAATATTTGGACATTAGTGATACCGGCAGCGCTATTCTTCTTTGGTGCCGGGATGTTGTTCCCGCTCGCCACGACTGGGGCAATGGAACCTTTCCCTTATCTGGCGGGGGCGGCAGGGGCTTTGGTCGGCGGCTTGCAGAATGTTGGGTCAGGTTTAGCGACGTGGTTATCGGCCATGCTGCCACAGACCGGGCAATTCAGTTTGGGGTTGCTGATGTTTGCCATGGCGGTATTGATTTTATTGTGCTGGTGGCCATTATCTCACCGGATGCAACCGCAAGAGCGCCGCATCTAATCGATTGATAACACTGAACTAAAATGGGCGCGGCTTAAATGTAGCGCCCATTTTTAATTAATGGCGATAATATGAATGAGCCGGATTACAGCAAAAATTCATGCAGCGCCGGGTCTTTACGGTCAAGAAAATGAGTGGAGCGGATACGGCGGATAGTGCGGGATTTGCCGCGAATCAGCAGGGTCTCGGTGGTCGCCATGTTTCCTTTGCGATAAATACCCTCCAGTAGGTCACCTTTAGTGATGCCGGTGGCGGAGAAAATCACATTGTCATTGCGGGCCATGTCCCCCAGTAACAGCACTTTACCGGCTTCAATCCCCATTGATTTACAGCGCACCAGCTCTTGTTCACCAATGCGGCGGTTATCTGCGTTATCACCTTTTACTTGATGACGTGGCAATAAACGCCCTTGCATGTCGCCGTCCAGCGCGCGTATCACCGCCGCTGAAATCACCCCCTCAGGCGCGCCGCCGATGCAGTACATCACATCGACTTCACTTTCTGGCATGCAAGTTAAGATGGAGGCGGCGACATCACCATCTGGAATAGCGAACACTTTGACCCCAAGTTGCTGCATTTCGGCGATTATCCCGTCATGGCGCGGTTTGGCGAGGGTGATAACCGTTAAATCGGTCAAGGGTTTATTGAGCTTGATAGCAATATTGCGCAGGTTCTGTCCCAGTGGCAGATTAAGGTCGATGGCTCCTTGTGCGCCGGGGCCAACCACCAGCTTTTCCATATACATATCTGGGGCATGCAAAAATGTGCCTTTATCCCCCACCGCCAATACCGCGAGGGCATTGGCCTGGCCCATTGCGGTCATGCGGGTGCCCTCAATAGGGTCAACCGCGATATCAACAGCATCGCCTTGGCCGGTACCGACATGCTCACCGATAAACAGCATCGGCGCTTCATCGATTTCACCCTCCCCGATAACAATCTGCCCATCAATATTAACCTGATTGAGCATAATACGCATCGCCCGTACAGCAGCGCCGTCGGCGGCATTTTTATCGCCTCGACCCAACCACTTGTAGCCCGCCAGTGCAGCAGCTTCAGTGACACGGGAAAACTCGATGGCTAATTCACGTTTCATGGTTAGACCTGTTGGTTACACAATGGAAGAATAGGATATGGGCGGGAATTCTAACACATTGAAGAATGAGCCGAGCGAACACGAATAAAAAACGCGCCATTGGGGGGATGGCGCGTTATGCGAGCTTAAAACAGACTTGATTTTAGCAGCAGGCCGTTATTCTTCGTGCTCTTCCCAAGCTTGGGCACGGGCCACCGCTTTCTTCCAGCCCTTATAGCGGAAGTCACGTTCGGTGGTTTCGATCCCTGGACGGAATTCGCGCTCAATGGTGGCTTTGCTCTGTACTTCATCCAGATCATTCCAGAAGCCGGTCGCCAGACCCGCCAGGAATGCAGCACCCAGCGCGGTGCTTTCACGGACTGCTGGGCGCTCAACGCGGGTGCCCAGAATATCGGCCTGGAACTGCATCAGGAAGTTGTTGGCGACCGCACCACCGTCAACACGCAGTGCTTTCAGGCGTTCGCCGGAGTCGGCTTGCATGGCATCCAATACATCACGAGTTTGATAAGCAATGGACTCCAGTGTGGCGCGGATAATATGGTTGCTATTCACCCCACGGGTCAGGCCAAAAATAGCGCCACGGGCATACGGATCCCAATATGGGGCGCCCAGGCCGGTGAAGGCTGGCACCACATACACGCCATTGCTGTCTTTGACTTTCGTCGCGAAATATTCTGAGTCGAATGAGTCGCTAATCAGTTTCAGTTCATCGCGCAGCCATTGGATAGAGGCCCCGCCAATAAACACGGCACCTTCCAGCGCGTAGTTCACTTCGCCACGTGGGCCACAGGCGATGGTGGTTAAGAGGCCATTTTTGGATTGCACCACTTCAGTGCCGGTGTTCATTAACAAGAAGCAGCCAGTGCCGTAAGTATTTTTCGCCATCCCTGGTTGCACACAAAGCTGGCCGAACAGTGCCGCTTGTTGGTCACCGGCGATACCGGCGATTGGAATACGTGTGCCGCCTTTACCACCAATGTTGGTTTGGCCGTAAATTTCTGACGATGGGCGAACTTCTGGCAGCATAGAGCGCGGAATGTTCAGCGCTTTCAGCATGCGCTCATCCCACTCTTTGGTGCGGATATTGAACATCATGGTACGCGACGCGTTGGTGTAATCCGTTACGTGTACGCGGCCCTGTGTCATGTTCCACACCAACCAAGTGTCTACGGTACCAAACAGTAACTCGCCACGCTCAGCGCGCTCACGTGCGCCCTCTACGTTATCAAGGATCCATTTTACCTTGGTGCCAGAGAAGTAAGGGTCGACCACCAGCCCAGTATTGAAGCGGATGTATTCTTCCAAACCTTCTTTTTTCAGTTTTTCGCAGATTTCCGCTGTACGGCGACATTGCCAGACAATGGCGTTATACACGGGTTTACCGGTTGCTTTATCCCAAACAATGGTCGTTTCACGTTGGTTGGTAATGCCGATACCGGCAATTTCATCCGAGCTGATACCGGCTTTGGCCAGCACTTCAACCAGTGTGGAGCTTTGGGTTGCCCAGATTTCCATCGGGTCATGCTCAACCCAACCTGCTTTCGGGTAAATTTGGGTGAATTCGCGCTGAGAAACACTCACGATATTGGCATCGTGGTCCAGCACCACTGCTCTGGAGCTGGTGGTTCCCTGATCAAGCGCGACAATATATTTCTTTTGAGTAGTATTTTCAGTTGTCATAGTTAGCCTACTTTTAAGTTGCCGTTTATACCCGCCATCTTGCGCGTTGCTGGTGTATTGGCTGCACCATGAAATCTAGCGGGCATATTGAATTATCTATCAATTACGCTTTGCGTTCTGTGGTCGTCACCGTGGTTTCTTCATCATCAGCAGCACACACATCACATGGCAAATGGCGGCCAATCAGAGCGCGATAGCCGAATGCGCCCACTAATGCACCCACGATAGGCCCAAATATTGGCACCAAGAAGTAAGGAATGTCGCGCCCGCCCGTGAAGGCGACTTCGCCCCAGCCGGCGAAATAAGCAAAGAGTTTGGGGCCAAAGTCACGTGCTGGGTTTAATGCGAACCCGGTCAGTGGGCCCATTGAACCACCGATAACGGCAATCAGAATACCAATCAGGAGCGGGGCCAGTGGGCCGCGGGGAATGCCGTTACCATCATCCGTCAGCGCCAGAATCAGGCACATCAAAATAGCGGTAATCACTGTTTCAACCAAGAATGCCTGGAAAACAGAAATGTGAGGATTAGGATAAGTAGAGAAAATGCCAGCCAGATTTAGGCTCTCAACACTGCCGCGTGCTATCTGATGAGTTTGTTCAAAATCGACGAACAGGTTGTAGTAGAGGCCGAACACCAAGGCCGCAGCACAAAAGGCCCCGGCAATTTGCGCCAAAATGTAGGGAACAACTTTACGACGATCGAAACAGGCAAATAACCACAAGGCAATGGTGACTGCCGGGTTAAGATGAGCACCTGAAATTGCTGCCGTGAGATAAATGGCCATGGCAACGCCCAAGCCCCAAATGATACTAATTTCCCACTGCCCAAAACTGGCCCCTGCCAATTTTAATGCAGCGACACAGCCCACACCAAAAAAGATGAGTAGAGCGGTACCGAGAAATTCCGCGATACATTGGCCCTTCAAGGTCGAACTAGCGGTTTGGCTCATAGTAGATGTCCTAGAGACAGAGATTTATAGGGTATTTCTTATTTTTGCCCTTCAAACGCAAAGGGAGTGATGTAAATTTATCGTTAACGAGCACAAACGAGAAATAGCGAAATCAAAATGTGTGTGGTTCGTCATAAAAATGAGCGATTTCGCGTTGTTCGCGGCTGTTAAGGGACTTTAAAAGTGTGATCAGACCAGTGCTTTCGTCCTCAGTTGTTAAGCGGGTGTATAACTTTACATTATGGGTCATAGAGGTTTTTCAGTTTTTGCTGATGGTTCCTGACATGAAATTGCTACAGAGTGTGGTTTGTACCGGTATGGCGCTAGACAGGGGGGGACTGGCTACATACAATCGCCCTACAGGGTCATTGCTTTACTCGACCATCGTTTTTATCAAACTGCGTGTGCGCTCGGGCATATAGCGCGATAAATCAGTATTCACCGCAGTTTCATTTGTCGGGGGCTGCTTTAGTGAATGCAGCCACTGAAGTTAAGAATGATGACTGCGACCAAGAGATGTACGCCTTGCTACCATAAGGGGACCGAAGAATGTCATTTGAAGTATTTGAGAAATTGGAAGTTAAAGTTCAGCAGGCGATTGATACCATCACTCTGTTACAGATGGAAATTGAAGAGCTGAAAGAGAAAAATAACACCCTGTCCCAAGAAGTTCAGGAGGCGGCTGGTGGTCGTGAAGCGCTAGTGCGCGAAAATGAGCAACTGAAACAAGAACAGCATGTTTGGCAGGATCGTCTGCGGGCACTGTTGGGAAAGATGGAAGAAGTCTGATTTCTTATGCCCTTCATACTTGAAGCCGCAGGGTTGTTAACTGCCACTTCAATGATTTTGGCTGTAGAATAACATTCTGTTATTGAAAGAAATTTGTCACATAGTGACGTCAAGTAATAGTGACTGTGGGTCAAAAAGCAAAAGGGCGATATCAACATCGCCCTTTCTTATGCAATCAGTGGAATATTACTCAATATCCAAGGGTTCTTCTGACAAGATGATCCCGGTGTTGTCTGCGTACAAGTGGTCACCGGAGAAGAATGTCACCCCGCCAAAATTAACGCGGATATCACTCTCACCAATACCTTCATCTGCGGCACCGACCGGGATGGCGGCCATCGCCTGGATACCAATATCCAATTCGGCTAGCTCATCAACCTGACGGACAGCACCATATACCACAATGCCTTCCCACTCGTTTTTCAATGCCAAATCAGCTAATTCCGCATTGACTAATGCGCGGCGCACTGAACCACCGCCATCGACAACTAAAACACGGCCAAGACCATTTTCTTCAAGCAGGTCAAACAACAAGCCGTTATCTTCGAAACATTTTACAGTGGTTATCTTGCCACCAAATGAAGTACGTCCGCCAAAATTGGAGAACAGTGGTTCTACCACATTTACCTCTTCATGATAGATATCACAGAGATCGGAAGTATCATATTTCATAGGATTAACGTCTGGTTGCGGCTGGGATGTTAAGTATATCCCTTTCTGGCTACTGTTGGCAAAATCATCAATTGTTAAATTTCTCCGGGCCGGTTCTATCGGCGATGGCCCGGAGAGACAAAAGGCAGAATTAACTGAGCACCAGGCCAATCGCGAACAGGATATTGGTCAGTAGCGCGGCTTTGACCATATGCTCGAGCATCGGGCGCATACCCGCTGCGGTCGGCTCACGCAGTACAAATAAGGCGTGCTTGACCAGCAAAGGAACAGCGAGAAGAAAAATCCAACCCGCCCAGCTATGCAGATTCAGCAGGCTAAATAAGGCCAGGCAGCAGATAGCGGCGGCAATCAACAGAGCATGGTAATAGCGGGCGACGACCGGGCCTAAACGCACTGCGAATGTGTTTTTGCCATTGGCTTTGTCATTTTCGATATCGCGCAAATTATTAATATTTAACACCGCAGTTGCCAGCAAACCACAGGCGGTCGCGGGTAGCATGACGATACTGTCAAAGTGCCCGGCTTGGAGATAATAAGTCCCGGCGACACTCAGCCAGCCGAAGAAAACTAAGACTGAAATATCACCTAACCCCATATAACCATAGGGTTTACTGCCGACGGTATAGGTAATGGCGGCCACAATCGCCATCAACCCGAGCAGTAAAAAACCTAAAATATCGCTGGGTTTCTCACAGGCGACGGCAATGAGGGCGATACCCGAAATAACCGTCAGGCTGACAGTTATTATCAGCGCAATTTTCATTTGGTGGCGGGTAATCATCCCTTTTTGCATGCCCCTCAATGGCCCGATACGCTCTTCGGTATCACTGCCCTTAATGGCATCGCCATAATCATTGGCGAGATTGGACAAAATTTGCAGCAGACCCGCGGTCAACAAGGCGAGCAAAGCGACGGCGGGTTTAAAGCTACCGAGCCAGACAGCGAGGGCTGAACCGGTAACGATAGAGGCAAAGGCCAGTGGCAGTGTTCTTGGCCGTAGGCTTTCCAGCCAAGCCTGGGTCTGGCTGGTGTTGGTTGATAGGCTCATTTTCTGCTTCATTTTATAGGAGTCTGGTTCGCCGATTATCGGCGAGTAACAAAAATCATACGATAAAAATAACAGTGGGAGGCGATGCCTCCCACTCAATATTATTTTGGCGAACCATTTTATCCAGCATAGGCTTATAAAGCGAATTATAGGATAAAACGACTCAAATCTTCATCAGCGACCAGCTCATCCAGATGCTTACCAACATACGCCGCATCAATAGTAATGGATTGGCCATTACTCTCGCTGGCGTCATAAGAGATATCTTCCATCAGCCGTTCCAACACGGTATGCAAACGGCGGGCGCCGATATTCTCGGTGCGCTCGTTAACTTGCCACGCCGCTTCCGCAATTTTGCGAATACCCTCACGGGTAAACTCAACTGTCACGCCCTCGGTTGCCATCAATGCTTTGTATTGCTCAGTCAGTGAGGCGCTCGGCTCGGTCAGGATGCGCTCGAAATCATCGGTGGTCAGTGCCTGCAATTCTACCCGAATTGGCAAGCGACCTTGCAGTTCCGGAATAAGGTCTGACGGGCTAGAGACCTGGAATGCCCCGGAGGCAATAAACAGGATATGGTCAGTTTTGACCATGCCGTGTTTGGTCGATACGGTGCAACCTTCGACCAACGGTAGCAAGTCACGCTGTACCCCCTCGCGGGACACATCCGGGCCTGAAGTCTGGCCGCGTTTACAGATTTTGTCGATTTCATCGATGAACACTATCCCGTGTTGCTCAACCGCATCAATCGCCTGTTGTTTTAGCTCTTCAGGATTAACCAGTTTCGCGCCTTCTTCCTCAATCAGCAGTTTGAATGCATCTTTGATTTTGATTTTACGCGGTTTTTGTTTCTGTCCAGCAATATTCTGGAACATGGACTGCAACTGGTTAGTCATCTCTTCCATGCCCGGAGGTGCCATAATTTCGACGCCTACTGGCGCGGCAGCCAGATCGATTTCAATTTCTTTGTCATCCAATTGGCCCTCACGCAGTTTCTTGCGAAAAGCCTGACGCGTCGGGGATGGCTCTTGGGTTTCATCTGGCTGGCCCCAGTTATTTTTGGCCGGCGGGATAAGCACATCCAGAATACGCTCTTCGGCCAATTCTTCCGCCCGGTAGCGCATTTTCTCAATGGATTGATGACGAACCATTTTTACCGCCGCATCGGTCAGATCGCGGATGATAGAGTCTACTTCCTTACCCACATAGCCAACTTCGGTAAATTTGGTGGCTTCTACTTTGATAAACGGTGCATTGGCCAGTTTTGCCAGACGACGAGCAATTTCAGTTTTACCGACACCGGTCGGCCCGATCATCAGAATATTTTTAGGGGTAACTTCGTAGCGCAGCTCTTCATTAAGCTGCATCCGACGCCAGCGGTTACGCAGGGCAATAGCCACTGCGCGTTTAGCTTTATCCTGACCGATGATGTAGCTATCAAGCTCGCTGACGATTTCGCGTGGAGTCATTTCAGACATGTTATTCTATCCTTACGCTTAGTACGTTAATTCTTCAATAGTTTGGAAGCGGTTGGTATAGATACAAATATCCCCCGCAATACTCAGAGATTTCTCAACGATATCCCGTGCACCTAATTCGGTATTTTCTAGCAAGGCGCGCGCGGCAGACTGGGCATAAGGCCCGCCCGAACCGATAGCAATCAGGTCATCTTCAGGCTGAACCACATCACCATTACCGGTGATAATGAGTGATGCGGTTTCATCCGCGACTGCCAGCAGCGCCTCAAGTTTGCGTAGCATACGGTCGGTGCGCCAATCTTTGGCTAACTCAACCGCCGCTTTAGTCAGGTGGCCTTGGTGCATCTCCAATTTGCGCTCAAATAGCTCAAACAGAGTAAAAGCATCAGCGGTACCGCCAGCAAAACCAGCAATGACTTTATTGTTATAAAGACGGCGTACTTTTTTAGCATTGCCCTTCATTACGGTATTGCCCAGAGTGACCTGACCATCACCACCAATAACTACATGACCATCACGGCGTACACTTACAATTGTTGTCACGAGCGGACCCTCGTTGCAGACTGAATGAGTCCCCATACTGTCTTTCAGAAAAACAGTATGAGGTATATTGAGATTGTAAATGGGGGAGGATTATGACTTTTCAACCCCCAGCAGCGAGAGGAATACATCCTGATTGACCAGCGCCTTTCAAACGCTGTAAGGCTTTATCTGCAGCTGCCTTGGTGCTGTATGGGCCAAGTACCACGCGATTCCAACCACCGCCGGCAGTAACTCGGCTTTCGATGCCCTCAAATGCCAATTGCGCGCGAATAGATTCGGCCTGATCCACGGCTTTGAATGAACCACATTGCACCATCCAGCGTTGTGCTTTTTCTTTCTCTTTCTCCGGTTTCGGCGGTGTAGCGGCCTGGGTTACCGGAGCCACCGGTTGTTGGGGCCGTGGCGGTGTCGTGACTTGCGGCTGCACTGGTGTCTGCTGCTGTACCGGCGCGGCCGTCTGACGCGGCGGTGTTAATGGCTGCTGCTGCATATTGGTGACCGGAGGTTTGATGGTCACAGCAGAGCGTGGCACCTGCATACCTTGGTTATAAGGCACCTCTGAAAGCTGCGTCGGTTGCTGGCGCATATCAGCCTGCATCTGCTCAAGCAGTTGGCGTTGCTCATTGGTTAGCTGTGTCTGGGAATTGACTTCGCCACCAGCAGACGGCTCTGTTGGTGTTGGTACGCCAATCTGACGATTTTCCAGCTCTTTAATATAACGCCAGCGTTCTTCCGGTTTCGGCGGTAGCCCATTGCCAGTGCGCGGGTCATGACTGGGCAGTAACGGAAGCTCACCCGGTTTATTGTGGGTGATAAAATACAGTCCGCCAACAAATACCACTAATAGCGCCACGGCCAGTGCCATCACGGTTTTGGATACTGCTGGAGCACTGCGTTTTTTTCGGCTAGTGCTTTTGCGCCGCGCTCCTGAGCGCCCTCGGCTTACATAATCTCTTTGTGCCACTATCGTTTCGCTGCGTCGTGATGATGGAATAAGTCCGTCATGTTACTGAACCCCTGGATATTTGCCTAGCGTTTAGGCGCAGCAGTACTTTCCCTGACAATTAATTCGGTGTCTAACAAGCGGGAGCCACTTTGTACTGAATGCCCTTGTAGCTGCTCAAGTAATAGTAACATGGCTTGCTGACCAATTTGATAACGTGGTTGCGCTACAGTGGTCAAGGGTGGATCACAATACTGTGACAATTTCAGGTCGTCAAAGCCGACGACCGAGACATCCTGCGGGACGCGGAGCCCCATTTTCTTGGCTTGCCACATCGCCCCTATCGCCATCACATCATTGTGACAAAATATTGCGGTTGGCGGATGAGGCAACTCCATCAGTGTCGCAAAGGTTTCGGCGCCAGCCTCATAGCTAAAATCGCCGCGGATAATATAGTCACTGTCAACCGCGATACCATTACGGCGCAGCGCCTGAACATAACCCTGTAGCCGATATTGGCACAGCGGAAAATTCTCCGGCCCGGCAACACAGGCAATGCGTTTGTGGCCTAACTCATGCAGATAATTAACGGCCTCATAGGCGGCGGTCAGATTGTCGATATGCACGGTCGGCAGCTCCAGTTCCGGAGCAAACTCATTTGCCATCACCATCGGCGGCAAATTGCGTTGTTCTTCTTTACTGGCATCAAAAGGAAGATTAGAACCTAGCAGCAACATGCCATCAATTTGCTTGGTGATGATCAGGTTAAGGAAAGTGCGCTCCTGCTGGGTTTGTTGGGCGCAATCACCAATCAATATTAGATAATCTTGCTCGGCTGCGGCATGTTCAATGCCCTGGATGATGTCAGCAAAAAACGGGTCGCTGATATCAGGCACAATAACCAAAATAGTGCGCGACTCGTTACGTTTAATATTGCGAGATAAAGCATGGGGAGAGTAACCGACAGCCAGAACAGCTTGCTCCACTTTTTGCCGAGTCACGGTTGACACCTTTTCCGGGTTCATCAATGCGCGCGATACCGTTGCAGTTGAAACACCCGCCATTTCGGCAACGTCTTTCATGGTGGCCATCGTGAATTCTTTCTTATGTTCCAACGCCTTTCTCCTTGCTCTGGCTCCGAGCCAGCACTCATGCTTGAGATATCCCGTGGCCTGTGGCTCAGAATATTAACGGGTTGCCACACGTAAACCGGTATTTCCGGTCAGCGCGCTCATATCCTTTCAGGGCAGTGTGGTTTCGGTTAAATACAGACTTTCCGTCATTCTATACAGATAGTGGGGGCAATTTGTTACCTAATTTGCAGTAAAAGTGTGACGGAAGTAGGTTTTTTCGAACTGGCTCGCACAAAGCAGGGTAAACGATTGCTTTGAGTGGCAAATCAAACAATAAATTACGTCAATAACCGCAGTGACGACTGCAAGTCAGCTGGGTATTTAGCTGTCGATGGGATCGACATCCAAAGTCCACTTCACTTTTCGCGCCTGCGGCAATGTATTGATAAGTGGCTGAGAAGTTTTCATCAGCCGCTGTAGTAATTGCCGAGAAGGGTGCTGTAACAATAGTTGCCAACGAAAACGCCCACTGCGTTTAGCTTGCAATGCCGGAACCGGCCCCATAATCCATAATGCATCGTCTTTCAGCGGGCTAGCCTCCAGCAAATTACGTAATTGTTGCAAGAACAGCGCCGACTGCTGATTATCATGGTCTTCACTGCGCACGATAATATGGCTGGTATAAGGCGGCAAAAATACGCTTTTACGTTCGGCAAGTGCTTGTTTGGCAAAGGCATCGTAGCCCTGTTGTAGTAAAATTTGCAGCAACGGATGCTCGGGGTGGTGAGTCTGTAAAATAACTTCACCTTGCTTACCCGCCCGGCCCGCCCGGCCAGATACCTGGGTATAAAGTTGTGCAAAACGCTCCGCTGAGCGGAAGTCCGCCGAAAATAGCGCGCCGTCGACATCCAGTAATGCCACCAGAGTAACATCGGGGAAGTGATGGCCTTTTGCCAGCATCTGGGTGCCAATTAATATCCGCGCGCCGCCCTGATGCACTTGCGCCAAATGCTGTTCCAATGAACCTTTACGGCTGGTGGTATCGCGGTCAATGCGGGTTATCGGGGTGTCTGGGAACAGCGGGGCAAGTTCATTTTCTAACTGTTCAGTCCCGACCCCCACGGAAACCAGATGCGTCGAGCCACATTTCGGGCACTGTTGTGGGACTGGGCGCTGGCTGTCGCAGTGGTGGCAACGCAATTGGCGGTGATTCTGATGGAGCGTGTAATAGTGGTCACAGCGCTGGCATTCAGCAATCCAACCACATTCATGGCACAGCAGTGCGGGCGCATAACCTCGGCGGTTAAGGAATAAAATGACCTGATTACCCGCCTGCAAATGAGTTTTCATGCGTTTTAGCAGCGGCTGAGAAAGGCCCACTTTTAATGGCAATCCTTTAAGATCCAGCAAGTGCTGCACTGCCGGCTTGGCATTACCGGCCCGCTTCGACAGTGTTAACTGGCGATATTTGCCCAGTTGCACATTATGCAATGTTTCCAGCGCGGGCGTGGCCGTGCCCATGACGATAGGAATATTTTCTTCACGGGCACGGAACACGGCTAAATCCCGAGCATGGTAACGCCAGCCTTCCTGTTGCTTATAAGAGCTATCGTGCTCTTCATCAATAATGATGACTCCCAGCCGGGAGAATGGTGTAAACAGGGCGGAGCGAGTCCCAATCACAATGGCAGCTTCGCCGTTGCGCGCCCTCAGCCAGACCGCCAAGCGCTCGCTATCATTCAAACCGGAATGGAGCACTTCAACCGGTGCATTGAAGCGCTCACGAAAACGGGCAATAGTTTGCGGGGTGAGGCCAATTTCAGGCACCAAAACTAGCGCCTGACGGCCTTGCGCCAGAATGTTTTCCAGCACACTGAGATAAACTTCGGTTTTACCCGAGCCGGTTACCCCCGCCAGCAACCAGACGGCGAACTGGGTATCTTCACTGCGGATCGCCCCGACGGCAGTGGCTTGCTCGGTGTTGAGCCGCAGGCGTTCGCCCAGCACGGAAAAGCCATGCCGCCAGTCGGTGGCGGCCACTTTTTGTGCTCGCAGGTCAATTAATCCTTTGCTGCGCAATGCTTGCAACGCGCTTTCCGTTAATGCCATTTCATTGACTTGATGGCGATAAATCGGCTTTTGTAATAATGCGGCAAGGGCTTGTTGCTGTTTGGGCGCGCGTTTTAAACTTTCTGGCGGTGTGGCGCGGCCCTGTTCTGTGGCGAACCACTGCCACAAAGGGGCGGATTGTGCGGGTTTGCCTTGTCGCAATAAGATGGGCAAAGCATGAAATAGCACTTCTCCGATGGGATAGTGATAATACTCGGTAGCCCAACATAGAATACGCCACAGGCTGGGTGGAAATAAGCTCTCACTGTCCAAAACGGCATCAATGGTTTTGAGTTGTTCAATAGGGAAAGCACTGGTATCACTGATACTTACCACAATCCCAATGGCTTTGCGTTTACCGAATGGCACACTAACGCGAGCACCCACTACCGGGCAGACCATGGTGCTGTCTAGCCGGTAATCAAAGGTTCGGGTCAGAGGAACGGGTAAAGCCACTTGAACGACGGACATGTGTTTTCATCCTGCATAAAAAGATTGAACAGTTTACACCGCGTGCTGCACAATGTGCGGATTCGATTGCGCAGCTTGGTCAAATTCTGTATTATTCGCCGCCTTTGATATAATTCGATATCAAATCCTGTTAACAGCCATTGCTCACTTTGTCAGCGGTTGTTGGTTAACAATCAAATTGTTATTTATCAATCGTGTGGTGTCTGGCGGTACAGGGCTGGATAGCGACACGGCCTAAATATAGAGGTTTTCCATGAAACAAGGTATCCACCCTAAATACGAATTGGTTACTGCTTCTTGCTCTTGCGGTAACGTTATCAAGATCAACTCAACTGTTGGTCATGATCTGAATCTGGACGTGTGCGGCGAATGCCACCCGTTCTACACTGGCAAGCAGCGTGATGTTGCGACCGGTGGCCGTGTTGACCGCTTCAACAAGCGTTTCAGCGTGCCGGGTGCTAAGAAGTAATTATTGCCCGTCAGACGAAAAAGGCGCCTTAGGCGCCTTTTTTCATTTCTACAGTTCAGATCATGCTAAACCACAAACTAAACGGCTACTGGCAATCAATATTCCCAGGTATCGGGGTCAACACCCAACTCACGCATTAAAATCTTCGCGGCTTCCGGGATTTCATCACTGCGCTCTTTACGCAAGTCTTCGTCATTCGGCAGCGGCTGACCGGTAAATGCATGTAGAAAAGCCTCACACAACAATTCACTGTTGGTAGCGTGGCGCAGGTTGTTCACCTGACGGCGGGTCCGTTCATCGGTGAGGATTTTTAACACCTTCAGCGGAATGGATACCGTAATTTTTTTGACCTGTTCGCTTTTCTTACCGTGTTCAGCGTAAGGGCTGACATACTCGCCGTTCCACTCAGCCATGGGACACCTTAAATTTGTCGGAAAAATACAAAGTTCTGAAAACCAGCCAATTATGCCCGATCTTCGCTGTTCTCACTAAATAAATGTCAATTTTACTAGACTAAAGTCACTGAAATAACCTTTTTTGCTATTTATTGATAGCTATTACCTTGCTATGCCATCTTTGCGGTTAAACAAAGCACTATTGAAACCTGACTGACATCATAAGGATAACTAAAGCCTCTACAATTTTAGCGGTTATTATCCCATTGCTCAATCTATACGCAAAGAAGTTTAGATGTCCAGATGTATTGACGTCCGTAATTTGTGCGTCTACTCTGGCGTAACATTTTCTCGATCCGGCTGGTGGAAATCCATATGACGCGTAAACAGGCAACAATAGCAGTCCGTAGCGGGTTAAACGATGACGAGCAATATGGCTGCGTTGTCCCCCCGATTCACCTCTCCAGTACCTACAATTTTATCGACTTTAATCAGCCACGTGCTCATGACTATTCACGTCGCGGCAATCCGACGCGCGATGTGGTGCAGCGAGCACTGGCTGAGCTGGAGGGGGGCGCGGGTGCAGTCATGACCAGCAGCGGAATGTCAGCGATTCATTTGGTATGCACCACATTTCTCAAGCCGGGTGACCTACTGGTTGCTCCGCACGATTGCTACGGCGGCAGCTACCGTTTATTCGATAGCCTCAGTAAGCGCGGCGCGTATCGGGTGCTGTTTGTTGACCAAGGCGATGAAGTGGCTTTGAGTCGAGCATTGGCTGAAAAACCCAAACTGGTATTGATTGAAACGCCGAGTAACCCACTGTTGCGGGTGGTGGATATCGCGGCCATCTGTAAAGCGGCTCATGCTGTCGGCGCTTTAACCGTCTGTGACAACACTTTCCTGAGCCCGGCGTTGCAGCAGCCGCTCTCTTTAGGTGCCGATCTGGTGGTTCATTCATGTACTAAATATCTGAACGGGCATTCAGATGTGGTCGCCGGCGCGGTGATTGCTAAAGATCCAGCGCTGGCGGTTGAGCTGGCATGGTGGGCGAATAATATCGGGGTTACCGGTGCGGCATTCGACAGTTACCTGTTATTACGCGGGTTGCGCACCTTATCGCCGCGTATGGCGCAACAGCAGCGTAACGCGGATGAAATTGTTCGCTATTTACAGCAGCAGCCTTTAGTGAAAAAGCTGTATCATCCTTCTCTGCCACAACATCCCGGCCACGAAATTGCTTGCCGTCAGCAGTTAGGTTTTGGAGCGATGCTCAGTTTTGAGCTCGATGGTGATGAACAGCTACTGCGCCGTTTCCTCTCTGCCCTGGAGTTATTTACTCTGGCAGAGTCTTTGGGCGGCGTTGAAAGCCTGATTTCCCATGCTGCAACCATGACTCATGCCGGTATGGCGCCAGAAGCGCGCACTGCCGCAGGTATTACTGATAGTTTATTGCGAATTTCCGTGGGTATTGAAGACAGCGAAGATTTGATTGCCGATTTGGAAAATGCCTTCCAATTGGCGGGAACGAGGTAAGCATGAATGCAACAGCGGTAGCAGCGGCGGTGACTGGCCGTCAACTGCATAAGTTTGGTGGTAGTAGCCTGGCGGATGTGAAGTGTTACCTGCGGGTGGCTAATATTATGGCCAACTACAGTCATCCTGGCGATCTTATGGTGGTGTCTGCGGCAGGTAGCACCACGAACCAGCTGATTAGCTGGCTGAAACTGAGTCAAAGTGACCGTCTTTCTGCCCATCAGGTGCAGCAAAATTTGCGGCGTTACCAGCATGATCTGATTAGCGGTTTATTGTCGCCAGAAATGGCCGAGCCGCTGATTAGTGAGTTTATCCATGATTTGGAACGTCTGGCTGGCCTGTTGGATAACAAAGTTGATGATGCCATTTATGCTGAAGTGGTCGGCCATGGTGAGATTTGGTCGGCCCGCTTGATGGCTGCGGTATTGAACAAACTCGATATGGATGCTGCCTGGCTTGATGCCCGCAGCTTCCTGCGCGCGGAACGCGCGGCACAGCCACAAATCGACGAAGGCCGTTCTTATCCGCTGTTGCAGCAATTGATGGCGCAACACCCGCACCAACGGCTCGTGGTGACCGGGTTTATCTCGCGCAATAATACGGGCGAGACGGTGCTATTGGGGCGTAATGGCAGTGACTACTCGGCCACTCAGGTCGGTGCGCTGGCCGGTGTCGAGCGCGTCACCATCTGGAGTGATGTGGCTGGGGTTTACAGCGCTGACCCGCGTAAAGTGAAAGACGCCTGTTTGCTGCCATTACTGCGCCTGGATGAAGCCAGTGAATTGGCTCGTTTGGCCGCTCCAGTGCTGCACACCCGCACACTACAGCCGGTTTCGGGCAGTGATATCGATTTGCAACTGCGCTGTAGTTATCAGCCAGAGCAAGGTTCGACCCGAATTGAGCGCGTACTGGCATCTGGCTCCGGAGCCAAGATTGTTACCAGCCATGATGATGTCTGTTTGATCGAGTTACAGATTGCCAGCCACCATGATTTCTCGCTAGCACAGAAAGAAATTGATTTACTGCTCAAACGCGCACAAATCAAGCCGTTGGCGACCGGTATTCACCCTGACCGCAATCTATTGCAGCTTTGCTATACCTCAGAAGTGGTTAACAGCGCATTAAGAGTGCTGGAAGATGCCACCCTGCCGGGGAAATTATCGCTGCGGGAAGGGCTGGCATTGGTTGCCTTGGTGGGGGCGGGGGTCAGCAAGAACCCATTGCATAGCCACCGTTTCTATCAGCAACTGAAAGATCAACCGGTTGAATTTATTTGGCAGGCTGAAGACGGCATCAGTTTGGTTGCGGTGCTGCGTCTTGGGCCGACTGAACATTTGATTCAGGGCTTGCACCAGTCATTGTTCCGGGCAGAGAAACGCATTGGTTTGATGCTGTTTGGCAAAGGTAATATCGGTGCCCGCTGGTTGGAGCTATTTGCTCGTGAGCAGAAAAATATCTCGGCGCGTAGTGGTTTTGAGTTCGTGCTGGCCGGTGTTGTGGATAGCCGCCGTAGCCTGCTGAGTTATGACGGGCTGGATGCCAGCAGGACGCTGGCATTTTATGATGACGAAGCCCAAGAGCAGGATGAAGAATCGCTGTTCTTGTGGATGCGGGCGCACCCGTTTGATGATTTAGTGGTGTTGGATGTGACCGCGAGTGAGTCACTGGCCGAGCAATATCTGGATTTCGCCAGCTATGGTTTCCATGTTATCAGTGCCAATAAATTAGCCGGGGCATCCAGCAGCAATAACTATCGTCAAATCCGCGATGCTTTTGCCAAAACCGGCCGCCATTGGCTGTATAACGCGACGGTTGGTGCCGGTTTACCGGTAAACCACACCGTGCGCGACCTGCGCGATAGCGGCGACAGCATTCTGGCGATCAGCGGTATTTTCTCCGGCACGCTGTCTTGGCTATTCCTGCAATTTGACGGCACAGTGCCCTTTACTGAGCTGGTGGATCAAGCTTGGCAACAAGGGCTGACAGAACCTGACCCGCGGGTTGATCTCTCCGGCCAGGATGTCATGCGCAAGCTGGTCATTCTAGCGCGTGAAGCGGGTTATGATATTGAACCCAATCAGGTGCGAGTGGAATCGCTGGTACCTGCTGGTGCCGATGTTGGCTCAGTGGACCAATTCTTTGAAAATGGCGAAGCATTGAATCAGCAAATGATTCAGCGTTTAGAAGCGGCCAATGAAATGGGATTGGTGCTACGTTATGTTGCCCGCTTTGATGCCAATGGTAAGGCGCGGGTGGGTGTTGAAGCGGTGCGAGCTGACCATCCATTGGCCTCCTTGCTACCTTGCGACAACGTATTCGCCATTGAGAGCCGTTGGTATCGCGATAACCCATTGGTTATTCGTGGCCCAGGGGCGGGGCGTGATGTCACCGCTGGAGCTATTCAGTCCGATTTAAACCGCCTGTCCCAACTGCTGTAAATCCGCACTTATTTGCCTCCTCTACCGGGCGTCGGGGAGGCAAAATATCACCTAATCCCCGCCATGAATTTTCTACATATTGCGTGTGAACAATAATCATCGCTTAAACTTATTTAAAAGTTGACTCTTTCGCCAACTTCGGTCATTTTCTATTTAGACGTCTAAACGTATAGACGCTTATAAAATAAAAATGACAGATAACATCAGTCATCAACACGATGACAACAGGCCATGGGGTAACAGGGTATGAGTTTTTTCCACGCAAACCAGCGGGAAGCGCTGAATCAAAGTTTGGCAGAGCTGCAAGGCCAAATTAATGTTTCTTTTGAATTTTTCCCGCCGCGTACTAGCGAGATGGAAGACACCCTGTGGAATTCAATTGACCGCCTGAGCACACTGAAACCTAAATTTGTTTCAGTGACTTATGGTGCTAACTCCGGTGAGCGCGACCGCACTCACAGCATCATCAAAGACATTAAAGAGCGCACCGGTCTTGAGGCCGCGCCGCATCTGACTTGCATTGATGCATCGCCAACTCAGTTACGTGATATCGCCACTGATTACTGGAATAGCGGCATCCGCCATATTGTGGCACTGCGCGGTGATTTGCCGCCAGATAGCGGCAAGCCGGAAATGTATGCCTCTGATTTAGTGGGCTTATTAAAAGATGTCGGTGATTTTGATATCTCAGTGGCGGCTTACCCGGAAGTGCACCCAGAAGCGAAAAGTGCGCAAGCTGACCTGATTAATTTAAAACGCAAAATTGATGCCGGTGCTAATCGCGCCATCACTCAGTTCTTCTTTGATGTGGAAAGTTATCTGCGTTTTCGTGACCGCTGTGTGGCGGCCGGTATTGACGTGGAGATAGTGCCGGGCATTTTGCCGGTATCTAACTTTAAGCAGCTGCAGCGCTTTGCCACCATGACCAATGTGCGCGTGCCTAACTGGATGACCACTATTTTTGAAGGGCTGGATGACGACCCAGAAACCCGCAAAATGGTCGGCGCATCGGTCGCCATGGACATGGTGAAAATCCTCAGTCGCGAAGGGGTGAAGGATTTCCATTTCTACACCCTGAACCGGGCAGAATTGAGCTATGCCATTTGCCATACTCTGGGAGTGAGGCCGTAGTTAAAATTAAGCCCGCCGGTTGGCGGGTTGGTTATATCAAACTGAAATAGGCTTTTGTTTTAATTACAATCCTGTCTGTGTGATGGTGTGTTGCTACCTAAGCTTAAACTAGGGCTTACATTTAGATTAAAAGAGTATTTATCGTCTTGTTGTTTAATAGCTTTTATTTCCTTGTCGGAAATTGAAGAAATGCCTTTATTACTGTTTTGTGAAGTAATAGATTTTAATTGGGTTTTTAGCTCAGTCAGTACACCCATTTTTTCTTTATGCATGCCTGAACCCTGTGAGTTCAATGTTTTGATCATGCTGTTGATATTATTAGTAAATTTATCAGCATCTTGTTCGGGGATCTGATTGTCCATCTTCATAAAATTACTACTATTTTTTATTTCTTTCATCTGGCCAGCCAGTGTTTTCATATCTGCTTTATGAAAACGGCCATCCGCATTCGTATGCTTAACCGCCGTAGTAATGGCACTTCGGATGCTCGCTACGTTGAAACCCATATTGACTCCTAATAATTTTAATAAAAATGGTTTGTAAGGCGCAATAGTAAGCTCGCAGCCAATAACTCTCTTGCACAAATCGATGCTAAACATAGTGGCTCGTGATGGAATGAATGCCAGCTATTGATTTAGCAATAAAAAAACGGGCACTTGGCCCGCTTTGTATTTTTATGCCCGATAATTCTACTGGCGCTAGCCGGTATTGCGCATCCCCGCCGCCACACCGGCAATCGTCACCATCAATGCTTGCTCAACACGGGCATCCGGGTGTTCTTGTTGGCGCGAACGGTGCAATAGCTCGGCTTGCAGCACGTTTAATGGGTCGGTATACACGTTACGCAACGCGATAGATTCCGCAATCCACGGCAAATCAGCCATTAAGTGGTCGTCGTTGGCAATGGCCAGTACCACTTTAATGTCCGCTTCTAATTGGTCGCGCAATTGCTGGCCCAGCGGCCACAGTGATTTATCCACCAGACGCTGGTCATAATATTCAGCCAGCCACAAATCAGCCTTGGCGAACACCATTTCCAGCATGCCAATCCGGGTTGAGAAGAATGGCCAGTCACGACACATGGCGGCTAATGTTTCTTTCTTACCGGCATCAACCGCTTTTTGTAAACCGGCACCCGCGCCCAACCAGGCCGGCAGCATTAGGCGGTTTTGCGTCCAGGCGAAAATCCATGGGATGGCGCGCAGACTTTCCACACCGCCATTCGGGCGGCGTTTCGCTGGGCGTGATCCCAATGGCAGTTTGCCCAACTCTTGCTCGGGCGTGGCCGCGCGGAAATAAGGGACAAATTCTGGATTTTCACGTACGTAGCCGCGATACATATCGCAGGACGCATCCGACAGCAAATCCATCACCTCACTCCATTCTTTCTTCGGCTCTGGCGGCGGCAACAAATTGGCTTCCAGCACCGCACTGGCATACAGGGCTAAGCTGCTGATAGTGACTTCCGGTAAACCAAATTTAAAGCGAATCATTTCGCCTTGTTCGGTAACGCGTAAGCCGCCTTTCAGGCTACCCGGAGGCTGAGAAAGCAGTGCAGCATGGGCTGGTGCGCCACCACGGCCGATTGAACCGCCACGGCCATGGAACAGTGTCAGCGAAATACCCGCTTTCTCGCAGGTTTTGATTAGCGCATCCTGTGCGCGATATTGCGCCCAAGACGCGGCCATCACCCCGGCATCTTTCGCCGAGTCAGAATAGCCAATCATCACCATTTGTTTGCCTTGGATCAGGCCGCGATACCAGTCGATATTCAGTAACTGGGTCATCACGTCGTCGGCGTTATTCAGGTCATCCAAGGTTTCGAACAGTGGCGCGACCGGCAGAGTGAATGGGCAACCGGCCTCTTTCAGTAGCAAATGCACCGCCAGCACGTCCGATGGCACTTTGGCCATAGAAATCACGTAAGCGGCGATAGAGCCCTGCGGTGCCTCGGCAATCACTCGGCAAGTTTCCAACACTTCTTGGGTGTCGGCACTCGGTTCCCATTTCAGCGGCACCAATGGGCGTTTGGAGTTCAATTCACGAATCAGGAAGGCTTGTTTATCCGCCTCAGACCAGCTTTCATAATCGCCCAAGCCCAAATAACGGGTCAGTTCAGCAATAGCATCGGTGTGGCGGGTGCTTTCCTGGCGCACATCAATGCGCACCAATGGCACACCAAAACAGCGCACCCGGCGCAGGGTATCCAGTAATTGGCCATTGGCGATGATTTCCATGCCACAGGTTTTCAGCGACTGATAACACGCGTAAAGCGGATCCCATAGTTGGTCATTGCTGACCAGCAAGTCGGTTGGCGGCAATACCCGCTCGCCTTTTAAGCGGCTTTCCAGATAGGCCTGAGTGTTGGTCAACTGGGTGCGCACGCGCTTCATCAGTTCACGGTAAGGCTCGAGCACTTCCTCACCGCCCGCCAGCTCGCGCAGTGCTGGCGTACATTCCGACATGGAAAGCTCAGACACCAACACCTGAATATCACGCAGGAACAAATCGGTCGCTTTCCAGCGGCTCAGTAACAGCACATGGCGGGTAATTTCAGCGGTGACATTGGGGTTACCGTCGCGGTCGCCGCCCATCCATGATGTGAAGCGAATCGGCACCGCCTCTACTGGCAAGCGGTAATCAAGGGAGTTTTGCAGCTGCTCGTTAAATTCACGCAAAAAGGCAGGCACACCCTCCCATAGACTATTTTCAACCACGGCAAAGCCCCATTTGGCTTCATCAACCGGGGAGGGGCGGATTTTGCGAATTTCGTCAGTATGCCATGATTGTGCGACTAACTGCCGCAAACGACGCATGATCTTGTTGCGTTCGTAATCGGCTAAATCATTGTGATCCAACTGGCTCAGGCAAGTATTCACTTCGACCAGTTTATGAATCAGGGTGCGGCGGGTGATTTCAGTTGGGTGAGCGGTCAACACCAGCTCAATGGACAACTCATCAACCGCGCGGCGCATGTCTTTGTCACTCAGCTTTTTGTCTTTTAAGCGGGTGAACAGTTGAGCCAGGGCTTCCGGATTACTTGCGGCTTCACCGTGTGGCGAAATACTGTGATATTGCTCTGCCGTATTCGTCAGATTGAGAAATTGGCTAAAAGCACGGGCTACCGGCAGCAGCTCGTCGTTAGATAAATTTTGCAGCGTTGTCAGCAGTTCTTGACGGCTCGCTTCATTACCAGCACGCGAAGATTTAGATAATTTACGGATGGTTTCTACTCTATCAAGGATGTGTTCGCCGAGTGCTTCCTTGATGGTGTCTCCGAGTAGTTTGCCGAGCATACTGACGTTACTTCGCATTGCGGAATATTGTTCGTTCATATGACCCCTGACCCATATCCCCTTCACCCTTGACGCCGCAGGGTGGTTAGCGGCGCTCACTCAACCAAATGACTGACCAGTGTCAGCGCATCGGGATTCGTTCACTTGCTGCCAACCAGCAACACCAATGACTTTGGGTATAAACTTTTATGGTTTCTTTTTGTAAATTAGTTTCATCTAAAAGGCTAAGATGGACAAATCCACTCGCCACGTTCAATTCCATACCCCAATTGACACTATTTTCAGCAAAAAAACATCATTTTTAGGGATATTGCTGAAATTTAATTACTGCAGCCAGATTATCAGCCTAGCTTATCGGCAATATTGATCCGCCTACCCCATACGAGTTATTTTTGCTGACAGAAATGGTCAACTAACTGGCCAATCAGCTCGCGGGTTGGCTCGATAAAGGCCATATCAATAAATTCATCCGGCTGATGGGCTTGATTGATAGACCCGGGGCCTAACACCAATGTCGGGCAAATTTGCTGAATAAATGGCGCTTCGGTGCAATAGTTAACCACTGCCGTGCGCTCACCCAGTAATTTTTCGATAACTCCGACCATATGATGATCCGTCGGACATTCATAGCCTGGAATTGGCGGATGCAGTTCATCAATACTCAAGCGGCCCGGCCAGCGCGCACTCACTGGTGCCAATGCTTCAGTCATCAATTCATTCAGATCACTTAAGGTCAGGCCCGGTAATGGGCGGATATCCATATGTAATTCACAGCAAGCACAGATGCGGTTTGCGGCATCACCACCATTAATATGACCAAAATTCATTGTCGGATAAGGAATGGCAAATGCCGGATTGTTGTAGCGCTCTTGCAGGGTGGTGCGCAGCTTCATAAGCTCGGTAATTGATTCATGCATCAAATCAATGGCGTTAACACCGCGGGCGGGGTCGCTGGAGTGGCCGGACTGGCCAGTAATGCGGATAGCATTGGAAATATGCCCTTTGTGGGCCCGCACCGGTTGCAGTGAGGTAGGTTCACCAATAATGGCGAAGTCGGGGCGCAGCTGGGTAGACGCGGCAAAATAACGCGCGCCTGCCATGGTGGTTTCTTCATCGGCAGTCGCCAAGATATACAGCGGCTTGCTCAGTTTGCTGGCATCAAGATCGCGCACGGCATCGAGAATAAAGGCAAAAAAGCCTTTCATATCGGCGCTACCCAAACCATACAGTTTATTGTCATGCTCGGTCAGGGTGAATGGGTCGCGTGTCCAGCGCCCTTCATCATAGGGGACGGTATCGGTGTGGCCCGCCAGCAGCAAGCCACCTTGACCTTCACCTATAGAGGCGAGCAGATTAAATTTGTGGCGAGCATCAGGCACAGGCTGGATTTCGACACGAAAACCCAGATCAGCAAACCATCCGGCCAACAAGTTGATTAGCGACTCATTACTTTGGTCGAGAGCACTATCGGTTGCGCTGATCGATGGTGTGGCGATTAATGCCCGATACAGCTCAATAAATGGAGGTAATTTCATCTTCACTGTTGACAGCCTTTGGTTAGGGTAGTATCAATATTCATGCATTAATTGTGAATAAAAATACATTAAGCTTGAGCGTAAGGGAACCTAAAAACACCCTTAAACTTACGAAAATGTCAATGCTCAATCACGTGGGGGAACAGTAAAACCTTGCTGAGAACCCAAATAATGGTTTTGAGTATTTATGTCTTTAAACGCATAAATACAATTAAGTCAGAAGGTAAACTAAACCCATGTTGAATACGCTGATTGTTGGTGCCAGTGGTTATGCCGGAGCGGAGCTTACGGCTTACCTTCATCGACACCCACATATGAACATAACCGGTTTAACGGTTTCAGCGCAAAGTGCAGATGCAGGAAAATTACTTTCTGATCTGCATCCGCAACTAAAAGGTGTAATCGATCTGCCGCTACAACCCTTGGTGGATGTGGCTCAGGCGGCAAAAGGTGTGGATGTTGTGTTCCTCGCCACCGCCCATGAGGTCAGCCATGATTTAGCCCCCCAATTCCTGGCTGCGGGCTGTGTGGTATTTGACCTCTCCGGCGCATTCCGGGTTCAGGATGTCGCTTTCTACAGTCAATATTACGGCTTTGAACATCAACATGCTGATTGGCTGGATAAAGCCGTCTATGGATTAGCGGAATGGCAAGCCGAAGAAATTAAACAGGCGCAATTGATTGCCGTGCCGGGTTGCTACCCAACCGCATCCCAATTGGCGCTTAAGCCATTGGTTGATGGCGATTTACTTAATGAAGCACAATGGCCGGTGATTAATGCCGTCAGTGGTGTGAGTGGCGCGGGCCGCAAAGCCAGTATGGGTAATAGTTTCTGTGAAGTGAGCTTACAGCCGTACGGTTTATTTAATCATCGCCATCAGCCGGAAATAGTCGCCCACCTTGGCACGCCGGTGATTTTTACTCCGCACTTAGGTAATTTCGCCCGGGGTATCTTGGCGACCATCACTTGCCGCCTGAAAGCGGGGGTCACAGCAGCAGATATTGCTGAGGCATACCACCGTGCTTATCAGGATAAGCCACTGGTGCGGCTTTATAAGCAAGGTGTTCCGGCACTAAAAGCGGTGGTGGGTTTGCCTTTCTGTGACATCGGTTTCTCGGTACAGGGCGAACATTTAATTATTGTCGCGACAGAAGATAACCTGCTGAAAGGGGCCGCAGCTCAGGCCGTGCAATGCATGAATATACGTTTTGGCTTTGCGCAAACTCAGTCCCTGCTGTAAGTCACAGCAGGGTTTGTCACCGAGTCGAAACTGACATTTTTATCCAATTATATTGAGGCGAAACATGATGAACCCGTTGGTCATTAAATTAGGTGGCGTGTTGCTGGACAGCGAAGAAGCGTTGGAGCGCCTGTTTACTGCATTGGTGACCTATCGTGAGAAACATGAGCGCCCGCTTGTGATTATGCACGGCGGTGGTTGTCTGGTGGATGATTTGATGAAAAAACTCGCCCTGCCGGTAGTGAAGAAAAACGGCCTGCGCGTGACCCCAGCCGATCAGATTGACATTATCACTGGTGCATTAGCGGGCACAGCCAATAAAACCCTGCTGGCTTGGGCGGTAAAACACCAAATTAATGCCGTCGGTTTATGTCTGGGTGATGGTAATACGGTTGAGGTCACACCATTAGATGCCGAGCTGGGCCACGTAGGTAAAGCTTTGCCCGGCTCTGCCGCATTGGTGCAAACCTTACTGGCAGCAGATTACATGCCAATCATCAGCTCTATCGGTATTACTGTTGATGGCAAATTGATGAATGTGAATGCCGACCAGGCGGCGACGGCTTTGGCGGCGACACTGGGAGCAGATTTGATTTTACTGTCGGATGTCAGCGGCATTTTAGATGGTAAAGGCCAGCGCATTGCGGAAATGACAGCACAAAAAGCCGAGCAACTTATTGCTCAGGGCATCATTACTGACGGCATGGTGGTTAAAGTGAATGCGGCGCTGGATGCGGCTCGTTCATTGGGCCGCCCGGTGGATATCGCCAGTTGGCGTCATGCAGATCAGTTGCCAGCATTGTTTAATGGGGTACCGATTGGTACGCGCATTCTGGCTTAATACTGTTCAAACAGACTATTATGAATTTCTATTTAGCGATCTAGGGAAGCAAAATTATGGCATTGTGGGGCGGACGGTTCAGTCAGGCAGCAGATCAGCGTTTTAAGCAATTTAATGATTCTCTGCGGTTTGATTACCGGTTGGCAGAGCAGGATATTATCGGTTCTGTCGCTTGGTCAAAAGCACTGGTCACGGTTGGCGTTTTAACCGCCGCTGAACAGCAACAACTTGAGCAGGCACTCTCTGTCTTATTAGAGGAGGTACAGGCTGACCCACACGCTATTTTAGCCAGTGATGCGGAAGATATTCACAGCTGGGTTGAAACTAAACTGATTGATAAAGTCGGTGATTTGGGCAAGAAATTGCATACTGGGCGCAGCCGTAATGACCAGGTGGCAACTGATCTGAAATTGTGGTGTAAATTTCAGATAACTGAATTACAAACCGCGGTGCAGCAGTTGCAGCAGGCGCTGGTTATCACGGCTGAAGCTAATCAGGACGCAGTCATGCCGGGTTATACCCATTTGCAGCGCGCCCAACCTGTGACCTTTGCACACTGGTGCCTGGCTTATGCTGAAATGCTGGCCCGTGATGAAAGCCGCCTGCAAGATACACTGAAACGCCTTGATGTTAGCCCGCTAGGCAGTGGTGCATTGGCCGGGACGGCCTATGCTATCGACCGCGAACAACTGGCCGGTTGGCTAGGTTTTGCATCGGCAACGCGTAATAGTCTGGACAGTGTTTCTGATCGTGACCATGTGTTGGAATTACTGTCTGACGCCAGCATTGGCATGGTGCATTTATCCCGTTTTGCTGAAGATCTGATTTTCTTCAACAGTGGTGAAGCGGCATTTGTCGATTTATCTGACCGCGTAACATCAGGCTCTTCCTTGATGCCGCAAAAGAAAAACCCAGATGCACTGGAATTAATCCGTGGGAAATGTGGCCGGGTACAAGGTGCATTGACCGGGATGATGATGACGCTGAAAGGCTTGCCTCTGGCCTATAACAAAGACATGCAAGAAGACAAAGAAGGGCTGTTTGATGCGCTCGATACTTGGCTCGACTGCCTGCATATGGCGGCGCTGGTGTTGGATGGCATTCAAGTGAAACGCCCGCGTTGTCAAGAAGCAGCCGAGCAAGGTTATGCCAATGCCACTGAATTAGCTGATTATCTGGTCGCAAAAGGGGTGCCTTTCCGTGAAGCACACCATATTGTCGGCGAGGCTGTTGTTGAGGCGATTCGTCAGGGTAAAGCGCTAGAGGCTTTATCACTCAATGAGTTGCAGAAATTCAGTGCAGTTATTGGTGATGATGTATACCCAATTTTGGCGTTGCAATCTTGTTTAGATAAGCGGGTAGCGAAAGGTGGGGTTTCACCACAGCAGGTAGCATCGGCGATTGCGGAGGCTAAAAAGCGCTTATTTTAATTCGCAGGATATTCTTTAATATTGAAAACGGGCCATATCCAACCTGGCCCGTTTTGCATTATAGCGGTTTAAATATATTGAATTCGTTACTCATCTTATTTATAAAATTTCAATTCACGTAACAGCAACCGCTGTGTGTTGATTATTTATATTTTCTATAAAATCAATATCATTAATTACATGCTGCTTTATCCTTAATAGAGAGTTGAGTTTATAACCAGAGATGATTATAATAATTATTATCAAATAATGGCGGAATGGTAAAATATCAACTAGCATTAATAAATAAAAATACCCAGGTAAAATAACGATAAATCTTACTCGGATATATTAATTTATTGTCTAACAAGGTATTCAATTTCCTTGAGAATTTACACTCTACTTATTTGATAAAGTAACTTACTTCTCTAATAGAAAACAACGTCATTTTAGCTACCGGATATTTTCTGTTATTTGGTAGTAATGCTATGACTAAATTATATTGTACGGTAATGGCTAATAGTTAATGGATATATTGCTTTTATATTAATAAGGATGAAATCTCATAAATGGATAGTATAGCTAGAGATAGGAAGAGAATAATAAATTCAATGAAGAAAGTTGCATTTGGCATATGTGTGGCGCTGACGGCACAAGGCTATTCAGAGAGAACTCAAGCTGACACCAGAGTAATATCTGCTAATGAGCAAGACATGGTATTAGATGAACTCAAAGTTGAAGGTACCCGCCATTCTCATGAGGGGGATTGGGTCTATGATGAGCCCCGCTCAGTGAGTGAAATATCACGCGAGCAAATGGATAATCGGCCAGCCCGCCATGCAGCAGATATCTTGGAGCAAACGCCGGGTGTGTACTCTAGTGTGAGCCAAAACGACCCGGCGCTTTCGGTTAATATCCGTGGCATACAAGATTATGGCCGTATCAATATGAATATTGATGGTATGCGTCAGAATTTTATGAAAAGTGGCCATGGGCAGCGCAATGGCATGATGTATATCGATCCGGAAATACTGGATAATGTGGTGATTGAAAAAGGAGTGAGCAGCGGTATTGGCGGGGCCGGAGTCATTGGCGGGATTGCCACATTTAATACAATTAATGCCAGCGATTTCCTCGAACCAGGGAAAGAAATTGGTGGTAAAGTCCGCGCACTAACAGGTGATAACGGCACTCAGTTTATTGGTAGTGCCGCACTGGCACTGGGTAATGAATATGGTGATATCTTAATCGCCGCCAGTGAACGTAATCTAAAAGATTATTGGCCGGGTAATAAGGGGTATCTTGGTGAATTACGCATGGGGCGGAGAAAGAATAAATTTGATAGTGATGTCAAAAATAATAAAGTTGCCTTTACGTATTATAAAATGCATACACGATTAGCAAAAATAGGCTGGAATTTATCCGCCAATCAACGGCTAGCACTCAGTTATTTACAAACACAAGTATATGCCCCCAATGCCGGTATGTACACCATTTTAGATGATAAAGCGACACCACGTACTTTTAGATATGGCTGGTTAAGTAAAGGTGTTAGTAATGTGATGAACCGTAATATTGGATTGGATTATAGCCTAAAACCGGAACATATTGCTTGGATAGATGCCACTGCCAAAGCCTATTACGTCGATACCGATGATTACACTGATACCCATAATGCTAATGCCGTTTTCCGCAAACAATATTGGACTCAAACCCGCCTCACCACCCATGGTTTACAACTACAAAATACCAGCTTATTAAATTTTGCCGATCACCATCAATTACGTATTAAATATGGCCTTGACTGGTTTAGTGATAACTCCCGTGGGCGTACAACTAATGACTATCTGGATGCGCTAACGCCAGTGGATAAAAGAGTCAATGGACTGACACCCGCGGGTCAGCGCGCCATTACCAGCACCTTTGCTCAGCTTAATTACGATTATAATGATTGGCTGCGGTTAGAGGGGGGGCTGCGGCATGATAAATTTCGCATACAGGGGAATACCTGGATGCTAATAAGTCGCTATCGCCATGCTTATACCCGTGAAAATCCTTGTGATCCAATAATACATGAGCTCGAAGAGAAAGAATATACGCGATGTTCTAGTAATGTAAACTTCCCAATGGCATGGGAGGTCAATCGTCGCGAACAGCGATTATCACCCACCGCAGGTATTGGGATAAAGCCCGGGGTTCCTTGGTTAGAGTTTTTTGGTCATTACGGTAAATCCTGGCGGCCACCGGCGCTGACGGAAATGTTGGCGACCGGTAGTCCGCATGGTCATGGCTGGATTTTACCGAATCCTTTGGCGCAGGGAGAGAATGCCAAAACCTGGGAGGCGGGCCTGAATATTCAGCATACCGGCCTGTTTATTAATGAAGATCGTCTGGCGGCAAAGTTAGCGTATTTTGGGTCGTGACGCAAACTTAGTGTTGGTGTACTCTTTACCCTTTGGATGATTGATGGCAAAGATTGATGTGGTTTGTCCTCGCTGTTCTGAAACTCATGGGGTTATCCGAAACGGCCACTCCGGCTCAGGGGCGCAGCTCTATCGCTGTAACCAATGCCTGAAGACCTTCCAGCTCAGCTATCGCTACAACGGAGCTAAACCCGAAACCCATCAGGCCATCGTTGATATGGCGATGAACGGCTCCGGATGCCGCGATACAGCACGGGTTCTACGGATAAGCCTCAATACCGTTCTGCGTCATCTAAAAAACTTACGCCGCACCAGGTAGCGCAAAACGTAGAGCCTAGCGCAGAGGTGGTTATCTGCTGTGAAGCCGATGAGCAGTGGTCATATGTCCGCTGTAAAGGCAATCAACGCTGGCTGTTTTATGCCTATGACCGCATCCGAAAGCGCGTTATCGCCCATGTATTTGGCCCGCGAAATGCTTTGACATTAAAGCGTCTTCTGGTTTTGCTGAGCCAGTTTAGCATTGCCTTCTACATGACCGATGCCTGGCCGGTATACCGCACTTTATTGTCCTCAACCAGTCATGTTATCAGCAAGAAATACACCCAGAGGATAGAGCGACATAATCTGAACTTGCGAACCCATCTCAAACGGTTAGCCCGCAAGACTATCTGCTTCTCAAAATCAGAAGAAATGCACGATAAGATCATCGGATGGTATCTGACAATTAACCATTACCACTAAATCTGCGGCACGACCGTATTTTGATACTCGGGTAAAAAATTATATTAATCTTGAATTAGCCAAACTAAAACCAAAGTTTGGCGGCGGATCTTTTACTAACGCTACCTATATTAATAACTTGCTGGCTACGCATTTTCGTGGGCTGGAATATCAATTAAGTTATGATGCTGGGGTGTTTTATAGCACAATAAATTATACCAGAATGATTGGTGTCAATGATTTTTGCTCAAAACGGGCGTGGCTAGGTGGTGTACAAAAGCGTGTTACTGTAGGTTATCGGTATATTTCTAAATATCCTTATGCGCGTACTATTGGATATCCCACTGATGATGATTATTCAAATAATAAGATAGAGTGCCTCAGGGGCCGTAACTTATTTGGCTCTTCAGCCTATTTACCGGGGGATAGAGGCAGTTTGGTTTTAGGCGGTAGAATATTTGATCAAAAGCTGGATTTCGGCACCACTATCCGTTATAACAAAGGACATCAAGACCGATCTGCGATAGGTAGACATGGATATCCTACTACCGCCTATGTCGCTGACTGGCCAAAATATATTATATATGATATTTACGCCAGTTATAAGGCAACTAATAATTTAATCTTGCGAGGTACTATTGAGAATATAACCAATCGTGCTTATTTGGTTAATTATGGTGACTCACTCTCGATGACCCCAAATCGGGGGCGAACTATTCAGGGGTCTATTGAATATAGGTTCTAAAGATATTAAATAAATATTTATCATGGTAGGTTTTAATTTTTGGTATTGAATTTAATGTGTTGAATTTAAAGAATTCAGGTGGAATAATTATTTTCATCTGAGGTCACTGTGATTCAATGATGAATCACAGAGTAATTGTTAATTAAAAGGATATTATTATGACAGTAACTATCAAATATAAATATAGAAGTGATTTTGCTGATAGCACCATTTCCTCCGTCACCAAATACTGGGCAACTGAACATGGTGATATAACCACAGCAGAGACCAAAGAATATGGTTTTTTTGCTGGTGGTGACTACTTTGGTGGCACGCAATATGCCTTACCCAGCTCCCATAATATATATACGGGGATGATTATCGAAGGGAATCTAAATTACTCCTTTACCCCCCAGCATACTCTCTCCGGAAGAATCGACAGTTTGGTGCTAGGTCGAGAATTGGTGGAGAATACCACCGGCCTGGGTAGGAAACTTAAAGATCCATTTTTGGAGTTCAGTGGGTTAGATATTACTGGTAAGTTTGATCCCCTTAAAACACAAGCTGAGAACCACCAAGGTGAAACGCATAAGGCGGCTTATGGTTTTATGCGCGGCAATGCCGATCCATTCCTGGATATCCTGAAAGCCAAAGGTATTGATGTCGACACACCGCTTAAGGATATGGCCATCGCCAGCCAGTTTGATAATAATAATGAAATGGTATCGGATGCGCCAATGCCAGTCATTGATGTTATTGGTTCATATGATGAAGCTGAAGTATTAATGGCTGCATGATATCTCGCTTGAAATAGTAATTTTATAAAATAAATGGTGTTATGCCACCACTATTAATTTGGCTATCAGATTTGGTGGTGGCCTCAATAAATTCGTTATGGAAATTTTGAGAAATTAAATTACTAACGCGAACAAGATAATTGCCAGTCATTGATGTTATTTAATGATGGATTTGGCCTTAATGCTAAATATAAAAGGATATTATTATGGCGGTAGAAATATGGTATCAAGCACAAATTGGAGATGAGACCATTTCCTCTTATACTCATAAATGGGTTGCTGGTTTTGGCAATATGATGTCAAGTGATAGTGACAATGAGTATATGTTTCAAACTGGGGCTTACGCTTCTGGGTCGGGTAATTTATATGGATTTAGCCGAATTAACTCGCAACAGGATAGTATAGCAATATCTGTGGGCTATAGAGCCATAATTAAAGAAGTAAAAAACGATTTGTTAGAGCATAAAGTCGTCCCTGGAATAAGTGGTAGTGTGGAATTTGGTGAGCGAATAATACCTCTTGCTGATGTTGATTTATTAGATGAATGCCAGAATGGGGATGAAGTCTATTTTCAAATTGATAATGTGCAATTGGAAATTAACGGGTTGGAAACCGCAGATGATACCGAAAATTCGCTAAGTATGTTATTTCATTTATCCCATCATCGCAATTATTCAGATGATCTGGAAGGGAAAAACCTTGCTATGTTTGGTTTACTCAGAGGAAATGCTGGCCCTATATTGGCGAAATTTAAAAGTCAGGGTATTGATATAGATACTCCCCTTAAAGATATGATTACGGCTAAACAGTTTTATGTCACTAGTGGTGATGTCATGTCCGAACCCATAGTGATTGAAACTGTGGGTGTGATTGAAGGGGGCGAAATATTATCAGCCGCTTAATCATGGTCGCTAAAAAATGATTTTTGGCAAACGAAATAATATTAACACCACCGCCCTGATTTTTTATTGCCTACCGAGTCATAGTGGCGGTGGACAAAATGAGTATTGTTATTGAGAAATAAAATAATACGAACTCAGGTGACAATGCGACTTTCAGTATGGAAATTGATGCCATGGAATCATATAAAACCTCTGAGCTAACACCGATCACGGTTCTCTCTGTGCTCGCTGGGCACAAAAAAATCCTCTGGGGAATCGGGTTATTCACCGCAGTAATTAATATTTTGATGTTGGCTCCGGCTATTTACATGCTGCAAGTTTATGATCGCGTTCTGGTATCAGCCAATACCATGACATTGCTGATGCTGACGATTCTTGTCCTCGGAATATTTGTATTTATTGGCTTACTTGAATGGGTTCGTAGTGCGATAGTTATTCGGCTCGGAACTCGCATTGATATGCAACTTAATCAACGGGTATTTAATGCGGCATTTGCATCCCAGCTTCGCGGACATAAAGTACCTGCCGCCCAAGCTTTGAATGATTTAACATCTTTACGCCAGTTTGCGACCGGCAATGCCCTGTTTGCTTTTTTTGATGTCCCCTGGTTTCCACTGTATTTGCTGGTTATTTTTGTCCTCCATCCTTGGTTGGGTGTTTTGGCCACGGTAGGCGCATGTGTGCTTATTTTTCTGGCCTGGTTTAACCAGTGGGTATGTAAAAAACCCTTGAAAGAAGCATCAACCATCACTTCCCAAGCAACTCAGCAAGCGAATGCCAATTTACGTAATGCCGATGCCATCGAAGCGATGGGCATGCTAGATGCACTGCGCCAGCGCTGGCTCACGCAACATTCACATTTCCTTTATCAACAAAATATCGCCAGTGACAAAAGTAGCCAAGTGACCGCAGTATCTAAATCCAGTCGCCAAGCTTTGCAATCAATGATGCTTGGGCTGGGTGCATTGCTGGTTATTGACGGCGCAATTACGGCGGGGGTGATGATCGCGGGGTCGATTTTAATTGGCCGGGTCTTGAGCCCAATTGATCAGTTAATTGCCGTCTGGAAACAATGGAGCCAGGCGCGGCTGTCTTATCAGCGCCTTGCCCATTTATTGGCTGAGCATCCACCGGTGCCGGTGGGGATGGTTTTGTCTGCGCCAACAGGGAAACTCAGTGTAACGCAGCTCACTGTTTGTCAGCCTGGCACTCATACCCCAATTTTATATTCCATCAACTTTGAACTACATCCTGGCCATGTTTTGGGTGTTTTGGGGCCATCGGGTAGCGGCAAATCTACATTGGCGAAACTATTGGTGGCGTGTAAACCGGCTTTCAGCGGTTCGGTGCGCTTGGATAGCGCCAATTTATCTCAATGGGACAAAGCCCATTTGGGGGAGTTTATTGGCTATCTGCCGCAAGATATTCAGCTATTTCGTGGGTCGATTGCGGAAAATATCGCCCGTTTTGGCAACATCGAGACGGCAAAAGTGATTGCCGCGGCTCAGATGGCGGGGATACACGACTTAATCCTCCATCTGCCACGGGGTTATGACACTCAGCTCGGCGAGGGGGATGAGGTGCTTTCTGGTGGTCAGCGCCAGCGTATTGCTTTGGCCCGGGCGATGTATGGTGTGCCGCGCCTTATTGTGTTGGATGAGCCGAATGCCAGCTTGGACAAAGAAGGTGAAAAAGCGTTGTTGGAAAGCATTCTGCGTCTTAAACAGCAGGGGTGCACTATCGTGATGATCACCCATAAGCCGGAGCTGTTATCGGGTAGCGACTACTTATTGCTACTCAATCAAGGGCGGATGGAATTGTTTGACAGAACCGAAGCCGTTTTGCGGCAGGTTCAGGGGCCGGATAAGTCCGCAGTTAAAACGCCAGTCAAAGTGCCTGCAAGTAAAAAGTCTTGGGATAGCAGCATGTCCTATGGGGTTGCCCCAGCCCGTACAGCATCACAAAAATCATAATATTTAATCACCCAAGGATGGAGAAATAACCGATGTTACCTGAATCAGGTCGTTGTGCGGCTAAGAACTTGGGCTACCCCCCACCGCGGCTACAGACCAATAGTGGCAGATACCTTAGCCTTGGTGGATTATTGGTTTTGGCGGGTTTTATTGGTTCTTTATTTTGGGCTGGGTTGGCTCCGCTGGATAAAGGGATTGCGATTATGGGGCATATTGTCGTCGCCGAAAATCGGAAATTGGTTCAGCCGTTGCAAGGCGGGCGTGTGCAACAATTGCATGTTTCTGAGGGCGATGATGTCACCGAGGGGCAATTACTTATCACGCTGGATGATACCGCAGTGCGTAGCCATCGGGATAACCTACGGCATCAGTATTTAGGCGCACTGGCTCAGGAATCACGTCTTAGTGCCGAACAGCATGAATTACCGGCAATTATCTTCCCGCCCATCTTGCTCCAACACCCGGTGCAATCTTCCGTTGAGCGTAATGTTGTTTTGCAGCAACAGCTTTTTCATCATCGTCGGCAGGCGCAAGTCAGTGAAATTGCTCGATTGTCCGCACAAATTATTCGTTACGAGAGCCGGTTGGATGGGTTACAAACAATACGAGGCCATAACCAGCGCCAATTTGACTTATTTCAGCGGCAATTACAGGGGATCCAATTACTGGCGAAAAATGGGCACGCTTCGGCAAACCAGCTGTTAGAGATGGAGCAGCAAGCGATTTCACTGCGTGCCAATATAGAGAGAAATAGCAGTGAAATATTAGAACTTCATAAGCAAATTAGTGAAACAGAGCAGCATATCTTACAACGCCGTGAGCAGTATAAAAGTGAGAATCGCGAACAACTGGCCACCGCGCAGCAAAGCACTCAGGAGTTAGAGCAGCGTTTGCAGGTGGCAGAATATGAATTAGCCAACACACGTATTTATGCCCCGGTCAGTGGCACAATCATCGCGCTTGCTCAGCACACTATTGGCGGGATAGTCAGTAGCGGGCAAATATTAATGGAGCTGGTTCCCAGTGGTCAGCCACTCTTAGCGGAAGCCCAACTTCCCGTATCGTTAATTGATAAGGTGATGGTCGGGTTGCCGGTAGACCTTAATTTTTCTGCTTTTAATCAAAGCCATACACCGCGATTACAAGGTTCTGTATTACACGTTGGCGCAGACCGTATACAACATCCGCATACTTTAGAGCCTTATTATCCCTTAACTATCGCAATTGATATCACGCAAACTGAGTTGGAAATCCGGCCCGGTATGTCCGTTGATATTTTTATCCGCACGGGGGAAAGGTCGTTACTGAACTATCTGTTTAAACCACTCACTGATCGCCTGCATATTGCCTTTGCTGAAGAATAATTAATTGAGGGTAACTTATTAAAAATAAAGGAATATGGCGATTTAATTTATGAAAAAACGGCAGAATGATTCTAGCACCATCCTTTGGTGGGTAAGTGCCACTTTAATGAGTGGCATTCATATTTATTTAATATGGTTACTGAGCCATACCCATACGCCCCCACTCGATGCCGATATCTCCCCTGTGGCGATGATGCTCGCGTTGTCGACAGAACCGGAGTTTAGCCAAAATGTGGAGCAAGAGTCGGTAGTGGGCATCAGCCAAAATATCAATGAACCGCCGGTCGAGCCGGTGGAACATCAACCCGAAGCAGCGAATCAGCTTGTGGTGGCTCCCGAGCACTCTAATGCTTCATTGATTGTCGAAAAAAAGGTCGATACCAGCCCAAAAGAGCCGACCAAAGCAGAGCGGCGACCACAGAAAGTCACGAAACCGCGCCAACCTATTAAGGAGCCGCCGCCGGAGAGCAGTACACCAGCGATGCCCGCAGTGGCGACCAGCACGCCTTTATCTGGAGAGAGCCACCAAGTTGCGGCGGCGGCGAACAGTGATTCTTTGCAAAATCAACAGAGTCATATGAATTGGAGAAGCCGCTTGCAAGGGCATCTGGCGGGGTTTAAACGTTACCCGCCCACGGCGCGAAAGCAGCGCCAACAAGGCACTGCGATTGTCCATTTTGCGGTCAATCAAGAGGGATACGTATTAGCGACTAAGCTGATTAAGAGCAGCGGAGTGGCGGCCTTAGATCGCGAAGCATTGGCCGTGATTAAACGCGCCCAACCCTTGCCCCAACCACCCGCCGAGTTGTTATTGAATAAACAGATAACATTGATTGTGCCTGTTGTTTTTGATCTCAAAAACAATAAACGATGAATTAGAGGGGCTGGCAGCGGTTCTGAGAAATAAAACAAAAAACCGGGCTTTATGCCCGGTGCAATAATGCGGTCAATATGACGGAGGAATATTATTCGCCTGGGCAGCGCAGGCAACGTTCAGCCTCGTCAGTGCCCAATTTTAATTTGGACTGCAAATCACGCAATGCGGTACGCAAGCCTTCCTCAATAACCGGGTGGTAGAATGGCATATCCAGCATTTGATTAATCGTCATTTGCTGTTGATGAGCCCAAGCCAGCAGGTGCGCAATATGCTCCGCACTTGGCCCCATCATCTCGGCCCCCAGGAAGCGGCCGGTTCCCTGCTCACCATAAACCCTTAAAATACCTTTGTTTTTCAGCATGACCCGTGAACGGCCTTGGTTCTCAAAAGAGACTTCGCCGATGTCAAAACAACCGCAGGCACTGAACTTCTGTGATAATTCACGGAAAGTAGAACCGACCATCGCGATTTGCGGATCAGAAAACACCACAGAAATTGGGCTACGGCGTAACCCCGGCACCACTTCAGGGAAGCCGCCAGCATTGCCCCCCGCGATACGGGCCTGATCACTGGCTTCGTGCAGTAATGGCAGCTGGTTACTGGCATCACCGGCAATAAAAATGTGGGGCACACTGGTCTGCATTGTCAGCCGATCGGCGGTTGGAACACCGCTATCATCAAGGGCCAATGAGGTGTTTTCCAATCCCAGATTGTCGACATTCGGCCGGCGGCCGGTGGCGGCTAAAACATAATCCACCATAATTTCTTGTGATGAACCGGCTTCATCCAGATAGCGGATAAAGACTTTATCGCCCTCGCGCTGCATCACTTCAACTTTTACATCAGGATTGAGATAGAACTCTTCACCCAGCGTTTTGGCAGCATAATTGCGGACAATACTGTCAGTTAGCGGGCCGACACCGCCACCTACACCAAACATTTTGACCTGAACACCAAGCCGATGCAGTGCTTGGCCCAGCTCCAGCCCGATAACCCCAGGGCCGAAAACAGCGACTGATTCGGGCAGGTCATCCCAGTTAAAAACGTCATCATTGATAATGAGCCGATCACCCAGCGCATTCCACGCCGCAGGCCAAGTTGGGCGCGAACCGGTCGCAATCACAATGCGCTGCGCAATAATCTTAGTATGCCCATCAACTTGTAACGTGTTGTTATCAATAAAGCGGGCATAACCCTGAATTTTATCATTGGCTGGAATGCTGTCGACACCCTCCAGGACAAAACCGACAAAACGGTCGCGTTCGCGCTTCACACGACTCATGACTTCACGGCCATTAATCAGGATGTTACCTTGCGGATGGATACCAAAACCGGGGGCTTTTTCAATCTGATGTACAGCTTCAGCCGCCGCAATCAGCAGTTTGGATGGCATGCAACCGACGCGCGCACAGGTGGTACCGTATTCGCCACCTTCAATCATCACCACATTTGGGGTGGATAGTTTGGCAGCGCGGTAAGCGCCAAGCCCAGCAGTACCGCCGCCAATCACGGCGACATCAACGTTTAAGGTTTTCATGGCTACTCCTAGCTGAAAAAAAAGGTAGGCCGAAGCCTACCAAGCATACCCTTTGTACTTGATATTGCAGCGGCGTTCACTTGCGGCCTGGCTGCAATTTCAATGGCTCGGGGTATATTGACTTTATCTTCGTTTTATTAATGTTATTAAGCGGATAAATAGCTTTCTAAATCATCACTGCCACCGATGTGACGGCCACCAATAAATACTTGTGGCACAGTCCCACGGCCGCTCACTGCGCGCAGGCTGACGGTGGTGGCATCTTTGCCCAGCACGATTTCTTCATACTGAACCCCGCGCTCTTGCAACATTTGTTTCGCTTTGGCGCAGAATGGGCAACCTGGTTTGGTAAAGACAGAAACAGATTCCTGTACTTTGAAGTCAGGAGCCAGATATTTCAGCATCGTGTCGGCATCAGACACCTCAAACGGGTCGCCTGGTTTGTTGGGTTCGACAAACATTTTCTCGACCACACCATTACGCACCAGCATGGAGTAGCGCCATGAGCGTGGGCCAAAGCCTAGGTCAGCTTTCTCAACCAGCATATCCATGCCTTTGGTGAATTCACCGTTGCCATCTGGAATAAAAGTAATATTTTCAGCATGTTGATCGGATTTCCATGCATTCATCACGAAAGTATCATTGACTGATACACACAGAATGCTATCAACACCGTGCTGTTTAAATACCCCGGCCAGTTCGTTATAACGTGGCAAATGGCTGGAAGAACAGGTTGGGGTAAAGGCACCCGGCAGCGAGAATACAATTACAGTTTTATTATTGAACAAGTCATCGGTGGTTACATCAGCCCACTGGTCGCCTTGGCGGGTATGGAAAGTGACGTGTGGAATTTTTTTACCTTCGTGATGAGTAAGCATCTGTAACTCCTTAATTAAAAAATGAAATATTTCAATTTTTCTAGGTATCTTTTCGTTGGGACACATTATTCATTTTATCACTTGATAGTTCTAATCACTGATTGCTATCTTATCTATCGTTAATGGCTATCATAAAGCGGAGCAGCGATGAATATTCGTGATTTAGAATACTTAGTGGCGCTGGCTGAATTCAGGCATTTCCGGCGCGCCGCCGACTCTTGTCATGTCAGTCAGCCCACGTTAAGTGGCCAGATTCGTAAGTTGGAAGATGAGCTGGGCGTGATGTTATTAGAGCGCACTAGCCGTAAGGTACTGTTTACACAGGCTGGATTGTTGCTGGTGGAGCAAGCCAGAACAGTATTGCGTGAAGTCAAAGTGCTTAAAGAGATGGCCAGTTTACAGGGCGAGAGTATGTCTGGCCCGCTGCATATTGGGCTTATACCCACGGTTGGGCCTTATTTGTTGCCGCAAATCATTCCTATGCTGCATCAAACATTCCCAAAACTGGAAATGTATCTGCACGAAGCGCAAACCCAAAATCTTCTGGCTCAGTTGGATAGTGGTAAACTGGATTGTGCGATTTTGGCGCTGGTCAAAGAAACCGAGGCCTTTATTGAAGTTCCGCTCTTTGATGAGCCGATGCAATTGGCGATTTATACTGATCACCCATGGGCGGGTCGTGACAAAGTGCAGATGCATGAGTTGGCGGGCGAGAAGTTGCTGATGCTGGAAGATGGTCACTGTTTGCGAGATCAAGCCATGGGTTTCTGCTTCCAGGCAGGCGCTGAAGAAGACACGCATTTCCGTGCTACCAGTTTGGAAACACTGCGCAACATGGTTGCCGCGGGGAGCGGAATTACGTTATTGCCATCACTGGCGGTGCCAAATGAACGAGAACGTGATGGTGTCTGTTATCTTGAATGCTACAAGCCTGTGCCAAAGCGCACTATTGCATTGGTGTACCGCCCCGGTTCCCCATTGCGTGGCCGCTATGAGCAACTTGCCGAGGCGATACGTGAACACATGCAAGAGCGCATGAATCCCACCTTAGAACAGGCGGTTTAATCCATTCAGTGCTGCCACTCGGTAGGCTTCAGCCATGGTTGGATAGTTGAAGGTCGTATTAACGAAATATTCGATAGTATTACCTTCTCCTTTCTGTTCCATGATGGCCTGGCCGATGTGGATAATTTCAGCAGCGCGTTCACCAAAGCAATGAATACCAAGGATCTGCTTGGTTTCTCGATGGAACAGGATTTTTAAACTGCCGGTATCCATACCTACGATTTGCGCCCGCGCGAGGTGTTTAAATTGCGCCCGGCCAACTTCGTAGGGGACTTTCATTGCCGTCAAATCCTGCTCGGTTTTACCTACCGAGCTGATTTCCGGAATAGTATAAATCCCGGTGGGAATATCTTCGATCAGGTGAGCATTTGCTTCGCCTTTGATCATCGCTTGCGCTGCAATTCGTCCTTGGTCATAAGCGGCAGAGGCCAAACTCGGGTAGCCAATGACATCACCCACCGCATACACATGAGACAGTGCCGTCTGATACATGCTGTTGACCTTCAACAAACCCCGGCTATCGGCTTCCAGCCCGATATTTTCCAGCCCCAAACCATGGGTATTTCCGGTGCGGCCATTGGCATATAACAAGCAATCCGCTTTAACTTTTTTGCCTGACTTCAGATGAACAATAACTCCATCAACAGTGCCCTCAATCTGCTCAAATTCTTCGTTGTGGCGGATAACCACGCCGTTATTCCAGAAGTGATAAGAGAGCGCGTCTGACATTTCCTGATCCAGAAAAGCCAGCAGACGGTCGCGGGTATTGATTAAATCAACTTTGACACTCAGCCCACGGAAAATTGACGCATATTCGCAGCCAATCACCCCTGCGCCGTAGATTATAACGTGTTGTGGTTCATGGCTGAGTTGTAAAATAGTATCACTGTCGTAAATACGTTCGTGGGTGAAATCAACGTTTACTGGGCGATAAGGGCGTGAGCCTGTCGCTATCACGATGTTGTCGGCCCGCAGTGTATCGTTGGTGCCATCTGCATAACGTACGTTAATAGTATTGGCGTCTATAAAGCTGGCATCACCAGAGAACATTTGGCAGTGATTGCGATCATAAAAGCCTTGGCGCATACGGGTTTGCTGACTAATAACGCGATCCGCATGGTTTAAGATATCAGCGAAAGAAGAGCTGATGGTTCTGGCATTGTCACTGTAGAGTGGGTTTTGGTTGAATTCGATAATACGGCTAACGGCGTGGCGCAAAGCTTTGGAAGGGATGGTGCCCCAATGGGTACAGCCACCGCCCACATTATTATACCGTTCGATCACGGCAACGCGGGCACCTTGCTTGACCAACCCCATAGCGGCACCTTCACCGCCAGGACCCGAGCCAATAACAATGGCATCAAAATGGAAGTGCTGTTGCATGTAGGAGAGACCTATTATTATACAAAATTACAACGCTATATTAACATTATCCTCAGTATAACCCAATAAACAATGGGTAAATCACCGTGATGTGTGCTGTAAAGTAGCAATTCCGTATTGGAATGATACGTTTATATAACGGTTGTTACTATAAAGTTTGGTATATTGTTGACTATATGTCTTAGATTGAGAATTTGGATATCCCTTGGGTACGATTATGGGCGTCAGAGCACAACAAAAAGAGCGGACTCGTCGTTCCCTTATCGAAGCGGCGTTCAGCCAGCTGAGTGCTGAGCGGAGTTTCGCCAGCCTGAGTCTGCGGGAAGTTTCCCGCGAGGCGGGTATCGCACCGACTTCTTTTTACCGGCATTTCCGTGATGTCGATGAGCTTGGGCTGACAATGGTCGATGAAAGCGGCTTGATGTTACGCCAACTTATGCGCCAGGCGCGTCAACGGATTGCCAAGGGCGGCAGTGTCATCCGCACCTCCGTGTCCACATTTATGGAATTTATTGGTAATAACCCCAATGCGTTCCGCTTATTGTTACGGGAACGTTCCGGGACTTCCGCTGCATTTCGTGCAGCTGTAGCACGTGAAATACAGCATTTTATTGCTGAACTGGCTGACTATCTAGAGCTGGAAAATCACATGCCGCGCAGCTTTACTGAAGCCCAAGCTGAGGCCATGGTCACAATTGTTTTCAGTGCGGGTGCAGAAGTGCTGGACGTGGATATCGAACAACGGCGACAGTTAGAAGAACGTTTGGTTTTGCAACTGCGGATGATCGCCAAGGGCGCTTATTATTGGTATCGTCGCGAGCAGGAAAAACTCGCAGTGGCCCGTGCTTAATAAGATAAGGAAAATGATGGAACAATCTTGCTCTGAAAAAAAGTCTCACCGTGAAGCCGGCACGCTACTTTTGGCCTTGGTAACGGGGCTGGCAATAAACGGCTCATTTAACGCGTTATTTAGCGGGTTTGTCCCCTTTTCCGTCTTTCCGCTGCTGACATTAATCTTAGCGGTTTATTGCCTGCATCAGCGCTACCTTAATTTTGCCATGCCGCAAGGCCTGCCAGTGTTGGCTTCTGCGTGTTTTTTACTTGGCATTTTATTGTATAGCGCGATTGTTCGGGTTGAGCATCCGGCGATTGGCTCTAACTTTGTGCCCTCGATTCTGAGTGTGGTGTTGGTGTTTTGGATTTTATTTAAGTTGAAAGCACGTAAATCGGTACAGACGGATACTGACTCAGATACCGATAATCAACAGCCGCAATAACTTTCTTATTGATTAATATCACTTAATATAGAGGGCAACATCGTGTTGCCCTTTTGTTTATCTACGATTTTTGCTTTTTGTTAGCCGCGTTTTTCCAGTAAAACGCCACACTCCATATGATGGGTGTAAGGGAACTGATCAAAGAGCGCTAATCGGCTGATTTTATGGGTGTGTTGCAGTTGCTCGAGATTGGCACACAGTGTTTCTGGATTACAGGAGATATAAAGGATACGCGGATAAGCCTGTACCAGTTTGACCGTTTCATCATCCAACCCGCTGCGCGGTGGGTCGACAAAAATGGTTTCGCAGTTATAGCTGCTTAAATCAATACCTTTCAATCGGTTAAACTCGCGAACACCCTGCATTGCCTGAGTAAATTCTTCTGCAGACATCCGGATTATTTGCACATTGTCGATATGATTGGCGGCAATGTTGTATTGCGCCGCTGCCACTGACGGTTTGGCAATTTCAGTCGCCAGCACCCGCTCGAAATTACGTGCTAATGCCAGCGAGAAGTTGCCATTGCCGCAGTACAGCTCCAATAAATCACCGCTAGCCTGTTGAGTGACGTCAATCGCCCATTCCAGCATATGAATATTCACCGCAGCATTAGGTTGGGTGAAACTATTCTCGACCTGACGATAAATCATCTCGCGCCCGGCGACCGGCAACACTTCGTCAATATAGTCGTGATCCAGCATGATTTTGGTTTTTGATGCCCGGCCGATGAGTTGCAGATCAAAACCTTGCTGGCGCAGCTGGTCACGTAATTGCCGCGCTTTTTGCTGCCATTCTTCATCTATTTGCCGGTGATATAGCATGGACGCGATCAGTTTACCGCTCACAGTCGATAAGTAATCAATTTGGAACAGTTTGTAGCGCAAGATGGGCTCAGCTCTGATGGCGGCCATCAGGGCACTCATCAGACGATTGATTAGCAAACTAGCCACCGGGAATTGCTCGACCCGAATTCGCAACTTGGTCTGCGGGTCAAACATGATGTGGTACAGATCATCGCCATCGTGCCAAATACGGAACTCGGCCCGCATGCGGTAATGCTGTGCTGGGGAGCGAAATATTTCCGCGGTAGGGGCTTGAAACGGCGACATCATCGCCTGAAGACGGGCAGATTTTTCCGCTAATTGGTGGTCGTAGCTATCTGTCGGCAGGATGTCGGGCGTCATGATTTTTCTCGTCTGGCCAGTATAAAAGAGAGTTGCTGCTGCGGATTGTAGGGAAAGTGGAAGTGATGTCCAGTTTTGTTATATATATTCCACGTTCTAACGTTGGAAGTCTAGACATCTATTTGACTTGATCGTAGCATGGCGGTCCGGCCTCATGTTGTGACTTAAACACTTAAGAGTTAAAAGGGAATCCGGTGTAAATCCGGAGCTGACGCGCAGCGGTAAGGGGAAGTTAAGGCGATAGGTTTCAATCAGACACTGTCCGTAAGGATGGGAAGTCATCGCCGGCTCTGTTTAGCAGAGATCCCAAGCCCGAAGACCTGCCGGTATACGTCGCAATATTCGTGGTCGTCGCGTAATACCGGCCATGGCACTGCGGCATCCGCTATGTGTGTTTGGATGCTATTTCTAATGACAATTAAAAAATATTCGCTGTTCACAGCCCTTTCTGTGACGGCATTTTCTGGCTGGGCGCAGGACACCACCACCACCGGTAATAAAGATGAAATGATGGTGACCGCCAGCCGTTTTAAACAACCGGTCTCGACGGTATTAGCTCCCGCTGATGTTGTTACCCGCGATGATATTGACCGCTGGCAGGCAAAAAGCCTCAATGAAGTGATGCGCCGGTTACCGGGGGTGGATATCTCTCAAACCGGGGGGCTGGGTCAGGGCTCTTCTATGTATATCCGCGGCACTGAAGCTCGGCATGTTTTGGTCTTAGTTGATGGCATTCCTCTGGCGCGCACCGGTATTGTCAACAGTGTCAGTCTTAATCAGATTCCCATTTCCTTAGTACAGCGAGTGGAATATATCCGCGGGCCGCGCTCCGCCGTTTATGGTTCTGGTGCCATTGGCGGTGTTATCAACGTGATTACCCAATCTGACCAAGAAGGCGCGCAGATTAATGCCGGGGTCGGCTCTAAAGGCTACCAGCAATATGATGGCAGTGTTCGCCAACGTTTTGGTGATACCTTGGCAACATTGGCGGGTGGCTATCAAACCACCAATGGTTTCAATATCAAACCTGACTCTAATTATTCGGTGGACAGTGACCGAGACGGTTTTCGTAATAAAAATTTCTGGGCAGGATTGGATCATCAGTTCAACCAAGAGATTTCGGGATTTGTTCGCGGTTATGGTTACACCAATAGCACCGATTATGACGTCGGCAGTACCCCTTATCTGCCGGAATACAGTGGTGATAAAGAGCGTTTGTATAACCACACTTATGATGCTGGCTTGCGTTATGCTTCAGGCGCTTACTCTTCTCAGTTCATTGCGAGTTACCAAAAATATAAAGATTACAACTACAGCAGCCAATTAGGCCGCTATGGGGTAGCCACTACGCTCGACGATATGGATCAGCGTAATCTGCAATGGGGCAACACTTATAGCTTTGAAAATGCGACGCTAAGCGCAGGGCTTGATTGGCAGCAGCAACGTTTGGCTTCATCCAACACTACTATTTCTGATACCTACAAGCGCGATAACACCGGCTTATACCTGACTGGGCAGCAGAAAATAGGCAATGTGACATTAGAAGCTTCTGGTCGTGAAGATAAAGATGAACAATTTGGTTGGCATGAAACTTGGCAAACCGCGGCTGGCTGGGAGTTTGTTCCCGACTATCGTGTGACCTTATCTTATGGTACCGGCTTCTTGGCACCATCATTGGGTCAACAGCACGGAGCGCAGCGCTTCAGCCCACGGATTGAACCCAACAGTAACCTTAAACCGGAAGAATCGCGCCAATGGGAAGCGGGATTGGAAGGCATCACCGGGCCGGTTGACTGGCGCTTGTCTGCTTATCACAACAAAATTGACAACCTGATTGATTACTACTCTGCCCCGCTGACCTACATTGGGCAATATTACAATGTTAATTCAGCGACGATAAAAGGCGTGGAATGGACTGGGAACCTGACTACCGGCATATTTACCCACGCGGTCACATTGCAATACATTGACCCACGTAATGATCTTAATAATGAGGTCTTAGCTCGCCGCTCTAAGCAACAAGCTAAATATCAGTTGGATTGGACGATGTTCAATATTGATATGGACGTTTCTTATCAGTACTTCGGCAAACGCTATGATAATAGCACCTCGATGTATAACTCGACCCAACGTGAATTGCCGAGTTATAGCACACTAGACGTTTCAGCTGGTTATCCGGTTACTTCTCATCTAACAGTTCGTGGTAGAATTGCTAACCTGTTTGATAAAGAATACGAAACGGCTTATGGCTATAAAACCGCTGGACGAGAGTATTACCTCACAGGAAGTTATAACTTCTAACAAGGTTGATGCTGCGCTTCGCCCGACAGCGCTGATTTTTGATTCCGGTGTTGGCGGGCTATCTGTCTATCAAGAGATTCGGCAATTGCTGCCGGATCTCCACTATATATATGCGTTCGACAATGTCGCATTCCCTTATGGTGAGAAGTCCGGCGAGTTCATCGTCGAGCGCGTATTGGACATTGTCACTGCGGCACAACAGCGCCATCCGCTGGCGATTGTCGTTATCGCCTGTAACACTGCCAGCACGGTTTGCCTTCCCGCACTACGCGAACGTTTTACTTTCCCTGTTGTGGGGGTTGTCCCGGCTATCAAACCTGCGGTGCGCCTAACCCGTAATGGCGTGGTCGGCCTATTGGCCACCCGTGGCACAGTTCATGCTTCTTATACTCGTGATTTGATTGAACGCTTTGCGACAGACTGCAAAATTGAGTTACTGGGATCATCTGAGCTGGTGGAGTTGGCGGAAACCAAGTTACATGGTGGTGTTGTTCCGAAGGAAGCCTTAAAGAAAATCCTTCATCCTTGGCTGGCGATGCGCGAACCACCGGACACCATTGTATTGGGTTGCACTCATTTCCCTCTATTAACAGAAGAATTGGCTCAAGTATTACCGGAAGGTACCCGGATGGTTGATTCTGGTGCAGCCATCGCGCGCCGTACTGCCTGGCTCATATCTTCCCAAGAAAATGTGATTTCTTCCGATGAAGAAAACATCGCGTATTGCATGGCGTTTAATGCTGGCACTGATGCTTTATTACCCGTTTTACAGGGCTACGGCTTTCCATCGCTGGAAAAACTGCCAATTTAATGGCGTTTTGACTAAAGAATCAGCGGTTGAAAAGTTTTTTCAAATTAGGGGTTGCAGGCTGTCAGGAACTCCCTATAATGCGCCTCCACTGACCGGGAACAACGAAACACATCTCGCCGGGTCAGGAAGAGAAAAGAACGGTTTTGACTTCGCAAGAAACAAAATAATTCCTTGACTCTTCAGCGGGAAAGCGTATTATCTGCCTCCCGCGTTACCGTAAGATTCGCCGCAAGGCAAACGGGTAACGAACGCTCTTTAACAATTTATCAGACAATCTGTGTGGGCACTCGCAAGACGATATCAAAGCCTGTTTCGACAGGCAGAAATAATCAAAGTCTTGAAGAGTGACCAAAGCAGTACACATTTGAACTTCGGTTCGAATGCATATTTGCAGAAAGTAATCTTTGAGCATCGCCATTTCGGTGGCAAATCAAACAAATCTTAAATTGAAGAGTTTGATCATGGCTCAGATTGAACGCTGGCGGCAGGCCTAACACATGCAAGTCGAGCGGCAGCGGGAAGTAGCTTGCTACTTTGCCGGCGAGCGGCGGACGGGTGAGTAATGTCTGGGAAACTGCCTGATGGAGGGGGATAACTACTGGAAACGGTAGCTAATACCGCATGACGTCTTCGGACCAAAGTGGGGGACCTTCGGGCCTCACGCCATCGGATGTGCCCAGATGGGATTAGCTAGTAGGTGGGGTAACGGCTCACCTAGGCGACGATCCCTAGCTGGTCTGAGAGGATGACCAGCCACACTGGAACTGAGACACGGTCCAGACTCCTACGGGAGGCAGCAGTGGGGAATATTGCACAATGGGCGCAAGCCTGATGCAGCCATGCCGCGTGTGTGAAGAAGGCCTTCGGGTTGTAAAGCACTTTCAGCGAGGAGGAAGGCATAAAGGTTAATAACCTTTGTGATTGACGTTACTCGCAGAAGAAGCACCGGCTAACTCCGTGCCAGCAGCCGCGGTAATACGGAGGGTGCAAGCGTTAATCGGAATTACTGGGCGTAAAGCGCACGCAGGCGGTTTGTTAAGTCAGATGTGAAATCCCCGCGCTTAACGTGGGAACTGCATTTGAAACTGGCAAGCTAGAGTCTTGTAGAGGGGGGTAGAATTCCAGGTGTAGCGGTGAAATGCGTAGAGATCTGGAGGAATACCGGTGGCGAAGGCGGCCCCCTGGACAAAGACTGACGCTCAGGTGCGAAAGCGTGGGGAGCAAACAGGATTAGATACCCTGGTAGTCCACGCTGTAAACGATGTCGACTTGGAGGTTGTGCCCTTGAGGCGTGGCTTCCGGAGCTAACGCGTTAAGTCGACCGCCTGGGGAGTACGGCCGCAAGGTTAAAACTCAAATGAATTGACGGGGGCCCGCACAAGCGGTGGAGCATGTGGTTTAATTCGATGCAACGCGAAGAACCTTACCTACTCTTGACATCCACAGAACTTAGCAGAGATGCTTCGGTGCCTTCGGGAACTGTGAGACAGGTGCTGCATGGCTGTCGTCAGCTCGTGTTGTGAAATGTTGGGTTAAGTCCCGCAACGAGCGCAACCCTTATCCTTTGTTGCCAGCACGTAATGGTGGGAACTCAAAGGAGACTGCCGGTGATAAACCGGAGGAAGGTGGGGATGACGTCAAGTCATCATGGCCCTTACGAGTAGGGCTACACACGTGCTACAATGGCAGATACAAAGTGAAGCGAACTCGCGAGAGCAAGCGGACCACATAAAGTCTGTCGTAGTCCGGATTGGAGTCTGCAACTCGACTCCATGAAGTCGGAATCGCTAGTAATCGTAGATCAGAATGCTACGGTGAATACGTTCCCGGGCCTTGTACACACCGCCCGTCACACCATGGGAGTGGGTTGCAAAAGAAGTAGGTAGCTTAACCTTCGGGAGGGCGCTTACCACTTTGTGATTCATGACTGGGGTGAAGTCGTAACAAGGTAACCGTAGGGGAACCTGCGGTTGGATCACCTCCTTACCTAAAGATACGCATTGCGCAGTGTCCACACAGATTGTCTGATAGAAAGTAACGAGCAAATAAAGCCGGACTGAGAAATTAGTCGGGCTTTAGTACCTTGTTGGGTCTGTAGCTCAGGTGGTTAGAGCGCACCCCTGATAAGGGTGAGGTCGGTGGTTCAAGTCCACTCAGACCCACCAACTCACCATTCCCTGTTGAGTTGCAGCAATAAGGTGATTTTGCTTTTTATATGGGGCTATAGCTCAGCTGGGAGAGCGCCTGCCTTGCACGCAGGAGGTCAGCGGTTCGATCCCGCTTAGCTCCACCATATAAAAAACTATTTCAAAACGTACTGCGGTCGCAAGACTCAGTGGGTTGTGAAATATTGCTCTTTAACAATCTGGAACAAGCTGAAAATTGAAACATGACAGCTGAAACTTATCTCTCCGTAGAAGTGCTGAGATAAGGATTAACCTGTCATAGAGTCTCTCAAATAATCGCAATGCGACGATGTCGAAAGACACCTTCGGGTTGTGAGGTTAAGCGACTAAGCGTACACGGTGGATGCCTAGGCAGTCAGAGGCGATGAAGGGCGTGCTAATCTGCGAAAAGCGTCGGTAAGGTGATATGAACCGTTACAACCGACGATACCCGAATGGGGAAACCCAGTGCAATTCGTTGCACTATTGCATGGTGAATACATAGCCATGCAAGGCGAACCGGGGGAACTGAAACATCTAAGTACCCCGAGGAAAAGAAATCAACCGAGATTCCCCCAGTAGCGGCGAGCGAACGGGGAGGAGCCCAGAGTCTGAATCAGTTTGTGTGTTAGTGGAAGCGTCTGGAAAGTCGCACGGTACAGGGTGATAGTCCCGTACACAAAAATACACTTGCTGTGAACTCGATGAGTAGGGCGGGACACGTGACATCCTGTCTGAATATGGGGGGACCATCCTCCAAGGCTAAATACTCCTGACTGACCGATAGTGAACCAGTACCGTGAGGGAAAGGCGAAAAGAACCCCGGCGAGGGGAGTGAAATAGAACCTGAAACCGTGTACGTACAAGCAGTGGGAGCACCTTCGTGGTGTGACTGCGTACCTTTTGTATAATGGGTCAGCGACTTATATTTTGTAGCAAGGTTAACCGAATAGGGGAGCCGTAGGGAAACCGAGTCTTAACTGGGCGTCTAGTTGCAAGGTATAGACCCGAAACCCGGTGATCTAGCCATGGGCAGGTTGAAGGTTGGGTAACACTAACTGGAGGACCGAACCGACTAATGTTGAAAAATTAGCGGATGACTTGTGGCTGGGGGTGAAAGGCCAATCAAACCGGGAGATAGCTGGTTCTCCCCGAAAGCTATTTAGGTAGCGCCTCGTGAACTCATCTTCGGGGGTAGAGCACTGTTTCGGCTAGGGGGCCATCCCGGCTTACCAAACCGATGCAAACTCCGAATACCGAAGAATGTTATCACGGGAGACACACGGCGGGTGCTAACGTCCGTCGTGAAGAGGGAAACAACCCAGACCGCCAGCTAAGGTCCCAAAGTCATGGTTAAGTGGGAAACGATGTGGGAAGGCATAGACAGCCAGGATGTTGGCTTAGAAGCAGCCATCATTTAAAGAAAGCGTAATAGCTCACTGGTCGAGTCGGCCTGCGCGGAAGATGTAACGGGGCTAAACCATGCACCGAAGCTGCGGCAGCGACGCTTAGGCGTTGTTGGGTAGGGGAGCGTTCTGTAAGCCGTTGAAGGTGAACTGTGAGGTTTGCTGGAGGTATCAGAAGTGCGAATGCTGACATAAGTAACGATAATGCGGGTGAAAAGCCCGCACGCCGGAAGACCAAGGGTTCCTGTCCAACGTTAATCGGGGCAGGGTGAGTCGACCCCTAAGGCGAGGCTGAAAAGCGTAGTCGATGGGAAACAGGTTAATATTCCTGTACTTGGTGTTACTGCGAAGGGGGGACGGAGAAGGCTAGGCTAGCCGGGCGACGGTTGTCCCGGTTTAAGCATGTAGGCGGAGTGACTTGGTAAATCCGGTTGCTTATCAACGCTGAGGTGTGATGACGAGCCACTACGGTGGTGAAGTAGTTGATGCCAAGCTTCCAGGAAAAGCCTCTAAGCATCAGGTAACATTAAATCGTACCCCAAACCGACACAGGTGGTCAGGTAGAGAATACTCAGGCGCTTGAGAGAACTCGGGTGAAGGAACTAGGCAAAATGGTGCCGTAACTTCGGGAGAAGGCACGCTGGCATTAGGTAAAGAGACTTGCTCTCGGCGCCGAAGCCAGTCGAAGATACCAGCTGGCTGCAACTGTTTAATAAAAACACAGCACTGTGCAAACACGAAAGTGGACGTATACGGTGTGACGCCTGCCCGGTGCTGGAAGGTTAATTGATGGGGTCAGCCGCAAGGCGAAGCTCTTGATCGAAGCCCCAGTAAACGGCGGCCGTAACTATAACGGTCCTAAGGTAGCGAAATTCCTTGTCGGGTAAGTTCCGACCTGCACGAATGGCGTAATGATGGCCAGGCTGTCTCCACCCGAGACTCAGTGAAATTGAACTCGCTGTGAAGATGCAGTGTACCCGCGGCAAGACGGAAAGACCCCGTGAACCTTTACTATAGCTTGACACTGAACATTGAGCCTTGATGTGTAGGATAGGTGGGAGGCATCGAAGCGTGGACGCCAGTCTGCGTGGAGCCAACCTTGAAATACCACCCTTTAATGTTTGATGTTCTAACTCGGCCCCATAATCTGGGGTGAGGACAGTGTCTGGTGGGTAGTTTGACTGGGGCGGTCTCCTCCCAAAGAGTAACGGAGGAGCACGAAGGTTAGCTAATCACGGTCGGACATCGTGAGGTTAGTGCAAAGGCATAAGCTAGCTTGACTGCGAGAGTGACGGCTCGAGCAGGTACGAAAGTAGGTCTTAGTGATCCGGTGGTTCTGAATGGAAGGGCCATCGCTCAACGGATAAAAGGTACTCCGGGGATAACAGGCTGATACCGCCCAAGAGTTCATATCGACGGCGGTGTTTGGCACCTCGATGTCGGCTCATCACATCCTGGGGCTGAAGTAGGTCCCAAGGGTATGGCTGTTCGCCATTTAAAGTGGTACGCGAGCTGGGTTTAGAACGTCGTGAGACAGTTCGGTCCCTATCTGCCGTGGGCGTTGGAAGATTGAGAGGGGCTGCTCCTAGTACGAGAGGACCGGAGTGGACGAATCACTGGTGTTCGGGTTGTCATGCCAATGGCATTGCCCGGTAGCTAAATTCGGAAGAGATAACCGCTGAAAGCATCTAAGCGGGAAACTTGCCTCGAGATGAGTCTTCCCTGGGGCTTTAAGCCCCCTGAAGGAACGTTAAAGACTATGACGTTGATAGGCTGGGTGTGTAAGTGCAGCGATGCATTGAGCTAACCAGTACTAATGATCCGTGAGGCTTAACCTTACAACACCGAAGGTGTTTTAGAGAGAATTTTGATTTTCAGCGATGTTTACAGATTGGATTGACTGGCTGCGTGATGATTATCATGGAGCGGGTTGATTGAAACAGAATTTGCCTGGCGGCCATAGCGCGGTGGGACCACCTGAACCCATGCCGAACTCAGAAGTGAAACGCCGTAGCGCCGATGGTAGTGTGGGGTCTCCCCATGCGAGAGTAGGACACTGCCAGGCATCAAACACGCATTATCAGAGTGACATCTGGTGATGGACAAAATCGCCAGAGGCGGTTTTGCACAGCGAGGAGCGCTGGCCCTGAAGAGGGTAAGTATCGGGAAGATACACGTAAAAGAATCGGTGGAGCGGTAGTTCAGTTGGTTAGAATACCTGCCTGTCACGCAGGGGGTCGCGGGTTCGAGCCCCGTCCGTTCCGCCACTTATTTAAATTATGCCTGCTAATTTTAGCAGGCATAATGTTAAGCGTAATCTAGGGGCGTAGCTCAGTTGGTAGAGCACCGGTCTCCAAAACCGGGTGTCGCGAGTTCGAGTCTCTCCGCCCCTGCCATATAAATAACCCTTCGTGAAAACGAAGGGTTTTTTTATGCCTAAAATAATCATTTGGCCGATTTCCTATACATTTAACAACCCGCTAGACCAGCCTTTCCCTTCTATCTTCTTCTCTATGTAGCTCCTTGTGATATTTTTCTACATAGAAAATACTGCTCACTTTATGCATTCAAACAATATCTCTCGCTCAATTAATAATCTCTAATTGTCTGTATTTTTGTTAAATCACCATGAAAATGTAGAAGGTAACGTTCCCAACTCATACCTATTTAGCTGAATTTATGTACAAAACGATTGTAATTCTATGGTGTGATATTGCTCATTATTACTTTCACAAAATGTACTAAAACTAATTAACATTTTAGCTATCAGGAAGCTCACCTTAAAAAACACCATGTGCTTTTAGCACAATATTATCTGCAAATTGGCCGAAGTTCAGGGCAATCAATGACCTGAATGATCATATTAACTGTTCTTCGTAATAGTAGTAGGTCAGCGGCTCGACTATGGCAAGTGAGGAGATAAATATGTACAGGCGTTTACTGTTAGCAGCAGCGGTGACAGCCGCAATGTGGAGTACAGCCCAGGCAGCTCCACTCGTCGTGGGTTTTTCTCAAATAGGTTCAGAGTCCGGTTGGCGATCTGCGGAAACCAAGGTTTCTAAACAAGAAGCGGAGAAACGCGGAATAACATTAAAAATCGCGGATGCTCAGCAAAAACAAGAGAACCAAATCAAAGCCGTCAGATCGTTTATTGCTCAAGGTGTTGATGCCATTTTCATTGCTCCGGTGGTCGCTACTGGTTGGACACCAGTATTACAGGAAGCTAAAGAAGCCAAAATTCCGGTATTCCTACTGGACCGTATGATTGAGGTGAATGACCCCACTTTGTATACAGCGGCAGTCGCTTCGGACAGCGTATATGAAGGTAAAGTTGCCGGTGAATGGCTGCTGAAAGATGTGGCGGGCAAGCCTTGTAATGTTGTTGAACTCCAAGGTACGGTTGGCTCCAGCGTCGCGATTAACCGTAAAAAAGGGTTTGCTGACGGGATAGCCTCCGCGCCTAATGTGAAAATAATTCGCTCCCAGTCCGGCGATTTCACCCGCAGTAAAGGCAAAGAGGTTATGGAAAGTTTTATTAAAGCGGAACAAAACGGTAAGAATATCTGTGCCGTCTATGCTCATAACGATGATATGGCAATTGGTGCCATTCAAGCTATTAAAGAAGCCGGTTTGAAGCCAGGTACAGAAATAAAAATCGTTTCTATCGATGGTGTGCCAGATATCTTCAAAGCAATGAGTAGTGGTGAAGCAAATGCAACTGTTGAATTAACACCGAATATGGCCGGCCCTGCTTTTGATGCCTTAATTGCACTCAAGAAAGACGGAACCCAACCTCCTAAATTTATCCAGACAGAATCCCGCCTGCTACAGCCAGATACAGCTAAACAGGAATATGAATCCAAGAAGAGTCTAGGTTATTGATTCTAAAGGCGGGGGAAACCCCGCCTGCTTTCGTCACCTGTATTTAGGCAATATATGAGCCGTTTTTGAACGTGGGTACATTTGATGGAAACACTGCTAGAGGTTCGTGGCTTATCAGTTGAATTTCCTGGTGTTAAAGCATTAGATTCTGTGAATTTCTCTCTACATCGTGGTGAGGTCGTCGCTTTGTTGGGGGAGAATGGTGCGGGAAAATCGACTTTAATCAAGGCATTAACTGGGGTCTATAAGCGGGCCGCCGGTGAAGTTTATTTAGAGGGTGTTGCCATTTCTCCTATTGATACCGCTGATGCCCAAAATATGGGGATTGGTACTGTTTATCAAGAGGTGAATTTACTGCCGAATATTTCTATTGCAGCGAATCTCTTTATTGGCCGCGAGCCATTACGTTGGGGGTTTGTTGACCATCAAACCATGAATCGGCAGGCAGAAAAATTACTCAAAGGTTATGGTTTAATACTGGATGTTCAGCGCCCATTAGCTGACTTTTCTATTGCAATACAACAGATTGTCGCAATCGCGCGGGCGGTTGATTTGTCTGCAAAAGTGTTGATTCTGGATGAGCCAACGGCGAGTTTGGATGCTAAAGAAGTCAGTATGTTATTGGATATTCTGCGGCAGTTGCGTGACCAAGGTATTGGCATGGTTTTCGTGACCCACTTTCTCGACCAAGTCTATCGGATCAGTGATCGCATTACTGTTTTGCGTAATGGCAAACTCGTCGGCACGAAAGCCACAGCTGAACTTCCCCGCATTGAATTGGTTCAGATGATGCTGGGCCATAGCTTTGATGAGCAATTACTGAAACGCAGTGAGCATAATATTGCAGTAAGTAACCCATTGGTTGAATTCAAGAACTATGGTCGGCGAGGGGTTGTGGATAACTTTGATTTATCGGTTTCTCCTGGTGAAATTGTTGGGCTCGCGGGGTTATTGGGGTCTGGCCGTACTGAGACGGCACAGTTAATTTTCGGCGTGACCACACCTGATACTGGCGAAGCTAAAATCCAAGGCCAGCCGGTGAAGATTAGAACGCCACGTAAAGCATCAAAATACGGTTTTGGTTATTGCCCGGAAGATCGCAAAACCGATGGCATTGTGGGGGCCGCAACGGTCCGAGAAAATATTATTTTGGCCCTTCAGGCTCAACGTGGCTGGCTGAGGCCAATTTCTATGCGCGAACAGACTCAAATTGCAGAGGATTTTATTCAGCAATTAGGTATCCGTACCCCTGGCCCTGAACAGCAAATTCAGTATCTGTCCGGCGGAAATCAGCAAAAAGTATTATTAGCCCGCTGGCTGGCGACAAAACCCCGATTTTTAATTTTAGATGAGCCGACGCGGGGGATTGATGTCGGAGCACATGCTGAAATTATTCGCTTGATTGAAAAACTGTGTGACCAAGGGTTGGCGCTGCTGATTATCTCCTCCGAATTAGAGGAGTTGGCTGGTTATGCCGACCGCATCATTGTCCTGCGAGATCGTCGGCATATTGCACAACTCAGTCACGATGAGATTTCAGTTCCCGCCATTATGCAGGCGATCGCGGTGCAATAAGGAGTTATCTCATGGGAAACAGGAGCCTATCTATGCCGCAAAGGCCGCGTAAAGTTAAATGGGTCTTGCCAAAAGGAGCCACTCAGTTTGCTGCTCTGGCGGTCATTTTATTGATTGATAGCTTAGTCGCTCCACACTTTTTCTCCATTCATATTCAGGATGGACGGCTATTTGGCAGTGTCATTGATATCTTAAACCGGGGTGCACCCGTTGCTTTATTAGCTCTGGGAATGACATTAGTGATTGCAACCGGGGGCATTGATTTATCTGTTGGGGCGGTAATGGCAATCGCCGGTGCCACGGCGGCGACCCTGACCAGCGCAGGGTATCCTTTTTTCACGGTATTGGTTGCAGCGCTTGCCGTTGGGGCACTGTGCGGGTTGTGGAACGGTTTTTTAGTTGCGGTGTTACAGATTCAACCGATTGTCGCCACATTGATGTTAATGGTTGCCGGGCGAGGTATAGCTCAGCTTATTACACAAGGGCAGATTGTCACATTTGATAGCGGTGGGTTGGCTGAGTTAGGCAGCAGCACGTTGATGTATATGCCAATGTCTGTCGTCATAGCATTCAGCATGCTGATTATTGTGTGGTTATTGACGCGCAAAACAGCATTAGGGCTATTTATTGAGTCAGTTGGTATCAACTTGCGCTCCGCGCGCAATGCGGGGGTAAGTACCCGGCTGGTGCTGATTGCGGTGTATGTGATTTGTGGCATCTGTGCCGCGGTGGCGGGCATTATTGTGACGGCCGATATTCGGGGGGCTGATGCTAACAATGCCGGTCTATGGCTGGAGTTGGATGCCATTCTGGCGGTGGTTATTGGCGGCGCATCCTTAATGGGAGGGCGTTTTAATCTTTTACTCTCGGTGATCGGCGCTTTGATTATTCAGGGTATGAATACTGGGATTTTACTTTCAGGTTATCAACCGGAATTTAATCTGGTTCTTAAAGCCATCGTCGTATTAGCCGTATTGGTGGTGCAGTCACCGATGATTTCATTAAGTCATCTCTTCCGGAGGCGAAAATAATGTTAAAGCGTAATATTCCTTTGCTGATGACTATCGCCGTTTTTATTCTGGGCTACGCCTTTTGTCTCAGCCAATTCCCCAGTTTTTCTTCCACCCGTGTTTGGTGTGACTTACTGACTGATAATGCTTTTCTCGGCATTGTTGCTGTCGGGATGACCTTTGTTATCTTATCTGGTGGTATCGATTTATCTGTCGGTTCAGTTATTGCGTTTACTGGCGTATTACTGGCAAAGCTAATCGGAACTTATGGTATTCATCCTATGTATGCGTTTGCTATCGTCTTGGCTATGGGGGCGATGTTTGGCGCATTCATGGGCTGGATTATTGACTCACTGAAGCTGCCAGCATTTATCATCACTCTTGCTGGAATGTTTTTTGTCCGTGGTATGAGCTTTATTGTATCGGAAGAGTCGATTCCCATTAATCACCCACTTTATAGCCAGCTGGCGAATTATGCCTGGAAAGTTCCCGGTGGTGGGCGATTTACCCTACTGGCGCTGATTATGCTATTGGTTGTGGCGTTTGGTATTTTGCTGGCCCATAGAACCCGCTTTGGTCATAACGTCTATGCTATCGGTGGCAACAGTGTGTCAGCCGCCCTAATGGGGGTTCCGGTTAAACAAACCACGATAAAAATCTACATGCTGTCGAGTACCTTGGCAGCCCTATCCGGGATTGTTTTCTCTCTCTACACCTCGGCCGGTTATGCATTGGCGGCCAGTGGGGTTGAGCTAGATGCAATAGCCGCCGTCGTGATTGGTGGCACTTTGCTTACCGGCGGTATTGGCACCGTTTTTGGCACTCTGTTTGGTGTGCTGATTCAAGGCCTTATACAGAGTTACATCACGTTCGATGGCACACTTAGCTCGTGGTGGACCAAGATTGTCATCGGGATCCTACTATTTAGCTTCATTGCTATTCAAAAGGCGATGAGTGCTTTTTATTTAAATCGCCGTGCTCGCTCCTCAACCGCCACCACTTAGTCCTGTATAGCGCTTTGAGCTGCGTTATTCATGGGGGTTTTTAATAGCTGGCGGATTAAGGTTTGTTGGTCACTGTTTTGCAACCAAACGGCATACAGTGGCCGTACTATCGAGGGAATCTCAGTGTTGATAATCAACTCTGGGTACTCTTTTTGCCAATGTTCAGGTAGAAAAGCGCAGCCGCCGGTAGTTTCCAGCAGTTGCCGGGTTAAATGGGCTGAAGTTGTCGTGAGCACTGGCATTTGCTCGCTATTGAGTAGACGATTTTCTTGCTGATGAAAATCTGCCCCCCATTCAAGTTTGATGTATGGCACTTCATTTGCATTTTTATGCTGGGTTTCGTCGTCAATTTCCGCTGATAGCGACAGGGGAATTGAAGAGAACAAACGCAATGAAAAATGCCCTAGCAGCAGGCTGGCTAACTCATCCATTTTGGGGGGCTCGGTCGTTATCAATAAATCGAGTTGCCGTTCGTGCAACTGCTTGACCAGCGATTGTCGTAAGGCAATGCGCGCCTCAAGGCGTAATGCCTCTCGTTGTTTATATAACTGTTGCAACCAAGGAGAGAGGTAAGCCTCCCAAAGCGAGGCGGTTGCACCAATCGACAACTCGGTGTGTTGCAGCGAATGTACGACTTCTTTTTTGGCTAGCTGCCAAGTACTCATCAGTGTTTCAGCATAAGGCACCAGCCGTTCACCGGCCGGGGTCAGGCGAATATTATTGCGATGACGAGTGAATAAATTTGCACCTAATTGATTTTCCAACTGACGGATACGAAAACTCACCGCCGACTGCGTTAAGTACAAAGATTCAGCTGCGCGACCAAAGTGGCGAGTTCTACTGACCTCCAAAAAGGTTTTCAGTAATTCGGTATCCACACCCATCTCCAATTTTTTTTGTCGTTAAGATTTAAATGTTTTGTTTTACACGATGTCAAGCCTATCTAATACTCCGCGCCATAAACAGCACGACCATGAGAGAATTAGGAGCGTGTCAGATGGCGGATAGCTTCATCACGACCAATCGTTTTTTTGATAATAAACATTATCCTCGCGGGTTCTCGCGTCACGGCGATTTCACCATTAAAGAGGCGCAATTACTAGAGCGCCACGGTTACGCTTTCAACGAACTTGATCTTGGAAAACGCCAGCCTGCAACGGAAGAAGAACAGCTGTTTGTGGCTGTTTGTCGCGGCGAGCGTGATCCAGTCAGCGCTGAGGAGAAAGTCTGGTCCAAGTATGTGACTCGGACTCGTCGCCCTAAACGCTTCCATACGTTATCTGGCGGTAAACCGCAGATGGACGCAGTGGAAGATTACACGGATAGCGATGACTAATATCTTTTGTTCTTGAAGTCGCAGGCTCTGTAATCACTGACCTGCGACTCTCTCGTTACTCAGGGTATGCTATTGCACTTAGGTATTATGGCTTTTTTGCTCTATTTTAGTTTTTATATCAGGCTTTTGTGTAATTGCAAAAGCAAGCGGTCTATACAACGATAGCTCAGAGCCTCTGAAAGATGATTTTTTTGAATGTTATCTTCCAGAGCCAGATCTGCAATGGTTCGCGCCACCTTCAAAATATGGTGCCAGGCGCGCACTGACAGCCCCAGTTTTAGCAGTGCCTGCTCTAAAAAAACAGCATTCTCAGTGACTAAATAGCAATGCTCAGCTATCTCTTGACTATTCAGCCGTGTGTTTATCTTCCCCGCTCTATCCAATTGTTTTTTTCTAGCTTGTAGCACCCGTTGCCTGACCGTTTTGCTACTCTCCCCCTGAAGTTTCTGTGCCCCTAGCATTCCAGCAGGAAGTAAGGGTACTTCGATCGATAAATCAAATCTGTCCAAAAATGGGCCTGATAATTTTGCTAAATAACGTAAGATTTGTTGTGGCGGTGCCCGATTATGCGTGCCTTGATAATGACCACTGGGGCTGGGGTTCATCGCCGCTATCAACTGTACTCTTGCCGGGAAACAGACTTTTGCGGTTGCGCGGGAAATGATAATTTCACCTGACTCCAGCGGTTCGCGTAGTGAATCCAGAACCCGGCGTTCAAACTCCGGCAGTTCATCCAGAAAAAGTACCCCATTGTGTGCCAGTGATATTTCGCCGGGGCGAGGAATTGACCCTCCGCCAATTAACGCGGCCATCGATGCGCTGTGATGTGGTGCCCGAAAAGCTCGACAGCGCCATTGAACCGGCAGTTCATTGCGGTGCGATAAGCCATTAATAGCTGCAGCCTCAAGGGCTTCTTGATCCGTCAGCGGTGGCAATAACCCCGTGAGCCGATTCGCCAGCATAGTTTTGCCCGTACCTGGCGGCCCGAGCAACAGCAAATTATGCCCACCGGCAGCAGCTATCTCCAGAGCACGTTTGGCTTGTGATTGGCCGATGATATCTTGCAGGTCAAGACTGTCATCCCAATCTGCAATAGCACTCAGGCGTTGGCCTTGAGCAAGCGTATTCTCACCTTGTAAAAAGCCACATACTGCTAATAAGTGGTCTGCGACCCAGCTGTCATTTTGTGCAATTAACCCAATCTCCGCACTGTTTTCTGACGGCAAAATTAATTGCCGCTGGGCTTGGCTGCTGGCGAGCGCTGCTGGAATTGCGCCGCTAACGCGCCTTAGCGCCCCTGATAGGGCAAGTTCACCCAAGAACTCATAGTGCGCTAATTTATCCGCAGGAATCTGCTCTGACGCGGCTAATATTGCTAAAGCGATAGGCAGGTCATAACGCCCACCTTCTTTGGGTAAATCTGCCGGCGCAAGACTGACTGTGATCCGTTTGGCTGGATAGGTAAAACCGCTGTTGATTAATGCGCTGCGAACTCTGTCCCGCGCCTCTTTTACCGTCGTTTCCGGTAGCCCCACCAAAATTAACCCTGGTAGCCCGTTGCTGATATGAACTTCAACGGTAACTGAGGGGGCCTGAATACCTAATGTGGCACGGGTGTGAATAGTTGCCAGAGACATGTTGCTTTCCTTTGCTGTCGTGTGTCCTTGATGTTGGGGTGTTACCGCAGAGTGCCTCAAATTTTTTTTTAGCACTTAGAAAAAGCATTGGTTTGCGAAAGCTCACGAGAAGTTTCGCTGCAATGGATGTATCAAAATCAAAAATTGCGATGTAGGGCGCAGAAAAAAGACCTAAGTGTCGATTTGAGTTTTACTGATTGATAAATAATATATTTATTGTGTTTTATTTAGATGCCAACAAAATAATAATTTAAATAAATATTGTCAGATAACTGATAACTGTGGTAACTCTGTAGGTATTCGTTCGACACTAGACAGATGAACAACCTAATTATGAAAGCGATTGTCCAAGTGATTAACCTAGTCCTAATTAGCGTGGTGGTGATTATTATCCCACCGTGCGGGGCTGCACTTGGACGAATAAAGGCATAAAAATCAAGCCTTAATCTCAAGAGAACCCCCGCACCGAAAGGTCCGGGGGTTTTTTTATCGGTACGTTACAAGACGTGAGGAACATAAAATGTACAACAGAATAAAATCCTGCTCCTCCCGCAAAAGGTCGGGGAAATAACTATGAATGGTGCTCAGTGGGTGGTTCAAGCGTTGCGTGCGCAGGGAGTTGATACGGTATTCGGCTATCCAGGTGGGGCAATAATGCCTGTCTACGATGCTTTGTATGATGGTGGTGTCGAGCATCTGCTCTGCCGCCATGAACAGGGCGCTGCTATTGCCGCTATTGGTTATGCGCGTGCCACCGGTAAAGTCGGGGTGTGTATCGCCACCTCAGGCCCCGGAGCCACTAATCTGATCACCGGTTTGGCTGATGCTTTGCTAGATTCGGTGCCGGTAATCGCCATCACCGGTCAGGTTGGCTCTGCTTTAATCGGCACTGATGCTTTTCAGGAAATTGATGTTCTGGGCCTATCTCTGGCCTGTACCAAACACAGTTTTTTGGTCGAATCACTGGATGCATTGCCGGGTATCATGGCAGAGGCTTTTACTATCGCCACCAGCGGCCGTCCTGGGCCAGTTTTAATCGACATTCCAAAAGATATTCAATTGGCCGTGGGCGAATTGACCCCGCATTTGATGCCAGTTGAAGAGTATCCCGTTGATTCTGCTGCGGAGTTACAACAAGCTTGGGATATGCTGGCAACAGCTAAAAAGCCGATGCTGTATGTCGGTGGTGGTGTTGGGATGGCGCAGGCGGTCGCAGCTTTACGCGAGTTTATTGCGGTCACCGGCATTCCTGCGGTGGCGACATTGAAAGGTTTGGGCGCACCCGACACTGAGCACCCTTGTTATCTGGGCATGTTGGGCATGCACGGCACCAAAGCGGCGAATTTTGCGGTGCAGGACTGTGACTTATTGATAGCTGTGGGTGCGCGTTTTGATGACCGCGTGACTGGCAAGCTGAATACATTCGCTGCGAAAGCCAAAGTTATCCATATGGATATCGACCCGGCAGAGTTGGGTAAATTGCGCCAAGCACACGTCGCGCTGCAAGGGGATTTAAAAGTCTTGTTGCCCGCCTTGCAACAAACGCTGAATATTCAGCCGTGGTGTGATGAGGTTATGGCGTTAAAACAACAGCATAGCTGGCGTTATGACCACCCTGGCCAGGCGATTTATGCCCCATTGCTGCTTAAGCAAATCTCAGAGCGGAAAGCCCCACAAACCGTGGTGACCACCGATGTCGGTCAGCACCAGATGTGGACGGCGCAGCACATGAGCTTTACCCGCCCGGAGAATTTCATCACCTCCAGTGGCTTGGGCACGATGGGTTTTGGCATCCCAGCCGCCGTTGGCGCACAGATGGCCCGCCCAGATGATATGGTTATCTGTGTCTCCGGCGATGGCTCATTCATGATGAATGTGCAGGAATTGGGCACCATAAAACGAAAACAGTTACCGCTGAAAATCGTTTTATTGGATAACCAGCGATTAGGGATGGTTAGGCAGTGGCAACAACTGTTTTTTGATGGACGTTATAGCGAAACCAATCTTTCTGATAACCCCGATTTCATCACTCTGGCCAGTGCTTTCAATATCCCCGGCCAACGTATCACCCGCAAAGACCAAGTCGATGCCGCCCTGGATGCGCTGTTTAACAGCGATGGCCCTTATCTGCTCCAGGTTTCCATCGACGAACTCGAAAACGTTTGGCCGTTAGTGCCGCCAGGCGCAGGCAATGAAACCATGTTGGAGAAAATCTCATGATGCAACATCAGCTCTCTATCCAAGCCCGCTTCCGCCCTGAGATGTTAGAGCGCGTATTGCGAGTGGTGCGGCACCGCGGCTTTCAAGTTTGTGCTATGAATATGTCGCCAATGATTAATGCCGAGAATATTAATATTGAATTGACCGTTGCCAGCGGGCGACCTGTCGATTTACTGTCTTCTCAGCTGAGTAAGCTGATGGATGTCGCCTGCGTCGAGATCCTACAACCTAATACATTACAAATACGCGCCTGATGCGCCACAAGGAAAGAAAAGAATGACGAAGAAAGCTGATTTTATTTGGTTTAACGGTGAAATGACTCCGTGGGCAGAGGCTAAAGTTCACGTAATGTCTCACGCGTTACACTATGGCACGTCAGTCTTCGAAGGTGTTCGTTGCTACGAATCCCATAAGGGGCCGGTCGTTTTCCGTCACCGCGAGCATATGCAGCGCCTGCATGATTCTGCCAAAATTTACCGTATGCCGGTTTCCCAGACGGTTGACGAGCTGATGGAAGCTTGTCGCGAAACACTGCGTAAAAATAATCTGACCAGCGCCTATATTCGCCCATTGGTCTTTATCGGTGATGTCGGTATGGGGGTGAATCCACCCGATGGTTATAAGACGGATGTCATCATTGCCGCCTTCCCGTGGGGGGCTTATTTGGGCGCAGAAGCGCTGGAGCAAGGGATTGATGCCATGGTTTCTTCATGGAACCGTGTTGCGCCGAACACCATTCCAACCGCGGCTAAAGCCGGGGGCAACTATTTGTCTTCCTTACTGGTGGGCAGCGAAGCACGCCGCCACGGTTATCAGGAAGGGATTGCCCTGGATGTTCACGGTTTCCTGTCTGAAGGTGCCGGTGAAAACCTGTTTGAAGTGAAAGATGGCATTCTGTTCACCCCGCCATTTACCTCTTCTGCTCTGCCAGGCATCACGCGCGACGCCATCATCAAACTGGCTAAAGATATGGGGCTGGAAGTCCGTGAGCAGGTGCTTTCGCGTGAATCTCTCTATCTGGCCGATGAAGTCTTTATGTCTGGTACTGCGGCAGAAATTACCCCAGTGCGCAGTGTTGATGGCATTCAGGTTGGCATTGGTAAACGTGGCCCGATCACGGCAAAAATTCAACAAGCATTCTTCGGCCTGTTCACCGGTGAAACGGAAGATAAATACGGCTGGCTGGATCCTATCAATCCATAATAAAAATAGACAGACAGAATCAGCAGGTGGTTCGTTCGCCACCTGTAACACAGAATAACCTGGAGTGAATAGACAATGCCTAAGTACCGTTCCCATACCACCACTCATGGCCGCAATATGGCTGGTGCCCGCGCATTGTGGCGCGCAACCGGTATGACCGATGATGACTTCGGCAAACCGATTATTGCCGTCGTTAACTCATTTACTCAGTTTGTACCGGGCCACGTTCATTTGCGCGACTTAGGCAAGCTGGTAGCAGAGCAAATTGAAGCGTCTGGCGGTGTGGCTAAAGAGTTCAACACTATTGCGGTGGATGATGGGATCGCGATGGGCCACGGCGGCATGCTTTATTCACTGCCTTCCCGTGAGTTGATTGCTGACTCGGTTGAGTACATGGTTAACGCCCACTGTGCCGATGCCATGGTGTGTATCTCTAACTGTGACAAAATTACCCCAGGGATGCTGATGGCGTCTCTGCGTTTGAATATCCCGGTTATCTTTGTTTCCGGCGGCCCGATGGAAGCCGGTAAAACCAAATTATCGGATAAAATCATTAAGTTGGATCTGGTCGATGCCATGATTCAAGGGGCAAACCCCAATGTCAGTGATGCTGACAGCGAGCAAATTGAGCGCTCAGCCTGCCCAACTTGCGGTTCTTGTTCTGGCATGTTTACCGCCAACTCGATGAACTGTTTGAATGAAGCGCTGGGGCTGGCGCTGCCGGGTAATGGTTCATTGCTGGCCACCCATGCAGACCGCAAGCAACTGTTCCTCGATGCGGGCAAGCATATTGTCGCGCTGACCAAACGCTATTACGAACAAGAAGATATCAGCGCGTTGCCACGGAGCATTGCCAATAAAGCGGCATTTGAAAATGCCATGACACTGGATATCGCCATGGGCGGTTCCACCAATACGGTGCTGCATTTGCTGGCGGCGGCGCAGGAGGGGGATATTGATTTTGATATCAGTGATATCGACCGTCTGTCTCGTAAAGTGCCACATTTGTGCAAAGTGGCGCCAAGCACTCAGAAATACCATATGGAAGACGTGCACCGCGCTGGTGGGGTTATCGGTATTTTAGGTGAGTTGGATCGCGCCGGGTTGCTAAATCGCGAGGTGCGCAATGTGTTGGGGCTGAGTTTGCCACAAACGCTGGCTGCTTATGATGTGATGCTGACCGGTGATGAAAAGGTCAAAAGCATGTACGCCGCAGGCCCGGCCGGTATTCGTACCACCAAAGCTTTCTCACAAGATTGCCGTTTCCCATCACTGGATACTGACCGCAAAGAAGGGTGTATCCGCACGCGCGAACATGCTTACAGCCAAGACGGTGGTTTGGCGGTGTTGTATGGCAATCTTTCAGAGAATGGTTCAATCGTCAAAACCGCAGGGGTGGATAAAGACAGCTTAACCTTCCGTGGCCCGGCTAAAGTCTATGAGAGTCAGGATGATGCTGTTGCCGCTATTTTGGGTGGCAAAGTGGTGGCGGCTGATGTGGTTGTTATCCGTTACGAAGGGCCGAAAGGTGGGCCAGGGATGCAGGAAATGCTGTATCCAACCACTTATCTGAAATCGATGGGATTAGGCAAAAGCTGTGCGTTGTTAACCGATGGCCGTTTCTCGGGCGGGACGTCGGGGTTATCCATTGGTCATGCTTCGCCGGAAGCCGCCAGCGGTGGGTTGATTGCACTGGTTCAAGATGGCGACATTATTGATATTGATATTCCCAACCGTGCGATGAAACTGGACGTCAGTGAAGCAGAATTGGCGGCGCGCCGTGAAGCAGAATTGGCGCGCGGTGATGCAGCATGGACACCGAAAGCCCGCGAACGTCAAGTTTCTTATGCGCTGCGCGCTTATGCATTACTGGCGACCAGTGCCGACAAAGGTGCTGTGCGCGACAAAAGTAAGCTGGGAGGCTAATACCCATGGCGGAATCACAACCCTTATCTGCTGCCCCCTGCGGGGCAGAATATCTGCGGGCGATACTGCGCGCGCCGGTGTACGAGGTGGCGCAAGTTACCCCACTGCAAGAGATGGAAAAAATCTCTTCCCGCCTGGCGAATACCATTTTAGTGAAACGCGAAGACCGGCAACCGGTACACAGCTTTAAACTGCGCGGTGCTTACGCGATGTTGGCCGGCCTGACAGCAGAACAAAAAGCCTGCGGTGTAATAACGGCTTCAGCCGGTAATCATGCTCAGGGTGTGGCGTTGTCGGCGCATAAGCTTGGCATCAAAGCGCTTATCGTGATGCCCGTGGCCACCGCGGATATCAAAGTGGATGCGGTGCGTGGTTTTGGTGGCGAGGTGCTGCTATTTGGTGCCAATTTTGATGAAGCCAAAGCCAAAGCTATCGCGCTGTCCCAGCAGCAGGGTTATACCTTTGTGCCGCCGTTTGATCACCCCGCGGTGATTGCTGGGCAAGGAACATTGGCGATGGAGTTACTCCAGCAAGATGCACATCTCGACCGGATATTTGTTCCTGTCGGTGGCGGTGGTCTGGTGGCCGGTGTCGCGGTGCTTATCAAGCAATTGATGCCGCAGATTAAAGTCATTGGTGTCGAGGCGGAAGATTCTGCCTGTTTACGCGCTGCATGGGATGCGGGGAAACCGGTTGATTTAGCCCGTGTCGGATTATTCGCTGAGGGCGTAGCGGTTAAGCGCATTGGCGATGAACCTTTCCGCCTGTGTCAGGAATATCTGGACGAAGTTATCACTGTTGATAGCGATGCCATTTGTGCGGCAGTAAAAGACATATTTGAAGATGTGCGCGCCATTGCCGAGCCTTCCGGTGCGCTGGCGCTGGCCGGGTTGAAAAAATATGTACAGCAGCACAATATTCAAGGCGAGCGCTTGGCTCATGTGCTGTCTGGCGCGAATGTTAACTTCCACGGTTTGCGCTATGTGTCAGAGCGCTGTGAACTTGGCGAACAGCGCGAAGCCTTGCTGGCGGTAACCATTCCGGAGCAAAAAGGCAGTTTCTTGCGTTTTTGTGAGTTGCTGGGCGGGCGTTCAGTCACCGAGTTTAACTACCGTTATGCCGATGCCGATAACGCCTGTATTTTCGTCGGGGTGCGTTTGACGCGCGGTTATGCCGAGCGGGCAGAAATTTTGGCCGAATTGCAGGACAAAGGTTATCAGGTGGTGGATTTGTCTGATGATGAAATGGCCAAGTTGCATGTGCGCTATATGGTCGGTGGGCGGCCCTCCAAACCACTGCGCGAGCGGTTGTTCAGCTTTGAATTCCCGGAGTCCCCCGGCGCATTGCTGAAATTCCTGCACACCTTGGGCACGCATTGGAATATTTCTCTGTTCCACTATCGTAGCCATGGTACCGATTTTGGTCGAGTGCTGGCCGCATTTGAATTATCAGCCACTGAACCCCAATTTGAACAGCATCTAACCGCACTGGGCTATGATTGCCACGATGAAACCAATAACCCGGCGTTTAAGTTTTTTTTAGCGGGTTAAATTTTGGTGCGAGTCAAGTGGCTGCTTGAGGATGGCAAACTAAAGCAGCCCCCAAAATGCTTCAATTAGCGGCTCATTGAGCCGTTTTTTTGGTACGCACACTCCCAATTCAAAGGGTTCAACCAGCGAAATATCATCCAATAGCGAAATACGGTTTCGCACCGGCTCCGGGCTGTTATCGACCACCACCGATGGAATTAACGCCACACCACACCCCAGCGCCACCATTGATACTATGGCCTCGTGGCCAGAAACTGTAGCGTAAATCAACGGGTTAGTGATGCGCTGGCGGCGGAACCATAAATCAATACGTTTCCGTGATGGGCCGTGCTCCGGCAGAATAAACGGGATTGTTGCCCAATCCGGTTGCTCCACGGAGATTTGAGATCGCACCGCGCAAGGGAGCGCCGGAGCAATCAATACCAGTGGGATCTCGCCAATTTGGGTAAAGGCCACGCTGGTGGGCAGCACTTCAGGGCGGCCTGCAATCCCCAAATCAGCTTCATTAGATTGCACTTTATCGACCGCATCGGCCGCATCACCGGTAGTGAGTTTGATTTCAACCAGTGGATGGCGGGCGCGAAAGCGATCCAAAATCGGCGGTAAGTGGCTGTAGGCGGCGGTAACTGAACAAAACAGCCGCAGTTCACCACTGAGTGATGGCCCGTGTTGACCTAATGCATGGCGCAATTGCTGATATTGCAGCAAGGTTTGCTGAGCAAAAGCTTTCAACTGCGCGCCAGCATCAGTCAGTTGTACCGTGCGGTTATCGCGTAAAAATAGCGGCTGGCCGATAGTTTCTTCCAGCCGCTGGATCTGGCGCGAAAGAGTGGATGGACTGACGTGCATTGCTTTGGCGGTGCGGCCAAAATGGCGGCTTTCAGCCAAATGAAGGAATAATTTCAGGTCGCGTAAATCCATCACAGACAGCCTCTTGAGTAAGATTACCCAGTGTATTCCATAAGAAATAAAGAGTATTGCAGAATTTGCAATGTCACATTGTTAATATATCAATTTCAGCAATGTGTTTCCTATCATATAGTGAATCCAAGGTCATCCTCGGCACCGCCAGTGGGATGTGATAAAAACAGTAGCAATACACCAACACAATATTCGTTTGCAGTAATAGAAAAATAGCTGCATCCACAAAACAGAACCCGAACGGAGTAATACCATGGCTAACTATTTCAACACATTGAACCTGCGTCAGCAGCTGGCGCAATTAGGTAAGTGTCGCTTTATGGCACGAGATGAATTCGCCGATGAAGCAGGCTACCTGAAAGGGAAAAAAGTGGTGATTGTCGGCTGTGGCGCACAAGGTCTGAACCAAGGCTTGAACATGCGCGACTCCGGTTTGGATGTGGCTTATGCCCTGCGCAAAGAAGCGATTGCGGAAAAGCGCGCTTCATGGCGTAAAGCAACTGAAAATGGTTTTAAAGTAGGCACTTACGAAGAGTTGATTCCACAAGCAGATTTAGTGGTTAACTTGACACCAGACAAACAACACTCCGCGGTTGTTAAAGCTGTTCAGCCACTGATGAAACAAGGCGCGGCACTGGGTTATTCTCATGGTTTCAACATTGTTGAAGTCGGCGAGCAAGTGCGTAAAGACATCACCGTGGTGATGGTTGCGCCGAAATGCCCTGGTACTGAAGTGCGTGAAGAATACAAACGTGGATTTGGTGTACCGACACTGATTGCGGTTCACCCAGAAAACGACCCTAAAGGTGAGGGTATGGCCATTGCCAAGGCTTGGGCGGCGGCGACTGGCGGTCATCGTGCTGGCGTGTTGGAATCCTCTTTCGTGGCTGAAGTTAAATCTGACCTGATGGGTGAGCAAACTATCTTGTGTGGTATGTTGCAGGCCGGTTCACTGCTGTGCTTTGACAAACTGGTTTCTGAAGGCACTGATGCCGCTTATGCTGAAAAACTGATTCAGTTTGGTTGGGAAACTATCACTGAAGCCTTGAAACAAGGCGGGATTACGCTGATGATGGACCGTCTGTCCAACCCAGCTAAACTGCGTGCATATGCCCTGTCTGAGCAATTGAAAGAGATAATGGCACCCCTGTTCCAGAAACATATGGATGACATTATCTCTGGTGCATTCTCCAGCGGAATGATGGCTGACTGGGCTGAAGATGACGTTAAATTGCTGAACTGGCGTGAAGAGACCGGCAAAACAGCATTTGAGAATGCGCCGCAGTATGAAGGCAAAATCTCTGAACAAGAATATTTCGACCACGGCGTGTTGATGATTGCCATGGTGAAAGCCGGGGTTGAGTTGGCATTCGAAACAATGGTTGATTCTGGTATCATCGAAGAATCCGCTTATTACGAATCTCTGCATGAATTGCCATTGATCGCCAATACTATCGCGCGTAAGCGCCTGTATGAAATGAACGTGGTTATTTCTGATACCGCAGAATACGGTAACTATCTATTCGCTAATGCAGCCGTACCATTGCTGAAAGGCAAGTTTATGGATTCTCTGCAAGCGGGTGATTTGGGTAAGAGCATTGCCGGTACCGCAGTCGATAATGCCCAGTTGCGCGATGTCAACGAAGCTATTCGTAATCACCCAATCGAAGCTGTAGGCCATAAGCTGCGTGGCTATATGACTGATATGAAACGCATTTCTGTTGCGGGTTAATACCAACTCTAGTTTGTGATTTCATACTAAACCTCTCTGCCAAGGGAGGTTTTTTTTATCTGAATGACTGCTATTCCACTGCAAAAAATTTATTAAAATAATGCTACCACGGCCCGAAAAAACTCTTGTAAGGTGCTAATCGTGGTTTAACATATCGCAGAAAAACTCAATATATAAACTATATTAATCACAATATTCTTATGAGGATAATAAAGCACCTCGCTAATTAGCGGGGGTGTTTTTGTTTGTGGGTATTGCAAAGCTTAATAATAAAACCAATCACATTTAAATAATATTAAGGAGGTGAAGAAGATAAATATATTTATCAGGAAATATTCTCGTTAATTATAAAAATTAAATAAGGAAATAAAGTATGGGAAAGGGACATAGTAATGTATCGGGTCACGGTAGCCGTGGCCCAACCGGAGGCGTTAAAGGTGGGGCTACTGGGTTCGGTGGCGGGAATCCTAATAGTGGCAATGGCTGGGGAGTTTCGCAAACACCCTACGGCCCAATTCACAACTACAATCCGAGTAAATTTAGTCATGGTAGTCAAGGAGGCAGAAATCGTGGTGGAATTCAAGGTAACAAGGCGACTGCTGCGAATCTTGCACAAAATCCAGAAATACAGACCTATATGGCAGTGGGCGGTATGCCAGCTGTCATCACCTTAATAGATGGAAATTGGGGAGTCACCTTAAGCCGGCTTCCTGCCGTGGCGGCATATGTCGAGGGCCATTTAGCCCGAGTGGGATCATGGTTAATGCGCAGCAGCCCAGTAGGTGTTGCTGTTTTGGGCATGATGCCGTCAAGTATAGCGCCTGACCCGCCGATGGGGCAGTTCTTTACCACCCCGACACTTCCCGCCGACAGAGTGACAAATATACCGAAAGAAACCTTAAAGACAGTCACTGATGTTGCGGTCAATATTCGGGTCCGTGATGTGACAGAAGACGGAGTGCAGAAAGTTTTTCTGATTAAATCTCCGATAGCAATACAACAAGTCCCTGTCATTAAGGCGGTTACCACGACCAGACCCAATGTCTTTATCGCGGCGGTTCCTGGTATCACATCGATACATGTTCGCGTAACCGATACTGTTACGCCCATAGATGTATCAGCGGTAAAACAGCTGGCAGCAAAACCCAACATAAATCCGATTGAGAATGCTGATATTCAGGTGTTAATACTTCTGTAGGCCGAAATACTCATGATGCCATCATTGTTTTCCCCGACAGCACTGAAATCGAACCTCTGTATCTCTCTGTCATTCGCATAATCAATAATGATGAACTAATGCAGGAAGCGCGCAGGACCTATGAAATAGCGCGGAGTGAACGGGAAGCTGCTGAGAGGGATGCCGCGAAACCATTTCATTCAGTGCCAGGCGCATTGAAGCTAAAGAATACGCTGCTTGAGAAACAAGTTACAGAAACAGTAGTGCACATCACATTGCTTGAAAGCAACATTACTTATTGAAACAAGCAGAGGCGCAGCTATGGCAGCAACGTGAGGCGCTGAGGTGGCATAACGGCAGGCAGACATGTATGCACAAGAATAAACGGCGTGAGTTAGAGGTATCAGCTCTCGCTAAACAAGGGGAGATGAATACATTAAATCAGGGAATTGCTGAACTAAAAGCCAAATATGAAACGCTACTCGTGCTGCAACGTGATCTTGAAGTAGTGAAAACCGCAGAGCAAAAGCGCATTGAAGATATACGATTGGCAGCAGAAGCAGCAGAAAGACAACGTGTTGAAGATGCCCGGCTGGCAGCAGAAGCAGCTGATGACCTGGCCAGACAGCAGGCTGTCACTCGTCAAAATACTTTCTCCTTTCGCGCTCACCCTATAGGGATCCTACCTCTACCCAGTTTTGCGGCGGGCGAAATGAGTTCTGTCACCTTGAGTTCTCAGGTTGCTACTCAGTTAGGTGCTTCATTACGGCGAGTATCAGAGCAATTTCGCAGCATTGGCACTCCTCCATCTGCCGAGTCACAGGCTGCCATTATTGGTGTCGGCAGCTCTCTAGCTGATGATGGAGCGGCGTCGGAGCAACCGCTATTAGCCGGTAGTTTCCCTCTCAGTGATATTGGGATATTCCTTGGAACCGCGTTATCGCAGCAAGCTGAGGTAGATTTACCTGTCAGGATTTTAATGGCGGACAAGGATGATCACACCCGTATTTATGCCGTCAAAACTGACACTGTGAATGTTGCCACCAAGGTTAAAGCAGGTGAAGCGCAATTTGATAAGTCAAAAAATGTTTATATTTTCACCACTGATAGCCAGCCGCCACGTACTTTTATCTTTACTCCGGCGCAGCCGCCCGGTATAGAAACCGGTTCGATATTACCGCCCCCAGCCAGTGTACCTGTCTTCCCGCAGCATACAGGAACGGATATCTGGTTACTGGTAACCAAGCCAGAGATGATATTTTTGGCGCTAGAAGAGGGTGATTTCCACGATTACATCATTTGGTTCCCGGCAGATTCTGGGCTGGAACCGGTGTATGTTTATCTTAAAACGCCGCGGGATGAACCGGGAATAGCCACCGGTCATGGGCAGCGAATTTCAGGGATTTGGCTGGCAGAGGCAGGTAAGGGGCTGGGAGCTCCCATCCCAGTACAGATTGCCGATAAATTACGTGGCAGGGAGTTCAGTAGTTTTGATAGATTTAGAGAAGCGTTTTGGCAGGAGGTTGCCAATGACCCTGAACTGTATGGGCAGTTTTCACCTTTGAACCAGAAGAGAATGAAACGCGGTTATGCTCCATATCCAATACCAATCGAACAGGTAGGAGGACGAGAGAAGTTTGAGCTTCATCATGTGAAACCTCTCAGTAAAAATGGTGCCGTTTATGATATTGAAAATATAAGAGTAATGACACCCAAAAGACATTTAAGTATTCACTCAAAAAATGGAGGTGAGTAATGGAATTAAAGAATAGTATAACTGAATATACTGAAAGTGAGTTTTTGGAACTTCTAAATAAAATTTGGGCTGTAGATGTTTCTGAAAATGAACATGATGCTCTTATTCATCATTTTGTAATGCTCACTGAGCATCCTCAAGGGAACGGAGTACTATTTTATCCCGAGTCCGGAGTTGATAATAGCCCAGAAGGTATTCTTGATTTCATTAAGAAATGGCGAGCGGAGAATGGCAAGCCCGGATTTAAAGAATAAACCAGATCGCTAAAAAATAATATAAGCTGATTTTATTTTGGTTTACATCATCTTAATTTATTATTCTATAAATAATATGTTAATTACGCCAAGAAAAATCCATAAATTCGGGTTGAGGTGTATTGATTTTTATGTCTACATGCAGATTTATTAAATTAAGACTACCTCGGCCCGAAAAAACTCTTGTAAGGTATTAATCTTGGTTAACACATTATAACTCAATATTATTAATATAAATTTCTGTAACTTCCTATAATTCTCTATAACTTATAAATAGACCTCACTAATTAGTGAGGTTTTTTTATGAGTAATATTAATAAAATAAATAAGAAGACGTTCAAATGCAAAAAGGAGATTATTAATGAGTGACATTCAAACTGTTTTGACTCGTTGGGGCGTATGGGCTAAAGATCACTCCCATTTGGATTATCCCCATATTGCTAGCGGATTTAAGGGGGCGGTAACAAGAAATAAGTCAGTTGGCTCTTGCTGCGATAATGATGGTTTGGTCATTGATAAAGTAATAGGGAATCTACAGCGGGCCTCGCGAGAAAAAGAATTAGAGCTTATCCTCCGTCATTATGTTTACGGGCAATCGAAAGCTTCTATTGCCCGATTAAAAAAGTGTAATGAACGGGAAATTAGGCGTCAGTTACAAGTTGCTGAAAGTTTTATTGAGGGCTGCATAACACAATCGGATATTTTATTGGAAATGCAATGAATTAATGTATTTTCTAAATTTAAATTAATGACAATTAAACAGAGCCATGGGCAGACTCTGTCTTTCGGCTAAAACCTCAACCACCTTATTCATCGCCGTCCTTTATTTTAGCCCACGGCTAAAAGCCTTGCGGTTACCTAAATCATCAATTAAGACAAAATTGACCGTTTTGCTGTCTGCTGTTGGGACTCGATTGAGGGGAAAGTCCAGCTTGGAAAAAGGGGCGACCATATCCGGCAATCCTTCAGCCGAACCCAATGTCAGAGCGGAGATTGAGGCATAATAAGGTGTAGGATTATCCACTTTAACCACGGCGGTATTGCCGTTACGTTCTAAGACAAAAGTTAATGCCTTGCTGACGGTGTCCGCCGGTGCGGGCAAATTTTTCGGGCGATAAAATACTTTGTATTGCATGCGCAAAGCCAGTGTGACGGAAGATTCATCATCAGCTTTAGTGGTGGCTTTAGGCGGGATTTCGTAAACATTGAGCCAGAAGGCAGATTCTCTATCCAGCGGCAATTTACTGGCACCAGATAAAATCAAACGCAAGCTGCGTTGAGCTTGTGGCTGCAACCGAAACAATGGCGGCAATACTAATACTGGCGAGATTGCTTTCTCCGGTGTGGCCATCAAATCGCCATCATCCACCCACACCTGCACTGCCACCGGGTAGTCATTGCTATTAACCAGTTGCAGTGATTCTTCAGTGCTACCATCACTGAAGAGAATACGAGTTTTCTCGGCCACCACACTTGCCATGGCCGGGACACTACAGGTCATGATGAGTAATAATAGCAACCCACTGATTTTGCTTTTAAAATGCAGATTATTGCACCCGGATAACCACTTGCGCATGCGCATTCACAGCTCCTGCTGTCACAGTTTGCCCGCTGATTTTGCTTAACTCAGCCCGAAAGTTCTCAGTGTAACTATTCCCCCCACTTACCGTGCCGGTGAGTTCTTGAGCCCCTTGGAAGATGCCATACCAGCCTCCGTTATTACCGGTTTGAGTGACATTTTTTGATAGCAAGTAAATTGGGCTGTTATTGCGGTAGATTCGGATCCCCACGCCGCTGGCCATTCCGGCAGCGCCATAATTATCTGAAACTAAATGACTAATACCGCCACTGCCATTCATTAATCCCAAAGCCTGTGCTTTAGCGGCGTTGGCTGCTGGCACCAAAAAGCCCATCGCCACCGCACCGGCATTGACGCCGGAGGTAATACCGGTCTGGCACTGGAAATCCACACTGAACTCAGCCGAGCTACTACTGCCGCTGTTCAGTTCTGCCACAGAAATTCTGGGTAATATCACCGTTGGGGTAAAATTGGTGACCGCGCAAATGGTGGTTCGGCGGAAAGTCACATAGTTATATAACCCAATAGAGGCCGGCCAGGTGGTATACCAGCCGGGCCAATTTGATACTGAGTCAGTTCCCTCAATCGGGCCGCTAATGCCCGGCCCTTTAAAGGCGATATAAGCATTGGGCTGAGTATAGGCATAGGTATAAGATGCTGCGTTGTTAGTACCCGCGCGGGCATAATCAATACGAAATAGCTCGGTATACAGATTACTGAAATTCTTAGCTTTGACCAAAATACGGCCAGTGCTGTCAGTATCCAATCCGGTTAAACGGCGTCCTTTCCATAAGCGTGAGTAATACTCGCCAGTGGATAGATTTGTAAGCCTGATAACCACATTGCGGACATAAGTCGCAAAGCCGGAGGGAACATTGCCAGCAATCGCGCCATCTTCATTTTTACCACCATAGTCATTGTCCCCATTAGTGGCATACATTTCAAAGAGTTGGTCAACATCAGCTGCGGCACAGCGGAATAGCACGCGGTCCGGGTCATAGCCGGTATTCAGGGCAAAAGTGGTAAAGTCAGATGTCGCTGCGGCTAATAATGTTCCGTCAGGTTGGAAGTTAGCCGCAGTGCTGAGGTCGATCACACCCGGTAAGCCGAGTGACCCATTATTATTATCCAGAGAACCAGACCACGCGCTGGCCGTACCATCACCGGCACTCAGCTGACTTTGCGCGGTAATTCGGGTACAAGCCGACCATGCTGAGGTACTAAATAACCCGATCAGCAGCATCGTTCCCGCCACAATATATGGGCGACGGGAATGAACAGGCATTGTTGGCCGTGAGACTTCACAAGATATTAACTGCTCTGTTGGTCTTAACATTATTTTTCTCATAATGGTTAACGGCGGCAACTGCCTGTTAAATGGATAATATCTTGCTCAGTATCTTGGCTAGCAAAGTCATAAGGTAATTCACATTGCTCATTGCGGTTTTCACCCCAGCGAACATAAAGCGAGCCTTTATTATCTTTCACTCGCGCATAGATCTGATTCCCCTGACCCACCATACCGACCAATTCATCTTTGCTGTTATAAACATCAGCACCCAATGGTAATCCTTCACCATCAACTGTTTGGGTTTGAATTAATACTGCATAACCGGTCAAGGTTTCGAATTTCACTTTCACGGCGGCCCCGGCATAAGGAACAACACGCCCCTGATTTTCTTTCAGTTCAGTATTGCGATTAATACCTTTGGTATCCAAACCGACCGTATTGTAATTATAAGGCGTTAATGACGGCACCAGCGCAAAGCCATTTTTATCAATCCTGGCACCTTGTGCATTTCGTACTGTTGCGCCCTGAGCACCATCGGCTTCAATTAAACCGAAGGTATCGCCCAAATAAGGGCCGAGTGTCACACCTTTACTGTGTATTACCGCCGCACCGCGAGCTCCCGCGCCATATTGGGTATAGTTATTCCCACGAGAATAACTACCATTGACGGTGGCGTTAGGGAATTGCTTCTGCGCATTCGCCCCCCAACTATTCGAGCTGCCACTGACATTACTATCGTCATAACCCGCATTGACTGAATAATTTAAAGTATTACGTTCACCGGCGGTGCCGGATAATGATGTTTGATAGTTATTACCACTTTTCGGATTACGGTTGGCAGACATGGATAAATATTGATTTCCGCTCCCAATATTCAGTGGAATAGACACAGTTAATGACGCGATATTTTCGGTATTACCGTAGCGCGTTGTGGTTGTCGTTTCGTCTGTATCACCCGCATCCCAACCAAACTGGGTTGAGGTATAAATGGTGCGCTGGCGGCTCAGTGCCACGTTATAACTAATATCTTTATAACTATTTGAATAGTTTAGCTGTAACTGCGTATCTCTCTGGGTATCGTTATAATAATCACTGGTCGATGCTGAGGCTGAAAGTTGCCCATAGCCAGCCAGAGTTTGGTTTATTGTGGTGGTAAATTGGCTACGCTGTTTATAAGTCGATGAATCCCAGGTGCCGCCATTCTTTTGCACTGAACGCACACCAAATACATCATTTAAATCACGATACCCTTTGGTTGAATAGCGATATCCAGCCAGTGAGAATGAGGTGCCAGTTTCATTAAATGTCTGGCTATAGGTTGCCTGCATCCGCCAACCATTTTGAGTTTGATTTTAGCATGTGAATAGGTGGTATTAAGGCCAAACGCGCCGAGTGGCGTCCCTAATACACCGCCTGCGAGTAATGCAGTATAATCTTGCGCTAAACGAAGCCCACTGTTGGCGGTTAATTGATTCGTCAGACCACGCTCATAGGTAAAGTCGGTAAAATAGCTATCAATATTGGTAAAATCACGTGATTCCCCGACCACGGCATTATAACGGCTCACTCCTGGGCGCATTGAATCTGGTACGGCACTGAAAGGCACCGTAAATGTCGAGCGGCTGCCATTAGCCTCTATGACTTCAACATTAAGGTCACCCTGGCTGGTGGTACTATATAAGTCGTTAATAACGAATGGGCCTGGGGCGACATTTGTTTCATAAATTTCCCGCCCATTCTGGCGAATAACGACCCGCGCGTTACTGGTGGCTACACCACGAACTTCAGGAGCGAAGCCGCGCATTGATTGTGGCCACATACGTTGGTCTGTCGCCATTTTAACACCACGAAATGACATAGTGCCGAATAAGGTACTGTCGGTGAAAGTTTCACCCAGTGTTAATTGGCTATCCAATGATGAAATAGGGCGCTGCACATAAGTGCGGATATTATTCCATTGAGTATCGCTGTTATTATTGTTACTGGCATAACGCACATTTGATTGCTGGCGTAATTGCCACAAACCGAGATTGAGGCCACTTTTTAGGCCCACAAAGCCATAATCAGAAGTATTATTTTGCTGGGATTGCGTATCGCTACGATAAAAGTTTGCGCTGTAGTTAACGAATGCGAGTTTTTCGCCCTCTACCTATTCAGTTCGGTCAATATAGTCCCGCGGCCGTTTTTGTAATAATGCTTGGGGAATAGACAGATCCAAGCGCAATTTGGCCTGATCAAAATGAAAAGATGCTCCTTTGACTCGCTCCGCCAGTGGCACACATTTCTCGGTGGCCGAGGGGGGCGTAGCCGCAGATTCTGAAGGTATAGCTTCTCCCTCAGTGGTATTAGGTGCGGCAGTATTTTTGTCGGCCAGTTCAATTCCCGCCGCAGTTAAGAGCTCATCACTTAGGCAGGGAAAAACCTCCGATGAATCGGCATTCTTAATAAACTGCACGGTGGTACGTTTGAATGATTTGTTATTAATCAGGATATCGACAGCATCGTAATTTCCCGGCGTGACGGCATTCTCTTTATTCAGTTGATTCAAACCTGAAGCAAAATTTGTTCCTAAAAAGAGTGATTCATCAAATTCGAGATTTTGTGGCTCTTCCTGAGCCGAAACAGTATCGACATATAAAACTAAAGTTATACACAGCGTTAATGCTTTTTTACGGCTAGAGAACTTATTTTTTAGAACAACTTGTGAAAATCCCATAAATATTCCTTCGCCGAAAGCCACTACTGAGTTTTATAGCTACCGGTATCCTGCCCACCAAAATCATTTACCAATAGGAAGTTAACAATAGCATTTGAAGGTGCAGTTGAATTCGGGATTACCCACTGAGCCTGAGACATTGGAGAGATCATCTCTGATTTCATTTTGAGTTTTTTGCCCCCGCCAACGACTTCACCACTGGCGATGGTGGCATAGAACCCAGTTGGGTTTTTACCCGTAACAACAACATCTTTACCTTGTTGGCGTACATCAAAAGTTAGTGCGCTGGCGACTTGGTCGACACGGCCCGCAATACTTTCAGGGCGATAGAACACTTTAATGCGATTACGCATCAACACTAACATTTTATTATTTTTTTCTGCTTTATTTACCGGTGGAACCTGTAAGAAATTAAGATAGAACACGGATTCTCTATCTGTCGGCAAACCGCTACCGGTATATTTCAGCCGTAATGTTTGACCTGCATTCGCTTCAATACGGAAGAAAGGCGGAGTTACAATAAACGGCGCTTTGCCTGTCTCTGGTGTTGATTGAGCATCACCACTGTCTAGCCAGACTTGGACAGCATTAGGAAAGTTATCCTTATTCGTTAATTGGACACTATGCTCTTTTTCTCCTGCCGTATATATAATTCGGCTGCCGCTCATGACTACGCTAGCATTAGCAAAAGACATACCCATAAGAATTAATAAAGTGATAAGCAGATAACGGTAGCCATTTATATTAAGCATGATGGGAATATCCTCTGAAAGAAACTGGCGGAATAGTTAAACTTTTTGGTGCATAAAGTTGTAGGGGGCTCGCTGTGTTATCACCCAAATGGCTTACCGAAGCAATCACATTGAGATCTCTTTGCTGCCCACCTACAACTCCAATTACTTAAAGTATATCCTATCCTACGATACTAATATTACAGGTAGGAAACTGCATATTGTACAGAGGCGATCACAGAACCAGGGCCAGCTTGCGCGGTTGCATAATACTGTACCGCAAAATCATGCTCAGCTGATGTATCACCTGCTTTTAACACGATACCATCTTGTGCCACGCCACTATTTAGATTGATACCTGTTGTTGTTACTGCATCTTTCAGTAATTGAAGTTCAACATTTGTTGCTGTGCCGCTATTTTTTAAGTTACCGGCAGTTGTGACTTGGTTACCAACAAAAACAGTTTTGACATCAATATCATCAGCACTTGCTGCACAGCCTGATACACCCAGAGTAAAGGTTGTCTTACCCGCAGTTTTACCAGAAGCATTCAAATCGCTACTTGATACTGATGGCAATAATACTGTTGGGTTTGCATCAATACCATTGACGGTAACAGAACAAGTTTGTGCTGTTACTTCCCCTTGGAAAGTAATTGTATTATTGCTAGCTGCCATTGCTACAGTTGTAGATGCTGCGAATAAAGCCATAGCCAAAGTAATCTTATTCATTTAAAACTCCAATATAATAATTAGAAATGTGCCAAACGCTCGTTGCATTTAAATGCGGGTGAGTATTTAACTTATTAAATAGAAAGTGGGTTAATGACTATATGTGCGAATGTTATTCGATTATACTCGTCAGCTTTCCACATGTTGCTTCATTAAAGTAATTTGGTAGTCATTATTTCGACTGCGTCCGTCACTTGATGATGAGATAATATATAAAGTGATGCGGGCTGCACATAAGATAAACAAACCAATTGATGTGGTGAAATTCCTACCAAAGTAAAATTTATCCCAGCGAAATTTCAACCAGTTGTATTTAAAGTGTTTTTATTCTAAATGAGAATCAATTAATAAGATCTTTCTTGTTGTTTTTTGTTGTCAGTTGGTTTTCGCCATGCTTTTGGCCATTTAAAGGTAATTGGTGGGTATTATTGTATACCCATTTGTAAAGTTGTATGGGTATTTTGTATGGATATTATTAATGGGCAGGTTGAGTGCCGGGAATATTAATATGCTTTTAAAAAATAATGACTATAGAATACGCATTGTGACAGAAATAAATAGATGAGTTATTTGCGCCGCCGGTAAGGCGGCGCATGGCTAACTTAATTACGATATAAAACTTTAATAATATGATAACCGAACTGAGTTTTTACCGGGCCATAAGGTTGCAGCAATTCGCAGCTAAATACGGCTTTATCGAATGCTGGAACCATATCCCCTTTATTGAACTCACCTAGGTCGCCACCATTACGTTTTGACGGGCAGTTAGAGAATTTTTTTGCTAACTCTTGGAAATTAGCACCGTTATTTAGCTGTGCCAGAATCTCGTTTGCCTGTTTTTCATCATCAACCAGAATGTGCAGCGCGGAAGCTTTGTTTGCCATAGTAACAATCACCACTAATTTATTGAGTCTTGAAGGAGGGTTATCTTCAATAGGGTTCCGAAGCGCGCCAGTGTAGCTTATTTTGGTGGTGATGGGAGCCTTGTCGGCAGTGTTTTACAAATCAAAACCGCAGGTGGTTTTTTTTCATTGGCCGCTTTCTGCTACAATCCTGTTCCCCTGTTTACCTACAGAGCTTCCGAGTGCTATGCGATTAAATCCCAGCCAACAACAAGCCGTCGAATTTGTTACCGGCCCCTGCCTGGTGTTGGCCGGTGCGGGGTCGGGTAAAACCCGGGTCATCACTAATAAGATTGCGCATCTGATTCGTCAATGTGGTTATCAGCCCAAACATATTGCGGCGGTAACTTTTACGAATAAAGCCGCGCGCGAGATGAAAGAGCGCGTGGCTCAGACTTTAGGGCGCAAAGAAGCACGGGGTTTGATGATTGCGACCTTCCATACCTTGGGATTGGAAATCATCAAAAAAGAGTACAAAGCGCTGGGGATGAAATCTAATTTCTCACTGTTTGATGCGCAAGACCAACTGGGTCTATTGAAAGATTTAACCCACAAATGGTTGGAAGACGATAAAACGTTATTGCAACAGTTAGTCTCCCAGATCTCAAACTGGAAAAATGATCTGCTGGATCCCGCTGCTGCTGCGGCACAGGCCCGCTCTGAGCGCGATAAATTGTTTGTCCATTGCTATGGCTTATATGATGCCCATTTAAAAGCGTGCAATGTATTGGATTTCGACGACCTTATTTCCCTGCCAACTCTGCTGCTGCAACATGATTTGGAAGTGCGCGAACGTTGGCAAAATCGGCTGCGCTACCTATTAGTAGATGAATATCAAGATACCAATACCAGTCAGTATCAAATGGTTAAACTGCTGGTAGGCAGTCGGGCGCGCTTCACCGTGGTGGGTGATGATGACCAATCCATCTATTCATGGCGCGGTGCGCGACCACAGAATTTAGTTTTACTGAATGAAGATTTCCCTCAGTTGCAGGTGATTAAGCTGGAGCAAAACTACCGCTCTTCGGGCCGAATTCTGAAAGCGGCGAATATTTTGATCGCCAATAATTCTCATGTTTTTGAAAAAAAGCTGTTTTCTGAATTGGATTATGGTGATGAGCTCAAAGTGATTACCGCCAATAATGAAGATCATGAGGCTGAAAGAGTGGTCGGGGAGCTGATTGCCCACCATTTTGTGAAAAAAACGCAATACAGCGATTATGCCATTTTGTATCGCGGTAACCATCAGTCGCGGTTATTTGAAAAACTGTTGATGCAAAACCGCATTCCTTACCGTATCTCCGGCGGGGATTCATTTTTCTCGCGCCCAGAAATCAAAGACTTACTGGCCTACTTGCGGGTATTGACCAACCAGGATGATGACAGCGCATTCTTACGTATTGTGAATACCCCTAAGCGCGAGATTGGTTCAGCGACGATTCAAAAATTGGGTGAATGGGCGAATGTGCGTAATAAAAGTCTGTTTCGGGCCAGTTTTGATTTAGGGCTAGGCGAGCATCTGAAAGGGCGCGGTTTGGAGTCATTACAGCGCTTTACGCATTGGATGGAGGGTATTATCCGCTTAGTGGAACGTGAACCGGTGGCGGCAGTGCGGGATTTGATCCACGGCATTGACTATGAGAGTTGGCTGTTTGAAACCTCTCCTAGCCCGAAAGCGGCTGAAATGCGGATGAAAAACGTCAATTTATTATTTAGTTGGATGACCGAGATGTTAGAAGGGTCAGAACTGAATGAACCGATGACACTGACTCAGGTTGTCACGCGCTTTACCCTGCGCGATATGATGGAACGTGGCGAAAGTGATGAAGAGCTGGACCAAGTTCAACTCATGACGTTGCATGCTTCAAAAGGATTGGAATTCCCTTACGTATTCTTGGTTGGTATGGAAGAGGGCTTATTGCCACACCAAAGCAGCATTGACGAAGATAATGTCGATGAGGAGCGGCGGCTGGCCTATGTGGGCATCACCCGTGCTCAGCGCGAACTGTTTTTCACCTTATGCAAAGAGCGGCGTCAGTATGGTGAATTGATTCGGCCAGAACCTAGCCGTTTCTTGCTGGAATTGCCGCAGGACGATCTCAAATGGGAAAATGAGCGCAAAGCAGTTAGCCCAGAAGAGCGGATGCAAAAAGGCCAGAGCCATCTGGCCAATATTCGCGCGCAATTAGCGAATGCTAAAAAGCCGCAGTAAATGTGAAAAACCACAATGGGCAGGTTGTGTTAACGGCACAGTGCCTGCCCACTCGCGACTCATTTAAGGTGCGACGGGTTTACCATCAACCTTGACGTTTTGCACCTCGCTGAAGTGCCAAGGTGTTTCACCGCGCAATTCAGTGAAAGTGACTTGATTAAATTCACTATCACGTAAGTCACTGATAGCCGTCGGGGTGACATTGTTAAGCTGCACATTATTAACATGTACCAACCGGTGCCAGGCTTTATTTGCTGTATCCCCTTTGATTTCAATGGAGGCATTCTTGCCGCTGGTGTTATCCACCGTCACATTTTTAACTGTGAAATCATAGAACTGGGCTGGAATTTTGGCGGGTGGATAATCAATGTTGGCGTTACTGTCAGCATAATCCAAAGTCATCACCATCACTTGTTTTGCCAAATCCCGCATGGCGTTATTGCGGAAAGTCACATTACGCGCCCCGCCGCCAATAGTGCTGGTGCTCTTGGCGCGCAGGCCGATATCAGTCAGATACATGACGTTATTTTCAGCCAAAATATCTTCAATCCAAGCCCCTGTATGGCTGCCAGTGACCACGGCACCATGTCCCATGCGGAAATAGTTATTAAATAACCATGCGCCTTTCATTGGTTCTTGCTGCTGAGCTTTTTCCCCAGTGCCGGCCGCAAAGTTGATGCAGTCATCGCCAGTATCAAAAAAGTTATTAAATACCATCACATTCTGGCTGTTACCGAACTCAATACCGTCGCCATTATTTGCGTCATAGGTTTGGTGAATTAATCCATTGGCAACAACATTATGGTTTTCCAAATTCATAATGCCGTGGAAAGCTGGGTTACGTACGGTAAAACCGGCCAGATACACGTTTTCTACGCCGCGTAATGTCATTAAGCTGGAGCGGCGCTGTCCGTAGGCATTTTTCAAATCCATACCATCGGAAACCGCTTTCTCAACCTGATTTTTGGCTAAGATGCCATCTTCATGCACTTTGCTATTTTTGCTGGCGACATATTGCGGTAATGGGCGGCCTAACTCATCAGTAATGTCAGCGGTTTTGGCCCGCAACCAGCCATTACCGTCAATAACCCCAGAACCAGTAATCCGGATATTGCGGAAGGTACCGGGTTTGCTGTTATTGGGATCGATAGCATTGATCAGCGATGCTGGGCGCTCAATCGTGGAATAAGGGTATAGACGGTAGCCCGCAGGATAATCCTCTGGATTTTCTGAGCCTAATAATGTGGCCCCAGCCTGAAGGTTAAGGGTCATATTACTTTTCAGCCAAAATGCGCCACTTTTATAGATACCGGCGGGTATCTCAACACGACAACCTGGCTTGCAGCTATCTATCGCCTGCTGTATGGCCTTGGTATTCAATGTTTTTCCATCATCGACAGCACCAAAATCACGTATATTTACCATCTGTGGTTTGGCACTGGTTTTTGCGGTGATGGGCTTGCTGGCAGCTGACAATGATCCATCGGCATATTGTGCTTTCACTGTAAATTGGTAGCTGGTTTCAGGTTTTAGGCCGGTGGCTGTAAAATTTTGCATCACGATTTTATGCTGGAAATTATCTTTATCATTGGCATAAAAGTGATTGATATAGGGCTTGGCCGGGGAAAATTTATCATTATTATCACTGGCTTTGCCTAACAATTTTCCCGCAGAGAAAATCTGGTAATCAACAATTTTGCGCGTATCTTCCGGCGCTTTCCACACCAGAACAATACTGTTCTCATCATAGGCGAGAGTTGGAACTTGTAGTTGCTGAGGGGCATCGGGGCGACTTGATTTTGCTGCTATAGCCATAGGGCTGCCCACCATTAGGCTGGTCATTATTACCAACATACTGGTGGTGTATGGACGTCGAAGCTGTACTTGCATTATTAACCCTTCTCAATAAAGAAACAGTGTTTTATAAAAATACATACAATGTTTCTTTTTTAAACTGAGGACGATCACAATCTGATATTTTTATGAGGGTTTACCGTGGGAATGAAGCAGAAGAAAGGCGACCAAGGCCGCCCAATTGCAAAGAATTTAGTGAAATTCTTCTAATAAAAGTGGCCACTGAACATAGCTCTGCCAATGACTCTCTTGTTCTAATGCTTCTGCGCGATAAGGATGCTGTTGCAGCCAGCCCTGAGGTAGCAGCACATAAAGTGCTTCACCATTGGCTCGCAGCCTGACTGCGGGTAGTGTGTCATCCCGGCGACGGCTGGAGAATATAATTGCCAGGCGCAATAACCGGCACAAATGCTGGGCCATATCCACCGGCAAGGCATTTTGTTGATTTAGCAGTGAGAGGTCGAGAGTATCACTCTGATTTTGCAGCAAAGCTGCCAGTAGGCGTTTTTGTGCAGGAGTAAAACCGGGTAGATCCAGATTGCGTATCAGATAAGCGGCATGTTGCGGAGCTCGTTTAAAATCGATGCTTAGACCAATTTCATGGATCAAACACGCATTTTGCAATAACTCACGACATCGGCTGTCGAGATGCCACTCTTTTTCTACTTGCAGCAAAAAGTTATCAGCCAATTTACTGACACGCTTGGCTTGTTCTGTATCCAGTGAGTAACGGCGCTGGATATTTCGCACGGTTCGGCTGCGAATATCCTGCTCTACCGGTAAATGCAGCATGCCATAGACTAGACCTTCGCGTAGCGCCCCCCCAGCCAGAGTCATGCTTTCAATCGCCAGTTCTTGGAATATCGCCATTAAAATAGACAGACCACTGGGGAAAACCAGTGCGCGCTCCAGTGTTAACCCGGGGATTTCCAGCTCTTCCAGTTTGCCACACTGAATGGCTCTTTGTTTGAGCTGCTGTAATTTGGCTAAGGTGATCAGTTCGTCCATACCTTGGGCGACCATAATCTCTTGCAGGGCCTGAACAGTGCCAGATGCACCCACACAGATTTGCCAACCGTGCGCACGAAACCGCTGCGCGACAGGTTTGAGCATCTCTCGGGCTGCTAATTCCGCACGGTCAAAATTATCTTTTGCCAGATTGCGGTCACTGAAGTAGCGTTCCAGCCAAGTTACGCAACCCATTGATAAACTGACTAGAATATTGGCCTGCGCGCCATTTCCGGTCACCAGTTCTGTGCTGCCACCCCCAATATCGACCACCAGACGCTGCTCTGGCCCACCGGTGGTATGTGCGACGCCGTGATAAATCAGACGAGCTTCTTCTTCACCACTGATAACCTGAATCGGGCAGCCGAGGATCTCGGTCGCAGTTTGCAGGAACTCTTCGGCATTCGAGGCCAGGCGCAGGGTTGCTGTTGCAACCACGCGAATCTGATCCAAAGGAATGTCCTGCAAACGCTCAGAGAAAAGCTTCAGGCATTGCCAGCCACGCTCCATCGCCTCTTGCGATAGATGATTTTGGCTATCCAGACCGGCGGCCAAACGGACTTTCCGCTTGATTCGGGCCAGTGTTTGGATACTGCCTGCCACCTCACGTACTACCAACATGTGGAAACTGTTGGAGCCAAGATCGATGGCAGCATAAAGTGAGGTGGAACTTAGCATCATTTATCAGCTCGGTCGCTTACGGTTATTCCGCGGTGCACCACTATTACGGCGTGGGGCAGAGTTACGGCGTGGGCCATTCCCAGTGCGGGGACGGGCCAGACGTTTTGGCGCCGGCAAATCTGTTAATAGCGCATCGCTATTATATTTACTTACCGGAATGCTATGACCGGTGTAGGCCTCGATAGCCGGTAAGTTTAAAGCGTATTCTTCACAGGCCAAACTGATGGAATGACCACTTTCGCCAGCACGACCGGTACGGCCAATGCGGTGAACATAGTCTTCACAATCATCGGGTAGGTCATAGTTGAAGACATGGGTTACCAGTGGAATATGTAAACCACGGGCGGCTACATCGGTGGCGACCAGAATATCCAAATCACCTTTGGTGAAATCTTCCAGAATTCGCAGGCGTTTTTTCTGCGCGACATCACCGGTCAACAGGCCAACACGATGACCATCAGCAGCCAGGTGGCCCCAGATTTCTTCACAGCGATGTTTAGTATTGGCAAAAATAATGCAGCGGTCTGGCCACTCTTCTTCAATTAACGTCTGCAATAGACGCATTTTTTCTTCATTTGAGGGGTAGAACAGCTCTTCCTGAATGCGGTGGCCGGTTTTTTGCAACGGTTCCACTTCAACATATTCGGCGTTATTCATTTGTTCGAATGCTAATTCACGTACTCGGTACGAGAGTGTGGCAGAGAACAGCATGTTTAAACGCTGATCAACGGAAGGCATGCGGCGGAACAGCCAGCGGATATCTTTGATAAAGCCGAGGTCATACATCCGGTCAGCTTCATCTAAGACCACAACCTGAATTGCCCCGAGATTAATGTAATTTTGTTTTGCGTAATCGATTAAACGACCCGTGGTACCGATCAGAATATCAACGCCACTCTCCAGCACTTTAAGCTGTTTATCGTAGCCATCTCCACCGTAAGCCAAGCCTAATTTCAGCCCGGTTATCTGGGAAAGTGATTCTGCATCGGAGTGAATTTGCACCGCCAATTCACGTGTTGGTGCCATAATCAATGCGCGCGGTTGATTAGTCTGGCGACCCTCTGGTGCCGGGTGAGAAAGCAAATAATGGAAAGTAGACGCTAGAAATGCCAGCGTCTTGCCGGTTCCTGTTTGCGCCTGACCCGCTACATCACGCCCAGAGAGGGTGAGTGGCAATGCTAACGCCTGGATCGGCGTACAATACTGAAACCCTTTGTTTTCAAGAGCTTCAATAACTAGCGGGTGCAGGGCGAAGTCGGAAAACTTCTGTTCGGTCAAGTGTGTTTTGCTCATAGTGTGGTAGAATATCAGCTAACTATTGCTTTACGAAAGCGTATCCGGTGAAATAAAGTCATCCTACTGTTGGTTAATGCTACACCAACGAGGTAGACACAATCCTTTGGAGTAGAACATGAGCGATAAAATTATTCACCTGAGTGACGACAGCTTCGACACTGACGTGCTGAAAGCCGAGGGCCTGGTTCTGGTCGATTTCTGGGCTGAATGGTGTGGGCCGTGCAAGATGATTGCTCCGATTTTGGATGAAATTGCTGAAGAGTATGAAGGCCGACTGACCATTACTAAATTGAACATTGATGACAACCAGGGCACGGCACCAAAATACGGTATCCGTGGCATCCCTACGCTGTTGTTATTCCGTGATGGTGAAGTTGTGGCAACCAAGGTGGGGGCCTTGTCTAAAGGTCAACTTAAAGAATTCTTGGATGCAAATCTGTAAGTGACGTTAGCGGGTTAGTACCTTAAAGCCATTGAAGTTGCAGCCGAGAGCAAGTGCTGGCCCGAAGGGGGAGCCTCGTCAGAGGCTCACTATCCCGCTGAGTTGACTCAGGTCAGTGATCCGGGTGAGCCAGGGCTGCTAACAGCGCTGTAGCGTCAAGGTTATCGTGGATGTTTAGCGGCAGTTGTGATTTCTCACACTGACCGCTAGACGCCTGCAAAGAAGCGTGTTAAGTTTACCTCACTGCATATAGAACATTCCTGTGTATTGAGTCCGGGTCTGTGGCATCTAGCTTATTCTTTAGTATCTAATAAATAGTCTGTAGCATCTAAATAGTTTGAATCTGAAGTTTTACTCTATGTCGAAATAATTTGCGTTGAGAATATGTATGAACTCAATCGGTTTTTGACAGTCTAGTGTTTTACAAAATCAGTCTAAGGCACTTTCAATCTTTACACCGTTGTGTCGCGCATTCTTGTGTAAGTCATTACTTGCGTAGTTTGGCCCAAGGCCGGTGATTGAATGTCCCATTAAACAGGCACGGATGACGCTGCCATACCATTCACGACCATAGTTCGAGACATACCCCGAGTTTAAGAACCCACCATTATGAATCTTACCGAATTAAAGAACACGCCGGTTTCTGATCTGATAACACTTGGCGAAAATATGGGGCTGGAAAACCTGGCCCGGATGCGTAAACAAGATATTATTTTCTCTATCCTTAAGCAGCATGCGAAAAGTGGAGAAGATATCTTCGGTGACGGTGTGTTGGAGATATTGCAGGATGGGTTTGGTTTCCTCCGTTCTGCAGACAGCTCCTACCTCGCCGGCCCTGACGACATCTACGTATCCCCAAGCCAAATTCGCCGTTTTAACCTCCGCACAGGTGATACCGTTGCCGGTAAGATTCGTCCACCTAAAGAAGGTGAGCGCTACTTTGCATTGTTGAAAGTTAACGAAGTTAACTATGACAAACCGGAAAACGCCCGTAACAAAATCCTATTCGAAAACTTAACGCCATTACATGCCAACTCTCGTCTGCGCATGGAGCGTGGTAATGGTTCGACTGAGGATTTAACTGCCCGTGTACTTGATTTGGCATCGCCAATCGGTCGTGGCCAGCGTGGGCTGATTGTTGCTCCGCCAAAAGCGGGTAAAACTATGCTGTTGCAGAATATTGCTACCAGCATTGCTTACAATCACCCTGATTGTGTATTGATGGTATTGCTGATTGACGAACGTCCAGAAGAAGTCACCGAAATGCAACGTTTGGTGAAAGGTGAAGTTATCGCTTCCACTTTCGACGAGCCAGCATCTCGCCACGTTCAAGTCGCTGAAATGGTTATCGAGAAAGCGAAACGTCTGGTTGAGCATAAAAAAGACGTTATCATTTTACTGGATTCGATTACCCGTCTGGCCCGCGCCTACAACACCGTGGTACCGGCTTCAGGTAAAGTTCTGACCGGTGGTGTGGATGCTAACGCCCTGCATCGTCCGAAGCGTTTCTTTGGGGCTGCACGTAATGTTGAAGAGGGCGGTAGCCTGACCATCATTGCCACGGCATTGGTTGATACCGGTTCTAAAATGGATGAAGTTATCTATGAGGAATTTAAAGGTACCGGCAACATGGAACTGCATCTGTCGCGCAAAATTGCAGAGAAACGGGTGTTCCCAGCCATTGATTTCAACCGCTCAGGTACACGTAAAGAAGAGCTGCTGACGACCACGGAAGAGCTGCAAAAAATGTGGATCTTGCGTCGTATTCTTCATCCAATGGGTGAAATCGATGCAATGGAGTTCCTCATCAGCAAATTGGCAACAGCAAAAACCAACGATCAGTTCTTCGATAACATGAGACGTTCGTAGGTTTTTTACCCACCGAAATTGGCGTTGTCGTGAATACATGGCATAGCTTCAAGTTCGAGAAGGTAGCGAAATTAAGCAAAACGCCACGCGCAGTCGTGGCGTTTTTTGTATTTGGAATATACGATAGCCGAAATTGTTAGCTACTCAGTGGATGATGTCTTCGAACCAACCTATATTTCGGTCGTTATTCTCATGAGTGACGAGAAAAGACTAAAAATAGAGTTGGGAATAACAACCAAGGCTGTCATCATATTCAGAAATAACTGAAAGCATGGGGAAGGCATGATATACGCCAAGCCACATGTTAAGCTGTCGTATCTTTTTGCAGAGAGCGGTTAAACGTGAACCTACTCACTATGAGTACTGAAATATTTATTATTTTCCTGTTTTCTCTGGCATTTTTATTTGTTGCTCGCAAAGTTGCCAAGAAAATTGGTTTAGTCGATAAGCCTAACTATCGCAAACGTCACCAAGGGTTGATTCCACTAGTGGGTGGAATATCCGTGTTTGCAGGTATTTGCTTTACTTTTCTGATTACGAATCAGCATATCCCACATTTCCGTTTATATCTTGGGTGTGCCGGTTTATTAGTGTTCGTAGGTGCTTTAGATGACCGTTTCGATATCAGCGTAAAAATTCGTGCTTTTGTTCAGGCGCTAGTTGGTATCGCGATGATGGCATTCGCCGGGCTTTATTTACGCAGCTTGGGACATGCTTTTGGCCCGTGGGAAATGGTGTTAGGGCCGTTTGGTTATGTCGTCACATTATTTGCCGTGTGGGCGGCAATCAATGCTTTCAATATGGTTGATGGCATTGATGGTTTACTCGGCGGGCTTTCCTGCGTCTCTTTTGGCGCCATGGGTATTTTGCTGTATCAAAGTGGGCAGATGGCATTAGCACTGTGGTGCTTTGCGATGATTGCCGCCATTCTGCCGTATATCTTGCTGAACCTTGGGCTATTAGGGCGTCGTTATAAGGTCTTTATGGGGGACGCAGGCAGCACTCTGATTGGTTTCACCGCCATTTGGATGTTATTGCAGAGTACTCAAGGGAATGCGCACCCTATTAACCCAGTGACTGCATTATGGATTATTGCCATTCCATTGATGGATATGATTGCCATCATGTATCGGCGCTTACGTAAAGGGATGAGCCCTTTCTCGCCTGATCGCCAACATATCCATCATTTAATTATGCGTGCTGGTTTTACTTCACGGCAGGCATTTGTCTTAATCACCTTGGCGGCGGCGTTGCTAGCTGCTGTAGGTGTCATCGGCGAACGGCTGACATTTGTCCCTGAATGGGTCATGTTGGCACTATTCTTGCTTGCATTTCTGTTATATGGCTACTGCATTAAACGGGCATGGCGAGTGGCGCGTTTTATCAAGCGTATCAAGCGCCGGATGCGCCGTGCATCGCAAAATAAGCATGAATCTTAACCAGAGGCTTTTAGGCAGTGATGAAACCAGAATCTATGTCGACTGATAAAACTGAGTCCACCAATAATGAGCCCGTTGTGGATAACGAGCTAGATATTCGCAGCCTGTGCCGCACTCTTTGGCGTGGTAAAGTGTGGATTATCGGTATGGCAATTCTTTTTGCTGCAATAGCGCTGGGTGTTTCCTATTTGGTGAAGCAGCAGTGGAGTGCCACCGCGATTACAGACAAACCAACCGTCAATAATTTGGGTGGTTATTATTCTCAGCAGCAGTTTTTGCGTAATTTGGATAGCCGTGTAAATAGCGGTGTTGCCAGTGAGCAACCCGGTATTGCTGATGAAGCATACAGTGAGTTTATTACTCAGTTAGCGGCTTACGATACCCGCCGTGAATTTTGGCTACAAACTGATTACTACAAACAGCGCCTAGAAGGTGATGCGAAGGCGGATGCTGCATTGCTGGATGAGCTGGTCAATAATATTGTTTTCACCCCGCGTGATGACAAAAAAATACTGAATGACAGCATCAAGTTGACAGCAGAAACCGCCTCTGACGCCAATAAATTACTGCGCAACTACATTGATTTTGCGAGCCAACGTGCCGCCAGCCATTTGAATGATGAAATTCAGGGCGCATGGGCTGCGCGCACTCAGTCAATGAAAGCTCAGGTCAAACGCCAGGAAGCCGTAGCTCAGGCGGTGTTCGACCGCGAAGTGACGGCGGTGAAACAAGCTTTGAAAGTGGCTAGCCAACAGGGGATTAATCGCAATCAAACTGACACCCCGGCGGAACAATTACCTGATTCTAAAATGTTTATGCTAGGTAAACCGATGCTTGAAGCCCGCTTGGAAACATTGCAGGCTACCGGCCCAAGTTTTGATATTGATTACGACCAGAACCGAGCAATGCTGGCAACATTGAATGTCGGCCCGACACTGGATAAAACATTCCAGGCTTACCGTTACTTACGTACACCAGAAGACCCGGTTACCCGTGATAGCCCGCGCCGTGTATTCCTGCTGATTATGTGGGGAGCGATAGGGGCATTGGTTGGCGCGGGTGTGGTGTTGGTTCGCCGTACCAGTACGCCAGCATAACCGTGCGGTTAAGTGCTAAGTAATATTGACTATAAAGTAATGGGCGCATTGTGCGCCCAACTTGCAGGCGTTGTCTGCGGCTAACTGACCTTAAAGAGATTCACTGTGAAAGTGTTGACTGTTTTTGGCACCCGGCCTGAAGCCATTAAAATGGCTCCTCTGGTGCATGCCTTGGCTCAGGATGAAGCCATTGAATCAAGAGTTTGTGTCACTGCTCAGCATCGTGAGATGCTGGATCAAGTGCTGCGTTTATTTGAGATTCAACCGGATTATGATTTAAATATTATGAAGCCGGGACAGGGATTAACGGAGATAACTTGCCGTATTCTGGAAGGGCTAAAGCCCGTTCTGGCGGAGTTTAAGCCGGATGTAATCTTGGTGCATGGCGATACCACGACAACCCTGTCGACCAGCTTGGCCGCGTTTTATCACCGCATTCCTGTTGGGCATGTCGAAGCGGGCTTACGCACTGGGAATCTCTATTCTCCGTGGCCAGAAGAAGCCAACCGCCAACTGACCGGCCATCTTGCTATGTATCATTTTGCCCCGACGGAAAACTCGCGGCAAAATCTGTTGCGCGAAATGGTGCCGGAAAGCCGTATCTTTGTGACGGGCAATACCGTGATTGACGCGCTGTTCTGGGTGCGGGACCGGGTGATGAATAACCCGGAATTACGTGCCAGTTTAGCCGAGCGCTACCCCTTCCTTGATGCCAAGAAAAAGATGATTCTGGTCACTGGCCACCGTCGTGAGAGTTTTGGCGGTGGTTTTGAGCGGATCTGCAGTGCATTAGCTGAAATTGCGCGCCAACATCCTGATGTACAAGTAGTTTATCCGGTGCATCTCAATCCTAACGTCAGTGAACCGGTCAATCGTATCCTGAAAGGGATTGATAATATCATTCTGATTGACCCGCAAGATTATCTGCCATTCGTTTATCTGATGAACCATGCCTACCTGATCCTGACGGATTCCGGTGGTATTCAGGAAGAGGCGCCGTCATTAGGTAAGCCGGTATTGGTGATGCGCGATACCACGGAGCGCCCGGAAGCAGTCGATTCCGGTACAGTTTTGCTGGTTGGCACTAATATTAATAAAATTGTCGATGCTGTGACCCGCTTGCTGACTGATGAAACTGCCTATCATCAAATGACGCGGGCACATAATCCTTACGGTGACGGGCATGCCTGTCAACGCATCCTTGAAGCTTTAAAGAATCATCAGGTGACGCTATGAGTTTTGAAACTATTTCTGTTATCGGTCTTGGGTATATTGGCCTGCCAACTGCCGCTGCTTTCGCGTCGCGCAAGAAGAAAGTGATTGGTGTTGATGTCAATGCCCATGCGGTTGAAACCATTAATCGCGGTGCTATCCATATCGTGGAGCCGGATTTAGACAAAGTGGTAAAAATTGCGGTTGAAGGGGGTTACTTACAAGCGGTAACCAAGCCACTGCCCGCCGATGCGTTTCTTATTGCCGTCCCAACACCATTTAAAGGCGATCATGAGCCGGATATGGTTTTTGTTGAGTCCGCGGCTAAATCTATTGCCCCGGTGTTGAAAAAAGGCGATTTGGTCATTCTGGAATCGACTTCCCCGGTCGGCGCGACGGAGCAAATGGCCCAATGGCTGGCTGAAGTTCGCCCTGATTTGAGCTTCCCACAGGCCGCCGGTGAAGAGGCGGATATTAACATCGCGTATTGCCCTGAGCGCGTATTGCCGGGCCAGGTGATGGTGGAACTGATTCAAAATGACCGTGTTATTGGCGGTATGACACCAAAATGTTCTGCTCGCGCCAGTGAGTTGTACAAAATTTTCCTCGAAGGTGAATGTGTGGTGACTAACTCCCGCACCGCCGAAATGTGTAAGCTGACGGAAAACAGTTTCCGTGACGTGAACATTGCTTTCGCCAATGAATTGTCTCTGATTTGTGATGAGCAGGGAATCAATGTGTGGGAACTGATTCGCCTGGCGAATCGTCATCCGCGTGTGAATATTTTGCAGCCCGGCCCTGGTGTGGGCGGCCACTGTATCGCTGTTGACCCGTGGTTTATTGTCTCTCAAAACCCGCAATTGGCTCGCCTAATCCACACCGCCCGTCTGGTAAATGATGGTAAACCGCTGTGGGTTGTTGACCGGGTTAAAGCCGCGGTGGCAGATTGTCTGGCAGCCACGGACAAACGCGCCTCTGAAGTGAAAATTGCCTGCTTCGGTCTGGCATTTAAACCAAATATTGATGACCTGCGCGAAAGCCCCGCGGTTGAAATTGCCCATTTGATTGCCGAATGGCACACCGGTGAAACTTTGGTGGTGGAGCCGAATGTTGAGCAATTGCCGAAATCTCTGGCCGGCCACGTGACTCTGAAAGACACGGCAACAGCCTTGCAGCAAGCTGATGTGCTGGTGATGTTGGTCGATCACAGCCAATTTAAGGCGATTAAACCGGAAAATGTGAAGCAATCGTGGATTGTGGATACGAAAGGAGTATGGCGTTGAGACGTATTCTGGTCACCGGTGGGGCCGGTTTTATCGGCTCCGCAGTGGTAAGACATATTATCAATGGCACCTCAGACAGTGTGGTGGTGGTGGATAAACTCACCTATGCCGGCAATTTGGAGTCACTGGCGGTGGTCGCGCAAAGTGAGCGCTATGCTTTTGAACAGGTTGATATCTGCTCTCGTGCTGAGTTGGATCGGGTTTTTGCGCAATATCAACCAGATGTCGTGATGCATCTGGCGGCAGAAAGCCATGTTGACCGCTCAATTGATGGCCCCGCGGCCTTTATTGAAACTAACGTCGTGGGCACTTACCAGATGTTAGAGGCGGCGCGTCATTACTGGTCGCAACTGAGTGCTGAGGCAAAACTGGCATTTCGTTTCCACCATATCTCAACTGATGAAGTATATGGCGACCTGCATGGTACGGATGATTTATTCACCGAAACCACACCTTACGCGCCAAGTAGCCCTTACTCTGCCTCCAAGGCCTCTAGCGACCATCTGGTTCGCGCCTGGTTGCGGACATATGGTTTACCGACCTTGGTGACCAATTGCTCAAATAACTACGGCCCGTATCATTTCCCTGAGAAATTGATCCCGCTGGTTATTCTGAATGCGCTCGCGGGAAAACCGCTGCCAGTGTATGGCAATGGTGCGCAAGTTCGCGATTGGTTGTTTGTGGAAGATCACGCCCGGGCGCTGTATCAGGTGGTGACCGAGGGTGTGGTGGGCGAAACTTACAATATCGGCGGGCATAACGAGCGCAAGAATATTGAAGTGGTTGAAACCATCTGCACCCTATTGGATGAGCTGGTTCCGCAAAAACCGGCAGGAATTGCCCACTATCGTGACCTGATAACTTATGTCAAAGACCGCCCCGGCCACGATATGCGCTATGCCATCGATGCCAGCAAAATTGAGCGGGAACTGGGCTGGCGGCCACAGGAAACATTCGAAAGTGGTATCCGTAAAACCGTGTTGTGGTATTTGAATAATGAATCTTGGTGGCGTCGTGTGCAGGATGGTTCTTACGCTGGTGAGCGTTTGGGTTTAAGTGAATGATTCAGTAGTCTCTTGCCCATTGTAAGGCACCCCGCCAAAGGCTAAAAAAATCGATTTATCATAAGAATGGCACGATTAATTGATTTTAATCGTGTCTTAGCTTGATGATTTTGGGAGTAAATATGAAAGGCATAATTCTGGCTGGTGGCTCCGGTACAAGGTTGCATCCCATCACCCGTGGCGTCTCCAAGCAACTGCTTCCCGTCTACGATAAACCGATGATTTACTATCCGCTGTCAGTGCTGATGCTGGCCGGGATCCGCGATATCCTGATTATCTCAACACCAGAAGATTTGCCGTCATTCCAGCGCTTGCTGGGTAATGGCGCAGAATTTGGTATCAATCTGAGTTATGCCGCGCAGCCCAGCCCTGATGGCCTAGCACAAGCATTTATCATCGGTGAAGAGTTTATCGGCCATGAGCCTTGCTGTTTGGTACTTGGCGATAATATCTATTTCGGTCAGGGGTTTAGCCCGAAACTGAAAGCAGTTGCAGCACGTGAGCACGGCGCGACAGTTTTCGGCTATCAGGTTATGGACCCAGAGCGCTTTGGCGTCGTGGAGTTTGATGACAACTTCCGCGCGTTATCTATTGAAGAGAAGCCGAGCCAGCCGAAGTCTAATTGGGCGGTGACTGGGCTTTATTTTTATGATAATCAAGTGGTTGATTTTGCAAAGCAAGTTAAACCCTCCTCCCGGGGTGAGCTGGAAATTACCAGTATCAACCAGATGTATTTAGAGCGCGGTGAGTTGACGGTGGAATTATTGGGTCGTGGTTTTGCTTGGCTCGACACCGGCACTCACGACAGTCTGATTGAAGCCAGCACCTTTGTTCAAACTGTTGAAAAACGTCAAGGTTTCAAAATTGCCTGTCTGGAGGAAATCTCCTGGCGTAATGGCTGGTTGGATGACGACGGCGTCAGGCGCGCAGCGACCGCATTGGCGAAAACTGGCTATGGCAAATATCTGTTGGACTTACTCCATGCCCGTCCACGCCAGTATTGAGCCACTGGCCTGGGAGAGTGAATTTTTCCAGCGGCCGAGTGCAAAACTGATTTTCTCCGACTCAGCCCCGCAAATTAACCCGGCTGAGTTGGATGCTTTTACCCTTATCCAAGCGAAAGTGCCTACCCATCGCCTTGATCTTATTGACTCTCTTGGACAGCTTGATTTTAAACTCGTCGAAGGGGAAGTTGATCTGGCATTGTCAGTGGAATGTGCGGTTGGCACGGAAAATGCTACATCTGAACAAGATGCTAAAACCGGCCAACAGCGGGTTGCAACCATGGCTGATATCCCACTGTTGCGCCGTGTCGCGGCCCAAGCTTTTGCGCTGAGTCGTTTTCGCGCGCCGTGGTATGACCCACAGGACAGCGGACGATTTTATGCGCTATGGGCCGAAAAGGCGGTGCTGGGCATTTTTGATCATCAATGTTTGTTGGTGATGGATGCCACGGGGCAGCCAGCGGGGTTTGTGACATTACGCGATTTACAAGATGGCAGCGCGCGTATTGGCCTATTGGCGGTATTTCCTGAGGCGCAGGGCAAAGGCATTGGTTCATTATTAATGTCGGCGGCAAAGCAGTGGTGCCAGAGTCATGGGTTACACCGATTACGGGTAGCCACACAGATGAGCAATATTGCTGCTTTACGTCTTTATATTCGCAGTGGTGCCTCGATTGAGAGCACCGCGTATTGGTTATGCAGGGGATGAGATGATTCCATTTAACGCTCCACCGGTAGTCGGCACTGAACTGGATTATATGCAGGCGGCAATCACCAGCGGCAAATTATGCGGCGATGGTGGGTTTACCCGTCGCTGTCAGCAGTGGATGGAGAAACGTTTCGATTGCCCGAAAGTCTTGCTGACACCGTCTTGTACCGCCTCTTTGGAAATGGCCGCGTTGCTGCTGGATATCAAGCCCGGCGATGAAATTATCATGCCAAGTTTCACTTTCGTGTCTACCGCCAATGCTTTTGTGCTGCGTGGCGCGAAAATGGTGTTTGTGGATATTCGCCCAGATACCATGAATATTGACGAAACCAAGATTGAAGCGGCCATCACCGACAAAACCAAGGTTATCGTGCCAGTCCATTATGCAGGTGTGGCCTGTGAAATGGACACCATCATGGCGCTGGCAAAAAAACATAATTTGTTTGTGGTTGAAGATGCCGCGCAGGGCGTGATGTCGACTTACAAAGGCCAGGCGCTGGGCACCATCGGCCACATTGGTTGTTTTAGCTTCCATGAAACCAAGAATTACACGGCGGGTGGTGAAGGCGGTGCGACGCTGATTAATGACCCGTCACTGATTGACCGTGCTGAGATCATCCGCGAAAAAGGCACTAACCGCAGTCAGTTCTTCCGTGGTCAGGTAGATAAATATACCTGGCGTGATATTGGCTCCAGCTATTTGATGTCTGATTTACAAGCAGCTTACTTATGGGGTCAGTTGGAAGCGGCAGAGCAAATTAATGAGCGTCGCCTAGCGCTGTGGCACACTTATTATAATGCTTTCAAACCGTTGGCCGCGGCTGGTCGCATTGATTTACCGGTTATTCCGGACAATGTGGCACAGAACGCGCACATGTTTTACATCAAACTGCGTGATATTGAAGAGCGCTCAGCATTTATCAGCTACTTAAAAGAAGCTGAAATCATGGCGGTATTCCACTACATTCCGCTGCATGCATGCCCGGCAGGTGAAGAATTTGGCCGCATGGATGGCGCAGACCGCTTTACCACGAAGGAAAGTGAACGTCTGGTTCGCTTGCCAATCTTCTATAACCTGACTGATGTGAATCAGAGCACGGTCATTAATACTGTTCTCAGTTTCTTCGCCTGATATGTCTCTGGCAAAAGCATCGATTTGGACTGCTGGCTCTACGCTGATTAAGATCGGCGTAGGGCTGTTAGTGGTTAAACTGCTGGCGGTGACCTTTGGCCCCAGTGGTGTCGGGCAGGCGGGTAACTTCCGCCAGCTTATTACTGTCTTGGGCGTGCTCTCTGGCGCGGGTATCTTCAACGGTATTACTAAATATGTGGCTGAATACCATCAGCAGCCTGAACGTTTGCGAGCGGTGTTGGGAACCTCATCGGCCATTGTGCTGGGGTTCTCTACTTTACTGGCATTCATTTTCCTGTTGGCGGCCAAACCTGTCAGCATCGCGTTATTTGGTCATGCTGATTATCAGAATGTGGTGCGGGCGGTGGCGTTTATCCAACTGGGGATTGCCTATGCCAACCTATTTCTGGCGATCCTCAAAGGTTATCGCGATGCCATGGGGAATGCGCTGGCAGTCATCGGCGGCAGTCTGATTGGTGTGGCCGCGTACTATCTCTGTTTTCGGATTGGCGGTTATCCCGGTGCGCTGGTGGGTTTGGCATTGGTGCCCGCGTTAGTGGTGATTCCCGCCGCCGCCATGCTCATTCGGCGCAAGACTATTCCCTTAAGTTACCTTAAACTTAGCTGGGATAAAGCCTTGGCGAGCCATTTGGGTAAGTTTACCATCATGGCGTTGATTACCTCGGTGACCTTGCCGGTGGCTTATGTGATGATGCGTAACTTGCTGGCTGACCGTTATGGCTGGGATGCGGTGGGGATCTGGCAAGGGGTGAGCAGTATTTCAGATGCTTACCTACAATTTATTACTGCGTCATTTACTGTCTATTTGTTGCCAACACTTTCAAGGCTTAAAGCGAAAGCAGATATTTCCCGTGAAATTCTGCGCTCATTGAAGTTTGTGTTACCGGCAGTGGCAACCGCCAGTTTTATGGTCTGGTTATTACGTGATTTTGCTATCTGGCTGCTATTTTCTCACCAGTTCACGGCCATGCGCGACCTGTTTGCCTGGCAGTTGGTCGGCGATGTGTTAAAGGTTGGCTCGTATGTGTTCGGCTATTTGGTGATTGCCAAAGCATCTTTGCGTTTTTACATTCTGACGGAAGTCAGTCAGTTCTTACTGTTGACCGGGTTTGCCCATTGGTTAATTCCAATGAATGGTTCTTTGGGAGCGGCACAGGCCTATATGGCGACTTATATTGTCTATTTTGTGCTCTGTAGCTGCGTATTCCTTATGTATCGCAGACATTCATCACCGTAAACACTCTGTACAGTAGAAAAAAATGACAACCCTGATTCATGTACTGGGATCTGATATCCCGCACCATAATCTGACGGTATTGCGCTTCTTTAATGATGTGCTAATGACTCGCGTGCCCGCAGAGCAGGCCCGCCATTTTATGGTCGCGGCAAAAGAAACGGCCCCATTTTCATCATTTCCTCAGTTGGATATAGCGGCGCACAGCAATAAGAAAGCATTGGCTGAGGCGGTTATAGCCCGCGCCCAGGCTTCGCGCGATACCCGCTTTTTCTGGCATGGGCAATTTAATGCCACTTTGTGGCTAGCGTTGCTGAGTGGGAAAATCAAGCCGCACCAAGTTTATTGGCATATTTGGGGAGCAGATTTATACGAAGATGCCAAAAGCTGGAAATTCCGCTTATTCTACCTGTTGCGCCGCATTGCACAGGGGCGGGTGGGCCACGTTTTCGCGACCCGTGGTGATTTAATTCACTTCCAACAGCGCCACCCTCGGGTGCCGGCGTCACTGCTCTATTTCCCAACGCGGATGGACCCAGCATTAACGGGCATCAATATTGAGAAGCCGCTGGCGGGACCAATGACGATTCTGGTTGGCAACTCTGGTGACACCACCAACCGCCATATTGAGGCGCTAAAGGCGATTCATCAGCAATTTGGCCCTGATGCTAGGGTTATCCTGCCGATGGGGTATCCGGCTCATAATGAGCTGTATATCGAGCAGGTGAGGCAGGCGGGTCTGGCGCTGTTTGCACCAGATAACCTGCGCATCCTGACAGAGCAGATCCCGTTTGATGATTATCTGAATATCCTGCGCGAATGCGATTTGGGCTATTTTATTTTTAACCGCCAGCAAGGTATTGGCACGCTGTGTTTATTAACGCAGTTTGGCGTACCGTTTGTTTTAAGCCGTAAGAATCCCTTCTGGCAAGATTTGGCTGAGCAGCATATTCCAGTGCTGTTCTATGGCGACTCATTGGACGAACCATTGATCCGCGAGGCGCAGCGGCAATTAGCGGGGTTAGATAAGCACGATATCGCCTTCTTTAACCCTAATTATATTGAGGGTTGGCAGCAGGCGCTGGCACTTGCTGCAGGAGAACATTCATGACGCTGGGGCAATTTGGCGGGCTTTTCAGCGTCTATCTGATAGCCGTTATTTTTATCCTGACATTGACGTATCAGGAGTTTAGGCGTGTGCGCTTCAACTTCAACGTCCTGTTTTCAATGCTCTATTTGCTGACTTTCTACTTTGGTTTCCCGCTGACTTGCATGTTGGTATTCCAGTTTGGGGTGGCGGTGGTGCCGGTGGAGTACTTACTGTATGCCATGCTGTCAGCCACGGCATTCTATGGCATTTACTATGTGAGTTATAAAACCCGCTTGCGTAAGCCGCGCAGCCAGCCGAGAGCGCCGATATTTACCATGAATCGGGTAGAAACCAACCTGACCTGGATACTGCTGGCGCTGGTGGCCATCGGCACTGTCGGCATCTTCTTTATGCAAAATGGTTTCCTGCTCTTTAAGCTCGACTCCTACAGCAAAATCTTCTCCAGCGATGTCTCTGGTGTGGCACTGAAGCGCTTTTTCTACTTCTTTATCCCGGCGATGTTGGTGGTTTATTTCCTCAAGCAAGATATGCGCGCCTGGTTTTTCTTTTTGGCCAGCACGGTGGCGTTTGGCATCTTGACCTATGTTATTGTCGGTGGGACTCGCGCGAACATCATCATCGCGTTCTCATTATTCCTGTTTATTGGTATCGTGCGCGGCTGGATAACCTTGTGGATGCTGGCAGCGGCCGGGGTCTTTGGGATTGTCGGCATGTTCTGGCTGGCGCTGAAACGTTATGGCCTGGATGTAAATGGCGCGGAGGCGTTTTATACTTTCCTTTACCTAACGCGGGATACTTTCTCGCCGTGGGAAAACCTGGGCTTGCTACTGCAAAATTACGATAAAATTGATTTTCAGGGCTTAGCGCCGATTATCCGTGATTTCTATGTGTTTATTCCAAGTTCCTTGTGGCCCGCTCGGCCGGATTTGGTGCTGAATACCGCCAATTACTTTACTTGGGATGTGCTCGATAATCACTCAGGGCTAGCTATTTCCCCGACTTTGATTGGGTCTTTAGTGGTGATGGGCGGGGTGCTGTTTATCCCGCTGGGCGCCATCGTGGTGGGGTTAATCATTAAATGGTTCGACTGGTTGTATGAACAAGGCAAAGCAGAGAAGAATCGCTACAAAGCGGCCATCCTGCAAAGCTTCTGTTTTGGCGCGGTATTTAACATTATCGTGTTGGCTCGCGAAGGGTTAGATTCCTTTGTCTCGCGGGTGGTATTTTTCTGCGTGATTTTTGGTGCCTGTTTGATACTGGCGAAATTGTTGTATTGGTTGTTCGATACGGCGGGTTTGATAAAGCAACGGGTACAGCGTCGTGTTGGTAAACCGCAGCCGTCATCCATGTCTCAAGCGAGCAGCCAACTGTAAGGGTCGTGATGGAACAGAATACTGCTACTCCAAAATTTATTGATATTCCCAAATACCGTGTCCGTGGTTTTGACATCTGGGGTTTTCGTGACATGACTCAGGCACTGGATCATCTGCTGAGTAGTGGCCCGGTAAAGACGGGGACGTTAGTGGCGATGAATGCCGAGAAATTGCTGAAAGCCGAAGACGATGCTGCACTGCGTGAGCTGATCGGTGAGGCGGAATATCTGTATGCCGATGGTATCAGCATGGTACGCGCCATTCGCCGTAAATACCCGCAGGCGAAGCTGTCAAGGGTTGCGGGTGCTGACTTATGGGAAGCTCTGATGCAGCGCGCGGGCCAGCAAGGGACGCCAGTATTTTTGGTCGGTGGCAAACCTGACGTTTTGGCCGAAACTGAAGCCAAGTTGCGCGCGCAATGGAATGTGAATCTGGTGGGGAGCCAAGACGGTTATTTCACGCCAGAACAACGAGAAGCTCTGTTTGCACGGATTGCTGCCAGCGGTGCGGCCATCGTCACAGTAGCCATGGGGTCACCTAAACAAGAAATGTTTATGCGAGACTGCCGTAAAATATACCCGAACGCCCTGTATATGGGGGTTGGCGGCACTTACGACGTCTTTACTGGGCATGTAAAACGCGCGCCCAAGATATGGCAGAACTTGGGGCTGGAGTGGCTTTATCGCCTGCTGGCGCAACCAAGCCGTATTCGTCGCCAATTCAAGCTGCTTAAGTTTGTCGGCTATTATTACAGCGGCCGCTTGTAATCACCATTATAGCATCAGGGTTTTACTGGCCCTGATGCTATAAAACCTTCTCCACTCATTCCACAGATTAATACCATCCCGCCTTAATTCAATTATGGAATCAATTTTATAATTTTTATTCCATAAAGTTTTAGTTTCTTGTTTGCTTATCTGGCCCAGATACGGAACGATACCGGCCGGTTACGGTTTTGTGGTTATCAGCGCGGTTTTTGGTCGTGACGCAAACTTAGTGTTGGTGTACTCTTTACCCTTTGGATGATTGATGGCAAAGATTGATGTGGTTTGTCCTCGCTGTTCTGAAACTCATGGGGTTATCCGAAACGGCCACTCCGGCTCAGGGGCGCAGCTCTATCGCTGTAACCAATGCCTGAAGACCTTCCAGCTCAGCTATCGCTACAACGGAGCTAAACCCGAAACCCATCAGGCCATCGTTGATATGGCGATGAACGGCTCCGGATGCCGCGATACAGCACGGGTTCTACGGATAAGCCTCAATACCGTTCTGCGTCATCTAAAAAACTTACGCCGCACCAGGTAGCGCAAAACGTAGAGCCTAGCGCAGAGGTGGTTATCTGCTGTGAAGCCGATGAGCAGTGGTCATATGTCCGCTGTAAAGGCAATCAACGCTGGCTGTTTTATGCCTATGACCGCATCCGAAAGCGCGTTATCGCCCATGTATTTGGCCCGCGAAATGCTTTGACATTAAAGCGTCTTCTGGTTTTGCTGAGCCAGTTTAGCATTGCCTTCTACATGACCGATGCCTGGCCGGTATACCGCACTTTATTGTCCTCAACCAGTCATGTTATCAGCAAGAAATACACCCAGAGGATAGAGCGACATAATCTGAACTTGCGAACCCATCTCAAACGGTTAGCCCGCAAGACTATCTGCTTCTCAAAATCAGAAGAAATGCACGATAAGATCATCGGATGGTATCTGACAATTAACCATTACCACTAAATCTGCGGCACGACCCGGTTTTTTATGGGCGTTTTTCTATTCTTTAATCCGTATTAATTATTAGGCTAAATATTATTATTTGGTCGTTAATTTTATTTTTAAAACAACAACAACCGGGAAATCCGGAGCAGACACAGCATTTGGCTTAAGAGGATATATGGCAGATAACGAAGGGAAAAAAGGGTTGCATCGTGGGCTGGAAGCCCGGCATATCGAACTGATAGCATTGGGTGGAACTATTGGTGTCGGGTTGTTTATGGGCTCGGCCAGTACATTGAAGTGGGCGGGGCCGTCAGTCTTACTGGCTTATATTATTGCCGGTTTGTTTGTGTTCTTCATTATGCGCTCAATGGGGGAAATGCTGTATCTGGAGCCAGTTGCCGGCTCTTTTGCCGTGTATGCGCATAAATATCTCAGCCCCTATTTTGGCTATCTGACCGCATGGGGCTATTGGTTCATGTGGATTGCGGTGGGGATATCTGAGATTACCGCGATTGGTGTCTATGTTCAGTTTTGGTTCCCGGAAATTCCGCAATGGTTGCCCGCCATTGCTGGGGTGGCGATAGTGGCACTGGCTAACCTGGCAGCGGTCAGGTTATATGGCGAACTGGAGTTCTGGTTTGCAATGATCAAAGTAACCACCATCATTGTGATGATTTTGGTGGGCCTGGGTGTCATTTTCTTCGGCTTTGGTAATCATGGTCAACCCATCGGTTTTGATAACCTGACGGCCCATGGCGGCTTCTTTGCTGGGGGTTGGAAAGGTTTTATGTTTGCGCTGTGTATTGTGGTGGCGTCCTATCAGGGGGTTGAGTTGGTGGGAATTACTGCCGGCGAAGCCAGAAACCCGAAAGTCACATTAAAGCGTGCCATCAATAATATCCTCTGGCGCATTCTGATTTTCTATGTCGGGGCGATTTTCGTGATTGTGACTATCTTCCCGTGGGATGGTATTGGCACCGGCGGCAGCCCGTTTGTATTGACCTTTGCCAAGATAGGGATAGTTTCAGCCGCGGGAATTATCAACTTTGTGGTGCTCACCGCCGCGCTATCGGGCTGCAATAGCGGCATGTACAGTGGCGGGCGCATGTTGTATGCCTTGGCGAAGAATCGCCAGTTACCCGCGTGTTTGACCAAGTTGTCCTCCAGCGGTGTTCCGGTCTATTGTATTGCCGTCACGATTTTATGTCTGATGGTCGGCTCTAGCCTCAATTACATTATTCCGAATCCACAGCAGGTGTTTGTGTATGTTTACAGCGCCAGTGTGTTGCCGGGGATGGTGCCCTGGTTCGTGGTCTTAGTCAGCCAATTGCGTTTCCGCCAGGCCCATGTTGAGGCATTGAAGCAGCATCCGTTCAAATCTATTATGTTCCCCTATGTAAACTACCTGACCATTGCTTTCCTGATTTGTGTGTTAGTGGGGATGGGGATCAACCCGGATACCCGTTTATCTTTATTGGTCGGGGTGATTTTCTTGGGGTTGGTGACGGCATGCTATTTTGGTTTGGGAATGCATAAAAAAGTGCCAGCTGAAGCATCACCAGTGGTTGCAAGCCCAGAGGGACTAAAACGGCCATAAAACCAGCGAATAAGGCGGAGTGGGGGCTATCAAGAGCTGACTTTTGTGGCAGAGTGAGCAAAGCGTAAGCAAACGCATCATTTCTTCTAAAAAAGCACTAGACAGCCAAGCATTAAAACCGTAGTATCCCCACCCGCAACGGCGCTAAGCGCCCGTAGCTCAGCTGGATAGAGCGCTGCCCTCCGGAGGCAGAGGTCTCAGGTTCGAATCCTGTCGGGCGCACCATTAATTTTGTGTGCAAGAGCTGCGGTGGTAAGATTGCCGCGTAGGACGAAGTAAGCTGTATGAAGTGATGGTGGCTATAGCTCAGTTGGTAGAGCCCTGGATTGTGATTCCAGTTGTCGTGGGTTCGAGTCCCATTAGCCACCCCAAATTTTTGTGGAACATGCGATGGTGGCGGAATTGGTAGACGCGCTAGCTTCAGGTGTTAGTGTCCTTACGGACGTGAGGGTTCAAGTCCCTCCCTTCGCACCACACAAAACATGTAAATTTTATTAATATTTACATGGACATAGGTCGAAAGACCATGTAGAGTACGCAGTAAGAAATCGGCGAGTAGCGCAGCTTGGTAGCGCAACTGGTTTGGGACCAGTGGGTCGGAGGTTCGAATCCTCTCTCGCCGACCAATTTCAGAAGAAACCCCGCAATGCGGGGTTTTTTTTCGTCGGTATTTTGTCTCCGTCATCGTGATTTACGCGCCATCCCCTCTGCTTGTTAACGGCTTTCGCACTCTCTGGCTAGCTCCTGCTACTCGAACGCGATATTGGCCTCCTTTGATCAAATTGGCCTGATGACATCAATAACTCTGCGGTTTATTGGGCTAAAACGTGGGTGTTAGCTTTTTGCGACAACAGACCAATACTTTGTCTCTAATAAGAGACATTTAACACATTGATAAATATCAATAAAATTATTGGTCAGTGATAGCGTCGTTTTGTAGCGACAGATCACTTCAGATATCGACATATTCGTGCCACAGGAGAGATGCATCAGGTGGTGGGGAAAGTTAAAAATAAAATGATTATTTATCAAATAATTAAAAAAATATTGATGTTTGGCGGAATAAAATCACGGCTAAAAGTGTGATTTGGCACGCTAAGTGCAATATCTATGACGTAGATGCTCATCCCACTTATTATGACAGCTTGGTTTTGATAACCAATTATGCTTCATAAACCCAGGGATGATGCAGAGCCGATTTTAGGGTGCCTATTGTCCATGTAAACGATGTTGAATTTCTTCATCACATACCGGGCATAACGTTGAGTGAGGCATCGACATTGTTGTCTGTAGACCTGAAAATTTTAGACGCTTGCCCTTGTCGGCAAGCGTTTTTTTTGGCAAAAAATAAATAATATAAAGGCCCCCGAAGGAGCCTATAGATTGCAGTTTAAGTTGCACCAAGGGGAAACGTGCCGTAGGGGTCGAGAGCGGCCTAAGCCGCCGGAGTGCCCCTAGGTGCTCAGCGCAGGTTAGCCATCAAAGTGACTCGCCATTTTGCTTCAGTGTCAGCAGTAACCCTTCACGGCGGGCCTGTGCCGCATCCTCTGGGCGGTGTAGTTTATCCAGAGCATCAGCCAGCCAAGCATAATCATATCCATCAGGGCGCTGCTCAAGTGCGGCTTTAAAAGCCTCACTGGCTTTCTCCCATTCGCCATGTTTCAACATCAACTGGCCCAAAGTGCTATTAAGCAGCGGTGTGGCACCATGCTGTTTGATGTGCTGGCGTAATGATTTCTCCAATGGCTCCGGATTGCCGGACTTCAGGCGCGGTATCAGTAGCACCAACCGCTCATCATACTGGCGTTTCAGGCCATCCAGAATGATTTGCTGGGCCACATCACTATCATTACATTCAATCAGATGTTCCGCCAAGGCCACTTGCAGCGGGATTTCATTGCGCACTTTACGGCTTTGATCCTTCCACCAGCGTTTGAGGCCATCACTTCCCTCTTCTGCCATACACTGATTCATCATGCCAATATAGGCTTGCTGCTCCAGCGCGGCTATCTCGTCAGCCGTGTGTACCTGGACTTTGCTCATTGCGGGTAAAATCTCCAGTAATGAGCTGTAAGCGCCGGAGCGCAGATAAGCTTGTTCTGCTAAACGCAGGACTTCCGGATGGCGTGGTGCTTGGTCTAACAGCCGATCAACACCATGACGTGCGGCATGAACATGCCCCTGCGCCAACTGAATGCGTACCCGCGTGATATCAACCGGCAATTGGTCAGTATCAGCCACTTCGGCCGCCCGCTCCAGGTACTGATTAGTGCGGAATTCATCACCGCGTTGCTGAGCGGCTTCAGCGGCCAGTAGGTAGTTCACCATCGGCTGCTCCGCGTGATCGGCATTGCGGGTCAGTAACTTCTCAACTTGCTTGAAATCACCTTCAGCTAACTTTATCAGCGCTGCTTTGGTCTGCTTGCGGGCACGGGTGCGTTTACGGCCCAGGAACCAGCCACGGGTACGCGCGCCGGTGCGGAAGATACGGCGCAATATCCATTCCACAATCAGGAATGCCACCAGCAGCAAGACCAACATAATGACCAAACCGGTCACACTGGTTTCGACGTTATAGTTGTCGGTCTGGATCAAGACATAACCTTGATGACCGGCCAGCATGGGGCCAAGGACAATACCGGCGGTCAGGATGAGGAATAACAGTAATACTCGCAGCATACTTATTCCCCCTGAGCGGTGACTGGCGCTTGTGCCAGTAAGTTACGAACCCGGGTTTGCATCAATTTTTCTAGCATCGGCTGGCTCTTCAATTGATCAGGTACGTCCATTGAAATTGACTGCTGACTTAGGCTCTCGAGTTCATCGAGGAAAGCTTTGGTATTGGGGTCGTTAACATCAAAATAAGCACGAACCCAAGTGGATATGGTCTCTAGCGACTGTTTATACACCTCTTCCTGATGGCGAGGCACCGCCTGAGCCGCCACCAGCAGGCGAGAGCGGATATTTTCCCGTAAATAAATATCCTGATTCGGTGCTAACAGCGGCTCAGCGCTACTATCACGGCGGCGGATAGTAATAAAGTCAGACATAAAGCTGTGCCAGCTTTTGGTCAGATTTTGCCGCCACTCGGCTAACGAGCTAGACAGCTCATCGCTGTTGGCATCCATGGGGGAATCATCGATATTGTTATCCGCCAGCCGCAGGTTATCGACTTGATTTGACAGTTGATTCAGTTTGAGAATAATGCCGTCGAAGTCGACCTGAGTGACCGCAGAAAGGGCGCTGATATCTTCGGTTAATGCCCGGCGCACATCAATAAGGCTCGGGTCATTCATATCTGCCAAGCTGGCATCGGCACTTTTCAGTAATGTGGCTGCCGTGGTGACATCTTGATCACTCCACAGTTTACGGCCGGCCATTTTCACCAGAAAGTCAGCTTGGGCCAGTAACCAGGTTTTGGCGTCACTTCCTGAAATGGTGGCGACTTTCTCTTGTAACTCGTTAAGTTGGCGCGTCAGGGATGTTTGCTGGCGATCAGCGGCTTCCAGCGCTTTGCCCTGTTGTTGTAATAGTGACTCAAGTTGCTGTTTTTCCTGCAACTGACTCTGTTTTAATGCTGCTAACTGTTCTTGCAGCGCAATATTCGCCGCATCTTGTAACTGAGCCTGTTGGTGTCCGTGATAATAAAGCCCGGCACCCAGCGCGATGGCCAGTGCAATAGCAATGGCTCCCAGAATCGGGCCGGTTTTTTTCTCCCGGCGGATTTCTGGGTTTGGCTGTTGGTGCCTCTCAGCCGCGGTGGTTGTCTCTTCCACTGGTGCGGATGGGGTATTTTGTTCCGTCATATTGGGCATCCCATAGTCAGGTTTCAGGTTTATTGAAAATCTTGTAGTGCGCGGATCAGCGCGTCATTATCAGCATTCTCCGCGACCCGGATGTGGCTCCAGCCCATTTGGGCCGCCACAGTTGCCAAGCGCTCACTCACGACCACTAAGCGGCAGCGAAGCAACCAGGAAGAACGATAATAATCAGGAACTAAAGTATAGGTCTGTTGTAACATTTCGCCGCTGGTAATGACCAGAATATCGACTCCGGAACGTTGCCAATGCGCACTTTGTTCACTGCCATCATAAAAGATGGGGCTGCGTTGATAACATTCGCAAAAAGTCACTGTGGCTCCGCGCTCAGTCAGGCTTTCACCGAGCAGTTCTCGTCCGCCATTACCGCGCAATAACAGTGCCTTCTTACCCGCCAGCTTTTGTAGGTCAGGCAATAATAGCAGCATCTCGCTGGTCTCTCCCGTTGGGGGGTAAGTGACGTGCAAGCGGCTGGCGGTATGCAATGCTAAAGCAGTGTTACGACCAATAGCATAATAAGATAACTGTGCCGGCCATGACAGGTTATTTCTTTTTAACAGCGGGTTAGCGTAGCGAATCGCGTTCTGCGACAAAGCAAAAACCAAGTCGCCTGCTTGCATGTTTTGCAGCAATGCGGGCAATTTTGGCAGGTCATCGCCGGGTGAGAAATCAATCAATGGGGCATGATAGGCAACCCGGCCCAGCGCACGCAGGCGGCTGACTAACTGCTCCCCAGCAGGGGACGGACGGGTCACCAGAATCGTCATGATGGCAGATTATCCTGATAAACCTCAGCCAGAATTTCGCGCGCTCCCCGTGATAGCAGTTCATCGGCCAGCTCAATGCCCATTTGCTCTGCATTTTCAGCAGGGCCGCGGCGCTCACCCCGAATAATTTCACTGCCATCGGGGGCACCGACCAATGCGCGAAGCCACAATGTAGCGCCGTCCAATTCGGCATAGCTGCCAATCGGCACCTGACAGCCCCCTTCAAGGCGAGTATTCATGGCGCGTTCCGCACATACCCGTAATTCAGTCTCGCGATGATTCAGTGGGGCCAGCAGTTGACGGGTAAAATCATCCTCCAGGCGACATTCAATGCCAACCGCCCCTTGACCGACAGCGGGCAATGACTCTTCTGCGGGCATGGCATAGCGAATTCGGCTTTCGAGCCCAAGGCGCTTGAGACCCGCCACTGCCAGAATAATCGCGTGGTAATCACCGTTATCGAGCTTGGCCAGGCGCGTGCCGACATTACCGCGCAGATCCCGAATAATCAGGTCAGGGCGGCGTTCGCGCAACTGACATTGGCGGCGCAAGCTTGAAGTCCCCACAATGCTACCGGCTGGCAAATCATCCAGATGTGCATAATTTATTGATACGAAAGCATCGCGCGGGTCATCACGCTCACAAATTGAGACCAGACCCAGCCCGTCAGGAAAAGCGATCGGGACATCTTTCATCGAATGAACGGCAATATCTGCCCGCCCTTCCAACAGCGCCAACTCTAATTCTTTGACGAACAAACCTTTACCGCCGACTTTGGCCAGTGGTGTATCCAGAATGATGTCCCCGCGGGTCACCATGGGAACCAACTCGACCTGCAGACCAGGATGATTGGTTTGCAGTAAATGTTGAACATAATGTGCTTGCCATAAGGCGAGCGGGCTTTGTCGCGTGGCAATTCGAATAATTTTGTCTAACATTGCTTGTTACCGTTTTTATATTTTACGGCCCATCCTACCATTGACCGGAGAAGACTGTCAGTGTGGTAGCCATATCAACAGGGCGGATAATAGTATAAGAAAGCAACTATTCTAACAAATGCCTGTCTGGATCAGGGGTTTATCCCCCAGACTGACAATAGCCTGCGTTGTGGGTTGATTGGCGCGATACCGGCTGCTGCACCCATGATTTTGGCTCGAAATAGGCGTTATAATGGTGGGGATAGCTTTACTTTCTTTACGGTCAATCGGCAAGGTGTTAGATTGATCACGTTTCCAGCAATAATTCGTTAAATATTCTTCAAACAAAATGTTTTTTGGTCAGTTCAACAAAAAGTACATTTTGCGATGAAGTTAGAAAACAATAGACGAATCTGGGACACGGGTTTCTTTCTAAGCACCGGAAAACAATCAGGCGAGACGTCTTGTACCTCTACATCGAGACACTGAAACAGCGACTGGATGCGATCAACCAATTACGAGTCGATCGCGCCTTGGCGGCCATGGGGCCAGCCTTCCAAAGGGTCTACAGTCTGCTACCGACCCTATTACATTGTCATCACCCACTGATGCCGGGTTATCTTGATGGTAACGTTCCCCATGGCATCTGCCTTTTCACGCCCAATGAAACGCAACAAGATTATTTGTCTGAGGTTGAAGCCAAATGGGGCCAGCCTTTGCAACAGAGTGTGGGCGGGGAGCTGCCAATTACTGGTGTCTACTCAATGGGTAGCACTTCATCTATTGGTCAGTGTCATACATCTGATCTGGATATTTGGGTCTGTCACCAAGCCTGGCTTGATGCTGAAGAACGCAGCCGTTTACAAAAAAAATGTAGTCTGCTGGAAAAATGGGCTGCATCAATGGGTGTTGAAGTTAACTTCTTCCTTATTGATGAAAACCGCTTCCGCCATAACGCTAGTGGCAGTTTGAGTGGTGAGGATTGCGGCTCAACTCAACATATTTTATTGCTGGATGAATTTTACCGCAGTGCGGTTCGTCTGGCCGGGAAACGTATTCTGTGGAATATGGTTCCGGTCGAAGAAGAAAATAATTACGATGATTACGTGCTGTCGCTCTACGCGCAGGGCGTATTAACGCCGAATGAATGGCTGGATCTGGGTGGCTTGAGCACCCTGTCAGCGGAAGAGTATTTCGGCGCTAGCTTGTGGCAATTGTACAAAAGTATCGATTCGCCTTATAAGGCGGTACTGAAAACCGTCTTGCTCGAAGCTTATTCTTGGGAATACCCCAATTCTCAGCTGTTGGCGATGGAAATCAAACAGCGCCTGCATGCCGGCGAAATCGTGGCGTTTGGCCTTGATGCTTACTGCATGATGCTCGACCGCGTCACTCGCTATCTTACTCAAATCAATGACACCACTCGGCTGAATCTGGTGCGCCGCTGTTTCTATCTTAAAGTGTGTGAAAAGTTATCTCGTACCCCTGCGAGTGTCGGCTGGCGGCGTGAAATTCTCAGCCAACTGGTTAGTGAATGGGGCTGGAGTGACGAGAGTCTGGCGGTGCTGGATAATCGCGCCAACTGGAAGATTGAACGGGTACGCGAAGCACATAACGAGCTGCTGGATGCCATGATGCAAAGCTATCGTAACTTGATTCGCTTTGCGCGGCGCAACAACTTGAGTGTCAGTGCCAGCCCGCAGGATATCGGGGTTCTGACCCGTAAACTGTATGCGGCATTTGAAGCTTTACCGGGTAAAGTGACTCTGGTTAACCCGCAAATTTCCCCGGATCTTTCTGAAGAGCATTTGACTTTTATTCATGTCCCGGCGGGCCGAGCCAATCGCCCCGGCTGGTATCTGTATAATCAAGCGCCGTCGATGGATGCCATCGTCAGCCATCAGCCGCTGGAATATAACCGCTATCTGAATAAATTGGTGTCGTGGGCTTATTTCAACGGCCTGTTGACCAGCAAAACTCGCTTGCATATTAAAAGTGCCAATCTGTGCGATACCGTGAAACTGCAAGAACTGGTGACTGATATTTCTCATCACTTCCCGCTACGCCTACCAGCACCCACACCTAAAGCGCTGTATAGCCCGTGCGAGATTCGCCATTTGGCGATTATCGTCAATCTGGAGCATGACCCCACGGCGGCTTTCCGCAATCAAGTGGTGCATTTTGATTTCCGTAAACTGGATGTTTTCAGCTTTGGCGAGCAGCAGCAGTGCCTGGTTGGCAGTATCGATTTGTTGTACCGCAACTCATGGAATGAAGTGCGAACCTTGCATTTCAGTGGTGAGCAGGCGGTATTAGAAGCACTGAAAACCATTTTAGGCAAAATGCATCAGGATGCAGCTCCGCCTGAATCAGTGGATGTATTCTGCTATAGCCAACATTTGCGTGGCTTGATTCGCACCCGTATTCAACAATTGGTTTCTGAATGTATTGAACTGCGCTTGTCCAGTACCCGTCAGGAACCGGGCCGTTTTAAAGCGGTGCGGGTGTCCGGCCAGACTTGGGGGTTGTTCTTTGAGCGCCTGAGCGTCTCGGTGCAGAAACTGGAAAATGCCGTCGAATTCTATGGTGCAATTTCCAATAATAAATTGCATGGGTTATCGATTCAGGTCGAAACTGATCAAATTCATCTGCCGCCGGTGGTTGACGGCTTTGCCAGCGAAGGGATTATTCAGTTCTTCTTCGAGGGTACTGCAGATGAAAAAGGCTTTAATATTTACATTCTGGATGAGACAAACCGGGTTGAGGTTTATCACCATTGTGAGGGCAGTAAAGAGGAGTTAGTGCGGGATGTTAGCCGTTTCTATTCATCTTCTCACGATCGTTTTACCTACGGCTCCAGCTTTATCAACTTCAATTTGCCACAATTCTATCAAATTGTGCAGTTAGATGGCCGGACTCAGGTAATTCCGTTTCGCAGTAACACCTTATCTCATCTGCATATTGCAGAGAAAGAAGCCAACCCGCCAGCGCAGCAGTTTCAGCTACATTAATTTCCCCTGCGTCTTTGACGCCGCAGGGGAGTTAGCGGCGTGTTTTTGCCCGAATCATTGACTAGATAAAGCTAACATCTTCACCCGCTTGGGCGGTGGCTGCTTCGGATAGTTTGGTCAAGAATTCTTCGCCGCTGCGCGAGCAATACCAGTGCCCTGCGCGGTAATCAAAATGGTATCCGCCCGCTTTGGTTGCCAGCCATACCTGATGTAATGGCTCTTGACGGTTGATAACAATCTTGCTGCCATTGTCGAAAGTCAGGGTCATCACCCCGCCATTGGTTTCATAATCGATATCGCTATCGCCGCTAAAACCATCCAGTGTCTCTTCAATGTAAAGCATCAATTGATCGGCTAACTGATGAAACTCGCTGTCGTTCATATTCAATTCCTATTGCTTTTCATGATCCACCTGCGATTATAGATACCTTGGACGCGTGAATCACAGGCATTAATACATTTACCGGCGTCAAAACAATTTACAGGCGTTAAAAAATGAAAAAAAAATTACATTGGCCACTGACGGCGATAATGGTGTTGGCACTGGCCGGGTGTGGCCTGAAAGGCCCGTTATATTTTCCTCCGTCAGATAAACCAACCGTCGAAACGACAAAACAAGACAGCGGTCAGGTCAATAAGAATCAGCAGGGTGTACCGGGTGAGAGCAAACCGACCCAAACTATCGCTGGGCCACAATAATTATCTTTATCGCAGCCAGATTGAGTCAGTACCGAACATTTAGCCGGTAAATAAAAGTCAGCGGAGTATGAAATGCAGTTCTCCAAAATGCACGGTCTTGGCAACGACTTTATGGTTGTCGATGCGGTCACCCAAAATGTTTATTTTTCGCCGGAGTTAATCCGTCGATTAGCAGACCGGCACACGGGCGTGGGCTTTGATCAGATGTTGGTGGTAGAGCCGCCTTATGATCCTGAACTGGATTTCCATTATCGTATTTTTAATGCTGATGGCAGTGAAGTTTCTCAGTGTGGTAATGGTGCTCGCTGTTTTGCCCGTTTTGTCCGCCTGAAGGGGCTGACCAATAAGCGTGATATTAGTGTGAGTACCCAAACCGGCCGCATGATCCTGAGTGTCACTGAAGACGAGCTAGTTTGTGTCAATATGGGGGAGCCTGATTTTGAGCCGCAAAATGTCCCTTTCCGTGCCGCCAAAGCAGAGAAAACCTATATTTTACGCGCCGCAGAGCACACCGTACTCTGTGGTGTCGTTTCAATGGGAAATCCTCACTGTGTGATGCAGGTTGATGATGTTTCGGTTGCCAACGTTGCATTGCTGGGCCCAGAATTAGAAAACCATGAGCGCTTTCCTGAACGGGCGAATATCGGCTTTATGCAGGTTGTGAGCCGCGAACATATCCGTTTGCGGGTGTATGAGCGCGGAGCCGGTGAAACTCAGGCCTGTGGTAGTGGGGCTTGTGCCGCAGTAGCGATTGGCATCCAGCAAGAGTTGCTCGGCGAAGAGGTGCATGTTGAATTGCCGGGGGGCAGCTTGCATATTAGTTGGCAAGGGCCGGGTCACCCACTGTATATGACCGGGCCTGCGACCCATGTTTACGACGGATTTATCCATTTATAATATCCTTCGTACTTGAAATTGCAGGGTTATTAGCTGCGCGCACTCACCCGAATCACTGACTTAAGTAATTCGGGATTCGTTTGTTGGCTGCCTACCTACCTGCAATTCCAATTACTTTGGCTATAGGAACGGGTGTTACATGAAAAGTTATGAGGAGCAGGCGCTAGCGGCTATCGAATTAGACGACGACGCCGTGATGCAGTATTTATTGCAAAATCCCGACTTCTTTATCCGCAATGCTCGTTTGGTTGAACAGATGCATATTCCCCATCCGGTAAGGGGCACCGTCTCGCTGGTGGAATGGCAACTAGGCCGCCAGCGTAACCAGATAGGTCAGTTGGAAGAAGAAATTACCTTGCTGATGGAGCAGGCGGGCCTGAATGAAGTGCTGTTCAGCCGCTTACTGCAACTGCAAAGCAATCTTGCCGCCGCCAGTAGCTTGCAAGACATGCTCAACCGTTTACAGCGCTGGGCCAGAGATTTCGGCCTGGCCGGGGCCAATATCCGGCTGTTCACCGATCGCTGGCAAATAGGCGCGCCGTCTGACTTCACCCACTTGGGCCTGTCTCGCCATGCTTTTGAACCCATGCGCATCCAGCGGTTGGGTAATGAGCGCCATTATCTTGGCAGTTTAAATGGCCCGGAATTGTTGCTGTTATTGCCCCAAGCTAAGCAAGTGGGCTCGGCTGCACTGTCATTGATGGGCAAAAACGGCGATCTGGGCGTGATTATTTTCAGCAGCCGCGATACACAGCATTATCAGCAGGGCATGGGCACCGTGATGCTTAATCAGCTATCTATGTTGTTGCCAAGCCTGCTGGAGCGCTGGATAGCGCCGGTATGACCGAATTCAGTGCCTCACTTGCCCCGCAGGTAGAGGCTTTCCTGCGTTATCTCAAAGTTGAGCGTCAGCTCAGCCCATTGACCATCACCAGCTATCGGCGTCAGCTACAGGCGCTGATAGAGATAGGCGAGCAAATGGGCCTTGCGCACTGGCAAACGCTGGATGCCGCCCAGGTTCGCTCTTTCGTTTCCCGCAGTAAGCGCGCCGGTTTACACTCATCAAGCTTGGCTTTGCGGCTCTCGGCGTTGCGCAGTTTCCTTGACTGGTTGGTCAGTCAGGGCGTACTGCCAGCCAACCCCGCCAAGGGCGTCGCTACCCCGCGCTCTGGCCGCCATTTACCGAAAAATATTGATGTTGATGAAGTCGATAAACTGCTGGATATCGACTTGAATGACCCGCTAGCTGTGCGCGACCGGGCGATGCTGGAAGTGATGTATGGCGCGGGTTTGCGTTTATCTGAACTGGTGGGCATGAACTGCAAACATGTCGATTTAGCCAGCGGCGAAGTCTGGGTGATGGGTAAGGGCAGTAAAGAGCGCAAAGTGCCCATCGGCAAGACGGCGGTGACATGGCTGGAACATTGGCTGGAACTGCGCGAATTGTTTGAGCCGCAGGATGACGCCATCTTCTTAGCCAACACCGGTAAGCGAATTTCCGCGCGAAATGTACAGAAGCGCTTTGCTGAGTGGGGGATAAAACAAGGGGTTAGTAGCCATATTCACCCCCATAAATTGCGCCACTCTTTTGCTACCCACATGCTGGAATCCAGTGGGGATTTGCGCGCGGTGCAGGAGTTATTGGGCCACGCCAATCTGACCACCACACAAATTTATACTCATCTAGACTTTCAACATCTGGCAACCGTGTATGATGCTGCTCATCCACGGGCCAAACGAGGCAAATCCTGATGCATTTTTATCGTCCACTTGAGCGTATTTCCGCTATTACCTTCGATTTGGATGACACCCTGTATGACAATCGGCCGGTAATCTCCCGAACAGAACAGGAATCTGTGGCATTTTTACAGCAGTACCACCCCAATTTGGCACAGTTACAAGCCGCTGATTTACATGGTTTTCGCCGTGAATTACTGGCGCAAGATCCTGATATTTATCACGACGTCACTCAGTGGCGCTGGCAGGCAATCGAGCTGGGCCTGATGCGCCATGGCCTGAGTAAGTCAGAAGCGCAATGTGGCGCCAATGCAGCCATGGAAAATTTTGCCCTATGGCGCAGCCGTATTTATGTGCCGCCGGCCACCCATGACACGCTGAGCGCATTAGCCGAACATTATCCATTGGTGGCTATCACTAATGGCAATGCTGACCCCAAAGCCTGTGGTTTGGACAGTTACTTCCAGTTTGTGTTGCGCTCTGGCCCCCATGGCCGCGCCAAACCTTTCCGTGATATGTACCATAAGGCGGCCAATCACCTGGATATACCGCTGAAACATATTTTGCATGTCGGTGATGATTTAACCACTGATGTCGCCGGTTCGTTACGTTGCGGCATGCAAGCATGCTGGATTAACGACCGGCAACAAAACCTGATGACCGCCCGTGATAGCCGGTTATTGCCACATATTGAGATTGCGCAGTTGGCTTCCCTGACAGCATTGCTATAATCCTTCACAATAACTCTGTATAAATTCACAGTGGAATGGTGGTAAAATAGTCGGATAACCGGCGATTAAGCTATTTTCCCTTACCCGATAAACGGTGCCTATGGACGTCTCTGACCTGCTCGACAGCCTGAATGAAAAACAACGCGAAGCCGTGGCCGCACCACGTTGCAACCTGTTGGTACTGGCCGGTGCGGGCAGTGGTAAAACTCGGGTGCTGGTGCACCGTATTGCTTGGCTGTTATCGGTAGAAAATGCCTCGCCGTACTCCATTATCGCCGTCACCTTTACCAATAAAGCGGCGGCTGAAATGCGCCACCGCATTGAGCATTTGATTGGCACCAGCCAGGGCGGGATGTGGATTGGCACTTTCCACGGTCTGGCGCATCGGTTGCTGCGCGCTCATCACATGGACGCCAATCTGCCACAGGATTTCCAAATCCTTGACAGCGACGACCAACTGCGTTTATTGAAGCGGCTGGTTAAGGCATTGAATTTAGACGAGAAACAATGGCCGCCGCGTCAAGCAATGTGGTATATCAACGGCAAAAAAGATGAAGGGCTCCGCCCACAGCATATTGAGAGCTACGGCAACCCGGTCGAAGCCACGTGGCTGCGTATCTACCAAGCCTATCAGGAGGCTTGTGACCGCGCGGGTTTAGTGGATTTTGCCGAGCTATTATTGCGCGCGCATGAGTTGTGGCTGAATAAGCCGCACATTCTGAATCATTATCGCGAGCGCTTTACCAACATTCTGGTGGATGAGTTCCAGGATACCAATAACATCCAATACGCCTGGATTCGCCTGCTGGCAGGGGATCGCTCCAATGTGATGATTGTCGGCGACGATGACCAGTCAATCTATGGTTGGCGCGGGGCGCAGGTGGAAAATATCCAGCGTTTCCTGAAAGATTTCCCCGGTGCTGAAACCATCCGGTTGGAACAAAATTACCGCTCGACCAGCAACATCCTGACCGCGGCGAATACTTTGATTGCCAATAATGATGGCCGCATGGGGAAAAACCTGTGGACTGATGGCGCTGAGGGTGAACCCATCTCACTCTATTGCGCCTTTAATGAATTGGATGAAGCTCGTTTTGTCGTGAACCGCATTAAAGCTTGGCAGGATAGCGGTGGCGCGCTGAATGATTGCGCCATTTTGTATCGCAGTAATGCCCAATCGCGCGTGCTGGAAGAGGCCTTATTACAGACCGCGATGCCATACCGCATATATGGTGGTCAGCGCTTCTTCGAACGCCAGGAAATTAAAGATGCATTGGCTTATTTGCGCTTAATTTCCAATCGCAATGATGATGCGGCTTTTGAGCGGGTGGTTAATACGCCAACGCGTGGTATTGGCGATCGCACTTTAGATGTTATTCGCCACACGGCCCGTGATCGCCAATTAACCTTGTGGCAGTCAACTCGCGCTATGTTGCAGGAGCAGGTGCTGGCGGGCCGTGCGGCTTCGGCGCTGCAACGTTTTGTCGAGCTGGTGGATTCACTGGCACATGAAACCGCTGATATGCCGCTGCATGTGCAAACTGACCGAGTGATTCGTGACTCCGGTTTATGGGCGATGTATGAGCAGGAGAAAGGCGAAAAAGGTCAGGCACGGATTGAGAACCTTGAAGAACTGGTGAATGCGACTCGCCAATATAGCTATCAGGACGAAGATCAGGATCTGATGCCATTACAGGCATTTCTCTCTCATGCGGCACTGGAGGCCGGAGAGGGGCAGGCCGATGCCTATCAGGATGCGGTGCAGCTGATGACGCTCCATTCAGCAAAAGGGTTGGAGTTCCCACAGGTATTCATAGTGGGTATGGAAGAGGGCATGTTCCCCAGCCAGATGTCACTGGATGAGGGCGGGCGTTTGGAGGAAGAGCGCCGGTTGGCCTATGTGGGGCTGACCCGTGCTATGCAGAAACTCACTCTTTGCTATGCGGAGAGCCGTCGTCTGTATGGCAAAGAAGTGAATCATCGGCCATCACGTTTTATCGGCGAATTGCCGCAGGAGTGTGTCGAAGAAGTGCGGTTACGTGCGACGGTCTCTCGTCCAGTAAACCACCGCAGCATGGGCACGCCGATGAATGAAAATGACAGTGGCTTCTCACTGGGTCAACGAGTCCGTCACCCTAAGTTTGGCGAGGGCACTATCGTTAATCTAGAGGGCAGTGGTGAACACAGCCGGTTACAGGTGGCTTTCCCCGGCGAGGGGATTAAGTGGCTGGTGGCTGCTTATGCCAGGTTAGAGGCGGTCTAAATTTACCCTGCGGCCCTGCGCCGCAGCGAGATTAGCGGCTTTCACTTTCATCTTGGGCGGCTTGGCGCACGTCGGCCTCCGCCTGCAATAAAATGGCCTTACCCATCCACTGAGTGACATCCTGAATACCAGCCTCATCCAAATGCCAAATATCTTTTAGCACCATAAAAACTTCTGACCCATAAATTAATGAAAAGGCATGGATCACTCTTTGCAGTGCTTCCGGCTCCAGCTTCCCTTCCAATGGCTCAACCGCCAATTTTAACAGCCGCTTACGGTTGCCACGGACTAACTTTTCATCATTATTGGGATGACTACGGTTGTTGGCCCATTGTTCTAAGGATAAATGCAGCGCGGCTCGTAGCACTCCTTCGTGTTGCAACATCCGCGGATAAGCAAAAGACAGTAATTCAGCAATGCGTTGGCGTGCATCGGGCTGAGTCGGCTGCCATTCCAGTATTGGCCCAAGGCTTTCATCGACCATGGCAGAGACCAGCGCACTTTGCGTCGGAAAATAACGGTAAGCTGTAGCACGGGAAAGTTGAGCCGCATTTGCCACTTCGGTGATTGATGGAAACGCCCCTTGCTCATACATCGACATCGCGGTGTCGATAAGTAACCGCCGGGTTCTGGCCCTAATGGTGGTCAACGATGGAGAGGCGCTTTCCTGTTTATCCTGATTATTCACGGTCACTCCAGGGCTGCAGATTGTATTTGTGCCCACTATAACAAACCGCCTGCACAAATCGCCATGAAAGCACGCGGTATCCCAACTAATTTTGAGACTACAGTCTCATATTTAAACTGTGCTCTTTGCGTAAATGATACGGCAGTCTCAATATGATCCCATCTTAACCAACTTGCTTCATTATTGGGCAGTAAGCCAAAAATCAATTCCCAACAAAATGCAGTGAGCGGCTTAATTTTTTGTGACATTCCGCATTCATAGAAGGATGTTCAGATGCCTCGTCATATTTATATTGCTACCACGACAGATACCAAAGGCGCAGAACTGGCTTATGTCAGTGACTTGATTAAAGCAACCGGGCTAACGACGGTCACAGTTGATTTATCGACGAAAGAGGGTAAACACGCCAGCGGCACAGATATCACGGCAGAAATGGTGGCAAGCCATCATCCGGATGGGCATCAGGCAGTTTTCTGTGGTGACCGGGGCCGGGCGATAAGTGCGATGGCGCTGGCTTTTGAACATTTTATTGCTAGCCGTGATGATGTCGCTGCCCTGCTAGGGCTCGGCGGATCTGGCGGTACGGCACTGATTACGCCCGCGATGCAAAGTTTGCCCATCGGTATTCCTAAACTGATGGTGTCAACTATGGCTTCCGGTGATGTTTCCGGTTACATCGGCGCGAGTGATATCGCCATGATGTATTCAGTCACTGATATTGCTGGCCTAAACCGCATTTCCCGCCGCGTATTGAGTAATGCAGCCCATCAAATTGCCGGTGCGGTTTATTTTGCCAAAGAAGAGCTAGCCGCTGATGACAAACCCGCGCTGGGTTTGACGATGTTTGGGGTCACCACCCCCTGTATTCAGGCGGTTAGCGCTGCGCTATCGGCAGAATATGATTGTCTGGTGTTCCACGCCACCGGCAGTGGCGGCAAAGCCATGGAGAAATTGGCCGAAAGCGGTTTGCTGGCCGGAGCGCTGGATCTGACCACTACTGAAGTCTGCGACTGGTTATTTGATGGTGTATTGGCCTGCGGGCCAGAAAGATTTGATGCTATTGCTCACACCAATATTCCTTATGTCGGTTCCTGTGGCGCATTAGATATGGTCAATTTTGGTAGCCCGGCGACTATTCCGGCGAAATATGCAGATCGCTTATTTTATAAGCACAATGCGCAAGTCACACTGATGCGCACCACTGAACAAGAGAATATCCAAATGGCGCGCTGGATTGGCGAGAAATTAAATCGTTGCCAGGGAGAAGTGCGTTTCTTAATTCCAACGGGTGGGTTCTCGGCATTAGATGCGCCAGGCCAACCTTTCTGGGATGAAAAAGCACTCAGCGCCTTTATCCGTACGCTGGAAGACACCGTGATTCAAACTGAAAAACGCCGCTTGGTGCACTATCCATTCAATATTAATGACCCGCAGTTTGCCCAAGCAGCAGTAGAAAACTTTAAAGAAATAGCAAAGAGCCCATCCCATTAGGGCCATTTTATTCGTGGAGAAGCAGATGCCAAAATTTCAACGCCAGGCCATATTGGCCAAATTCCGGGAAATGATTGCCCGCCGTGAGCCGATTATCGGCGGTGGTGCGGGGACGGGGCTGTCGGCTAAATGTGAAGAAGCTGGCGGTATTGATTTAATCGTTATCTATAACTCCGGCCGCTATCGTATGGCGGGGCGGGGGTCGCTGGCGGGTTTGCTGGCATATGGCAATGCGAATGAAATTGTAGTCGATATGGCCAAAGAAGTGCTGCCCGTCGTCAAAAAAACGCCGGTATTGGCCGGGGTTAACGGCACTGACCCTTTCTGCCAGTTTGACCACTTTTTGGATCAATTGAAGGACTTGGGCTTTTCGGGGGTACAGAATTTCCCAACCGTCGGCTTAATCGACGGTAATTTCCGCGCCAATCTGGAAGAAACCGGCATGGGCTATGGTTTGGAAGTGGATATGATTCGTCTTGCCCACGAAAAAGACCTGCTGACGACGCCGTATGTTTTCAGTGCTGCAGATGCTGTCGCGATGACGCAAGCGGGGGCCGATATCATTGTTCCTCACATGGGGTTGACCACCGGCGGCAATATTGGCGCTGATACCGCCCTGAAGCTGGCGGATTGTGTTCCTCTGATTAATGCGTGGGCCGCAGCGGCAAAAACAGTGCGCGAAGATATTATTGTGCTGTGCCACGGCGGGCCGATTTCGACCCCAGCAGATGCTCAATACATCATGGATAATTGTCCGCAATGTGATGGTTTCTATGGGGCCAGCTCAATGGAGCGGTTACCGACAGAAATCGCACTGACGGACACCACTAAGCAGTTTAAAAATATAAAACGTTGATTATTTTGCCAATACCTAGGGAAAGCCTGTTTGTGCATTTTGCTAAGTCATCGGCGAAATAAAGATGCAGGATACACAAAACCGAAGCCGAAGTTGGCTTCGGTTTTTTATGACATTATTGGTGATAATGTTGCCCCAATATCGGCCACGGCATACCATGCCATCATTTGATTGACTTCAGGTTCGCCCTCCGCCGGTGACCAATGGGCCAAATCTTCACGAGCCACTGGCTGATAAGGGCCGTGTTTCACTTCAAAAATAACCGCCCCTTTTTCCAGTGACAGCACGGCGTGCCATACATTGGCGGGGATTTCCAGAATAGCGGTGTCTTGGCCCAACATTGCCCGCTGTGTCACTTTGCCGCCCTCATCAAATAACAGCACGATAAAGTTGCCTTGTAATGCAGTCAGTAATTCCCATGTATGGGGGTGACGATGAGGGCGGACATAGGTCTGTGGCTCCATCGCGATAGCCAGGCGTTGTATGGCATCATCGAGTTGCGGATGGAAGTTGAGATTGGCCCGTTGACGCGGTGATTGTTGGGCTTGCTGGCTCAGTTGCATCAGCGATTGCTGGGTAATTTGCTTCATTGTGGCTAAATATCCTTAAGAGTGGCTAAGGCTAATCTAGCGTAAACAGGGTGATGTTGGGGAGGAATTTACCGACTTTATTATCGCGTGCTGCCAGATAAAAAATCTTGCCGCTCAGCACGAAAAATTGTCCTCACGAATTAACATCTTTTAACCGGTTGACAGCCTTTTTCTTCTCGGCGTAACATGCGCGCACTATTCTTGATGAGGACATTCGCCTTGGACACACCCAGTAGATACTGGCTCAATAACCTGTTCATATGGTGCAACTTCTAAGGCTATCCTCTTATTCGCTGATAGCCTTCGTGGTTGTCAGCGACCTCGTTAAACCGTCGCTGTGAGTCAGATCTCCTTATGGTCTGAAACAAACGGTATTTCAATACTCACCTGTTTCTGTGCTTCAATGCGTTTCCCCTATCCATCACCGCAAGGGAGTTTTGGCACATGCTGAGCGCATTTAAATTAAGTAACAATCGCTTATCCCGTTTGGAGCTGGATGAATCAGATGACCTGACTACCTCACTTTGGGTCGATTTAGTCGAGCCAGAAGAGGGTGAGCGGGAGCGCGTCCAGAATGAACTCGGGCAAAGTCTGGCGACCCGGCCAGAGTTGGACGATATCGAAGCTTCGGCGCGATTTTTTGAAGACGAGGATGGCCTGCATATCCACTCCTTCTTCTATTACGAAGATGCTGAAGATCATGCTGGTAACTCGACCGTGGCATTTACCATCCGCGATGGCCGCCTTTATACCCTGCGCGAACGCGAATTACCGGCCTTCCGTTTGTATCGGATGCGCGCGCGCAACCAGACACTGGTTGATGGCAATGCTTATGAATTGCTGCTGGACTTGTTTGAAACCAAAATTGAACAGTTGGCGGACGAAATCGAGAACATTTACAGTGACCTGGAAGCCTTGAGCCGCGTTATCATGGAAGGCCAGCAGGGTGATGAATATGATGCGGCCCTCTCGACGTTGGCAGAACAGGAAGATATTGGCTGGAAAGTGCGGCTGTGTTTGATGGATACCCAGCGGGCGCTGAATTTCTTAGTACGCAAGGCCCGCTTGCCAAGTGGCCAGCTGGAGCAGGCTCGTGAGGTACTGCGGGATATCGAGTCCCTGTTGCCGCATAATGAATCTCTATTCCAGAAAGTTAACTTCCTGATGCAAGCGGCGATGGGTTTTATCAATATTGAACAGAACCGTATCATCAAGATTTTCTCGGTCGTGTCGGTGGTCTTTCTGCCGCCAACATTGGTGGCATCCAGTTACGGGATGAACTTTGAGTTTATGCCGGAGCTGACTTGGTCATTTGGCTATCCGGCGGCGATAAGTTTGATGATTGTTGCCGGTTTGGCTCCGTATCTCTATTTCAAACGCAAAAATTGGCTCTAGTCTTGGGGCTTGGAGTTGCAGGGGTGAGCTGCAACTCCAGTGCTTGGGTGACAATAATGGCTAAGTGCGCAACTTGCGCTGGGTATAGAGCGCATCCAAGGTGAACAGCAACAGCGCCGCCCAGATAAAGGCGAAAGTCACCATTTTATCGTTGCCGATAGTTTCACCATAGAAAGTGACCGCCAGAATAAACATCAATGTCGGCCCCAAATACTGGAAGAAGCCCAAGGTCGATAGCCGTAAACGGGTGGCGGCGGCAGTGAAGAACAGCAGCGGAATCGTGGTAATCACCCCCGCTGCAGCTAATAGAAGATTCAATGACCAGGCATTTGCCCCCATGTGGCTAGTTGGGCTGTCGGCAATAAAGAACAGATAGACTGCCGCGATGGGCAGCAACCACATGGTTTCCACCAACATCCCTGTTTGGGCATCAATCCCCAGTTTTTTGCGTATCAAGCCATATAGTGCAAAGGTAATCGCCAGACCCAGACCAATCACTGGCAGTGAACCAAATTGCCACAGCTGAATTAACACCCCGCCGAATGCCAGTGCCACCGCGACCCATTGCATGCGGCGAAAACGTTCGCCAAGAAATAGCATACCAAATAACACATTGACCAATGGGTTGATAAAGTAACCCAGACTGGCCTCCAACATATGGTTGTGGTTGACCGCCCAAATGAACAATAACCAGTTACTGGCAATTAATACGGCGGTGACAGCCAGCAAAAGTAGGCGTTTACGATGTCTACAGGCACTGCGAACCTGCGGCCAATTACGGCTGACAGTCAGCAGAATCAGCATAAAGAAAAATGACCAGATAATCCGATGAGTCAAAATTTCATCAGCCGGCACCTGTTGGATGAGTTTGAAGTAAGCGGGGGCGATACCCCAAATAAAATAGGCGGCCAGAGCAAAGAAAATGCCCTGACGGGTTCGTTGTTTATCCATGGTGTGGCTCAGAACAAGAAAGGAGATGCGGTGAGTGTACTTAACTTCGAGCGACTAATCATCACCGCTGTCAATCACATCAGCCAACCAGATAGGTCGCGGTTGCGCTGGCGATATGCATTTGGCTCTCATTATGCAGCTCAACTCTGGCAACTGAGACCTTATTACCACTACGTAAAATACGGCTGCTGGCAATAAAGTGCTCCCCCCTGCCAGGGCGTAAATAGTCGACTCGCAGGTCAATTGTCCCCATTTTTGCCAGCTTCATTTGCAGTTGTTCTTGGATTAACGGCTCATGGCGCACTAAGCTGTTCCCGACACACACTAAACCCGCCGCAACATCCAGTACCGCGGCAATAACACCACCGTGTAAAATGCGTTGCGCGATATTGCCAACCAGTTTGTCACTATTATCAAAAGTAATTTCAGCATAATCTTGCTCGAAACGAGTTAATTTTAATCCTAATTCACGATTAAATGGCATGTGATAAACGAAAATTTCACCGATGAGGTTGCGAGCGCTCTCCAGAGTTAACGGGGTAACAGGCATTTTTTGTCTCTTAAAAGATAATTTCTCATGTTATTAGTTTGTTTATTTTATGCTCCTATTTTGTTGATTTCCAGTCGTTAAATCATAAATATAAACAACACTAATCCCAGATAACATTTGTGTGTAGAATGAGCTGTTTTCATTACAAATAGAAATAATTCGTAAGGTGATGGGGGAATGATGGGTAGATTTTGGCGGGTTTTAATCGCTTTATTGTTGGTGCCGACGTTGGCACAGGCAGAAGAAGCAACGGTAGAGAAGATTCATGACGCACCGACGGTGCGGGGCAGTATTATTGCGGCGATGTTGCAGGATCACGATAACCCGTTCTTGCTTTATCCATATGAAACAAACTATTTGCTGTACACCTATACCAGCGACATCAATAAAGAGGCGATAAGCGCTTATGATTGGGCTGAAAATGCCAAGAAAGATGAAGTTAAATTCCAACTCAGTTTAGGTTTCCCTATCTGGCGTGGTATTGCGGGTGATAACTCACTGCTGGGGGCGTCTTATACTCAACGTTCCTGGTGGCAGGCATCTAACAGTGACGAGTCCTCGCCATTTCGTGAAACCAACTATGAACCTCAACTGTTCCTAGCATGGGCGACCGATTATGAACTGGCGGGCTGGACATTCCGCGAAGTGGAATTTGGTTTTAACCACCAGTCTAATGGCAAGGCAGACCCAACATCACGTAGCTGGGATCGTGTTTATACTCGCCTGATGGCACAACGCGGTAACTTGGAAATTGACCTGAAGCCTTGGTATCGTATTCCTGAAAGTGATGGCAAAGACGATAATCCAGATATCACCAAATATATGGGTTATTACCGTCTGAAAGTCGGTTATGCCTTGGGGGAAAGTGTGTTCAGTATTGATGGGCGCTATAACTGGAATACCGGTTACGGCGGCGCTGAAATGGGCTGGAGCTACCCCATCACGAAACACGTACGTTTCTATACCCAAGTGTTTAGTGGCTATGGTGAGTCAATGATTGACTATAACTTTAGGCAAACACGGGTAGGTGTGGGTATCATGTTGAATGATGTCCTTTAACGTCATCCGGCGTTAGAAAAGTTTTAGATACAGGCCGGTTAGCCGGCCTGTGTAGATCTCATAGTTGGGGAAAAGTGTGTCAACCGCAGCAGTGATAAATCGGGAGTTACTGGCAGAGAAGGTATTGCGCGATACTTTCGGCTACCAGCAATTCCGGCCCGGACAACAAGAAATTATCAATGCCACCTTATCAGGGCAAGACTGTTTGGTCGTGATGCCAACGGGTGGGGGTAAATCCTTGTGTTATCAGATTCCGGCCCTGGTGACGGATGGCTTAACACTGGTGGTCTCCCCCTTAATCTCTCTAATGAAAGACCAAGTCGACCAACTGCTGGCCTATGGCGTGGGGGCGGGGTGCTTGAACTCGTCGCAAACACGCGAGCAGCAATTGGCGGTGATGGATGGGTGTCGCAGCGGCCAGATTAAACTGCTGTATATCGCCCCAGAACGGCTGGTCATGGAGAGCTTTCTTGACCAACTGCATCAGTGGCGGCCAGCGCTATTGGCTGTGGATGAGGCGCATTGCATCTCCCAATGGGGCCATGATTTCCGCCCGGAATATCGAGCCCTTGGCCAGCTAAAGCAACATTTTCCCAATTTACCGGTCATTGCACTGACCGCCACGGCGGATGAAGCGACGCGCGGTGATATCGTGCGCTTGCTCAATCTGGACAAGCCCTTGATTCAGGTCAGCAGCTTTGACCGCCCCAATATTCGCTACACCTTGGTCGAGAAATTCAAACCGCTTGATCAACTGTGGCGTTTTGTTCAAGACCAGCGCGGCAAGAGTGGCATTATTTACTGCAATAGCCGGGCAAAAGTGGAAGACACCACCGCCCGTTTGCAAAGCCGTGGCTTGAGTGTCGCGGCCTACCATGCCGGGCTGGACAATGAGCGGCGCGCACAGGTGCAAGAAGCCTTTCAGCGCGATGATTTGCAAGTGGTGGTCGCCACCGTGGCATTCGGCATGGGGATTAACAAACCCAACGTGCGCTTTGTGGTGCACTTTGACATTCCGCGCACTATCGAGTCTTACTATCAAGAAACCGGCCGTGCTGGGCGTGATGGCTTACCCGCGGAGGCCATGTTGCTGTATGACCCGGCCGATATGGCGTGGTTGCGCCGCTGTCTGGAAGAGAAGCCGGCAGGCGCACAGCAAGATATTGAGCGGCATAAACTCAATGCGATGGGCGCTTTTGCACAAGCGCAAACTTGCCGCCGATTGGTTTTGCTGAACTATTTTGGTGAGGGCAAACAGCAATCTTGTGGTAACTGCGATATCTGCCTTGATCCGCCCAAGCGCTACGATGGGCTGGCGGATGCACAAAAAGCACTGTCGTGTGTGTATCGAGTCGGGCAGCGCTTTGGTCTGGGGTATATCGTCGAGGTACTGCGTGGGGCTAATAATCAGCGCATTCGTGAATTGGGCCATGACAAGTTATCCGTGTATGGCATTGGTCGCGAGCAAAGCCATGAGCACTGGGTCAGTGTGTTGCGCCAACTGATTCACCTTGGATTATTGAGTCAAAATATTGCCCTGTTTTCCGCCTTGCAATTGACGGAAGCGGCACGCCCGGTATTGCGCGCTGAATTGCCATTGCAGTTGGCGGTGCCGCGTATTCAGAGCTTGAAAGAGCGCAGCAGCGCCAATCAAAAATCCTATGGTGGCAATTACGATCGCAAGTTGTTCGCCAAATTACGCAAGTTGCGCAAATCTATTGCTGATGAGGGCAATATTCCGCCTTATGTGGTGTTTAACGATGCCACTTTGCTGGAGATGGCTGAGCAAATGCCGATCACCGCCAGCGAACTATTGAGTGTCAATGGCGTGGGGCAACGTAAACTGGAGCGCTTTGGCGCACCGTTTATGGCGATGATCCGCGACCACGTAGATAATAATGACGACTAATAGGTCGCCTTTCCTGTAGAGAGAAATTCTTCATGCTAATGCTATTTCTGACTGTCGCGCTGGTGCACTTGGTGGCTTTGATGAGCCCAGGGCCTGATTTCTTTTTTGTCTCGCAAACTGCGGCCAGCCGTTCGCGCCGCGAAGCGATGATGGGGGTGGTGGGGATTTCGCTGGGGATTGTTATCTGGGCTGGCGTGGCATTGATGGGGCTAAATCTCATCTTGCAGAAAATGGCGTGGTTGCACGAAATTATTATGGTTGGTGGTGGGCTATATCTGTGCTGGATGGGGTGGCAATTGCTGAAATCCGCTCGCGCCAAACGCGCGGCTCCAGAGGATGAGATGCCGGTTGTGCTTGCCTCGCGTGGCCGGACTTTCTTGCGCGGTTTTCTGACTAATTTATCTAACCCTAAAGCGGTTATCTATTTCGGCAGCGTATTTTCACTGTTTGTTGGCGACAATGTCAGTGCTGGCGCGCGCTGGGGCTTATTTGTCCTGATTGTGGCCGAAACTTTCGTGTGGTTCAGCATTGTGGCCTGTGTTTTTGCCCTGCCAGTGATGCGCCGTGGTTATCAGCGGCTAGCCAAATGGATTGATGGCTTGGCCGGGGTGCTATTCGCCGGTTTTGGCATCCACCTGATATTGTCGCGCTAATGCATTTCCCAACTGACGAGTGACTCAGTTGGGGCGTGTCCGGCTGTTTTATACTTTGCGGGCGGTGGCCAGTAGCGCGCCGACCAGCATAAATAAGCCACCAAAGATCCGATTTAATAATTTCATTTGCTGCGGTGATTTAATCCAGCCAGCAATTCGTGTTGCCAGAGTGGCATAGCCAATCATCACAATGATATCGACAATCACACTGGTGCAACCAAGAATCAGATATTGCGCCACCTGCGGTTGATGTGGCAGCACAAATTGCGGGAATAGCGCGGCCAGAAAAACAATACTTTTCGGATTCGTCAGGTTAACAAACACCGCGCGTTTAAACAGTTTGCGCCGTGGCATACTGTTCGCCAGTGCATGCAGGTCTAATGCCCCCGCAGCGCGCCATTGTTGAATGCCAAGCCAGATTAAGTAAGCCGCACCAAGCCATTTTAATATTTCAAATGCCAGTAGCGATTGTGAAATCAGTGCGCCAAGGCCGACACCGACCAGCACAATATGCACCGCGAGGCCAAGCTGTAATCCGCAGATTGAGGCAACCACTCCGCGCGTACCATGGCTAATGGCGGTACTCATGGTGTTAATTGCACCTGAACCGGGGGACAGACTGAGGATAAGTGTCGTCAGCAGATAAGTTAACCACCAGTCTAAGGTCATTGGCAAAGTTCCCTGAATGCGTAAATTTATGCCACAATACTCTATTGCTAATAGTTGTGCTATGGCTCACAGAATGACTATTTGTTCACTGAACAGCGAGCGACGTTATGCCGTTAGATAATCATATGAATAACTGGTTGACCCGCGAGGAGCAGTTTGCTGCTTTTGTTAACGGCCCATTGTTAGATTTCTGGCAGCAGCGGGAGGAAGATGAGTTTATCGGGGTTGATAATATCCCTATTCGCTATGTCCGTTTTTGCGCGCCACAGCATACTCGCGTGGTGGTCGTGGTGCCTGGCCGCATTGAAAGTTACGTCAAATATCCTGAAGTGGCTTATGATCTCTTTCAGCAAGGCTATGATGTTATAGTGTTGGATCATCGTGGTCAGGGCCGATCTGGGCGGATGCTGGCGGATCATCATCGCGGGCATGTGGTAAAATTTGACGATTATATTCAGGATTTTGCGCAGCTCGTGCGGCGCGAAATTACCGATAGCCATTATGAGTCTCGTTTTGCACTGGCCCACTCTATGGGCGGCGCGATTCTGACGCGTTTTTTGGCCAGCGAGCCAACCGCGTTTGATGCTGTGGCGCTCTGTGCTCCTATGTTTGGCATCCATTTGCCGATGCCGGGCTGGCTGGCTCACCAGATTGTTGACTGGGCGGAGGGGCACCAAAAACTGCGGGATTATTACGCGATAGGCACCGGCCAGTGGCGGCCGCTACCCTATCTGGTCAATATGCTGACTCATAGCCGCGAGCGCTATCGCCGCTATCTGCGCCAATATGCTGATACTCCTGAAATCCGCGTTGGTGGGCCAACCTATCATTGGATTCGTGAAAGCCTGCTGGTGGGGGAGCAAATTATCGCCCAAGCAGACAAAATTACGACACCGGTTCTGTTATTACAGGCCAGTGAGGATCGGGTGGTACATAACCCGGCCCAAGATGCATTTTCTCAGGCAATGACTCTGGCGGGGCACCCTTGTGAAGGGGGGCAGCCTAAGTTAATTAAAGGCGCACGCCATGAGATCCTGTTCGAGCGGGACACCCTGCGTGCCGAGGCGTTAAGCGCAATATTGCACTTTTTTGCGCAATATTAACCTTCTTTGCAACATAAAATATTGTCTGCAACATAAAACAATCCGTCGGCCCTTAAACCCCGACGTCACCAGAGGTTAGAACATACCGCTATGTATCATGTTGTTGCTTCCGATTTAGATGGCACTCTGCTATCACCTGACCATATTCTGACGCCTTATACCAAAGAGACACTTAAGCTGCTGACGCAGCGTGATGTGCACTTTGTGTTCGCGACTGGCCGCCACCATATTGATGTCGCGCAAATCCGTGACAACCTGGAAATCAGCGCTTTTATGATTACCTCCAATGGCGCGCGCGTGCACAACACCGCCGGGGAGCTGATTTTCAGTCATAACCTTGATGCGGATATTGCGCGTGATTTGTACAATATCGAACATTACAATCCTGATATTCTGACCAACGTCTATCTGAATGATGAATGGTACATGAACCGCGAAAGCCCCGCACAGGAAGAGTTTTTCCGCGAATCGGTGTTCAAGTATCAGGTGTTTGAACCGGCATTGTTGCCGACAGATGGGGTATGTAAGGTTTATTTCACCTGCGAAGATCACGATAAGTTATTGATTTTGGAAGAAGCCATCAATGCGCGTTGGGGCGATCGAGTGAATGTCAGTTTCTCCTTCCCAACCTGCCTGGAAGTGATGGGCGGTGGTGTTTCCAAAGGCCATGCGCTTGAGCAAGTGGCGAAAATCATTGGCTATTCATTGAAAGAATGCATCGCATTTGGCGATGGGATGAATGATTTGGAAATGCTGTCTATGGCGGGCAAGGGCTGCATTATGCGCGATGCCCATCAGCGCCTGAAAGATATGTTGCCGAATCTGGAAGTTATTGGTTCGAATGCTGATGATGCAGTCCCCCATTATTTGCGAAAAATGTTCTTAGGGACTGATAAATAAAATATTTCTATTAATAATAACGTGGCGCACAGTTGCATTGTGCGCCATTTTATTCAGTTATTTCAGACAACTCACTTACTGGTGTTGCCCCTGTTTTTGCAGGAACTGCACACCTTTATCCGGGAAGTCGGTGAAGACTCCGTCAACCCCAGCCTGATTATAGATAATATCGAACAGCTGATTCACATCCGTGGCGTATTTCGGCAGCTTATCCGCACGAATGGTGTATGGATGCACCATCATATTATTAGCGTGCGCATCTTTGACCATCCCGGTCAGCTTGATGTTATCCGGTGTTGAAGTCTCCACGACCAGCATATGATAGTCAGGGCCGATGCCGTCAGCATACTGTGCCACCTGTTTCATCGCGCCGGGTTTGAACATCCAGTCATAGCTATAATTAACCCACTGACCATCAGGTTTCTGCTCGTAGGTTTCGTTCCAGTCGGTATAAGCCACCAGTTGAACCAGTTTCAGGTTCATGCCCATCTTCGGTTCCAACTCATTCTTGATGCGCTTTAATTCATTGGCATCAAAGCATTGCAGATAAACTTTATCGCCTTTGGTGGTGTAACCGTACTGTTTCAATACTTCCAGCACTTTGGTGGAAATATCTTTCCCTTCCTGTTTATGGAACCATGGTGCTTTGATTTCAGGATAGATACCGATGTTTTTACCGGTTGAATGATTCAGCCCCTGAACAAATTCAATCTCTTCCTGGAAAGTGTGTACACGGAAGTCAGATTTGCCCATGGGGAAACGGCCCGGGTAGCTCTGTACTTTGTTACCATCTTTACCAATATCAAAGCCTTCGGTAAATTTCAGTGACTTGATTTCCGGTAAAGTGAAGTCAATGGCGTAATAGCGGCCATCTTTACGGGCGCGGTCTGGGAAGCGCTCGGCGACATCTGTCACGCGGTCGAGATAATGGTCATGCAGCACCACTAACTCATTATCTTTGGTCATCACCAAATCTTGTTCAAGGTAATCAGCACCTTGCGCATAGGCCATGGCCTTGGCGGGCAGCGAATGCTCAGGCAAGTAGCCACTGGCACCGCGGTGCGCGATAACCACTTTATCGGCTGAGGGTTTGGTGAGGGGAGATTTTTCCGCCGTAGGTGACTCTGCCGCGTAGGCCATACCAGCGACTGAAGATGCCAAAATCATACTCGCTACCAGTGATTTTATGTGGGTTTGCATTGATAGTGCTCCATTTATCAATTTCAGGGTATGAAAAAGGCCGTGTCGCTATTAATCCATAGATAACGGCACAGCCCAGGTATAACTTAACTAGCGAAACTTATAAATCCTGCTTTCTCGCCATCTCTTCGTGATGTTTTTTCTCACTAAGCATCACCACGAGCAACAACAACACCGCTAAGATACTGCCGCCAATCATCACCATAAAGCCACCGTCCCAACCGAAGTAGTCAACGGTATAACCGACGATAGCACTGGCCGCGACCGAGCCGCCCAGATAACCGAATAAACCGGTGAAACCTGCTGCGGTACCGGCCGCTTTTTTCGGCGCTAATTCAAGGGCATGTAAACCAATCAACATGACCGGGCCATAAATCAGGAAGCCGATAGTGATCATACACGCCATATCGATACCGGGGTTCCCGACTGGGTTCAGCCAGTAAACAATGGTGGCGATAGTCACTAACGTCATAAAGAACACACCGGTGGCACCACGGTTGCCTTTAAACACTTTGTCGGACATCCAACCGCACAGCAGTGTTCCTGGAATACCAGCGTATTCATACAGGAAATAAGCCCATGAGGATTTATCCAGCGCGAAGTGTTTCACTTCTTTCAGGTAGGTCGGTGACCAGTCGAGGATGCCGTAACGCAGTAAATAAACAAAAACGTTAGCAATGGCGATATACCACAGCAATTTGTTAGGGAATACATACTGCATAAAGATTTGCTTGGCGGTCAGCTCTTCTTCGGCTTCTTTGGTGTAGTCATCTGGGTAGTCGTTTTTGTACTCTTCAATGGGTGGCAAGCCCACGGATTGAGGAGTATCACGCATCAGACCAAAGACAATTAATGCCACCAAAATGGCACCAAAAGCAGGCATATAGAGTGCGGCTTTCCAGTCATTGAACCAGGCCATCCCCAGCAGGAACAGCAATGGCGGCAAACCGCCACCCACGTTATGGGCGCAGTTCCAAATGGAAACAATTCCGCCGCGTTCTTTCTTCGACCACCAGTGCACCATGGTACGGCCACATGGCGGCCACCCCATCCCCTGGAACCAGCCGCACAGGAACAGCAGCACAAACATTATGGCGATACTGGATGTTGCCCATGGCACAAAGCCCATAAACAGCATCACGGCCGCAGAGAGAATCAAACCGGCAGAGAGAAATACTCGTGGGTTAGACCGGTCAGAAACCGAACCCATGATGAACTTTGAGAAACCATAAGCAATAGAAATACCGGATAGTGCGAAACCCAGATCCCCGCGCGAGAATCCTTGTTCGATCAAATACGGCATGGCCAGAGTAAAGTTTTTACGTACCAAATAGTAGGCAGCGTAACCGAAGAAGATACCCATGAAGATTTGCCAGCGTAAGCGGCGGTATGTGGGGTCAACCTGGTCTGCGGGGAGCCTTGCCACATGTGGCGCGGGCTTAAAAATACTCAACATGAGTGCCTCCGATGGCTTTTTGTTGTTTTTTTGACTCCGGGATAGCCTGGTATCTATCCGGTGGTTAAACGGTATTCGCTAGCTAAATAGCAAAGCGACTGTCGTTTATGTTCCATAACGAGCGCCATGCTAGATAAATTTGCGTAACTTATCTGTGAGTGATGGCGCATTTGTTACAGTTATATGAAAGCGGCGGCAATTTTGAGCGATTGGTTAACATTTTGAAACTGGTAATGACAAATTACCTGTGACTTTGATCACAATCATGGTTTTTAAACACCATGTTACTTTCGTTTTTGGTTCGTTTTTGTTCCTTATCAAACAATACCCCTAAAGACTGTGGCTCAATAGACTCATAATTAGCCGCCTGGCGGCTGTCTGATAATGTGGGGTCTTTCATGACGAACAGTTCTCCTTACACAGAAACGGATGTCATCATCATTGGTGGTGGTGCGACCGGGGCCGGTATAGCTCGAGACTGCGCCCGCCGGGGTTTAGCGTGCACACTGCTGGAGAGACATGACATTGCCACCGGGGCAACGGGGCGCAACCATGGCTTATTACACAGTGGTGCGCGTTATGCAGTGACCGATGGTGAGTCCGCCCGTGAATGTATTGAAGAAAACCGGATTCTGAAACGCATCGCCCGCCATTGTATTGAGCAAACAGATGGTTTGTTTATCACCTTGCCGGAAGACGCGCTGGAATATCAGGAACAATTTATTGCCCGCTGCCAGGAGGCGGGGATCGAGGCCGAAGCCATTGATCCGCAACAAGCATTACGGCTCGAACCTGCGGCCAATCCAGCACTGATTGCCGCCGTGCGGGTGCCGGATGGCACGGTAGACCCCTTCCGCCTAACCGCAGCCAATATGCTGGATGCCCGTGAGCACGGGGCTAATGTACTCACTTATCATGAAGTTATCGGTTTATTGCGCCAAGGTGATCGGGTGAGTGGGGTGCGTGTTTTCGATCATAAAAATCAGCGCCAATATGAGATTCATGCCCAAATCGTGGTTAACGCGGCGGGGATCTGGGGTCAGCACATTGCAGAATACGCTGATCTGCGAATTCGCATGTTTCCAGCCAAAGGCGCGCTGCTGATCCTCGGCCATCGGATCAACAACATGGTGATCAACCGCTGCCGCAAACCGGCGGATGCCGACATCTTGGTGCCGGGCGATACCATTTCATTGATCGGCACCACCTCCACACATATTGAATATGATCAGATAGATAATATGGTCGTCACGGCGCAAGAGGTGGATACCTTAATTCGTGAGGGGTCAAAACTTTCACCGCAACTGGCGCAAACGCGCATTTTACGCGCTTATGCTGGGGTTAGGCCGCTGGTGGCCAGTGATGATGACCCTTCCGGGCGCAATGTGAGCCGCGGCATTGTATTACTCGACCACTCCAGCCGTGATGGGTTGGAGGGCTTCATCACCATTACCGGCGGGAAATTAATGACTTACCGGCTGATGGCGCAATGGGCCACTGATAAAGTCTGCGAAAAACTTGGCGTGACGGCGGCCTGTACCACGGCCCAAGAACCCCTGCCCGGTTCACAGCAGTCAGCGGAACAGACGCTCAGCAAAGTTATTTCCCTGCCGGCCAGTATTCGCGGCTCGGCGGTTTATCGCCATGGTGACCGCGCGACACAATTGTTAGCTGGAAACCGCTTGGATAACAGCTTGGTCTGTGAGTGTGAGGCAGTGACGGCCGGTGAAGTACGCTATGCCATTGAATCTCTTTTCGTCAATAACCTGCTGGATTTACGCCGCCGCACCCGTGTGGGCATGGGGACTTGCCAGGGCGAGCTTTGCGCTTGCCGCGCGGCGGGTTTACTCAGCCGCTTTAAGGTGGCGACCCCACAACAATCCCGCGAACAACTGGTGCAGTTCCTTAATGAGCGCTGGAAAGGTGTGCGGCCAATAGCCTGGGGTGATGCTTTACGCGAAAGTGAGTTTACTCATTGGGTTTATCAGGGTCTTTGTGGCCTGGACGATAGCCCAAGCATGACCAATGTTCAGGAGAAACCAGATGAAATTTGATGTGATTATCATCGGGGGTGGGCTGGCTGGCCTGGCCTGCGGTATTCGCCTGGCTGAGCAAGGTAAATATTGCGCCATTGTCAGTGCCGGTCAAAATGCGCTGCATTTTTCCTCTGGCTCTTTGGATCTATTGGCAAAATTACCGGATGGGCGGGCAGTGAGCCAGCCGCTCTCGGCACTGGAAATGTTAGCGGAGTTAGCTCCTGAGCATCCTTATAGCAAAATGGGGCAAACCGCTCAGGTGGGGCAGCTGGCACAACAAGCGGAATCCCTGTTACAGCGATGTGGCCTGAATCTGGTCGGTAGCGCGACGAAAAATCACTTGCGCCTTACGCCATTGGGCAGTTGCCGCCCCACTTGGCTCAGCCCGGTGGATATCCCGGTGGCACCCTTGGCAGGCCCACTGCCGTGGCACAAAGTCGCGGTGATTGGAATTGAAGGTTTCCTCGACTTTCAGCCACAAATGGTTGCCAGCGCCTTGCAGGAGCAGGGGGTTGAAGCCACTGCGGATTATCTGCATTCACTGGCGCTGGATCGCCTGCGGGATAATCCCAGCGAATTTCGGGCGGTGAACATTGCTCGGGTGCTGGATCAACCAGAAAATCTGCAACCGCTAGCTGATGAGTTAGTGCGTTTGTCAGCTGCTGCGGAAATGATTTTACTGCCCGCTTGTATTGGGCTGGATGAATCGGCCCCATTGGATGCCCTGCGCGCGGCGGTGGGCAAGCCCATTCAGTTGTTGCCAACTCTGCCGCCATCATTACTCGGCATGCGCCTGCATCAAGCTCTGCGCCAGCGCTTCCAGCAATTAGGCGGCATGGTTATGCCCGGTGATGCTGTCTTGCGCGCTGAATTGGTGGGGAATCGGATTACCGGGCTGTATAGCCGCAACCATGGTGATATTCCACTGCGGGCCACCCAGATGGTGCTGGCGAGTGGCAGTTTCTTCAGCAATGGGCTGGTGGCCACTTTTGAGCAGGTCTATGAGCCAATACTGGATCTGGATATTTTATCACTGCCGAATCGGGCGGATTGGAGCCGCAGCAATATGTTTGCGCCGCAACCTTATTTGCAATTTGGCGTACACACCGATAACCAGCTGCGGGCGCTACGCGGCGGGGTGGCCTTGGATAATTTACACGTGATTGGCGCAGTTCTCGGCGGATTCGACCCGCTGCAACAAGGATGCGGTGCTGGGGTTTCGCTGACCAGCGCATTGTTTGTCGCACAGCAGATTGTCAGCGCCATGGAGGTAACATTATGACGTGGCTGCCACAGCACCAAGACATTCAGGATAAACATGTATCACGGGATAACAGCTTTGAAAGTTGCATCAAATGCACGGTGTGTACCACTTATTGCCCAGTGGCGAAAGTTAACCCGCTTTATCCGGGGCCAAAACAAGCCGGCCCCGATGGTGAGCGCCTGCGCCTGAAAGATCCGGCCCTCTATGATGATGCATTGAAGTATTGCACTAACTGCAAACGTTGCGAAGTCGCCTGCCCGTCAGATGTAAAAATCGGCGACATCATCCAGCGCGCTAAAGCCAGTTACAGCAGCAATAAGCCCAAACTGCGCGATGCTATCCTCAGTCACACCGATATTATGGGCACACTTTCGACGCCGTTTGCCCCGGTCGTCAATGCCGTCACGGGGTTAAAACCGGTGCGAGCTTTGCTTGATAAAGCATTGAAAATTGACCATCGGCGCGAGTTACCCAAATACTCGTTTGGTACTTTCCGCCGCTGGTATCGCCAACAAGCTGAGAAACAACAGCAATATACTGAGCAAGTGGCGTTTTTCCATGGCTGCTTTGTTAACTACAACCATCCGCAGCTGGGTAAGGATTTAATCAGTGTATTCAATGCCATGAACATTGGTGTTCAATTGCTTAAACGCGAGAAATGCTGTGGTGTGCCGCTGATTGCCAATGGGTTTATTGCACAGGCGAAAAAACAGGCGCGGGTGAATTTGGCGTCTCTCACTGACGCGGTGATTGATCGGGATATCCCAGTGGTCGCCACCTCCTCAAGTTGTACTTTTACATTGAGAGATGAATATCCGCATCTGCTGGATGTCGATACCGCGCCAGTGCGCGACAGAGTGGAGCTGGCGACGCGCTATCTCTACCGCTTATTAGACCAAGGGCGTGAGTTGCCGCTGAAAGCCTTATTCTCTTCAGAAAACAAACCGTTACGCATTGCTTACCATACCCCTTGTCACATGGAAAAAATGGGCTGGACGGCTTATACCCTGGCCTTGTTGCAGCGCATTCCGGGTATTGATCTGGTGGTGTTGGATTCTCAATGTTGTGGAATTGCCGGAACATATGGCTTTAAATCAGAGAATTACGCCACATCCCAAGGAATTGGGGCCTCATTATTCCAACAAATTGAGGGCAGTGGTGTTGATTTAGTGATTACTGACTGTGAAACCTGTAAATGGCAGATTGAAATGTCGACCAGCAAGAAATGCGAGCATCCGATGACCTTACTGGCACAGGCATTGGCATGAGAGTCAAAGATAGAGCGCGGTTGCCCCGCGCCCTATTGAACAAGCCCCCAGACTTACGGGACTGATGGTGAATTTAATTTCAAGGTGCTGATAATAGACTCAGCTTCTGTTTGCGCTTGCTGCTGATTCTCAGCTGGCAGAGTAATTTGTATGGTTATCAGTCTGTTATCAACATTTCCCATTAACACAGAAGAATAAGCTTTCTGGCCACCGCTGGTAATAATACTGTCCAATTGCTGGAAAGGATGCCCATCGACCTTAATGGCTTTGTTCGTCACGACTTGTAGGTTGGCATCACGGGTGCGTTGCTGCTCGGCCAGGCGCTCAGTGAGCACATCCAAGGCTTCATTGCTCTTATCACCTAAAATCACGATAACCGCTTTATCGCCAGTTTTGTTGGCGTAAACGTGCATATTGTTAGCTTGATTACCCATTTTCCCGCTTTGGTCAGATAAGTCAGCAGGCAAACTAAACGCGACTTTACCCTCCAACAGGCTGACTGGCTGGCCGACATTCTTATCATTGCCACCATCACAGGCACTTAATCCTGCAACCAACAGGCCGACGGCGAGAAATTTGGTTATTTTATGCATGGGAATCCCTTATTGATGATTAATCGTCTTATCGCACCTTATTCAGACGCCAAAAGCAATCTATTGTTCAGCAGGATTCATCTGAGAGAGTGCCTGCTGACGGGTTTTTTTAGCAAAATACTTCAGTAACATGTTGAGCATCACGCCATAAGCTGGCAAGAAGAATAACATGCAGATCAATAACTTGAAGCTATAATCCACCAAGGCGATTTCCACCCAGTTTGCCGCCATAAAAGGGTCGGAACTGCGGTAAAAGGCAATAAAGAAGAACGCCATGGTGTCACTGATATTGCCAAAGAACATTGCCGCGGTTGGGGCAACCCACCAGGCACTGCGCTGACGAAGGCGGTTAAATACTTGAACATCAAGGATTTGTCCAAGCACATATGCCATAAAACTGGCCACTGCGATGCGCGCCACGACTACATTAAAGCTGGTCAATGCCGGAAATCCTTGCCAGCTTCCCTGATAAAACAGGGCAGAAATGAGATACGAAATAAGCAAAGCAGGCACCATGACGGACAAAATAATTCTGCGCGCCAAAGGGGCACCAAAAATCCGCACGGTCAGGTCGGTGGCTAAGAAGATAAATGGAAAGGTAAAAGCCCCCCAGGTGGTATGAAAACCGAAAATAGCTATCGGTAATTGCACCAAATAGTTGCTGGAGGTAATGATGACAATATGGAATAGCGACAGCCATACCAACGCGGTCATCCGCTGTTGAGCAGTAAACGAAAACATAAATGTGACCTTTTTGGTTATTGGGGTGAGGGAACCCAAACAAAATGTGCCGCAATTTTGCGACGCGGCGGCATAATACGCGTTTGCGCAACGAATGCAATGGTTAATTTTAGCGCAAACGATGGCTTATCCACGGAAATTATTGTGCCACTTGCACCTTAAAACCGGCGGAGTAAACTATCCTGCTGCATAAGCCTGCTGACACTTATATGGCGATTAACCTGTTTACTGACACACAAGAGAACTGCAATGACCGATATTTTTGCCAACCCGGATAAAACACTGGATGCACTGGGCTTACGTTGCCCGGAGCCCGTGATGATGGTGCGTAAAACCGTCCGGCATATGGAAGACGGTCAAACCCTGCTCATCATTGCTGATGATCCGGCCACAACTCGCGATATCCCCGGTTTTTGCCGTTTTATGGAGCACCAGTTGTTGGCGCAAGATACCCAACAGACGCCATATCGCTACTTGGTGAAGAAAGGGGCAAAAGCGCAGTAACTGGCCGCTTTGCCCAGATGATTAAATATCTCTTTTGCGCAATAGTCTCAGCGCATTTGCTGTCACTAATGCTGTAGCCCCTGAGTCCGCTAATACTGCCAGCCACAAACCGGTTAAACCGAGCAAGGTGGTCACCAGGAAAATCCCTTTTAGCCCCAGTGCGATAGTAATATTTTGGCGAATATTGGCGTTGGCCGCCCGTGATAACAGGATGATTTCAGCCAGCCCGGTAAGCCGGTTATGGGTCAGTGCGGCATCGGCGGTTTCCAAAGCAACATCCGTGCCACTGCCCATAGCAATACCGATACTGGCGGCTTTCATCGCCGGGGCATCATTGATACCGTCCCCGACCATCACCGTCGGGTGGCTGGCATTCAGCGCCATAACGGCCTGAACTTTATCGGCTGGCAGTAACCCCGCTCGGTAATCAATCCCTAGCTCGTTGGCAATGGCGGCGGCGGCTCTGGGGTTATCACCGGTTAGCATAACACCCTGAATTCCGATGTTTTTTAGTGAGTCAATGGCTTGTTTGGCATCGGTGCGTAACGTGTCACGCAGCGCCACCAAACCAATAAATTTCTCATTCTCCAGCACCGCGACGGCAGTTTTACCACTACTTTCCAGTTCATCAAGCTGCGCCAACCACTCTGCAGTCAATAATGTCGGTGATATTTTACTGGGTGCACTGACTCGAATAATCAGCCCGTTAACCTGGCCCTCCACCCCAATGCCGGCCAGCGCACGCCGCTCTTCGGCGAGTGGCAACAGCGTGATATTTTGTTGCGCACGTTGCACAATAGCCATGGCCAATGGATGGTGCGAGCCGGCTTCAACCGCCGCCGCCAGTGCGAGCAGGCGGGTTTCACTTACACCAACTATGGGCACGATATCAGTGACTTGCGGTTTCCCCTCGGTCAATGTCCCGGTTTTGTCAAAGGCCACGGTTTGAATGCGCCCCAATTGCTCTAGCGCCGCTCCTCCTTTAATGAGTGCTCCACGGCGTGTTGCCGCAGCCAGGGCCGAGGTGATCGCCGCTGGGGTCGAAATGACCAACGCGCATGGGCAGCCAATCAGTAGCAATGTCAGGCCCCGGTAAATCCAGCTTTCCCAAGGTTCGGCGAAAGCCAAAGGCGGAACCAGCATCACCAGCGCTGAGAGAAACATAATGGCCGGTGTATAAATGCGGCTGAAACGGTCAATGAAGCGCTCAATCGGTGCGCGGCGTTCTTCCGCTAATTCAATGAGTTGCAGAATGCGGTCAATGGCATTATTCCCCGGTTCTGAAATAACCCGCATTTCAGTGGCCCGGTCGACCGATAAGCTCCCGGCGGCAACTTTTTCACCTTTCAGACGTTCAACTGGGATGGATTCACCAGTGAGGGCGCTTTCATCAAAACTGGCAAAAGGAGTCATTAACTCAGCATCAGCCGGCAGCCGGCCCCCTGGTGAGATTTCAATGATATCGCCAGGGCGTAAGCTGGAAACCGCAACTTGTTTGCGTTCACCATTTTTTATCAGCAATGCTTCTTCCGGAACTAACGCCATCAGCGCTGTCACACCACGACGAGCGCGGTTTGCCGCATAAGATTCGAGGAGTTCACCAATCATAAATAGCAGCAATACCATGGCCGCTTCGGCCGTGGCACCAATAAACATTGCTCCGATAGCCGCGACACTCATCAATGTTTCAATCGCGAAGGGGGTACCGGAACGAATAAATTTCCAAGCTTTGGTTGCAATCGGGATCAACCCGACAATCGTCGTCGCGGTAAAGGCGAATTCGCTCAGTTCGCGGCTAAATAAAGAGATTCCCCAACTGATGAGCATTAGCGTGGTTAATAATGCAATGGGTAAGTATTGACGATAGCGTGATTCTGGCGCGGTGGTTTTGCTGGCTGCGGGAGATTGGGTGTCGACCAAACTGAACCCTGCTTGGATAACCGCCTGCTGCACTTGGGGGCGAATGTCTGACTGGGCATCGACAACCAGTTTTTCTGTAGCAAAGAGAACTTTTACCTTTTCAATACCGGCGAGGTTACTGACGGCATTTTCAATTTTACGGGCACAACTTGGGCAATCCATCCCCTTAACTTGCCAACTAAAACGCTGACTACCAGAAGGTAGCTGGCTAGCCAGCCTGTCGCTTTCTTCGTCCCCCTCATCAGTGAGGCTCTGACTGCAGCATGCTTCATGATGTGAATGCTCACTCACTGAAACTGTACCGTCGTTGCTGGCGCTGGCGGCTTGTTGGCTGCTGCAACCGGTTTGTTTTGCCGCATGGGTATGGCCACAGCCACAGTGACGGTGTGCATCTGCTGAATGTTGATGTTCGGTATGTGAATGCATAGTGCCTCCTGGACAGAATGTAAAAGATAGGCAGGATTGAGTAGGTATGGCTGCACTCTACACCTTGGAGTCAACTCCAGAGTCAAGAGGGTAAATGAGAATAATTACTAAACGAGGTGATGCCAAGAGAGGAATATACTGGCAAGGAACACATTTTGTGTGGCGCACCGGCCCCATCCTTGGAACCGTAAGGCCATATGACGACGAAAAATACTGTTTCGTCGCAATGGGTTAATTATAAATATAGTGACCTGACAATCAGGAAATGCCCAACAAAGTAGCATCCCGCGACAATGGCATCTGAGGCGCGGAAAGAAAAACGATAGCGGTTTAGCAGCCAGATAGCATGGGATATCAACAATAACACCGTCCCTGTCAGCAATGAGAAACTCAGGTCAGTGCTACGAGCAAAGTATTGTTCGCCTGCCATCCACACCATGAGCAAGGTCATGCCGATGAATGCAACCACGGGCCAGCGCATTTCTTCCAGCCGGGTCCAAATGGTGGCTAACAGTAATGCACCCACGATAATAAGCACCAGAGGGAGCGGCCAGAACAGAGTGAATGTCATCTGGCTGGCAAAACTGATGGTATACAGTAAATGTGAGAGGAAGAATGCCCCTAGAGCATAAAGTAAGCGCTCACTGGGTAGCAGTAATAAGGCATCGGCAACCAGTGTTGCCAGCAGACCCAAAACAATCAAATAGCCCGCAGGGCCAAGGATAGGCGCTTGCCATGCGAGTAAAAGCAAGAGTAACAGAGTGACAGGCTTGAATACCCAACGTTGCCAACGTGGGCCCCGGTAAGTTGCATCGACAAACAACCAACCAGAAAAGAATACGGCAAGGAATGGCCAGCTCATTATTTATCCTTTTTTCTATACAGGTTTGAATGAAAGTCCCTGTGTTGTAATGATAATCCGCAACGCCAATGACTCTGAGCATACATCAATTAAGTGTAAGGGATGCAAGCCAAGAGTGATAGCAGCACTACAGTGATTTGCATAATTTGTACCACTTAATGCGTAGCACTGCGCATAATCAGAGTTAGCGGAGGGATAGCGCTGCTGAAGTCTTGGTCTTGTCTGGCCCACATGTTATGTTAACGCCGGTTAAATCAAGGGATAGAGGCAATAGCATATGGCCAATGAACAATTGCTTTATCGCATTCAGTTTATAAATAATGGTAAGAATTATCAGCTCTACGTCCGCGAGGTCGGCCCAAGCACTTTATTTGGGTTTATTGAAATTGCTGATTTTGTCTTTGATAGCCAATCGACCTTGTTAGTCGACCCCTCAACTGAAAAGTTAAAGACAGAATTTTCCGGTGTTAACCGCAGCTATATCCCCCTCCATTCAGTGATTCGCATTGACGCGGTGACTGAAAAGGGCAGCGCCCGCATTTCCGAACTGGGCAGTAACGTGATGAGTTTCCCTTATCTGCCGGGTAATAAACCATAAATCTCTCTTATGAGTGAGATTGAATGGGTAAGATTATTATGAATAAACTTCCGTTATTACTTATTGCTGTAGTGGTACTCATTGTGGTGCTAGCCACTCGCCAATACTGGCAAAAGAAGCGGCAAGATGCAGAAAATGACCGTTCACCCGTGCGCAGTTTACAAGTTGAAGTGGTTGATAAACGTGAAGTATTAGCGCCGAATCGCCGTTCACGTCAACGTGAAGAGATTGTTGCTGAAGAGAAGCGCTATGAAGTTTATTTCCGGCCACTACTGAGTGGGATTGAGGTAAGCAAGGGCAGTAACATCAAAATGGTACTGCCACAGCAGGAATATAACCGAATAGAGCAAGGCGTAAAGGGCACTCTACGTTTACAGGGAACCCGCTATATTGGCTTTACTCCTATTTCGTCGCCAAATAAATAGTCAGCTGGCATGATATGCCCACTGGATGACAACATGCAGGACATACCGGCCACTATTACTTCTTAGGTAGCGGTGGTTGCTTCTTTTGCCAGGCCAATAATTCGAAAACGCCGAATATAAAAATTTTCAATTGTTGTAAGCCACTGATCGGCTGGTCTTTGGGCTGGGTGGATTTAAGTAATATCAGTTGTAAGCCATGCATCAAGACCATGAAGATCATCGCGACATCAATAAAATATTTCAAAGGCTTAGGGAACGGCTGGAACAGATTCAGCAATAAGAAAAACCATACTCCTAGCATCAATAGCCGGCCGAGATTAATCCACATGGTGTTGCTCCTGTTCTTCAATTGATATCCGCTCTTGGGGGGTATCTTGACGACGAATATAGAGGCGGTAGGCAACCTGCCCGGCAATTTTTTCTCGATGTAACTGCCAACTGGCGGGCACATCAGCGGCGGTACTCTCAGCTTCAGCTTCCACATAAATCCAGGCATCGGCTGTTAGCCAGTTGAATTGCTCCAATAAATTGATAGTGTCAGTCAGTAGACCTTTACGGAAAGGAGGGTCAAGGAATACCAGATCGAAAGGCTGACCCGGCTGTGCTAGCCATTGTAAAGAATTGGTGTTGACCACTTGCCCATTGTCGGCATGCAATAATGCCAGATTGCTGCTCAGTTGCTTAGCAACATGCCTGTCAGCTTCTAACAGAGTGGCTTCACCCGCATAGCGGGATAGCGCCTCCAGCCCCAAGGCCCCGCTGCCTGCAAAGCAATCTAGGCATCGGGCACCTTGAATCATTGGCGCAAGCCAGTTGAACAATGTCTCCCTGACCCGATCAGTGGTAGGGCGCAGCCCTGGGCTATCCGGTACTGGTAATTTGCGTCCGCGCCATTTACCCCCAATGATCCGGATTTGCCCTGCTGATGCTTGTGTCGCTTGTTTTGCTTTTGCTATAGGTCGCTTTGCCATAGATCGCTTTGTTTGAAAATTGGCCAGTATTACAGCACTGAATAAAAAAGTGAGTCCTTATTCTACCTATGTGTGCTGTGTGGGGGAAACGTTAAACCTTTGTTGATTGAATTCACAATAGAAAGCAGCATAGTGTGCGTGTTGCTGTTCAGGGGAAAGTGATAGACTTGCGAGCTATTATCTTATTTGTGCAAACCCAAAGTAATTAGAGTCCAAAAATGGCAAAAGAGAAAAAACGTGGATTTCTTTCCTGGCTGGGTTTAGGCCGCCAGAATGAAGAACACACAGCAGAGCCATTGGCTACTGAGAGAGACGATGTAGCTGAACATGCTGTAGACGAGCAGGCTATCAGCGAAAAAACGGCTGCAATAGTGCCAGAAGATACAGCTGTTGGGGCAGAAGAGCACGAGCCCATGGCCGAGCGTTCTACCTTGGCCCCTGGCGAATGGGATAGCGCCGCGATTAGCGAAGCCGTAGCCGAAACTCTGCCGGAAGTTGAGGCTGAATCTACTGCGCAGCTGATTGAAGAACCTCGCGATTTCTCTGAAAATAGCCAATATTTACAGCATCACTTCTCGCAAGACCAGAGTGATAAAGACAATATTGACTTATGGGATGACAGCATCGTCAGCGCGCCAGAATTGCCGTTGACCGAAGACAATGTGGTTATTGATATTCCAGAACCACCCGCGATTGCGGCACAACCTCAGGTCGAGGCCATTGAGGAACTTGCTGTTGTAGAAGAAGAAATTGAAGTTGAAGAACAAATCGTGGTGGCTGTGGCTCAAGAGCAAGAGCGGCCCACCAAAGAAGGTTTTTTTGCGCGATTAAAACGCAGTTTAGTTAAAACCAAACAGAATCTTGGCTCCGGTTTTATGGGGCTATTTCGTGGCAAGAAAATCGACGACGATTTGTTTGATGAGCTAGAAGAACAGCTTCTGATTGCCGATGTTGGCGTCGAAACTACTCGAAAAATCATTACCTCTTTGACCGAACACGCCAGCCGTAAGCAGCTAAAAGATGCCGAAGCGTTGTATGGCAAGCTCAAAGAGGAAATGTCTGAAATTTTGTCTCAAGTGGACAAACCATTAGATGTCAGTGGTAAGAATCCATTTGTTATTTTGATGGTTGGCGTGAATGGCGTAGGTAAAACGACGACCATCGGCAAGTTGGCACGCCAATTCCAGGCTGAGGGGAAATCCGTCATGCTGGCTGCGGGGGATACTTTCCGCGCCGCAGCAGTAGAACAGCTACAAGTTTGGGGTGATCGCAACAAGATTGCGGTTGTTGCACAGCATACCGGTGCGGATTCAGCATCTGTCATTTTCGATGCAATTCAAGCGGCTAAAGCTCGTGGTATTGATGTGCTCTTGGCTGATACCGCGGGGCGTCTGCAAAATAAAGCCCATCTGATGGAAGAACTGAAGAAGATTGTCCGCGTGATGAAAAAACTGGACGGCGATGCCCCCCATGAGGTTATGCTGACGTTGGATGCCAGTACCGGACAAAATGCGGTTAGTCAGGCGAAACTGTTTAATGAAGCAGTGGGTCTGACCGGAATTACCCTAACTAAACTCGATGGCACCGCCAAGGGCGGGGTAATTTTTGCCATCGCGGATCAATTCGGTATCCCAATCCGTTATATCGGTGTTGGGGAAGGTATAGAGGATTTACGGCCATTTAAGGCTGACGATTTTATTGAGGCTCTTTTTGCCCGAGAGGATTAATACGGATGATTCGCTTTGAACAGGTCAGTAAAGCTTATCTGGGCGGCCGACAGGCGCTGCAAGGGGTAGATTTTCATCTGCGCCCGGCAGAAATGGCGTTTTTGACCGGCCATTCTGGTGCAGGGAAAAGTACGCTGCTAAAACTGATTTGTGGTATCGAGCGCCCCAGTGCCGGCCATATCTGGTTTGGTGGGCATGACATCAGTCGCCTGAAAAACCGCGAAGTCCCTTTCTTGCGCCGCCAGATCGGGATGATCTTTCAAGATCACCACCTGCTGTTGGACAGAACGGTATATGACAATGTTGCCATGCCATTGATTATCGCCGGTGCCAGCAGCGAAGATATTCGCCGCAGGGTGTCAGCGGCTTTAGATAAAGTGGGGCTGTTGGATAAAGCGAAAAACTTTCCTATTCAGCTCTCCGGCGGCGAGCAACAGCGTGTTGGGATTGCGCGGGCGGTGGTAAATAAGCCTGCGGTCTTACTGGCCGATGAACCGACCGGTAACCTGGATGATGCACTCTCTGAGGGCATTTTGCGTCTATTCGAAGAGTTTAATCGTGTGGGTGTTACCGTGTTAATGGCCACCCATGATACGTCGTTGATTGCCCGGCGGCGCTACCCGATTCTGACGTTAAGTCAGGGGCGGATGTCAGGAGCGCATCATGGCGAATAATAGTGCGCAGAAAGCAAAAACCAAGGCGTTGAAAGGCGGTTGGCGCGAGCAGTGGCGCTATTCGTGGGTTAATGCGATTGCCGATATGATGCGCCAGCCACTAGCGACACTACTTACAGTGATGGTGATTGCCATCTCACTGACACTGCCAAGTGTGTGTTATATCGTGTGGAAAAACGTCAGTCAGGCGGCGGATCAATGGTATCCAACCCCGCAATTGACGGTTTATCTGGATAAAGCGCTGGATGATAACGCGGCGGAAAATGTCGTGACCGCACTGAAAACAGAAGCCGGTGTTGAGAAAGTTAATTATCTGTCGCGAGAAGAAGCGATGGGTGAGTTTCGTAACTGGTCTGGTTTTGGCGGCGCTTTGGATATGCTGGAAGAAAACCCACTGCCAGCGGTTGCCATTATTACGCCTAAATTAGATTTCCAAAGCTCAGGTACGCTCGATACCTTGCGTGACCGAGTTAGTAAGGTCGAAGGGGTCGCTGAAGTTCGTATGGATGACAGCTGGTTTGCGCGTTTGGCGGCATTGACTGGGTTAGTCGGGCAAGTTGCGGCGATGATTGGCGTGTTGATGGTGGTGGCCGTATTCCTGGTCATTGGTAACAGTGTGCGTCTGAGTATCTTCAGCCGCCGGGATACTATCAATGTCATGAAACTGATTGGAGCGACTGATGGGTTTATCCTGCGGCCATTCTTGAATGGTGGCGCGATGCTCGGTTTTGGTGGTGCGGTGTTATCACTGATACTCTCTGAAGCATTGGTATGGAAGCTCGGGTCGGTTGTTACGCAGGTTGCCACAGTATTCGGAACAAGCTTTGTACTACATGGCTTAAGCTGGGATGAGTGCCTGCTATTGGTGTTGATCTCTGCCATGATAGGTTGGATTGCTGCTTGGCTGGCGACGGTGCAACATTTACGCCGATTTACACCGCAGTAAAAAATGTTTGTTATACTCTTTCCCTGCGGTGTCTAGTTTAAAACAGGGAAAGAGCCATTGCTGGCTTATTAATCCCGTAAATACCCTCAGATACGCGCAGTGCGTTATCTGCTAAAATTAGCCGTTGAAACTGTGATCCAGTTTGAACTTTTATGGTAATAATCGGTCAAAGAACACAGTGAAATGATAGGGTGCCCAGCGCTTGAAACTGCTTATGCAGGTGATAAAATAGTGGCGCTGAGAGAATTTGCACTAAACATGCATGCAATGAGAGGGTTTTGAATGACCAAAGAAATGCAAACTTTAGCCTTAGTACCCCAAGGTAGTCTGGAAGCCTATATTCGGGCTGCCAATGCCTATCCAATGCTGACTGCAGAGGAAGAGCGGGAACTGGCTGAACGGCTGCATTACCAGGGCGATCTGGAGGCGGCTAAACAGCTAATCCTGTCTCACCTGCGCTTTGTTGCTCATGTTGCCCGTAACTATTCCGGGTATGGTTTGCCGCAGGCTGACCTTATTCAGGAAGGTAATATTGGCTTGATGAAAGCGGTTCGCCGTTTTAACCCCGAAGTTGGGGTCCGTCTGGTGTCCTTCGCGGTACACTGGATCAAAGCAGAAATTCACGAATATGTTCTGCGCAACTGGCGGATAGTTAAAGTCGCGACCACTAAAGCTCAGCGTAAGTTGTTCTTTAACCTGCGTAAAACTAAGCAGCGTTTGGGCTGGTTCAATCAGGATGAAGTTGAGCTGGTTGCCAAAGAACTGGGTGTGACCAGTAAAGATGTTCGCGAGATGGAGTCACGTATGTCCGCACAGGATATGACTTTTGACCCATCTCCAGATGATGAAGCTCGTGATGGCCAATCTATGGCCCCGGTCCTGTATTTACAGGATAAAACCTCAGACTTTGCTGATGGCATTGAAGAGGATAATTGGGACAACCACGCAGCAGACAAATTGTCTTATGCGCTGGAAGGCTTGGATGAGCGGAGTCAGCATATTATTCGTGCTCGTTGGCTGGATGATGACAATAAGTCTACGTTGCAGGAGCTGGCTGATCAGTACGGCGTATCTGCTGAACGTGTTCGTCAGCTTGAAAAGAACGCGATGAAAAAATTACGTATGGCAATCGAAGCCTGATACAGCGCTAGCGATGCTGCAATACGACAAAAAGGGCGATATTAATATCGCCCTTTTGCTTTTCTGATTTTCACCGCTGCCAGCAATGAGTGCCGCGGCTAAAACCACAGGCGCGCATGAAGCCATCCACCGCTGCCCGGTTTGTAGCTGCCACCTGATCGTCTTTTAATTGCCAGTGTTTCACTTGCGCTAACTGACGCAATGTTTCTTCAATTAGATAGAGCCCCACACCACGCCGGCGCGTAACTTCCCTGACATATAAATCCTGCAGCTCGGCCTGCGGGCCATCTACGCTAACTTTCACTGCCCCTAACAAGCGCTCATTGAATCGCGCAGCAAAGAGCGGTTTACCGTCTTGAATCCATTGCTGCCAGAGGGCCGGCTGTTGCTCAGGCCAAATTTTCGCTAAATCGGTAACATCCTGATGAGTAAGGGTTGTTAATCGTTCAATAGTCAGTTTCATCGTCGATAGACCGCATAGATATAAGGGTTATAGGGTTGTGGTTTATTGTACTAGATCACGGGTCAGAGAGTTGTGTAAGTTTTTCTGTACGTTCACGGGGGAAAATGTTTTTTCGCTACTGCATTTTCCGAGTTTTAACAGAGTAAATGATCACATAACCAGCATAACCCACTATCATTTGTGTGAAATCCATTCAATTTAATCCTAATTTTATGCTGTTTACACCGCTTGTTTCTGCTTGTCTCAGTTGATTTACAGCATAAAACTCCTGTTTAATAGCATGAAAAATAAAGTCTTATTAGAAAAAAGCATGACTTTTGAGACTAAATCATTCTTACTTATGAAGAAAACGTTACGGCGCTATAAAACGTTAAGACCAACACAACAAGCACGTTCACAATGACAGATGGGGAATTCGCGGATGAAATTAACAAAAGGTAAAGTGTTGCTGGCTGGGTGTATCGCGATGGCGATGAGCCATGCTGTACTGGCGAAAGACATTAAAATTGCCATTGTTGGCGCAATGTCTGGCCCGGTTGCCCAATACGGTGACATGGAATTTACCGGTGCTCGTCAGGCTATTGCTGATATCAATGCCAAAGGTGGAATTAATGGCGATAAATTAGTCGGTGTGGAATACGATGATGCCTGCGACCCGAAACAAGCGGTGGCGGTGGCTAACAAAGTGATTAACGATGGCATCCGTTATGTTATTGGCCATCTGTGTTCCTCTTCAACTCAGCCTGCTTCAGACATTTATGAAGATGAAGGCGTGATTATGATCACCCCTGCTGCGACTAATGCTGACCTGACCACCCGTGGTTATAAAATGATTATGCGCACCACCGGCCTGGATTCTGACCAAGGCCCAACTGCGGCAAAATATATCCTTGAAACTATCAAACCTAAACGAATTGCTGTCGTGCATGATAAGCAGCAATACGGTGAAGGTTTGGCGCGCTCTGTTCGTGATAGCCTGAAAAAGCAAGGCACAGAACCCGTGCTGTTTGAAGGTGTGACCGCCGGTGATAAAGATTTTTCCACACTGGTTGCTCGCTTGAAGAAAGAGAACGTCGATTTTGTCTATTTCGGTGGTTACTACCCAGAGATGGGCCAAATCCTGCGTCAGGCTAAGCAAGCTGGCTTGACTGCGCGCTTTATGGGGCCGGAGGGGGTGGGTAACTCCTCACTGTCTAACATCGCAGGTGATGCTTCCGAGGGCATGTTGGTGACATTACCAAAACGCTACGACCAGGTTCCTGCTAACCAGCCTATCGTGGATGCGCTGAAAGCGAAGAAATTGGACCCAACGGGCCCGTTCGTCTGGACGACCTATGCGGCGTTGCAATCACTGACTACCGCCATGGAGCGCAGTGGCAGCCAAGAACCGGCGGATTTAGTCAAAGATCTGAAAACCGGCAAGCCGGTAGAAACAGTGATGGGGCCATTGAACTGGGATGAAAAAGGCGATTTGAAAGGGTTTGAGTTCGGTATTTTTGAATGGCATGCGGATGGTTCATCTACCGCAGTCAAATAACAATAATATTAGAATCATCAAGTTATAGGGTTGCTTTTGCAGCAATCCGGCCCCTTTTACCAACTGCACATCCCCCCACGTTTCGGGGGGATTTTCCGCTCTGCACACAGCAGATTAGATGCAGTGGACTAGGGCCGCCAGGCAAGTGAATCAAAGGGTTAGGGTATGTCAGAGCAGTTTCTTTATTTCCTGCAACAGATGTTCAACGGCGTTACGTTGGGCAGCACTTATGCGCTGATCGCCATTGGTTACACCATGGTGTATGGCATTATCGGCATGATTAACTTTGCCCACGGCGAAGTGTATATGATAGGCAGTTACGTCTCCTTTATCGTGATTGCTGCATTGATGATGATGGGTATTGATGCCAGCTGGTTATTGATTGGCTCCGCTTTTCTTGTCTCGATAGTGATTGCCAGTGCTTATGGTTGGAGTATTGAACGGGTGGCGTATAAGCCGGTTCGTAGCTCTAAGCGCTTGATTGCATTGATCTCAGCAATCGGGATGTCCATCTTTTTGCAAAACTACGTCAGTTTGACTCAAGGTTCGCGGGATCTGGCGTTACCGAGTCTGGTGACTGGCCAGTGGACGTTGGCGCAAGCCAATGGTTTTGCCGCGACCATCAGCACCATGCAGTTGACCATTTGGATAGTGACTTTCCTGGCGATGTTGGGGCTGACTCTCTTTATCCGCTATTCCCGCATGGGCCGCGCCTGTCGTGCCTGTGCCGAAGATTTAAAAATGGCCAGTTTACTGGGCATTAATACTGATCGGGTTATCTCGCTGACTTTTGTTATCGGTGCGCTGATGGCCGCAGTCGCTGGGGTCTTACTGGGGCAGTTTTATGGAGTGATTAACCCATACATCGGCTTTATGGCGGGAATGAAAGCCTTCACCGCTGCGGTACTTGGTGGCATCGGCAGTATTCCAGGGGCGATGATCGGCGGCTTGATTCTGGGGGTTGCGGAAGCATTAACCTCTGCTTATCTCAGCACAGAATACAAAGATGCGGTTTCATTCGCTTTACTGATTGTCGTTTTGTTAGTGATGCCGACCGGGATTTTAGGCCGTCCGGAGGTTGAAAAAGTATGAAGCAGCTCAATTTCCTTAACGCCATTATTTCCAGTATTGTTTTGCTCGTCCTCGCCTCGTTTGTGATGGGATTGCAGTTGCAGTTAGACGGCACCAAACTTATTGTGCAGGGCGCTTCAGAAGTGCGCTGGTTGTGGATTGGCGCAGCTTGTATCGTGGTTTTCTTCTTCCAGTTGGTGCGCCCGCTCATCCAGCAGGGGATGAAAAAAGTCTCTGGCCCAGCATGGGTATTGCCCAGTTTTGACGGCACCACCCCGCGCCAGAAATTATTGGCTGCGGCCATTATTGTTGCCGCCATCGCCTGGCCGTTTTTGGTCTCCCGAGGTTCGGTTGATATCGCGACATTGACCCTGATTTACGTCATGTTGGGCTTGGGGCTGAATGTCGTGGTGGGGCTATCAGGCTTGCTAGTTCTGGGCTACGGTGGCTTTTATGCTATCGGCGCGTATACCTATGCTTTGCTGAATCACTATTACGGCCTAGGTTTTTGGGAGAGTTTACCCCTAGCAGGGATTGTCGCGGCACTGTCGGGCTTCTTGTTGGGCTTCCCAGTCTTACGTTTACGCGGAGATTATTTAGCCATTGTGACATTGGGCTTCGGTGAGATTGTGCGTATTTTGCTGCTCAATAATACTGAAATTACCGGTGGGCCGAATGGGATTAGCCAAATTCCTAAACCGACTCTGTTTGGCTTGGAATTCAGCCGCACGGCAAAAGATGGCGGTTGGGATACTTTCCACAATTTCTTTGGCCTCACTTATGATCCAAGCGACCGCATCATTTTCCTGTATATGGTCGCGCTGTTGCTGGTCATCCTGACTCTGTTTGTGATTAACCGATTGCTGCGTATGCCGTTGGGGCGGGCTTGGGAAGCACTGCGCGAAGACGAAATTGCCTGCCGCTCATTGGGCCTTAGCCCAACAAAAATCAAGCTGACTGCGTTTACCATCAGCGCCGCTTTTGCCGGTTTTGCTGGCACACTGTTTGCCGCGCGCCAAGGGTTTGTTAGCCCTGAATCTTTCACCTTTGTGGAATCTGCTTTTGTACTGGCGATTGTGGTATTAGGCGGGATGGGATCACAGTTCGCCGTTATCCTGGCCGCTGTGTTGCTGGTGGTCTCGCGTGAATTAATGCGCGACCTCAATGCTTACAGTATGTTGCTGTTGGGGGCATTGATGGTGTTGATGATGATCTGGCGGCCACAGGGGCTGCTGCCAATGAAACGGCCGCAATTGAAGCTGAAAGTGGCCGATATCAACGCTAAACAGGGGGAATCAGCATGAGTACGCAACCTTTGTTAGCGGTTGAAGGGCTATCGATGCGCTTTGGTGGATTATTGGCGGTGAACAACGTTGGCTTGCATCTCAAGCAAGGGGAGATTGTCTCGCTGATTGGGCCGAATGGCGCGGGTAAAACCACCATTTTTAACTGTCTGACTGGATTTTATCGTCCGACTGGCGGCACCATTAAATTACGAGATCGCCATATTGAAGGGCTGCCTGGGCAGGTCATTGCTCGAATGGGCGTGATTCGTACTTTCCAGCATGTGCGCTTGTTCCGTGAGATGACGGTGGTAGAGAACCTGCTCGTGGCGCAGCACCAACACCTTAAAAGCGGCATATTTGCGGGCTTGCTGAAAACGCCCGGCTTTCGACGGGCAGAGGCTGATGCCTTAGAGCGTGCGGCCAGTTGGCTCGAGCGTGTTGGATTATTGGAACTGGCCAACCGTCAGGCCGGGAATTTGGCCTACGGGCAACAACGGCGTTTGGAAATTGCCCGCTGTATGGTCACCCGCCCTGAGCTATTAATGTTAGATGAACCCGCCGCGGGCCTGAACCCGAAAGAAACTGATGAATTAAATCAGTTAATTATGGAATTGCGCGACCAGCACCAAGTGTCGGTATTGCTGATTGAGCACGACATGAAATTGGTGATGGGGATTTCTGATCGTATTTATGTGGTGAATCAGGGAACGCCGTTAGCGCATGGCTTACCAGCAGAAATCCGTAATAACCCAGATGTGATCCGGGCCTATTTGGGCGAATAAAAACGGGCGAGGCATAAACATAACATGTTGTCATTTAATCAAGTTTCAGCCCATTACGGCAAAATTCAAGCATTACATCAGGTTAGTCTGCACATCCAACAAGGTGAAATTGTGACCTTAATTGGTGCCAATGGGGCGGGTAAAACCACCCTGCTGGGGACCTTGTGCGGTGAACCTCGCGCCACTGAAGGCAGCATTGTGTTTGGTGAGCAGGACATTACTGATTGGCAGACTGCACGTATCATGCGGGAGGCGATTGCGATTGTGCCAGAAGGGCGCCGAGTATTTTCTCGAATGACGGTTGAAGAGAACTTGGCGATGGGCGGCTTCTTTGCTGATCGCCAGCAATATCAACAACGTATTGAGCGAGTTTACGACTTATTCCCACGGCTGTTTGAGCGTCGTGTCCAGCGGGCTGGCACTATGTCTGGTGGTGAGCAGCAAATGTTGGCGATTGGGCGTGCATTGATGAGCCAACCTAAATTGTTGTTATTGGATGAGCCTTCTCTGGGGTTGGCACCGATTATTATTTTGCAAATATTCGATACTATTCAACAGCTACGGGAAGAGGGAATGACTATCTTCTTGGTTGAACAGAATGCTAATCAGGCGCTGAAACTGGCTGACCGAGGGTATGTACTGGAGAATGGCCGTATTGTTCTAGAAGATACGGGGTCGGCATTACTGGCCAATGAAGCCGTGCGCTCTGCTTATTTAGGCGGTTAAACACGGCATTAATATATTTGTATTTTAATTAAGGCCCGGCTCAGGGCCTTATTATTTAGCTGATAGACTTTATGCCAACGGAGTAATAGTAAAATTCAGCGTATCACTATAACTTCCTTTATCAGTAGTATCAGTATGGTAAAGCTGTATGGTGGGTGACCAACACATTCTTTCCTCACCCGCGCTATTATCCGCGGTCAGCTGTATAAATTTTTTATCGACGGGCAATGAAAAATCTGTTTTGATATTTTCATCATTCTTTAGTGCCACTTGATAATTAATAATATTATTGCCTTGATTTTCTTTTAATTGAAAATACTGACTGTTCGGAGCTAATCCATTTATATTACTCGCACTTATCATATAACGGGTATTGTGTATTCCCATGGCCCGATAGCTGATACAAAAACGATTTGTGGCCGGGTTAACCAACGGAGTATATAGGCCAACTCCGCCAGTGCTTTTATCGAGTAAATTATCCAAATCAATACTTTTTAATTGCCATATCGCCGTCGCTAAGCGGAATTTTGGATCAACTGTTACTGCAGATGGTGCCATGTTTGCTTGAGGATCAAAGAATTCACATTGATCTCCTGAAGGGCTAAATGAAACACCCTTTGATGAAAGTAGAGAATATTGCTGCTCATTAGACATGAGTATGCCACCAACAGTCGCGCCGATTCTGATATTCTTGAGGGCATTCGCATTAGTGGTAAATGACACATAATAGTGCGTATTATTAAATGCAACCTGATGATTGTTAAATTCAATTTCTTTAATATCTTTATTTAAACCCTCACGGCGAATACCATTAAGAGATAGGTCATGAATATGTTGTAGATTAATATCTAAATTTGGTGAGCCATCAGCATTAAAGAAATAGAGTGAAAGCAGAGCCTTGTGTGAGTGTAATGAGGTGTTTTTCAGGTTTTCATCAGGAATATTGATTAATTCTTTCCACTTAATCCGATGTGCATCTGGATTCTGATCAAATAAGCCCTCGACTAGATTTGCCTGAAATGAAACTTTCACACTGCCATCATCTAATAGTGTGGCTGAGCAGTTGGAATAAGATTGGACATAGTCATAAAAATAAGAGTTAGCTATTGCTCCCTGGGGCAAGATTAATAGCAATAATCCCATCAATAATTTTGTTATTTTTACCTTCATTTAGTGTCTCTCCATGACTATCAACGATGATTTTAGCTATTTGTTTCAAATATTAATGTCAGCTGCCCGGAATATTTTCCCGAGATATTCGGCCCACTCGGTGCCAGTGCAGAGATTTGCAATAGATAGTCAGTGCTCATTAAATTGTTTTTTCCACTATTCACCGTGAATGTTTCGGGGGTGGTTGATAGTGGCCGCAAAGTTGCCCTATCCTGCCCCCAACGTATTTCAGCGGGTGAGAATGCCAGTGCAGCGGAATCATTTGTCTGACGCATTAGCACCAGCGGATTTTTAACTGAAATACGGAAATCCTCTTGCCGACGTAGCTTTACTGTTATGGGAATTTCAGATTGATAAACTCTATGATTATCCAAGCGAGGATTGAGTTTGATGCTGGAATACCAGCCACCTTGCGGTTTTTCTACCTCGATTCGAGGCTGGGCGGTGACTTCTAATGTGACGTCAATATTCCCCAACGACGCAGGAATTCCTGCAGAAACGGCTTGCCAGGGGAAGAGTAGTAATATGGCTGCTATTTTTATCATGTTCATAATGCTCCTTATCTATATTCAGCAGGGCACTGCAAGCTAACAATTTTATCGTCAATCATCCCTTGTAGATGACCGACAGATAATTGCCGGCGTTGGTCGGGATAGAGATTAAAATCGGCTAGATCTGCTAATTGAGTTTTAAGCTGATGCCACTGTAGACGGGTATTTCCGGTGTTTTCTAATACTAAATTTCCATCGCGGCAGTGGTGTGCCCATTGCTGTTGAGATGAGGCGGGCAAATGCCGCACCAGCCCCATATAACTGAGTTGTACACCCACAACTGCCCCCGGCCCCCCGGCAACTTTAAGTGTATTTTCAGCCGCGACTGATAATCTATAAACTTGCTCTTTATCTGGCGATCGCAATGCTTTAATTATGATTCTTGCACTTTGTCTTGGGCCGAGTGTTAATTTAGAGGGGGCGGCAAATAGCATTGGTTGAATTTGTTCTCCAACCGGAGTTAATGACTCTTGCTCAGGGGATACGCCGGGATTATTGACCTGAAATAATTGCACCCTGATGTACTGGGTTTTTGTCCCGTGATTAATGACATTGACCACGGCATTGGGTTGCTGTAATTCCAATACATGTGGTTGGATGTCGATGGTAGCAAAGGCATTCATTGGTAATAAACTAGCGGCAATTAATAGTAAAGGTTTCATTATTAGCCCGCCCGCTGAGTTGTTTGACGGATAAAGTTACGGGAGCACCTCGGTACAAATTCAGACTATCTGCCAGCGCGGTATTATCCGGTGATTTTAGTTGTGCAAATTTGCTGTGAACATTACCTGTGGAACTGAGTATTAGCCCATCAGCTGTGCATTGATGTTGCCAATGATGGGTCTGCTCAGCTGCGGGCGGAACATGGTGGATAAGAACACCATAGCCAATACTGATGGTCATTGGCGCGTGGATTTTACTTTTATCCCCATTACCCACCGCTTTAATATTAACGACCGGATCGATATACAAGCGATATAATGTCTCTTGTTCAGGAGACTTTAAGGGAAGTAACTTGATATCCCGTTTTTGTTTCGGCCCTAAAGTAATGCGGCTGGGATTGAAAATTATCTCAGGCTGAGAAATATCGCTAATCGGTGTTTTCTTCTCCGGATTCATTCCCGGGTTTTCTACCCGTTGTAACGCGATATTTAAATAAAGAGGTTTATCGCCGCTATTATAAACCTGTATTGTCCGATGTTGGCTCATGGCTTCTACAGTGGTGCGAGTCGGAATCGCCATTAACTGCCCGTAAGCTGTGGTGACAGGGGCCAGTAATAAAGCAATAATGGGGAGTGAATTTTTATATTTCATGATTGTTTCCGTCTGTATTAATTGGTATCACAAAGGTAAATATGGTTACTCTGCTGGCGCATATCGCAGTGATAACGAAGCGGACCATTTTGGACCGTAATATTTTTCAGCATGACATCAGAATTAATGGCAAATAGCCCATTAGGGTGGACGGTATCGCCAGTTTCTTTCACTACGCCACTAATAGGTTTGCCCTGCGAGTCTTTAAGAAAACCGCTATAAAGCATATCTAGCGTGATATCCGCTTTGCTCATAAAGACTTGCCCAGGGTGAGCGCGGATAATATTAACCGGTAGCTGAATATTCATATCCAGATCACTGCGGTTATTATGTGTTCGGACAAAGAAACGGTCTTGATAGCGTGGAACCGGTATGACGTAGGTACCCCCACCGGTGACCGGATTTCCTTCGGCGTGGAAGCTATAAGGTGTGTCTAGCAACTCTGGTGTTTTTATCAGCAATGCCGAACCGCTATAGCTACTGCGCCCTAATGCCAGCCCTTGGGGGCTGATGGCTAACATGCCGTTATAACTGAAACCCCCGTTGGTTATCTTGTTATCAACACCCATGCGCGCAGAAATATCACCACGGCTAGCGCTGCGTTGTACAAAAGTCCCGATGCTATTGGTTTTTCCGCTGGTGCTGCCATTGATACCCAAAGTGCTGCTGCCGTGGTTATCAATAAACTCTTTTTGATAGCTGGCACTGGTGCTTAATTGGCGCTGTGTATAGGCGCTGTTGAGGCTGGCGCTACTGCGGCGGAAAGATAGCGTGGTATTCATAAATACCCCGTAGTTATTTTGGCTGTGCCATTGCCCGCCTTTCAGTACGCCAAGGGAAAGGTTCAAGCCGAATTGTGGTCGTCGCCAATCCCAACTGCTTTGAATTCGATGTTGTTGATTATTTTGGTATTGATTGAATTGATAACTGAGTTGAGTTGGCCCTAATCGACGGCTATAAGATGCTGATGTACTGCCAGCATTGGCGGCATATAGAGAGACATTGGGGGTTTGATAACGCGCCAGCGCGAAATAGCCCACTGTAGAATTTCCGCCATTTAAGCGTAGGTAACCGCCACTGCGTTTTTCCCCGGACAGCACACCTAAAGCTGGGGTGATATTAAGACTGGAGAAATTCACAGGGTGCGATATATTTCCCTCAGCAGCCCAATTGCGAGAGTCATCAGTTAATAAAGTGAAATTGGTTTGGGCGCTTTTTATCCTCATACTGCGGCCAAATTGGGCCAGATGATGAGACCCGCTTTGGTTGCGCGTTGCTCCTTTTCCCATCGTCATAAACCACCCATTATTGATCTGAGTATCAATATTGCTGACGATTTGGCTTTCTTGGCTGACGACTCGCCCAGTGTTATCCACTAAGCGAATATCAACACTATAATAGCCGCCGGGAAGTTGGTTATAATCAATTTCATTGCGGCCAAGTTGTGCAGGAATTCGGCGAATAAGCTGATTATCACGATAAATTTCATAGTCACCATCGACAGTGGCATATAATACAAGACTACCCGCTGAAGGTTTATCAAGGGCCAAATAGCTCTGGCTACCTAAGGTGATAAACTGATCTAATGCAGGGTTTATCAGGGTATGAATACTGCCAGCATTATTATCCAGATTATCTTGCTTACCCGCGCGTAAATAGAGTGCCTGAAAGTTCTTTTGTAAATACCAACTGCCTATGCCGGCTTGGCTGCTGCGTTGATATTGTGCTTGATTGGCAAACAGATAATTATTTTTTGAGCGGGTGGTATTATAAAACCATTGTAAAAAACCATAAGATTGCAGGGGCAGCCCCACGTAGCCTTGCCCACGCGCCGACATAGCACTGTAATTTCTGGCGGTCATACGGAGGTCAAAAGATTGGTTATGTACTAGCCCCCAAGTGGTGGCGGGCATTAGGTAGCGGTTATTATTATTTGTGATAGTCACAACATGGTTGACTTTATCTAAAATAATGTGATGACCAGATAAGATATAGTCACAACCATTTTTGCATTGCAAATAAGGTATTTCTGGCAAAATACTTTTTAGTAATGAAATTGATTTTTCATTAATATGGTTATCACGATATTGTGTCGAGTCGAAGCTTAATTGCTGCTTTTCTTCGGAGAAAAACAGTGGTCTGGGCAATGTTTGACCGTCTAGTATAGCAAGAAATTGCACCGTTTTATGTTCTTCAGTAGCTGAAAACCCTGCTGGGACCAGATGCTCAATAGTGATACTTTCTTCCGCAAAAATTGAACCGGATGTGGAAAGAAACAAAGTTAATATAATTATATTATTGACTGTTTTGACCTTTGTCATTGGATTCCATTCCATTATTAGTTATGGATTTCAGAAATTGGTTATCTCTGATAAGTATATATTCCATTCCTGGTGTTTATGACTAAATGATTTTTTATGTATTAACTTAGAAGAAGTTACAGCCAATAGCCTAAGTTCTGAGCTGTATAATAAATAAAATATATTTTTATACTTACTGGTATATTAAAATTATACGGTATTTTCCAAAATAAGGTGCAGACGCCCTCCGTACATCTCGCCTCCTCTAACATCCAAAGGCTCGGTTGCTTCTACCACTAAATCGACAGGCTGCTTTATTTCGTCTGCAGTAAATTTAATATTATTAAGACTTAATGCTTTCCCTCCGATGGTTACATTATGATCAGTAAATTTCTTTATATCTGGGTCTGGGTCTGGATCCAGATCAAAAGCATATCTGTTTTCTTGTAGTTCTAGCGGTGAGCCAAGTTTGACATTGACGCCAGTACCATTATTAATGGTTATCTGAATATTCTCACTATGCGAGTGAATGTTTTTATTTTCAACTTTTACTAACTTAATATCATTCAGTGCTTTTCCGTTAGATTTTTTTATTGTTAATGCGGAGGGAATCTCTGCGGAAACATAAATATACTTATCTACTGGTACTGAATGCGCGGCCATGCTACTGGATAATATGGTGGTCGTTATCACGGGAAAAAGTATTTTATTCATTATTAATATCTCCTGTTTATTATCAAAGTTCTTCTTCAATCACAAGTTTAGCTGTGCCAGAGTATATATCTCCTGCTAAAGTTCTTTTTGGGGGAGCAGCATTTATTTTTAACTCAACATATGTTTCGCCACGAGATAAATCAATCGGTGTGTAATCAACCGTATTATAAGGGATCTCTATTAATAATTTATCATCTATTAAAATTTCATGGTCGATAAATTTAGCGCCGTTTTTATTTTTTAAAATGAATTTGTCTGATAGATAAATATTAACACTATTGGCCCCTAATGCTGTTATTTTAATGCATTCAGTATGAGTGTATACATCTGACTTTAAATCATATTTTAATTTGGCATTATCAAATGGAGTACCATTGCATTTAGTCAGGTAGAGTGAATCCAAAATTTCGGCATTAACTTTAATTTCTTTTTTCAAGGGTTGTGCATAAGCATTAATACGACAAAACAATATAGCGATAGCAATAACTAAAAATATTTTTTTCCCCATGATTCTCACCTTTTTTAGAACACAATTTCTCAGTGTATATATTATTGAATTTATTCTTTAAATTACTTCTTCAACAACAAGATTAGCTATTCCTGAATATATGTCACCGACGACAGCATCTCTTGGTTTAAATGCAGTTATTGCTAATTCAAGGGTGGCCTCACCATTGTTCAATGTATGGTCATCGCTACCACGTGCAGATAAAGATAGAGGTCCATGATCTAAAGTAATTCTAGGGTATATGAACTCAATACCATCCTTATTAATCAAGGAGAATTTTTTTGAGAGATAAACTCTAACTTTTTTAGCACCAATAGCTTTTATTGTAATATTCTCAGCATGCGCATATTTTTTGTTTATATTTTTGTATCCCATTCCACCATGTTCGGGCGTGAGATTAATCTCATTAAGTGGCGCGCCATCAGCTTTAGTCAGAGTAATACGCGTTTCGGCCTCTACTTCAATCTGAATATCTTTACTTTGTGATGATGCTGCATGAACATTAGTGCTGCTAATCAGTGTTGCCAGAACTAAAGTTGAAAATAGTACTTTCTTCATTTTCACTCCCTTTATTAAAGGATGGTATTAATGATATTTTAATTTTCATTAAGTTGCATTGGCGCAAACATAAATGTTTTGCGCCAATGTTTTTTTGTTAAAAGGGCAATTAATTTTCTTCTTCAATCACCAGTTTGACAATGCCAGAGTATATGCCAGCAGGGGCGCTATCAGGCTGTTTAGCACTTATGACTAAGTCAAGATCAGTATCATTACTAGCAGTATCTAAATCGAAAGATACAGCCTTCAAACTTGGCTTCATATCTTTACCTCCTAATGTTACTTTATGGTCGGTAAATTCGTGGTTACCATCTTTGTCCTTCAATTCGAAAGTGTCAGGCATGGAAATGTTAACTTTATTCGCAGTTGCTGACTTTATTTTAATATTTTCAGTGTGAGTATAAGTGCCGTCGTTGTTTTGAACGTCATAGTTAAGCTTGATTTTATCGATTGGGGTACCATCGGCTTTGTTCATACTGACGACGGAATGAACTTCCGCTTCAACCTGAATATTTTTTTCTAGCGCTTGTGCATAAACTGCTGCGCTACTAACTAATGCGGCCATAGTTACAATTGATAATAGAGTCTTTTTCATTATGGATACCTAATAGTCCTTTATGTAAAACCCATTCGACATGAATTGGGTTATTATTTTGGTATTTTTTATGGGTATATAACGACAATAATGAGGGTGTTAATATAGTCGTATTAATACCGTGCCCCACAAGGCGAGAGAACAGTAACATGTCTGACAGAAGAGGTTCAATAATGGTATGGCTAAATTAAGGAAAGAAAATTAACTTAAGTTAAATGAGTTAATAACTTTCTAATTATGTTTAAATTTTTATTTCTTTTGTTTGATTATATTTTTTAAATTATCAATGGATTTCTCTAAAGCAGTCACTTAATTCGTCGCTTAAGATAATCACGTATCCTTTTTGATTTTCTTGTCATTTTTCTGCCATCTAAAAGCGATATTTCTGTCATGAAACAGTGTCATGTTTGCTTCCGAACAAAAACTGATTTATTTCGCTCATCCGCCGCAGTTCATTGAGGTGAGCCATACAGATTTATTCAGGGGCAAGATATGTTTAACAACATTATTGGTAAAACATCAATTTGTGTCGCGCTGACCTTGGCATTGAGTGCCAATGCGCTGGCGGTAACTGAAATTCCTTTCTGGCACTCGATGGAGGGTGAGTTAGGTGTGGAAGTGAATTCGTTAGCCGATCGTTTTAACCAGTCGCATGCTGATTATAAAATTGTACCGGTCTATAAAGGTAACTACGAACAGAGTTTGGCGGCGGGTATTGCGGCTTTTCGTTCAGGGAAAGCACCGGCGATTTTGCAAGTTTATGAAGTGGGTACCGCAACCATGATGGCCAGTAAAGCTATCAAGCCGGTATTCCAGGTCTTTAAAGACGCTAATATCAATTTCGATGAATCCGTCTTTGTGCCAACGGTTGCCGGCTATTACACCGATGCTAAAACTGGCCATTTATTATCCCAGCCATTTAACAGCTCCACCCCGGTGCTGTATTACAACAAAGATGCATTTAAGAAAGCGGGTTTGAATCCAGATAAACCGCCTAAAACTTGGCAAGAGCTGGCTGAAGATACCGCTAAATTACGTGCCGCGGGTTCAAGTTGTGGTTACGCCAGCGGCTGGCAGGGCTGGATTCAAATTGAAAACTTCAGCGCCTGGCATGGCCAACCAATCGCCAGCCGGAATAATGGTTTTGATGGCACTGATGCGGTATTAGTGTTCAACCAGCCGGTGCAGGTTAAACATATTCAATTGCTGTCGGACATGAACAAGAAAGGCGATTTCACTTATTTTGGCCGCAAGGATGAATCAACCGCCAAGTTTTATAATGGTGATTGTGCGATTACCACCGCTTCCTCCGGTTCACTGGCGGATATTCGCCACTACGCCAAGTTTAATTACGGTGTTGGGATGATGCCATATGACGCCGATGCCAAGAATGCTCCGCAAAACGCCATTATTGGTGGTGCCAGTTTGTGGGTGATGGACGGTAAAGATAAAGACACTTATAAGGGCGTGGCTGAATTCTTGCAATTCTTGGCCAAACCAGAAATTGCCGCCGAATGGCACCAAAAAACGGGTTATCTGCCAATCACCACCGCCGCTTATGAGCTGACTAAGCAGCAGGGCTTCTATGATAAAAATCCAGGTGCTGATGTTGCGACTCGCCAAATGCTGAACAAGCCGCCTTTGCCGTACACCAAAGGTTTGCGTCTGGGCAATATGCCACAGATTCGTACCGTGGTAGACGAAGAGTTGGAAGGTGTCTGGACTGGCAAGAAGACGCCTCAGGCAGCACTGGATACCGCGGTAACGCGGGGTGATGTGCTGCTGCGTCGCTTTGAGCAAGCAAACAAATAATATTCTTTGGCTATTTTATTCGGCCGTGTGGGGCGGTGCGCTGCCTCGCAAACGGCCGATGTCAGTAACGCCAAATTAGATATGACGTTTTGGTTAACACTGCGGTGGTAATCAATACCCTGTTCGATAAACGGTTAATTTTATGTCATCTTCCCGTCCCGGTTTTTCCTGTCATTGGCTACCTTACCTGTTGGTGTTACCGCAACTGGCCATCACCGCCGTTTTCTTCTTGTGGCCCGCGGGTGAAGCGCTGTGGTATTCGGTGCAAATGTTGGATCCATTTGGCCTATCTAGCGAGTTTGTCGGGCTGAGTAATTTTATTGCGCTGTTTCATGATGAATATTATTTGGCCTCGTTTTACACCACGTTGATTTTCAGTTCGTTGGTGGCGGGTATTGGTCTGACTGTTTCACTGTTCCTCGCCGCGATGGTGGATTACGTCCTGCGCGGCAGCCGTATCTATCAAACTTTAATGATTTTGCCTTATGCCGTTGCCCCCGCAGTGGCAGCGGTGCTGTGGATATTTTTGTTCAATCCCGGGCTGGGGTTGATAACTCACGTCCTTGCCACTCTGGGTTACAACTGGAATCACGCGCAAAACAGTGGGCAGGCGATGTTTCTGGTGGTGCTGGCCTCCGTGTGGAAACAAATCAGTTATAACTTCTTGTTTTTCCTTGCTGCATTGCAGTCGATTCCGCGCTCATTGGTTGAGGCCGCGGCTATTGATGGTGCCGGTCCGGTTCGCCGTTTCTTCAATTTGGTCTTGCCGCTGATTTCACCGGTCAGTTTCTTCCTGCTGGTGGTGAATCTGGTGTATGCCTTCTTTGATACTTTCCCGGTGATTGATGCGGCGACTGGCGGCGGCCCGATGCAGGCCACCACCACCCTAATTTATAAAATTTATCGTGAAGGTTTTGCTGGCTTGGATTTATCCAGTTCAGCGGCGCAGTCGGTGGTTCTGATGTTGCTGGTGATTGGCTTGACGATTATCCAGTTCCGCTTTGTTGAGCGTAAGGTGCGTTACCAATGATTGAGAATCGCCGTGGGCTGGATATTTTCTGCCATGTCATGCTGATTATTGGCGTGTTACTGATTTTGTTCCCGCTGTATGTGGCCTTGGTCGCCGCGTCCTTGGATGACACACAGGTATTTCAGGTGCCGATGACCCTGATTCCTGGCCCGCATCTATGGCAAAATATCAGCCATATCTGGCATGCCGGTGTGGGTAATAATAGTGCGCCTTTTGGACTGATGCTGTTGAACAGTTTTGTGATGGCGTTTGCCATTACCGTCGGCAAAATCACGGTGTCGATGTTGTCTGCCTATGCCATTGTTTACTTCCGCTTTCCGCTGCGCAATCTGTTTTTCTGGTTGATTTTCCTCACTTTAATGCTGCCAGTGGAAGTGCGTATTTTCCCGACTATTCAAGTTATTGCCAACCTGAACATGCTTGACAGCTACACCGGCCTCACCTTGCCGTTGATGGCCTCGGCGACCGCCACATTTTTATTCCGTCAGTTCTTTATGACTCTGCCAGATGAGTTATTGGAAGCCGCGCGAATTGATGGCGCGGGTGCGATGCGCTTTTTCTGGGACATCGTCTTGCCGCTCTCCAAAACCAATTTGGCGGCACTGTTTGTTATCACTTTTATCTATGGATGGAACCAATATCTCTGGCCAATCCTGATTACCAGTGATGCTTCGATGGGGACGGCGGTGGCGGGAATTAGAAGCATGATTTCCACCTCTGGCGCACCAACCCAGTGGAATCAGGTGATGGCAGCAATGATTTTGACTTTAATTCCACCGGTCGCGGTGGTCCTTCTGATGCAGCGCTGGTTTGTTCGCGGCCTGGTAGACAGCGAGAAGTAATCTGATATGGCATGTTTAAAGCTCCAAGCAGTCACCAAATCTTATGACGGCGTTACGCCGGTGATAAAACAGATTGATTTAGATGTTGCGGATGGCGAGTTTATCGTGATGGTCGGCCCGTCCGGCTGCGGTAAATCAACATTACTGCGCATGGTCGCCGGGCTAGAACGCACCACCAGTGGGGATATCTATATTGATAATCAACGGGTAACTGACTTAGAACCCAAAGATCGCGGCATCGCCATGGTCTTTCAGAATTACGCGCTGTATCCCCATATGAGTGTGTTTGACAATATGGCTTATGGCTTGAAAATTCGCGGTTTTGGCAAAGAGCAGATCCGCCAGCGCGTTGATGAAGCGGCCCGCATTCTGGAGTTACAACCACTGCTGCAACGCAAGCCACGCGAACTCTCAGGTGGTCAGCGCCAACGTGTGGCGATGGGCCGGGCTATTGTGCGCGAACCCGCGGTATTTCTCTTTGATGAGCCGCTTTCCAATCTGGATGCCAAGCTGCGGGTGCAGATGCGCCTTGAACTGCAACAATTGCATCGCCGCCTGAAAACCACCAGTTTGTATGTGACCCATGATCAGGTCGAGGCCATGACCTTAGCCCAGCGAGTTATCGTGATGAACAAAGGTGTGGCAGAGCAAATTGGCACGCCAAGTGAGGTTTATCAACGGCCAGCCTCCTTGTTTGTCGCCAGCTTTATTGGCTCACCGGCCATGAATTTGCTAGCCGGAACGGTGAGTCAGGATGGGCGTAACTTTATTTTATCAGATGGTGTGGCACTCCCGTTGGCGGTGCCACGGCCGCAATGGGCTTCCCGGCACTTGACCCTGGGTATCCGCCCGGAGCATATTCAGGCAACAACGTCAGCGCAGGGTATCCCGCTGGCTTTATTAACGCTCGAATTATTAGGGGCGGATAATTTAGCCCATGGGCAATGGGGTGGGCAGGGTGTTATCGTCCGGTTATCTCATGAAGAAATGCCTGCGGCGGGCAGTATACTGTATTTATATCTGCCGCCCACGGCGCTGCACTTTTTTGATTCAGACAGCGGATTACGGATGGAATCATGAGTAAAAACTGGCCTTATCCTACTATTGTTGCCCACCGGGGCGGCGGCTCATTAGCACCGGAAAATACCTTGGCGGCGATTGATGTTGGTGCGCGTCATGGCCATAAAATGATTGAGTTTGATGCCAAATTATCGCAAGACGGCCAGATATTTCTCCTGCATGACGACACCCTAGAGCGCACCAGCAACGGCTGGGGGGTGGCGGGCGATTTACCCTGGGAAAAGCTGCTGCAGTTGGATGTTGGTGACTGGTACAGCCCGGCCTTTCACGGTGAGCGCTTGCCATTGCTCTCAGAGGTGGCCGCTCGCTGCGCCCAGTATGGTATGGCCGCGAATATTGAAATTAAACCGACCACCGGCACTGAAACCCCCACCGGTCGGGCCATTGCGCTGGCTGCTCGGCTATTGTGGCAAAGTCAGGTGATACCGCCGTTATTATCCTCCTTTTCGTTTGATGCATTAGCCGCAGCACAGCAGGCCGCCCCTGAGCTACCGCGCGGTTTATTGCTGGATAAATGGGATGATAACTGGCAGGCAATGACCCGCGAGTTGGATTGTGTTTCTTTGCATATTAACCACAAACAATTGACGGCCGAGCGGGTGGCCTTACTCAAAGCCGCAGGGCTGCATATTTTGGTGTATACCGTCAACCAACCTGCGCGTGCGCAGGAATTGTTAAATTGGGGCGTTGACTGCCTCTGTACTGACCGTATAGATTTGATAGGGACAAATTTTACCGGCTGCTGACCCCATCCTATAAGTTATTCCTGCCCACTATAATAAACCGGTCAGCCATTCTTACATTTACGGGCTCACCTGGCCCGGTTTGACAGGAAGTAAACCATGCCCGCCTTTGTTATTTCGCTCTGGCACCAGATTGTTTTGTCTTCTCCGCTCTTTGTGTTGCTCGCGCTGGGGTACTGTTTGGTGCGATTTGGCAAGTGGCCGTCGACTATCACGGATGGCTTAACTCGGTTTGTTTTCTCCCTTGCTTTACCCGCAATGCTGTTTCGTATGATGTGCGATTTCTCCGAGCGCCCGGCAGTTGATGCGCGTCTGCTGATTGCCTTTTTTGGTAGCTGTTTGGTGGTATTTATTATTGGACGAGTTATCGCCAGCCGGGTGTTTCATCTTGATGGTGTGTCCGGCTCAGTGTTTGCCCTCGGCGGGATTTTTTCCAATAATGTGATGCTGGGGCTGCCCATCGCCACCCTGATGTTGGGCGAAAAAGCTATCCCGGCGGTGGCGCTGGTTTTGGTGTTTAATGGCCTGATTTTATGGACATTAGTGACTATCTCAGTGGAGTGGGCGCGCAATGGTTCACCGACGTTAGCCGGTTTTGCCAAAACAGCCCGCAGTGTACTAACTAACCCATTGATTATTGGGATTATCTCGGGCACCTTATTTAGCCTGACGGGCTTGCAACTTCCGCCGGTTATCGACCAGCCCGTCACCCTGTTAGGGCAGGTGGCACCGCCATTATCATTGATTGTACTGGGCATGGGGCTGGCGGAATACCGGGTGAGTGAAGGTTGGCAAATCAGCAGTGCCATTTGTGTACTTAAGCTAATCGTGCAACCCATGGTGATATGGGCACTGGCGTGGGCCATGAATTTACCGGCACTCGAAACCCAGGTGGTGGTCTTGCTGGGCTCAATGGCCACTGGCGTCAATGTTTATCTGATGTCACGTCAATTTAATGTGCTGACCGGCCCTGCCGCCGCCAGTTTAGTGATGTCTACCGTGCTTGCGGCGGTGACCACACCACTGATTTTGACCATTATTGGTGCCGGGGTGTAACTGCGGGCGCGGTGCGCTCCAGGGGGGCGCTCATTCCATCCCCAGCTTAGCCGCTATAGCATCATTTCAGTCACTGGCTGAGGGGTGAATGTTATTCATGTGGTCAATTGTTAACCTCATGTAAACCCACTTCAGCTGAAAATTGTCTTCCGCTTCCGCTACAATGGCACTTTATCACCTCAAAGAGCCAATTTACTGTGTTTTTACTGGTCATTACCACCCTCTTATGGGCGTTCTCTTTTAGCCTGATTGGCGAATATCTGGCCGGGCAGGTGGATAGCTGGTTTTCTGTGCTGATGCGTGTCGGGTTGGCAGCGCTGGTTTTTTTACCTTTCCTGCGTTGGCGCAACATCCCCTGGCGGGTTTGCCTGCTGTATATGACCGTGGGTGCAATTCAGTTAGGTATCATGTACTTATTCAGCTTCCGCGCCTATCTCTATCTTACGGTGCCGGAGTTTTTGCTGTTCACCGTGATGACACCACTGTATGTCACATTAATTTATGATGTGCTACGCCGCCAGCGCCTGCGTTGGGGTTATGCCCTGAGTGCTTTGCTGGCGGTGCTAGGGGCGGCAATCATTCGTTATGACCATCTCAGTGAACATTTTTGGTGGGGATTGATGCTGGTTCAGGCCGCTAATATCTGTTTTGCCATTGGCCAAGTGGGGTATAAGCGCTTGATGGAAGTCCACCCAATCCCGCAGCATGTGGCGTTTTCATGGTTTTATGTCGGCGCTCTGGTGGTTGCCGTCATCGCCTGGTTTGCTTTCGGTAACCCACAGAAACTGCCAACCACATCATTGCAGTGGGGCGTGCTGGTTTGGCTCGGTGTGGGGGCCTCGGCTTTGGGATACTTCATGTGGAACTATGGCGCGACACAAGTTGATGCCGGCACCTTGGGAATCATGAATAACATGCATGTTCCGGCTGGGTTACTGGTGAATCTGGCCATTTGGCAAGAAAAACCCCATTGGCCCAGCTTTATCATTGGGGCAATTGTGATAATGGCTTCGCTATGGGTACACCGGCGTTGGGTCGCTGTGCACTCTTTACAAATGGCAGATTCTCGCAAGCGTGTTGCCGGGCCGAACGAATAAAAGCTTCTGTGACCGGTTGGCGCTGTTCTCCATCACGGACGGCGGCGTATAACCGGCTCCACAAGCCATTTCCCAGTGTTTTCGTGACTACCAATCCCTGACGTTCGAAGCTCTCGACCACCCAGTGTGGCAGGGCGGCGATCCCCATCCGTGCTGAAACCATTTGAATCAACAACAAGGTATTATCGACATTTTTCAGCGACGGGCTAATGCCCGCGGGTTGCAAGAAATGCCGCCAGATATCTAGCCGCTGGCGCTGTACTGGGTAAATCATCAACACTTCTTGCGCCAAATCCTCCGGTTCAATGCGGGCGTTCTTGGCCAATGGATGGTCTGGCGCCAGCACCAGCCGCACTTCAAAATCAAACATCGGTGAATAGTGCAGACCACTGCGCGGCAAGATGTCAGACGTCAGTACCAAATCCAACTCCCCTTGCTGCAAAGCTGGCTGTGGGTCGAATGTCACGCCTGATTGGAAGTCCATTGCCACTTGGGGCCAGCTTTTGTGGAAACTGTCCAGCGCCGGTGTTAGCCACTGTATACAGCTATGGCATTCGATGGCGATACGCAGCGCGGTTTGGTGTGGTTCATTGCAGGTTTGCAGCGCTTGCTTGATTTGCGGCAGCACTTGTTCTGCTAGCTGCAACAGGATCTCACCTTGTGTAGTGAAACGTAATGGTTGGCTTTTACGCACAAACAGACGGAAACCCAGACGTTGTTCCAAGTCACTGAATTGATGAGATAAAGCTGACTGAGTCTGATGAAGTTGTGTCGCCGCCGCAGCCAGTGAGCCGGTATTGCGCAAAGCTTGTAGGGTGCGTAAGTGTTTCAGTTCGATCATGAGAGTCCTTCACAGTGACAGTGAACAAATTGCGCTTGTGATTAATACAGTACCTGCTGATTATAGATGTGTAAACATCTGGATGGCTAAATGGGAGATAAGACGATGACAATTTTAAATCACACACTGGGTTTTCCGCGTGTAGGTCTGAAACGTGAACTGAAAAAAGCACAAGAAAGTTACTGGGCAGGCAACTCCACGCAAGAAGAATTGCTCAATGTGGGTCGTGAATTGCGCGCCCGCCATTGGCAACAGCAACAACAAGCTGGCGTTGATTTGCTGCCAGTCGGTGATTTCGCTTGGTATGACCATGTATTGACCACCAGTTTGCTGCTGGGTAATGTCCCAGAGCGCCATCAGAATGCCGATGGTTCGATTGACTTAGATACCTTGTTCCGCATCGGCCGTGGCCGCGCACCGACCGGCACACCGGCGGCGGCGGCAGAAATGACGAAATGGTTTAATACTAACTATCACTACATGGTGCCGGAGTTCCAACAGGGTCAGCAGTTCAAACTGGGCTGGACTCAACTGTTAGATGAGGTGGATGAGGCGCTGGCTTTGGGCCACAAAATCAAGCCGGTACTGCTTGGCCCGCTAACTTATCTGTGGTTGGGTAAAGTGAAAGGTGAGCAGTTTGACCGCCTCTCATTGCTAAAAGATATTTTGCCAGTTTACCAGCAAGTCTTGGCCGAATTGGCAAAACGCGGTATCGAGTGGGTACAGATTGACGAGCCGGCATTGGTATTGGAATTGCCACAAGAGTGGCTGAATGCCTATCAACCGGCTTACCAGGCACTGCAAGGCCAGGTTAAAGTGCTGCTGACCACTTATTTCGACAGCATCGGCCACAACCTTGACACTATTCGCACGCTACCCGTGCAAGGCCTGCATGTTGATGTGGTAGCGGGCCAGGATGACCTTGCTAGCCTGAATGCGGAGCTGCCAAAAGAGTGGCTGTTATCACTGGGGGTTATCAATGGCCGTAATGTATGGCGCGCCGATCTGAGTCATTGGTTTGAGCGCCTGCAACCTTTGGTGAATAGCCGCTCGCTATGGTTGGGCAGCTCTTGCTCCTTATTACATAGCCCGATTGATTTAAGTGAAGAAACCCGCCTTGATGCAGAAGTGAAGAGCTGGTTTGCCTTTGCCCTGCAAAAATGTGCCGAGCTGGCGCTGCTAACACAGGCGCTGAATGCCCCGACACCAAGCAAACTGGCTGAATTGGCCGCTTACAGTGCGCCAATTCGTGCTCGTCGTGCTTCCAGCCGTGTTCACAATGTACAAGTAGAACAGCGTTTGGCGGCAATCACCGCACAAGATATTGAGCGCCAACTGCCTTATCAGGCTCGTGCTGTTGTCCAGCGCCAGCGCTTTAACTTACCGGCCTGGCCGACCACCACCATCGGCTCATTCCCGCAAACCACCGAAATCCGTGGCTTGCGTTTGGATTTCAAACAGGGCCGTTTAGATGGCAAAAACTATCGCACGGGCATCAGCGAGCACATCAAACAAGCTATTGCGGAGCAGGAACGTTTGGGTCTGGACGTCTTGGTGCATGGCGAAGCTGAACGTAATGATATGGTTGAATATTTCGGTGAGCATCTGGACGGCTTTGTCTTTACGCAAAATGGTTGGGTGCAGAGCTATGGGTCACGTTGTGTTAAACCACCGGTGATTATTGGTGATATCAGCCGCCCTGAAGCCATTACCGTTGAATGGGCCAAGTATGCTCAATCTCTGACGAACAAGCCGGTAAAAGGCATGTTGACTGGGCCGGTGACTATTCTGTGCTGGTCATTCCCCCGCGAAGATGTGAGCCGTGAAACCATTGCTAAACAAATTGCGCTGGCACTGCGTGATGAAGTTGAGGATCTGGAGAAGGCCGGTATTGGCATCATCCAGATTGATGAGCCAGCGCTGCGCGAAGGTCTGCCTCTGCGCCGTGCTGATTGGCAAGCTTATCTGCAGTGGGCGGTTGATGCTTTTAAATTGAATGCAGCGGTCGCGCAAAACGATACTCAGATTCACACCCATATGTGTTATTGCGAGTTCAATGACATCATGGATTCGATTGCTGCGCTGGATGCTGATGTGATTACTATCGAAACTTCCCGGTCAGATATGGAATTGTTGGAGTCATTTGAAGATTTCGCCTACCCGAATGAAATTGGCCCCGGCGTTTATGATATTCACTCACCGAATGTGCCAAGTGTGGAGTGGATGGAGGCTTTACTGTGTAAGGCGGCGCAGCGGATCCCAGCAGAACGTTTGTGGGTTAACCCAGACTGTGGTTTGAAAACCCGTGGCTGGCCGGAAACCCGTCAGGCGCTGGCCAACATGGTGCTTGCAGCACAGCGCTTGCGGGCAGAACAAGCTTAATAACGGTTTACTCTGTTGTGAGACTTTGGGCGCATATTTTGCGCCCTTTTTTTGGACTATTATTCATCGGCCTCAGGCACTGGATTCGCCGCAACCCCGTGTTCTGCAAACCAGTCTAGCATGCGCTGCCAGCCATCCAGTGCGGACTCGGCGTGATAACTGGGGCGGTAATCAGCATAAAATGCATGCCCGGCATCGGGATAAACAATGATTTCGGCATCGGCATTTGCGGCCCGTAGTGCTTGGCGCATGGTGTCGATATGTTCTTGGGTAATACTGCCATCTTTGCCGCCATATAACCCCAACACCGGTGCGCTGAGGTTGACGGCACTATCAACCGGATATTTCGGCAGCAGTAAAGTTTTCTCGCCGACCAATTTGCCATACCAAGCCGCTGCCGCTTTTAATTGCGGGTTATGGGCGGCATATAACCAGGCTATCCGCCCACCCCAACAAAAGCCGGTAATGGCCAATTTGTTGGAATCACCGCCGTGGCGCGATGCCCAATGCGCAGTATGGTCAAGGTCAACCATCACCTGTCTATCCGGTATTTTGCTGACCAGATTTTTAACTAATGCATTGATATCATCATATTCTTTGGCATCCCCTTGGCGAAAAAATAGCTCAGGGGCGATGGCCAGATATCCCTGTTTCGCCAGCCTGCGGCAGATATCCTGAATGTGTTCATGCACACCAAAGATTTCTTGTACAACAATAACAACAGGATATGGGCCAGTATGTTGGGCTGGCTTGGCAATATAGGCCGGTAACTCATCGCCTTGAGACGGGATAGTGGTTTCTGTGCAGTGAATACCGTGTTGATTGGTATGGCGGGTCGTCGGGGCCAGCGGATTGACTGCGGGGGTGAATCCGCTGGTCGCCATTCTGAGAGTCATAGATTGATCCGTTTTCACTGTGATCTCCTTGCGAAATGAGGAAAGTATGGCTCAATAAAGCCTTATTGGGTTGAGCTATCCATGGCTCTGATATTTGCAGTTCTCGACTTTAACTATAGGTAATCTGTGGGATTAATGAGATCAGGTTTTGCCGTAATTCAGTGTTTTATTGCAACATGGGATCTGTCTGATAAGTCAGCGAATAAAGATAAACACACAACATTAATCAATGAGTTCTATTCTTGTTATTCATATATAAAATGACTAGCTCTGTGGTCTGCTTTGTATGAAAAATAGTCTCAGCGTCTTTGTTTTGTGATTAGAGTCACTAATTTAATGTATGTGGAATTTTCATTTCTTTTATCAAGGTGACTCTCGTCACGAAATAATGTGATGATTTTGAGTAAAATATTCCTTTGTACCTCCCTATAACATCTTTCATGAAAGAGGAGTCTCACACATGGCTAAATCTGACGTTTTTCACTTAGGTCTGACTAAAAATGATCTGCAAGGGGCGACTCTGGCTATCGTGCCGGGTGACCCACAGCGTGTTGAGAAAATCGCTAAATTGATGGATAACCCAGTACATCTGGCGTCACATCGTGAATTTACCTCATGGCGCGCCGAACTTGATGGCAAAGCGGTGATTGTCTGCTCAACTGGGATTGGTGGCCCATCCACCTCTATTGCGGTTGAAGAATTAGCGCAACTCGGTGTGCGGACGTTCCTGCGTATTGGCACTACCGGTGCGATTCAGCCGCATATTAATGTGGGTGATGTATTGGTCACAACCGCCGCAGTGCGCTTAGACGGTGCCAGCCTGCACTTTGCGCCAATGGAATTCCCGGCAGTGGCTGATTTTGACTGCACCACAGCATTAGTTAATGCGGCTAAATCAGTGGGCGCGACGACTCATATTGGTGTCACCGCCTCCTCAGATACTTTCTATCCAGGGCAAGAACGCTACGATACCTACTCTGGCCGTGTTGTCCGCCGCTTCAAAGGCTCCATGGAAGAGTGGCAATCTATGGGAGTGATGAATTATGAAATGGAATCAGCCACATTGCTGACAATGTGTGCCAGCCAGGGCCTGCGTGCCGGTATGGTCGCTGGGGTCATTGTTAACCGTACCCAGCAAGAAATTCCGAACGAAGAAACCATGAAAACAACTGAAAGCCATGCGGTGAAAATTGTCGTTGAAGCGGCTCGCCACCTACTGTAATGCCCGCCACTGGCGGATGAATAACTCGTGGTAAATGAATCAGTGAATGTCATACGAGCAGGTCAGTTTACTGGCCTGTTCTTTATTTCGGCTGATTATCTGTTAATGTCGTAGCTCTTATAATGGACAATAATAAGAGGAAAATATGACAACACCTGCTCTATCTCATCCTTCCCTACTGCCACTGGATGGTGGTATTAACTTTCGTGATCTTGGTGGTAACGTTGTTGCCGATGGCCGACTTATCAAGCGCGGGCTATTATTTCGCTCGGGTTCACTTGACCGTTTGAGTTCCAAAGATTGTCAGGTTCTTAGCGGTGGCTCGGTTGCTCAAATTCTAGATTATCGCGACGCAGATGAAGTTCAGGCCAAACCTGACATTATTTGGCAGGGTGCCAGCTATCACAATATTCCAGCCAATCCGCTCAGCAGTGAAGTTAACGCCAATCTTGAGAAACTGACTAACGAGACGTTAGCGACATTTGATGCCAGAGCCTTCATGCTAGAGCTTTATCGCCGCTTACCATTTAATAATCAGGCTTATAAGCAATTGGTCAGTTTGCTACATAATAGTGCTTCGCCAGAGCATGCCGCGGCTGGTGTAGTGCAGCACTGTGCTGTCGGAAAAGACCGCACCGGAGTGGGGTCGGCATTGGTACTGTTTGCTTTAGGGGCTGATGAAGCAACCGTCCTGGAAGATTACCTGCTAACTGAAACCACACTGGCACCTTTTCGTGAACATATGCTGGCTGAACTGGCGCTTAAATTAAATGAGCAAGCGCTAGGTCAATTTGCTTTTGTACTTTCGGCTCGAGAAGAGTTTATTCAAACCGCCCTGCGCAGTATTCAAGAGCGCTATGGTAGCCGTGAGCAATGGCTACAGCAGGAATTTGGTCTTGGCAGCAGTGAGCGTGAAAAATTGCAGTCATATTTCTTGGAGTAATGGCATACCAAGAGCCTACTTTTGTAATTTCTCATCTATTGGGCCACCACTCGGTGGCTTTTTCTAACCGCTTAATGATGCAAACTACCGCTTAACCAGTTCGCTGATATTTCTCTTAGGGCCAAGCGTATGTTAACGCCTGACAAATTCCCTGGAGAGAATGCTCATGCAACATGCGATTACCTTTGTTATCGCCTCCGCGTGTATCCTTATGATCTGCTACCGTTTATACGGTATCTTTTTTGTTCGTAAGGTGCTGCGAGTCGATGACAGTGAAGTTACACCTTCCCACACCTTTGAAGATGGTAAAGATTACGTCCCAACTAAAAAATGGGTGAACTTTGGTAGCCACTTCGCAGCTATTGCTGCTGCTGGCCCCTTGGTTGGCCCTGTATTGGCAGCACAATATGGCTATTTGCCCGGTTTCCTGTGGTTACTGATTGGCTGTGTTATCGGTGGTGCCGTGCATGACACCGTGGTTCTGTTCGCCTCAATGAAACATCAGGGTAAGTCCCTGTCTGAAGTGGCGAAATCAGAACTTGGGCCAGTCGCGGGCTGGTGTACCGGTCTTGCTATGCTATTTATTATCACTATTACCATGGCTGGGCTGTCGATGGTGGTGGTACATGCCTTGGAGCGTAACCCTTGGGGTACTTTCGCGGTCTTCATGACAATCCCTATCGCAATTTGTGTTGGTTTATGGGAACGCATGACCGGCAGCATGAAAGGGGCTTCTTATGTCGGTATCGCCGCCATTATGGTGTGTGTGTTTGTCGGCCCTTACATTGAAGGCACTTGGCTTGGTGAATGGCTAATGCTGAAAGCCGATACTGTTAGTATTATTCTGCCAATGTATGCTTTCTTCGCGACGGCTTTGCCGGTCTGGATGCTGTTAACCCCCCGTGGCTATCTCTCCAGCTTTATGAAAATCGGCGTATTTGGTGCACTGATTGTTGGTGTTGTATTTATTAACCCTGAAATTCAATTCCCAGCAGTAACACAGTTCATTCACGGCGGTGGCCCAGTTCTGGCCGGCCCTGTCTGGCCGTTTATCTCTATTACCATTGCTTGTGGTGCTATTTCTGGTTTCCATGCCTTTATCGGCTCAGGTACTACACCAAAACAGATTGATAAATGGAGTGATATCTTACCTGTCGGGTTTGGAGCAATGCTGGCCGAATGTATGGTTGGGGTAATGGCCCTGATCGCGGCAACTTCCCTGCATCCTGCTGACTATTTTGCAATCAACTCTTCGGCGGAGGCCTGGAGTGTGCTGGGTATGGAAGTGGTTAACCTACCAAAACTGAGTCAGGAAATTGGCTTAGATTTGTATGGCCGCACCGGTGGCGCTGTTACCTTAGCTGTAGGTATGACAGATATCTTCATTCGAGTGCCGTGGTTTAGTAGTTTAGCCGCTTACTTCTTCCAGTTTGTCGTAATGTTTGAAGCTGTATTTATCCTGACAGCAGTTGACTCTGGTACCCGTGTTGCTCGCTACCTGCTACAAGATTTCTTGGGCGATATCTGGGCGCCATTGAAGCGCACTGATTGGTTGCCTGGTACATTAGCGTGTAGTGTTATTGCTTGTGCGCTGTGGGGTTACCTCCTTAACTCCGGTGATATCAACTCGGTTTGGGCGCTATTCGGCGTATCAAACCAGTTAATGGCTTCTGTGGGGTTAATCATTGGTGCCACTATCATCCTGCGTTTGGCGACCAAACGGGTTTACATGCTGACTTGTGTGATTCCACTGGCTTACTTGTTTGTCACTGTAAACTATGCGGGTTATTGGATGATTACCCATGTGTACTTCAATGCAGCAGCGAAAGGTTACAACCTGTTCAATGGTATTATCTCTATCATCATGATGACATTGGGCGTCATTATCCTAATATCAGCACTGAAAAAATGGCGTGAACTGTGGATACGCAGAGCAGCTGAGATGGCTAGTAATAAAGTGGCCACTGCCAACGCCTGATATCATTGATATTCTGAATTCATTGGTTTATCCCTGATAAACGGTCGGAATCTTCCGGCCGTTTATTTTTTGTTAAGCAAACATGCCGACATTTTGAGTATGCTAATGGCAATTTTGTTAATAACAGGGAAATGCCTGTGACCCTAAATGATGTCATTACTACAGTTACCGATTTTGTTTGCGAACATGAAACGTGGGCAATGCCTATCGTATTCATTCTTGCTTTTGGTGAGTCGCTCGCCTTTCTTTCCTTGTTATTGCCTGCAACAGTGATTTTGCTTGGATTGGGCGCATTAATAGGTGAAAGCGGTATTTCTTTCTGGCCGATATGGGCCGCTGCTGTTGCAGGGGCTTTCTTTGGCGACTGGATCTCCTATTGGATTGGCGATCATTACAAAGATCGCGTCGGTACCCTGTGGCCACTTTCCCGCAACCCCCAAATTCTTGCCCGCGGCCATGCTTTTTTCGAGCGCTGGGGGTTCTTTGGTGCATTTATTGGCCGTTTCTTTGGCCCACTGCGCGCAGCCGTGCCCTTGGTCGCTGGGATTTGCGCTATGCCAAAGTTCTATTTCCAATTGGCTAATATCACCTCCGCTATCATTTGGGCATTCGGCATTCTAGCTCCGGGTGCTTTTGGTATTCAGTGGCTTTCTCACTGGATAGATTAACGCAGCCTGGACTCTGCAATAGGGCTCATATTTGTGGCTGACAGTTTTAACGCATTTCTAGGCGGCAAAGTAAGTGGTTTTTTATCTGTTTATTATCTATGCGTACGGCTTCGCAATATGGCATGTAACGGAAAAACACTCTGGACATCCATACAGTATCCCCTTACCTTGACTGACAATAGGTTAATGAGGAGATAACCGTGGATATCAGTTTATTTTATGGGCTGGGAGGCTGCCTACTAGGTGGGCTCATTGGTTGGCTGATGGGCTGCTTGTATCAGCAGCGAAATAAAGCGCAGCAAGATATTGACCGGCGGTTACTGGAACAGGCGTTACAGCAGTCTCAGCAAAATACCTTGGAATTACAGGCTCTTTTACAACGTAATGAACAGCAATCACGACAAGATGAGTTAGAGCTACGCAATTTGCACAGTCAGTTGGCGGCAAATGCTGAAAAACTGCAGCAGTTGGCTCATTGGCGTAATGAATGTGAGCAGCTCAATCAAGAGTTAAGAGCTCAACGAGAAGTGAATAGTGCGCAAGAAGCAGAGCTGCGCGAGGTCACGATTCGCTTAGAAGAAACTCGACTGACTGCAGAAGAAAAGCAACGTTTACTTCTCAATAGCGAACAGCGGCTCACCACTCAATTCGAGAATTTGGCAAATCGCATCTTTGAACAAACTGGTCGTCGAGCAGACGAACAAAATAAACAAAGTCTGGATAGTTTATTGTTACCTTTACGGGAGCAGTTGGATGGTTTTCGAAGGCAGGTTCAGGATAGCTTTGGGCAAGAGTCCCGTGAACGTCATACTCTGACCCATGAAATCCGCAGTTTACAGCAGCTTAATGCGCAAATGGCGAGGGAAGCTCTAAACCTGACTAAAGCCCTCAAAGGCGATAATAAAACCCAGGGGAACTGGGGAGAAGTCGTGTTAGCGAAAGTGCTTGAAGCTTCAGGGCTGCGCGAGGGTTATGAGTATCAAACCCAAGTTAGCGTAAAAATTGACAGTCATAGCCGTATGCAGCCGGATGTTATTGTGCGCTTACCGCAGGGCAAAGATGTCGTTATTGACGCAAAAATGTCGTTGGTGGCTTATGAACGCTATTTTAATAGTGAAGATGATATTGAACGCGAAGCGGCATTAAGTGAACATTTGTCATCATTACGCGCTCATGTCAGGATGCTGGGCCGCAAAGATTACCAGCAACTTCCTGGTTTACGCTCACTTGACTATGTATTGATGTTTATCCCGGTTGAGCCTGCATTTTTGGTCGCTATTGACCGTCAGCCAGAATTGATCAGCGAAGCGCTACAACACAATATTATGTTGGTCAGCCCAACAACATTGCTGGTGGCTTTACGTACTATTACTAACTTATGGCGTTACGAGCACCAAAGCCAAAATGCGCAGCGTATAGCGGAGAAAGCCGCCAAGCTTTATGACAAATTACGTTTATTTGTTGATGATATGGAATCATTGGGGCAAAGCCTCGATAAAGCACAGCTAAGTTATCGTCAGGCAATGAACAAACTGGCGCAAGGCCGTGGTAATCTGATTGGGCAAGTTGAAGGTTTTCGCACTCTGGGGGTCGAGGTAAAACGACCTATTAGTCCAATATTGGCGGAGAAAGCCAGTATGGAGGAAAGCCCGGAGAGTGATTTAGCGCTATCCGATGATGCAGAGTCTGAGATGCATGATTCTGCACCGCTGAAGTATCAGGGTTAGTTGCATGTTCCTCTTCTGTATGATGTTGAGAAAGCTGCGATTAAGCAGTTGCCTTAATACCAGGTGAGGTGGGGCTTTCATCGGAGTTCTGGTACAATTCCTCGAAAGATTGACTGAAAAGCAGGCATAGAAAATGGTAGATCAGGAGAAGGAAACCACTCATTTCGGTTTTCGCACCGTAGCCAAAGAACAAAAAGAAGGCATGGTGGCAGAAGTTTTTCATTCCGTAGCCGCTAAATACGATCTGATGAATGACCTTATGTCGTTCGGTGTTCATCGTATTTGGAAGCGTTTTACCATTGACTGTAGCGGTGTTCGGCGCGGTCAAAGGGTATTGGATCTAGCTGGTGGTACCGGAGATTTAACAGCTAAGTTCTCTCGCCTGGTAGGTGAGCAGGGTGAGGTAGTTCTGGCTGATATCAATGAATCAATGTTGCGTATGGGGCGTGAAAAACTACGCGATAAAGGTATTGTAGGTAATGTTAGCTACGTACAGGCAAATGCTGAAGCTTTACCATTCCCTGATAATTACTTTGATTGCATTACTATTTCATTCGGTTTGAGAAATGTAACTGAAAAAGAAAAGGCGTTACGCTCGATGTTTCGAGTACTAAAACCGGGTGGACGTTTATTGGTTCTTGAGTTCTCTAAGCCACTGCTAGAACCTTTAAGCAAAGCCTATGATGCATACTCTTTCCATATTTTGCCTAAAATTGGTGAACTTGTGGCACAGGACTCTGAAAGCTACCGTTATTTGGCGGAGTCTATTAGGATGCATCCGGATCAAGAAACATTGAAAGGCATGATGATAGATGCAGGATTTGAGAACGTAACCTATTCCAATTTAACCGGTGGCATTGTTGCGTTACATCGGGGTTTCAAGTTTTAACAGGAATAGGATTATGCCGCTAAAATCACTGATATTTAAATCCTTGCCACTGAAACCAGCGTTGCTATCGCCGCTAATAACAGCCGCTATAGAAACATCACTAAATAGCGTGCTCTTTCGCGATAACAGCCTGAAATCTGCACGTTTACGCTTAACGGGGAAAGTCCTGCGTATCGAATTACGTGAGATGAATTTTCCGCTGTTATTAGTATTTAGTGAGCGGCAGGTTGATGTTTTAAGCCAATGGGATGGTGATGCGGACTGCATAGTGAAAACGGATATTACTGTGCTGGTAAAGTTGCGAGACCGCCAACAATTATCGCCTTTGATGCGCAGCGGTGAACTGGCCGTAGAAGGTGATATTCAGGTGGTTCAACAGCTTGTCACTTTATTGGATCTTGCCGAGTGGGAACCTGCTGAATGGCTGGCTCCCTATATTGGTGATGTCGCTGCGGAAACTATTGGGCAGGCAGTACATAAAAGTAGCCGTTTTCTCAGTAAGCAATTGCAACAGCAGCAACTTTACTTGGCTGAAGCAATAACCGAAGAATGGCAAATGGCCCCAGCACCGCTAGAAGTGGTGTGGTTTAACGAAGAGGTTGATGCTACTGCTCGTGCAACCGAGGCTTTGAGTGCCAGGTTGGCAACCATGGAGACAAAACAATGACGCCAGGAGAACTTCGGCGCCTGTATCTTATCATTCGGGTTTTTTTGAGTTATGGACTGGATGAGTTAATCCCGAAGATACGTTTGACATTGCCACTACGCATTGGTCGCCATCTATTTTTCTGGTTGCCTAATCGCCATAAAGATAAACCGTTGGGTGAGCGTTTACGCCTTGCTTTACAGGAGTTAGGGCCTGTCTGGATCAAATTTGGTCAGATGATGTCCACGCGCCGCGACCTCTTCCCGCCGGCAATTGCTGATCAGCTTGCGTTATTACAGGATAGAGTTGCTCCATTCGATGGTGCTTTGGCACGAAAGCATATTGAAATCGCAATGGGTGGGCCGTTAGAAACATGGTTTGATGATTTTGAGCAGAAAGCTCTAGCCTCTGCTTCTATTGCTCAGGTACATACGGCGCGTTTAAAAGAGAATGGGCAAGAAGTCGTACTCAAAGTTATTCGGCCTGATATTTTGCCCATTATTAAAGCTGACGTACGTTTGATGTATCGTCTTGCTGGTTGGGTACCCAAGCTTTTACCTGATGGTCGCAGATTGCGTCCACGGGAAGTTGTACGTGAATATGAAAAAACACTGCTTGATGAGCTAAATTTGCTGCGCGAGGCTGCTAACGCTATCCAGTTGCGACGTAATTTTGAAGATAGCCCGATGCTGTATATTCCTGAAGTTTATTCTGATTATTGCCGTGAAAGTGTATTGGTGATGGAGCGAATTTACGGCATACCTGTATCTGATATTACCGCTTTGGAAGATCAAGGCACCAATATGAAGTTGCTGGCTGAGCGCGGGGTTCAAGTCTTTTTCACTCAGGTGTTTCGTGACAGTTTTTTCCACGCAGATATGCACCCTGGGAATATATTTGTTAGCTATGAACATCCTCACGACCCACTTTATATCGGTATTGATTGCGGCATTGTCGGTTCACTGAATAAAGCGGATAAACGCTATCTGGCTGAAAATTTTATTGCTTTCTTTAATCGGGATTATCGGCGGGTTGCAGAGCTGCATGTCGATTCTGGCTGGGTTCCTCGTGATACTAATGTTGAGGATTTCGAGTTTGCTATCCGCACCGTCTGTGAGCCTATTTTTGAAAAACCACTGGCGGAAATATCCTTCGGACATGTGTTATTGAATCTTTTTAACACGGCACGCCGTTTTAATATGGAAGTACAGCCACAGCTGGTTCTCTTGCAGAAAACATTATTGTATGTTGAGGGGCTAGGGCGTCAACTCTATCCGCAGCTTGATCTCTGGACAACAGCTAAGCCATTCCTTGAGAGTTGGTTGCGAGATCAAGTTGGTTTGCCTGCGGTTATCCGAGCATTGAAAGAGAAAGCACCATTCTGGGCTGAAAAGTTTCCAGAGTTACCAGAGCTGGTATATGACAGTTTGCAGCAGCACAAATTATTACAGCAAAGTGTCGATAAACTCACCACTCAGATGCAAGGCCAGCAGCGGCGTCAGGGTCAATCACGATATTTGTTCGGGGTTGGGGCTACACTATTAGTCAGTGGTACCATTTTATTCTTGGCTGATGCGGTAGAAATCTCAACAGGATTCATTATTGCTGGAGTATTGGCTTGGTTTATTGGTTGGCGGCGAACCAGTTAATATGCTTATTGCTGAAAGTCTCTGTGGATAATCTATTGTGCGGCTTATGAGTAATGTAAAAGGTATTCAAGAAGTCGCTTATTTGTTCAAGAAGCTATGCGTTAGTTCAAAATGCGGTAAGTTAGATAGGTATTCACAGCGGTTATATGACGTATAATACGACTTTCTGTGAAACAACCCTTGTATATAGAGGTGAATGTAATGGGTGGTATAAGTATTTGGCAGCTATTAATCATTGCCGTAATCGTTGTCCTGTTGTTTGGTACTAACAAATTGCGCACGCTAGGGTCAGATCTGGGGGCATCCATCAAGGGCTTTAAAAAAGCAATGGGTGATGAGCCACAAGCACCACCAACGGATGCTGATAAAACCAGCAACGACGCTGATTTTGCAAAATCGATCGCTGAGAAACAGCAGCCGGTTGTTAAAGCTGAAGAGTCTAAGAGTCACGACAAAGAGCAGGGATAAGCTGTGTTCGACATCGGGTTTAGTGAACTGCTGCTGGTACTTGTGATCGGTCTGGTCGTCCTTGGGCCAGAACGGCTACCAGTGGCTGTAAGAACAGTCGCTGGTTGGATTCGTACATTGCGTTCACTTGCGGCCACTGTACAGAACGAATTAGCACAAGAGCTTAAGATACAAGAGTTGCAAGACAGCCTGAAAAAAGCAGAAGAGGCCGGTTTGCAGAACTTGACCCCTGAGTTGAAAGCCTCCATGGATGAACTCAAAGAGGCTGCGCAAGCGCTGAAGCGGTCTTATCATTCTGACATTGGCTCGGAAGCACCACACACGATCCACAACCCGCTAGTGACAGAACCGGAGGCGATTCATGATGGAGTGACGCCTGCTGAGTCCGCAACAAAGGCTCAAGCATCCCCTCAAGCGCCGAGCTCTAATATTGATAAAGCAGTGACTCCGGTAGTGGCCAAAACCACCTCGGATAGTGATGGAAAACCGGTGATTCAGGATGAGGCATTTTCAGTGTCTGGCTCTGTGTCTGTAGATAGAGAGCCGGTTCCTGTTATGAATGCTCCCGTGACTAAGGCACAAACTGCCACTGCTGACGACATCCATAGCACAGATTCACTTCGTGCTGACCAACCTCGAACTCACCAACCTGGCGGCGATCGGTAAACATGGCTGTTGATGATACCCAACCTCTTATTACTCATTTAATAGAATTGCGTAAGCGGCTATTGAATTGCATCATCACTATTTTAGTGGTTTTTTTCGTATTGGTTTTTTTTGCCAATGATATTTACCACCTGGTTTCAGCACCGTTGATCAAACAACTGCCTGTTGGCTCCAGTATGATCGCGACAGATGTCGCATCACCATTTTTTACCCCGATAAAATTGACCATGATGGTCTCGGTGTTTGTTTCAGCGCCGATGATCCTTTATCAGGTTTGGGCGTTTATCGCCCCTGCGCTGTACAAACATGAGCGCCGCTTGATGGTGCCACTGCTGATATCCAGCAGTTTCTTATTTTATCTGGGAATGGCCTTTGCTTACTTTGTGGTTTTCCCGTTGGCCTTTGGTTTTTTTGCCAAAACTGCGCCGGAAAGTGTGTTAATCGCAACAGATATCACGAAGTACCTTGATTTCGTCATGGCACTTTTTATGGCTTTTGGTATTTCTTTCGAAGTCCCGATTGCGATAATTCTTCTGTGCTGGGCCGGGGTAACAACCCCTGAAGCATTGAAGAAAAAACGGCCTTATGTGTTTGTTGGCGCTTTTGTTGTGGGAATGCTGCTCACCCCACCTGATGTGTTGTCACAAACATTATTAGCAATTCCGATGTATCTATTATTTGAAGTGGGTGTGTTCTTCGCCCGTTTTTACTCCGGTAAACAGCGCCGTACCGATACTGAGGAAGAGGATGAAGAAGTCGATAGCCATCCGAAAGAACCTTAAATTTCTGCTTTGATATTCTAGCCGCCCTCTGGGCGGCTTCTGTTTTGGAACATCTATGTTTGATATCGGCGTGAACTTAACCAGTTCACAATTTGCAAAAGATTGCCCTCAGGTCGTAGCCCGTGCAAAAGAAGCTGGGGTTACCGGTATGCTGATTACCGGTACAAATGCTAAAGAAAGCCAGGCTGCACTTGATGTTGCCATGGCCTATCCAGAATATTGCTGGTCAACGGCCGGCGTTCATCCTCATCATGCGAGCAGTTGGCAAATAGAGGTAGAGCAGCAAATTAGGGCATTGGTAACCAATGACGCTGTCGTCGCCATTGGCGAATGTGGGTTGGATTTTAATCGCAACTTTTCCACTCCCGCAGCACAAGAAATCGCCTTTACTGCACAGCTTGCTTTGGCCGCTGAACTTTCTTTGCCCGTTTTCTTGCATTGCCGAGAAGCTCACGAACGTTTCATCACTCTGCTTTCGCCTTGGCTAGATAAAATTCCCGCGGCTGTGGTGCACTGCTTTACCGGCACTGCTGATGAATTAAATTCTTGCTTGGCATTAGGTCTGTCTATCGGTATTACCGGTTGGGTCTGTGACGAGCGACGCGGCCTTGAACTTAGGGCGTTATTACCGCGTATTCCTGTTGAGCAATTGCTGCTGGAAACCGATGCCCCGTATTTATTGCCGCGAGATATACATCCTAAACCTGCATCCCGCCGCAATGAACCCTGCTTTCTGCCTCATATCGTCCAGCAGGTTGCTGCCTGGCGACAAGAAGACCCGCAATGGCTGGGACAGAAAACTGATGAAAACGCCCGCCGGATTTTCCGGTTGGTTTAAGTTAGGAGAACAATATGAGCTATGCATTTCCGGGCACCTTCCCCGGTCGCCGTATGCGCCGTGTGCGCCGTCACGATTTCAGTCGTCGACTGGTCGCTGAAAATCAGCTAACAGTCAATGATTTGATCTATCCGGTGTTTGTCATGGAAGGAAACAACCATCAGCAGGCCGTTTCGTCGATGCCGGGAGTCTCGCGTATGACGATTGATTTGTTGGTGAAGGAAGCTGAGGCGATTGCCAAGCTTGGCGTCCCGGTCATATCGTTATTCCCGGTTATTGAATCCGGCATGAAATCATTACATGCGGAAGAAGCTTATAACCCGAAGGGGCTGGTGCAACGGGCGGTTCGGGCATTAAAAGACGCGGTGCCAGAATTAGGTATTCTGACTGATGTTGCCCTCGACCCGTACACCACTCATGGGCAAGATGGTGTGATTGATGCTGATGGCTATGTCATTAACGATATTACCAAAGAAATTTTGGTTCGCCAGGCATTGTCACATGCCGAGGCTGGCGCTGAAATTGTTGCCCCGAGCGATATGATGGATGGCCGCATTGGCGCTATTCGCGATCAGTTAGAGCTGCAAGGATGGGTCAATACGCAAATTATGGCGTACTCGGCCAAATATGCCTCGAGCTACTATGGCCCATTCCGTGATGCCATTGGTTCCAGCAGTAACTTGAAAGGCGGCAATAAAAAAACTTATCAAATGGACCCAGCCAACAGTGATGAAGCATTGCAAGAGATTGCTCAGGACTTGCAGGAAGGGGCTGATATGGTGATGGTCAAACCTGGGATGCCCTATCTGGATGTGGTGCGTCGGGTGAAAGATACCTTTGGGGTTCCGACCTTTGCTTATCAAGTCTCTGGTGAATATGCGATGCACATGGCTGCCATCCAAAATGGCTGGCTACAAGAGAAACCGACGGTGATGGAGTCATTATTGTGCTTTAAACGCGCGGGTGCCGATGGGGTATTAACCTATTTTGCTAAGCAAGTTGCCCAATGGTTACATGACGATCAACTGCAGCGTTAATTCTTTTGTCATCGATAGCAGCTGGATATGAGTCATTAAATAGCAAGGTAGGTACTGAGATACCTACCTTGGGTGCAGTGAATTAAGCATTTTACTGTTTTTCGAACTGACGATTATCCAAGCTTTGTAATACCTGACTATTAAGCATATTCAACAGCAACATTGAGCGAGCTTCGCCATCGGGCTCGGTATAAATCGCCTGTAAGCCGGAAAAAATACCCTCTGTAATTGTCACAACATCGCCAGGGGCGGGGACCTCCGGGGCAATGATTTTATCCGCAATATGGGATTGCATCTCAGCAATCACGATAGCCGGGATGACCGCGGGCTGTACACCAAACCGCACAAAGTGGCTGACACCTCGGGTGGCACTTATCGTCGTGGTATGAATATGCTCCGGATCAAACTCCACAAAGAGATAATTCGGGAATAACGCTTCTATTACTTCAGTTCGTTTTCCGCGCGCTATCTTTTCGATAGTGACTACCGGTGTCCAGCAGCTCACCTCCTGCCGCTCTAGATGCTCTTTAGCGCGTAAAAGCTGACCACGTTTACAATATAACAAATACCAGTGTTTCATCATTTCATATGCCTTTGGCTACTAATTGGCAGCATAGCAAAAGTGGAAATATTTATACAGCGAGGAAAACATCCTTTTATATATATCTGTTATATAAGGATTTAGCTTATTTAATATCGCAGGGGTGTTATCTGTACGTGTAAATGTTAATGGTAAATAGCAGCTTGATATTTTTCGGATTATCCGACCCTCATTTTAACAAAAAGACAGCAACTGCTATAAAGACCGCCTATAATGGCGCATCACCTAGCCGTCGAAATGATCAGCATGAAATACCGTGACTTACGTGACTTCCTCTCGTTGCTGGAACAGAGGGGTGAACTTAAACGCATTAGCCAGCCTATTGACCCCTATCTGGAAATGACAGAAATTGCCGATCGCACTTTACGTGCCGGTGGGCCTGCATTACTTTTCGAGAATCCAACAGGTTATAGCATGCCAGTGTTGTGTAATCTGTTTGGTACCGCCAAACGGGTTGCCATGGGAATGGGGCAAGAAGATGTCAGCGCACTGCGTGATGTCGGTAAACTTTTAGCTTTCCTGAAAGAGCCAGACCCTCCGAAAGGTTTTCGTGATCTATTCGATAAACTGCCTAAATTTAAGCAGGTATTGAATATGCCAACGAAATGCTTAAGCTCCGCACCATGTCAGGAGCAAGTGTGGCAGGGCGATGATGTCGACTTGAGTCGCATTCCTGTTATGCACTGTTGGCCTGAGGATGCCGCCCCATTAGTCTCTTGGGGGTTGACGGTGACCCGAGGCCCACATAAAGAGCGCCAGAATCTGGGTATCTATCGCCAACAAGTCTTGGGCAAAAACAAGTTAATTATGCGCTGGCTCTCCCATCGCGGTGGCGCGCTAGACTATCAAGAATGGTGTGAGGCGCATCCTGGCGAGCGCTTCCCGGTTGCCGTCGCGCTGGGAGCTGACCCAGCGACCATTCTGGCGGCGGTAACGCCAGTGCCGGATACTCTCTCTGAGTATGCTTTTGCCGGTTTATTACGCGGCCATAAAACGGAAGTCGTAAAATGTCTTTCCAATGACCTTGAAGTGCCGGCAAGTGCAGAAATTGTATTGGAAGGATATATTGAGCAGGGTGATATGGCACCAGAGGGCCCTTATGGTGACCATACCGGCTATTATAATGAGATTGATAGTTTCCCTGTCTTTACCGTCACACATATTACCCAACGTAAAGACGCGATTTATCATTCCACTTATACTGGTCGGCCGCCCGATGAGCCGGCGGTAATGGGGGTTGCACTGAATGAAGTCTTTGTTCCTATTTTGCAAAAGCAATTCCCAGAGATTGTTGATTTTTATCTGCCGCCTGAAGGGTGCTCGTATCGCCTGGCGGTGGTGACTATCAAGAAACAGTATGCTGGTCATGCAAAACGCGTGATGATGGGCGTTTGGTCATTTTTACGTCAGTTTATGTATACGAAATTTGTTATTGTTTGTGATGATGACATTAATGCGCGTGATTGGAATGATGTTATTTGGGCGATTACGACCCGTATGGACCCATCGCGCGATACAGTATTAATTGAAAATACGCCGATAGATTACTTGGATTTCGCCTCACCGGTTTCCGGTTTGGGATCGAAAATGGGGCTGGATGCCACCAACAAATGGCCAGCTGAGACTCCGCGTGAATGGGGGCGTCCAATTAAGATGGATGACGAAGTCTGCGCCCGCGTTGATGCTATGTGGGATGAGCTCGCCATTTTCAGTGACAAAGAAACGAAACGCTAACCAGCGTCCATTTTGTCCTTAGTTTTGCATTTGATGACCCGACAGAGGGAAGGCATGACAACTTTAAGCTGTAAAGTAACCTCCGTAGAGGCCATTACCGATACGGTGTACCGGGTGCAATTGGTGCCTGCATCTGCATTTTCTTTCCGGGCTGGGCAGTATTTGATGGTCGTCATGGATGAGCGCGATAAACGCCCATTTTCAATGGCATCCACACCACTGCAAAAAGACTCTATCGAGCTGCACATCGGGGCTTCGGAACTGAATCTATACGCCATGGCGGTGATGGACCGAATTCTGAAAGAGAAAACACTGGATGTGGACATTCCTCATGGTGAGGCGTGGTTCCGCGAGGGAAGCCATCGTCCATTGATTTTGATTGCTGGCGGTACCGGTTTTTCCTATGCGCGTTCAGTTTTGTTGGCGGCATTAGCGGAACAACCGGATCGTGAAGTTTCCATCTATTGGGGTGGGCGCGAAGCGGTGCATTTATATGACCTTAGCGAGCTGGAAGCGCTATCGATTAAGTATCCGCAGTTGAAAGTTATTCCGGTGGTTGAGCAGCCGGAAGAGGGGTGGCGCGGCCGTACCGGAACCGTTCTGAGCGCGGTGTTGCAAGACTACGGTTCTCTTGCTGAGCAGGATATTTATATCGCAGGCCGCTTTGAAATGGCCAAGATTGCCCGTGAGCGTTTCTGTGCTGAACGGGGCGCGCAGGAAGCTCACATCTATGGTGATGCTTTTGCCTTTATCTGAGTTGCGGTTTGATTGACTGAAATAATCATTTGGTCGGTCAAAGGATAAAAAGCCCGCCCCTGACAGGCGGGAAAACGGCAACTAAACACCAGGTACAGCGGTTATCAGGGCCTGTATTTAGGCCCTGAATGTTTTTTAAATAAGATATTCAGCAGCTAGACGCGTTCAAAGACGGTCGCGATGCCTTGGCCTAAGCCGATGCACATGGTTGCTAGGCCGAATTGCACATCACGGCGTTCCATCAGATTGAGCAACGTGGTCGAGATTCGCGCCCCAGAACAACCCAATGGATGGCCGAGAGCAATAGCGCCGCCATTCAGATTAACTTTGTCATCCATACTCTCCAGCAGCCCCAAACCTTTCAGGCAAGCCAGTGATTGCGCGGCAAAAGCCTCATTTAATTCAAATAAACCAATATCTTCCAGTTTTAACCCCGCACGTTTTAATGCCAGTTGGCTGGCGGGGACTGGGCCATATCCCATAATCGATGGGTCACAGCCGACGACCGCCATTGAACGAATGCGCGCGCGGGGTGTTAAACCCAATGATTTTGCACGTGATTCACTCATGATAAGCATGGCAGCAGCGCCATCGGAAAGGGCTGATGATGTCCCGGCCGTCACGGTGCCATTCACGGGGTCAAAGGCTGGGCGTAGCGCGGCCAAACCCGCAAGATTGGTTTCTGGGCGAATAACTTCATCGAAATCAAAACGTTTTAAGATGCCGTCAGCGTCATGCCCATTAGTGGCGACAATCTCATTGGCAAAATGGCCCGCCTGTGTCGCGGCATAGGCGCGTTGGTGGGAGCGAACGGCAAACTCATCTTGTGACTGGCGGCTGATATTGTGGATTTTTGCCAACATTTCAGCGGTTAACCCCATCATTCCGGCAGCTTTAGCCACTGTACGGCTCAGGCCAGGATGGAAATCAACACCGTGATTCATGGGCACATGACCCATATGTTCCACGCCACCAATTAAACTGACTTGTGCATCACCCACCATGATAGCTCTGGCACCATCATGCAAAGCTTGCATTGATGAACCACACAGGCGGTTAACGGTAACGGCGGGAACACTGTGGGGAATTTCGGCCAACAAAGAAGCATTGCGGGCAATATTAAAGCCCTGCTCTAATGTTTGTTGCACACATCCCCAATAGATATCGTCGATTTCGGCGGCATTCAATCCCGGATTACGGCTCAGTACTTCCCGCATTAAGTGAGCGGAGAGATCTTCTGCTCGAACCTGACGGAATGCACCGCCTTTGGAGCGGCCCATTGGTGTGCGGACGGCATCAATAATGACTACATTTTCCATGTTTTCAGACCTCATGCCGGTTGACTGGTAGTAACATCAAGCAGCGCTGCTGCCACAGGATAATAGCTTTCGTTATGTTCAGCTTTGGCTCTCAGCCCGGCCGGGATGTGATAGAGCGCACCAAGATGGGCATAGCGCTGGGCCATTTCGACATAATTTGCACTGCCGATGGTGTCAAGGTAACGGAAAACACCGCCGTGGAATGGTGGGAAGCCAAGGCCATAGACTAGCGCCATATCGCCCTCCGCTGGGCTGGCGATAATGCCCTCTTCCAGGCAGCGCACCACTTCATTGATCATCGGGATCATGGTGCGGGCAATAATGTCATCATCGCTAAACTTCTGAATGGGTTGACTGACTTGCGCCAGTAACACATCGACTTGTTCATCGTGCTCTTTACGCGGTTTGCCCTTGGCATCTTGGGTGTAGCGGTAGAAGCCTTGGCCATTCTTTTGACCAAATCGTTGATTATCAAACATCACGTCAACAGCATCGCGATAATCTTTACTCATGCGGTCAGGGAAACCAGCAGCCATCACGGCTTGTGCATGGTGCGCGGTATCAATGCCGACCACATCTAATAGATAAGCAGGGCCCATTGGCCAGCCAAATTGCTTCTCCATCACTTTATCAATCTGGCGGAAGTCCGCGCCGTCTCTGACCAACATGCCGAATCCAGCCAGATACGGGAATAAGACACGGTTAACAAAGAAACCCGGGCAATCATTCACCACAATGGGGGTTTTACCCATTTGTGTGGCGTATGCTACAACGGCGGCGATAGTTTTATCTGAGGTTTTCGCGCCACGAATAATCTCAACCAGCGGCATCCGGTGAACCGGGTTGAAGAAGTGCATCCCACAGAAATTTTCTGGGCGTTTGAGGGAGTTAGCGAGCTGATCAATTGGGATTGTCGAGGTATTCGAGGCTAACACCGTTTCCTCGCCAATCAGTGCTTCAACCTCGGCCAGGACGGCCGCTTTCACTTTTGGATTTTCCACCACGGCTTCCACGATGACTTGGGCGCGCTCAATGCCGGTGTAATCTAATGTCGGCTGGATGGTCGCCAGGATATTCGCCATTTTCAGACCATCTATTTTGCCGCGTTCCAACTGTTTATTCAGTAGCTTAGCGGCTTCATTCATCCCCAATGTCAGAGATTTGTCATTGATATCTTTCATCATGACCGGCACACCTTTCAGTGCCGATTGATAGGCGATACCGCCGCCCATAATCCCAGCGCCCAGTACCGCGGCCTGTTTTGGCGCACTGACACCTTTGGCGAGCTTCTTAGCTTGACCTTTAACATATTGATCATTGAGGAAAATGCCGACTAATGCTCGTGCTTCATTGGAGCCTGCTAAGGGAACAAAACTATTGGTTTCCAGCTTCAATGCTTCGGCTCGGCCAAATTTTGCCGCGGCTTCAATGGTTTTGACGGCAGTCAGCGGAGCCGGATAGTGTTTACCGGCCACTTGCATGACCATGCCTTTGGCAATTGTAAAGCACATGGCGGCTTCGGTCGGGTTGAGCTTCAGTGGCTCTAATTTCGGGCGGCGTGCTGCTTGCCAGTCGAGTTTCTCGTCAATGGCTTGCTTCAGCATGACTAAAGCAGCATCGGCCAGCTTTTCAGGGGCCACAACGGCATCAACCAACCCCACTTTTAAGGCATCTTTGGCAATAATATCTTTACCCGCGGCGATAATTTCCAGTGCACTGTCAGCACCTAATAAGCGCGGTAACCGCACCGAGCCGCCAAAGCCCGGCATGATACCGAGCTTGGTTTCCGGTAGGCCGATACGGGCTTCGGGGGAGGCCACGCGAAAATCGGTCGCCAGAATACATTCACATCCGCCACCCAGCGCATAGCCATTGATTGCCGCAATGGTTGGCACCGGTAAATCTTCTAGACGATTGAAAATATCATTAGCGAAAACCAGCCATTGGTGCAGTTTTTCTGGTGGCTCGTTAAACAGGGACAGAAACTCGGTGATATCGGCACCGACAATAAAGGCTGCTTTGGCGGAGCGCAATAGCAACCCTTTGAGTTCGCTTTGTTTTTCCAACACAGCTAGGGCTTCACCCAGATTGGCTACAGTTTTGGTATCCAGCTTATTAACTGAACCCGGTGCATCAAACACCAACTCGGCAATACCGTTTTCCAACCAGTGAAGCTTTAGTGTTTCGCTTTGGTAGAGCATATCTATCTCCTGAATAAGCGCATGTGATCTGGTATGACCAGATATTCAGGAAGTGTGTATATTTTGTTAATAAATTGCAAACAAGAGATTGATTTTTTGCGGTGAAGATCACAGTCAATCAGGAAGAGTTATTGATTTTTATTGGATTTATTCGCGGCGAATTGAGCAGAAAGCGCTTGAATCTCGCGCGCCAGATAAGGTATTTGGCTGGCTGATAATAGCTCGTCGAAACATGGTGTTGGCGACTATGATAAGATAAAACACTCAGTTCTAATAGCGAAGGGTACTGTGATGGAAACGCTGGCTTCTTTATATAACGAACATTTATCCACCCTACAACAACGCACTCGCGAGGTGCTAGAGCGCCATCAGTTGGACGCTTTACTGATTCATTCCGGTGAGTTACAACGTATTTTCCTTGATGATCGCGACTACCCTTTTAAAGTTAATGCCCAATTCAAAGCTTGGCTGCCGGTGACGCAAGTCCCAAACTGCTGGCTATGGGTTGATGGTGTTAATACACCGAAGTTATGGTTTTACTCCCCGGTAGATTATTGGCACAGTGTGGAGCCGCTGCCAGACAGCTTCTGGACAAAATATATTGATATCAAGCCATTAGCTAACGCCGATGACATTGCACAGCAATTACCGGTGCAGCGCGATCGCGTGGCCTATATTGGCTATGCGCAGCAACGCGCTCAAGCTCTGGGGTTCAGTGCCGAAAATATTAATCCAAAACCGGTGTTGGATTATCTTCATTTCTACCGCTCTTATAAAACAGATTATGAATTGGCGTGCATGCGCGAAGCACAAAAGATGGCGGTTGCTGGGCATCGGGCGGCATATGAAGCATTCCAGTCGGGTATGAGTGAGTTTGATATCAATCTGGCGTATCTGATGGCGACGGGGCATCGTGATACTGATGTACCTTACGATAATATTGTTGCGCTGAATGAACACTCTGCGGTGCTGCATTACACCACATTACAGCACCAGCCTCCGGCTGAAATGCGCAGTTTCTTAATGGATGCTGGAGCTGAGTACAATGGTTATGCTGCTGACCTAACCCGCAGCTATGCTGCTGATAATGAAAGCGATTTTGCCGCATTGATTAAAGATCTTAATGATGAACAGCTGGCCTTGATCAAAACCATTAAAAGTGGCGAGCGCTATACCGATTATCATGTCCAGATGCACCAGCGTATTGCCAAGCTGCTGCGCACTCATAATCTGGTCACGGGCATCAGTGAAGAGGCGATGGTTGAAAAAGGCATTACCAGCCCCTTCTTGCCGCATGGATTGGGCCACCCTCTTGGCTTGCAAGTTCATGATACTGCTGGGTTTATGCAAGACGACAAAGGTACGCATCTCAGTGCGCCATCCCAGTATCCTTACTTGCGTTGCACTCGTATTCTGCAACCTGGCATGGTGCTGACCATTGAGCCGGGCCTCTACTTTATCGAATCTCTCTTGGCCCCATGGCGCACTGGTGAATTCAGACAGCATTTCAATTGGGAACTGATTGATATTCTGAAGCCTTATGGTGGCATTCGTATAGAAGACAATATAGTTATTCATGATAATCGGGTCGAGAATATGACGCGTGACCTGAAACTGGCCTGATGCAGCCTTATTTGATACCTGCGGCTCCGGCCACTGTCAGCGAAGAAATCAAAAAAAGCCGTTTTATCACCTTGCTGGCGCATACCAGTGGGGTGAATGAAGCAAAAGATTTCATTCAGCAGATAAAGCAGCAGCACCCAACTGCCCGGCATCATTGCTGGGCTTTTGTTGCTGGGGCACCAACAGACTCACAGCAATTAGGTTTTTCCGATGATGGCGAGCCCTCGGGCACGGCGGGGAAACCTATTCTGGCCCAATTGATGGGCAGCGGGATGGGTGAAATCACAGCTGTGGTTGTGCGCTATTATGGCGGTATCAAGCTCGGGACTGGCGGGTTAGTCAGGGCCTATGGCAGTGGCGTTCAACAAGCATTAAAACAGATTGAAGTAACATATAAAGTCCCACAGGTAGAATATACTTTGCAGTGCGACTATGCGCAGCTCGCGATGGTCGACACATTATTACAGCAGGTTGACGGCCAGATTTTACAGAGTGAATATGCACAACTCGTGACACTTCATCTCTCTTTGCCAGCAACTCAAGCCAGTCAGGTCGGGGATAAATTGCGAGATCTCAGTCGTGGTACGTTGCAATTGACGCCCATTTCGCAATAATCCCCATCCAAGTGAATTGCTAAGGAACGTGCCGGAATGCATTTTCGTGCCATAACCCGTATTGTTGGTCTGCTGGTCATCTTATTCTCCGGGACAATGTTTATTCCCGGGCTAGTGGCCTTGATCTATCGTGATGGTGCCGGCCGTGCCTTCAGCGAAACCTTTTTTGTTGCTCTGGCGATCGGCCTGTTGCTCTGGCTACCCAACCGAAAACAGAAACATGAGTTAAAGCCCCGCGAGGGCTTTCTCATTGTGGTGCTGTTCTGGACGGTGCTGGGCAGTGTCGGGGCATTGCCTTTTCTATTCTCAGAGCGGCCCAATCTTTCGTTAACTGATGCATTTTTTGAATCATTCTCAGGGTTGACGACGACGGGAGCCACCACTCTGGTGGGGCTAGATTCACTGCCCAAAGCCATTTTATTCTATCGACAAATGCTGCAATGGCTTGGCGGCATGGGGATCATCGTCTTGGCGGTAGCTATTTTGCCTATCTTGGGGGTCGGGGGCATGCAGCTCTATCGCGCAGAAATGCCCGGCCCATTGAAAGACAATAAAATGCGCCCTCGGATTGCTGAAACCGCGAAAACACTGTGGCTTATCTATGTGTTGCTGACCATCGCCTGTGCGCTTTCACTATGGGGCGCGGGGATGTCGGTGTTTGATGCCATTTCTCACAGCTTCTCAACTATTGCGATAGGCGGCTTCTCGACCCATGATGCCAGTATCGGTTACTTCAACAGCCCGACGATTAACACCATTATTGGTATTTTCTTGCTGATTTCGGGGTGTAACTTTGGTTTGCACTTTGCGGTGCTCAGTGGCCGCAGTTTGAAAGTTTATTGGCGTGACCCCGAATTCCGGATGTTTATCTTTGTACAATTGACGCTGGTTATCGTTTGTACCTTGGTACTCTGGCAGCACAATGTGTACAAATCGGGTCTGGAAACCTTAAATCAGGCCTTTTTCCAAGTGGTGTCCATGGCGACCACGGCGGGTTTCACGACAGATAGCATTGCCAAATGGCCGCTGTTCCTGCCGATACTCTTATTATGCTCTGCTTTTATCGGGGGCTGTGCGGGCTCGACCGGCGGCGGATTGAAAGTTATCCGTATCTTGCTGCTTTATCTACAAGGCTCACGTGAATTAAAACGCTTAGTGCATCCCAATGCGGTTTACACCATTAAGTTGGGGCGGCGAGCATTACCAGAGCGGATACTGGAAGCGGTCTGGGGATTCTTCTCCGCGTACGCATTGGTTTTCATCATCAGCATGTTGGCGATTATCGCGACGGGTGTTGATGAGTTTTCTGCTTTTGCGGCAGTCACCGCAACTTTAAACAACCTCGGGCCAGGTTTGGGTGTTGTCGCTGATAACTTCACTTCTATGAATCCAGCTGCTAAATGGATATTAGTGATAACAATGCTGTTCGGCCGATTGGAAGTTTTCACTTTGCTGGTTCTTTTCACCCCAACATTCTGGCGTGAGTAATTCTGCATAAGGAACATTGCTATGAAAGTACTGATACTTTACTCCAGCCGAGACGGCCAAACACAAACTATTGCTTCTTATATAGCTCGGGAATTATCAGCAATAGCGACTTGTGAAATACAAGATTTAGCAGCCGCAGGGCAAATAGACCTGAGCCAGTATCAACAAGTGATGATTGGTGCCTCGGTGCGTTATGGGCATTTCAGCCCAGTATTAAGTCAATTCGTCAATAAACATGTCGAACAGCTCAATCAGATGCCGAGTGCGTTCTTTGCTGTCAATCTTACTGCCCGCAAACTAGAAAAACGTTCGCCACAGACCAACGCCTATGTCCGTAAGTTTTTGCTAAGCACCCCGTGGCAACCCACATTGTGCACGGTATTCGCCGGAGCCCTGCGTTATCCGCGTTATCGCTGGATAGATAGGATTATGATTCAACTTATCATGCGCATGACGGGCGGCGAGACGGATACCAGTAAAGAAGTTGAGTATACCGATTGGCAACAGGTCAGCGGTTTTGCTCAGGATTTCTCTGCACTACAGTACAAAAAGTAACAACAATGGCGGTTATCGCAGCAAATCGTTGAAATAAAACACGGTTGAAAAGTTTTTTCAAATTAGGGGTTGCAGGCTGTCAGGAACTCCCTATAATGCGCCTCCACTGACCGGGAACAACGAAACACATCTCGCCGGGTCAGGAAGAGAAAAGAACGGTTTTGACTTCGCAAGAAACAAAATAATTCCTTGACTCTTCAGCGGGAAAGCGTATTATCTGCCTCCCGCGTTACCGTAAGATTCGCCGCAAGGCAAACGGGTAACGAACGCTCTTTAACAATTTATCAGACAATCTGTGTGGGCACTCGCAAGACGATATCAAAGCCTGTTTCGGCAGGCAGAAATAATCAAAGTCTTGAAGAGTGACCAAAGCAGTACACATTTGAACTTCGGTTCGAATGCATATTTGCAGAAAGTAATCTTTGAGCATCGCCATTTCGGTGGCAAATCAAACAAATCTTAAATTGAAGAGTTTGATCATGGCTCAGATTGAACGCTGGCGGCAGGCCTAACACATGCAAGTCGAGCGGCAGCGGGAAGTAGCTTGCTACTTTGCCGGCGAGCGGCGGACGGGTGAGTAATGTCTGGGAAACTGCCTGATGGAGGGGGATAACTACTGGAAACGGTAGCTAATACCGCATGACGTCTTCGGACCAAAGTGGGGGACCTTCGGGCCTCACGCCATCGGATGTGCCCAGATGGGATTAGCTAGTAGGTGGGGTAACGGCTCACCTAGGCGACGATCCCTAGCTGGTCTGAGAGGATGACCAGCCACACTGGAACTGAGACACGGTCCAGACTCCTACGGGAGGCAGCAGTGGGGAATATTGCACAATGGGCGCAAGCCTGATGCAGCCATGCCGCGTGTGTGAAGAAGGCCTTCGGGTTGTAAAGCACTTTCAGCGAGGAGGAAGGCATAAAGGTTAATAACCTTTGTGATTGACGTTACTCGCAGAAGAAGCACCGGCTAACTCCGTGCCAGCAGCCGCGGTAATACGGAGGGTGCAAGCGTTAATCGGAATTACTGGGCGTAAAGCGCACGCAGGCGGTTTGTTAAGTCAGATGTGAAATCCCCGCGCTTAACGTGGGAACTGCATTTGAAACTGGCAAGCTAGAGTCTTGTAGAGGGGGGTAGAATTCCAGGTGTAGCGGTGAAATGCGTAGAGATCTGGAGGAATACCGGTGGCGAAGGCGGCCCCCTGGACAAAGACTGACGCTCAGGTGCGAAAGCGTGGGGAGCAAACAGGATTAGATACCCTGGTAGTCCACGCTGTAAACGATGTCGACTTGGAGGTTGTGCCCTTGAGGCGTGGCTTCCGGAGCTAACGCGTTAAGTCGACCGCCTGGGGAGTACGGCCGCAAGGTTAAAACTCAAATGAATTGACGGGGGCCCGCACAAGCGGTGGAGCATGTGGTTTAATTCGATGCAACGCGAAGAACCTTACCTACTCTTGACATCCACAGAACTTAGCAGAGATGCTTCGGTGCCTTCGGGAACTGTGAGACAGGTGCTGCATGGCTGTCGTCAGCTCGTGTTGTGAAATGTTGGGTTAAGTCCCGCAACGAGCGCAACCCTTATCCTTTGTTGCCAGCACGTAATGGTGGGAACTCAAAGGAGACTGCCGGTGATAAACCGGAGGAAGGTGGGGATGACGTCAAGTCATCATGGCCCTTACGAGTAGGGCTACACACGTGCTACAATGGCAGATACAAAGTGAAGCGAACTCGCGAGAGCAAGCGGACCACATAAAGTCTGTCGTAGTCCGGATTGGAGTCTGCAACTCGACTCCATGAAGTCGGAATCGCTAGTAATCGTAGATCAGAATGCTACGGTGAATACGTTCCCGGGCCTTGTACACACCGCCCGTCACACCATGGGAGTGGGTTGCAAAAGAAGTAGGTAGCTTAACCTTCGGGAGGGCGCTTACCACTTTGTGATTCATGACTGGGGTGAAGTCGTAACAAGGTAACCGTAGGGGAACCTGCGGTTGGATCACCTCCTTACCTAAAGATACGCATTGCGCAGTGTCCACACAGATTGTCTGATAGAAAGTAAACGAGCAAGAGCACCTGTTGATGTTGTGAGTATTGACTCACAATGACACAAGAAACGATTAAGATTTTATCATTTAGTCGGAATTTCCTGTGTCCCCATCGTCTAGAGGCCTAGGACACTGCCCTTTCACGGCTGTAACAGGGGTTCGAATCCCCTTGGGGACGCCACTCCGATAATGTGTGAAAGACATTATCAACCGGTTCTTTATGAACTGAAAATAACTTAAAGATGACTTTAACAAGTCGTGTTTAAGATATTGCTCTTTAACAATCTGGAACAAGCTGAAAATTGAAACATGACAGCTGAAACTTATCTCTCCGTAGAAGTGCTGAGATAAGGATTAACCTGTCATAGAGTCTCTCAAATAATCGCAATGCGACGATGTCGAAAGACACCTTCGGGTTGTGAGGTTAAGCGACTAAGCGTACACGGTGGATGCCTAGGCAGTCAGAGGCGATGAAGGGCGTGCTAATCTGCGAAAAGCGTCGGTAAGGTGATATGAACCGTTACAACCGACGATACCCGAATGGGGAAACCCAGTGCAATTCGTTGCACTATTGCATGGTGAATACATAGCCATGCAAGGCGAACCGGGGGAACTGAAACATCTAAGTACCCCGAGGAAAAGAAATCAACCGAGATTCCCCCAGTAGCGGCGAGCGAACGGGGAGGAGCCCAGAGTCTGAATCAGTTTGTGTGTTAGTGGAAGCGTCTGGAAAGTCGCACGGTACAGGGTGATAGTCCCGTACACAAAAATACACTTGCTGTGAACTCGATGAGTAGGGCGGGACACGTGACATCCTGTCTGAATATGGGGGGACCATCCTCCAAGGCTAAATACTCCTGACTGACCGATAGTGAACCAGTACCGTGAGGGAAAGGCGAAAAGAACCCCGGCGAGGGGAGTGAAATAGAACCTGAAACCGTGTACGTACAAGCAGTGGGAGCACCTTCGTGGTGTGACTGCGTACCTTTTGTATAATGGGTCAGCGACTTATATTTTGTAGCAAGGTTAACCGAATAGGGGAGCCGTAGGGAAACCGAGTCTTAACTGGGCGTCTAGTTGCAAGGTATAGACCCGAAACCCGGTGATCTAGCCATGGGCAGGTTGAAGGTTGGGTAACACTAACTGGAGGACCGAACCGACTAATGTTGAAAAATTAGCGGATGACTTGTGGCTGGGGGTGAAAGGCCAATCAAACCGGGAGATAGCTGGTTCTCCCCGAAAGCTATTTAGGTAGCGCCTCGTGAACTCATCTTCGGGGGTAGAGCACTGTTTCGGCTAGGGGGCCATCCCGGCTTACCAAACCGATGCAAACTCCGAATACCGAAGAATGTTATCACGGGAGACACACGGCGGGTGCTAACGTCCGTCGTGAAGAGGGAAACAACCCAGACCGCCAGCTAAGGTCCCAAAGTCATGGTTAAGTGGGAAACGATGTGGGAAGGCATAGACAGCCAGGATGTTGGCTTAGAAGCAGCCATCATTTAAAGAAAGCGTAATAGCTCACTGGTCGAGTCGGCCTGCGCGGAAGATGTAACGGGGCTAAACCATGCACCGAAGCTGCGGCAGCGACGCTTAGGCGTTGTTGGGTAGGGGAGCGTTCTGTAAGCCGTTGAAGGTGAACTGTGAGGTTTGCTGGAGGTATCAGAAGTGCGAATGCTGACATAAGTAACGATAATGCGGGTGAAAAGCCCGCACGCCGGAAGACCAAGGGTTCCTGTCCAACGTTAATCGGGGCAGGGTGAGTCGACCCCTAAGGCGAGGCTGAAAAGCGTAGTCGATGGGAAACAGGTTAATATTCCTGTACTTGGTGTTACTGCGAAGGGGGGACGGAGAAGGCTAGGCTAGCCGGGCGACGGTTGTCCCGGTTTAAGCATGTAGGCGGAGTGACTTGGTAAATCCGGTTGCTTATCAACGCTGAGGTGTGATGACGAGCCACTACGGTGGTGAAGTAGTTGATGCCAAGCTTCCAGGAAAAGCCTCTAAGCATCAGGTAACATTAAATCGTACCCCAAACCGACACAGGTGGTCAGGTAGAGAATACTCAGGCGCTTGAGAGAACTCGGGTGAAGGAACTAGGCAAAATGGTGCCGTAACTTCGGGAGAAGGCACGCTGGCATTAGGTAAAGAGACTTGCTCTCGGCGCCGAAGCCAGTCGAAGATACCAGCTGGCTGCAACTGTTTAATAAAAACACAGCACTGTGCAAACACGAAAGTGGACGTATACGGTGTGACGCCTGCCCGGTGCTGGAAGGTTAATTGATGGGGTCAGCCGCAAGGCGAAGCTCTTGATCGAAGCCCCAGTAAACGGCGGCCGTAACTATAACGGTCCTAAGGTAGCGAAATTCCTTGTCGGGTAAGTTCCGACCTGCACGAATGGCGTAATGATGGCCAGGCTGTCTCCACCCGAGACTCAGTGAAATTGAACTCGCTGTGAAGATGCAGTGTACCCGCGGCAAGACGGAAAGACCCCGTGAACCTTTACTATAGCTTGACACTGAACATTGAGCCTTGATGTGTAGGATAGGTGGGAGGCATCGAAGCGTGGACGCCAGTCTGCGTGGAGCCAACCTTGAAATACCACCCTTTAATGTTTGATGTTCTAACTCGGCCCCATAATCTGGGGTGAGGACAGTGTCTGGTGGGTAGTTTGACTGGGGCGGTCTCCTCCCAAAGAGTAACGGAGGAGCACGAAGGTTAGCTAATCACGGTCGGACATCGTGAGGTTAGTGCAAAGGCATAAGCTAGCTTGACTGCGAGAGTGACGGCTCGAGCAGGTACGAAAGTAGGTCTTAGTGATCCGGTGGTTCTGAATGGAAGGGCCATCGCTCAACGGATAAAAGGTACTCCGGGGATAACAGGCTGATACCGCCCAAGAGTTCATATCGACGGCGGTGTTTGGCACCTCGATGTCGGCTCATCACATCCTGGGGCTGAAGTAGGTCCCAAGGGTATGGCTGTTCGCCATTTAAAGTGGTACGCGAGCTGGGTTTAGAACGTCGTGAGACAGTTCGGTCCCTATCTGCCGTGGGCGTTGGAAGATTGAGAGGGGCTGCTCCTAGTACGAGAGGACCGGAGTGGACGAATCACTGGTGTTCGGGTTGTCATGCCAATGGCATTGCCCGGTAGCTAAATTCGGAAGAGATAACCGCTGAAAGCATCTAAGCGGGAAACTTGCCTCGAGATGAGTCTTCCCTGGGGCTTTAAGCCCCCTGAAGGAACGTTAAAGACTATGACGTTGATAGGCTGGGTGTGTAAGTGCAGCGATGCATTGAGCTAACCAGTACTAATGATCCGTGAGGCTTAACCTTACAACACCGAAGGTGTTTTAGAGAGAATTTTGATTTTCAGCGATGTTTACAGATTGGATTAACTGGCTGCGTGATGATTATCATGGAGCGGGTTGATTAAAACAGAATTTGCCTGGCGGCCATAGCGCGGTGGGACCACCTGAACCCATGCCGAACTCAGAAGTGAAACGCCGTAGCGCCGATGGTAGTGTGGGGTCTCCCCATGCGAGAGTAGGACACTGCCAGGCATCAAATCAAGTAAAGACCCCATGCCAAAAGCGTGGGGTTTTTGCTATGTGCGGGATATGAGAAAGAGAAGCCTTCTGCTGTGCAGAGGGCTTTTTTATGTCTGTACTTAAAACAATATACAATATGAGTATTATGATCGGTTAGACTAGCACCAGAGCTAGTTAGAATGAGTATCTAATGTAATGTCGAATCAATGTTCCCCGCTAAAACACCTCAATACTTTTGCACTATCAGCCTATGCGAGCAATGTAATAAGTGCCAGCACAGTGCAAGATTTGATTGATGCGTGGCGTGAATCAGTCTCTAAACATCAACCGGTGCTTTTGCTTGGTGAAGGTAGCAATGTACTGTTCATTGAGAATTACGCAGGAACAGTATTACTCAATCGCATCAAGGGCATCACTTTTACGGAAGATGATACCGCCTGGCACCTGCATGTTGGTGCTGGGGAGAATTGGCACCAATTAGTCTGTTATTCGTTGCAAAACAACATGCCGGGGCTAGAGAATTTAGCTTTAATCCCGGGTTGTGTCGGTTCTGCGCCAATCCAAAATATTGGGGCATATGGTGTTGAGCTGCAAAAGGTATGCGAATACGTTGACTTACTTGATATGGCTGAGGGCACAGTGCTGCGCCTCTCGGCGCGAGACTGCCAGTTCGGTTATCGTGACAGCATATTTAAGCATTGTTATGGGAATGGGTTTGCCATCGTCGCTGTGGGGATCAGATTACTAAAATCTTGGACTCCAACATTGGGTTATGGCGATTTAACTCGTCTGAACCCATTGACGGTTACGGCAGAAGATATCTTCAACTCAGTCTGTGCCATGCGCCGCAGCAAATTGCCTGACCCGACAGTGACCGGCAATGCTGGTAGTTTCTTTAAGAACCCAGTTGTGGATGCAACGGTGGCGGAAGAGATTGTGAAGCACTATCCCAATGCGCCACATTATCCACAACCCGACGGGTCAGTAAAGCTGGCCGCGGGTTGGCTGATTGACCAATGTGCGCTTAAAGGGTATCAGATTGGCGGGGCAGCGGTGCATCAACAGCAAGCTTTAGTCCTGATTAATCTTGCAGGTGCGACTGGGCAGGATGTGCTGGGTTTGGCACGCTATATTCGCCAGCAGGTCGCAAACAAATTTGCCATCTGGCTGGAGCCGGAGGTGCGCTTTATTGCAAGCCATGGGGAAGTTAATGCTGTGGAGCATTTGTCGTGAAAGATATTAAAGTACCCTTGCGATTAATTGGCATACTGGCCGATGGCGCTTTTCACTCCGGTGAGCAGCTAGGTGAAATGTTGGGTATGAGTCGCGCTGCAATTAATAAGCATATGCAGACTATCAGAGAATGGGGATTAGATGTCTACACTGTGCCGGGTAAGGGATATAGTTTGCCGGCACCTATCCAACTACTTGATGAAAAAACAATTTTAAGTTATTTACCTGCGGGCCAAATCGCCGTATTACCTGTTGTTGATTCAACGAACCAATATCTTCTGGATCGCATCACTGAGCTTAAATCTGGCGATGCTTGCGTTGCAGAATATCAGCAAGCAGGCCGGGGTAGACGTGGCCGTCAGTGGCGATCGCCTTTTGGTGCTAACCTTTATTTATCAATGTATTGGCGATTAGAACAAGGCCCTGCGGCAGCGATGGGGCTAAGTTTGGTTGTGGGCATCGTGATGGCTGAAGTGCTGCACAAATTAGGTGCTGAGCAAGTTCGTGTTAAGTGGCCGAATGATCTGTATCTCAATGATAAAAAACTGGCTGGTATATTAGTTGAACTCACTGGGAAGACCGGGGATGCAGCACAGTTGGTTATTGGTGCCGGTATAAACCTGAGTATGCGTGAGTCCGCGACGAATGTTATTAACCAAGATTGGATTAACTTACAGGAAGCTGGCGTTATTATTGATCGTAATAAACTGGCGGCGGAAATATTATCTGAATTACGGCTGGCGGTGGTTAAATTTGAAAATGAGGGGTTATCTGCCTTTATTTCACGTTGGCGAGAAATGGATAATTATCTTGATCGCCCGGTGAAGTTGATTATTGGCAGCCAAGAGATATTTGGGATCGCCCGTGGTATCGATCAGCAAGGTGCATTATTGTTAGAGCAGGAAGGCAATATAAAGGCTTATATTGGTGGCGAGATTTCCCTTCGCGGAGTTTAATTAATAAATTAGGCGGGTAGTGATGGCTACCCGCTATTCATTATTTTCTTAAGCGCACATTTTCAACTGCATGATTGGCACTTTTAGTCATTATTAGGCTTGCTCGTTCACGTGTTGGTAATATATTTTGTTTTAGATTCAATCCATTAATCTCTTTCCATAACTGGGTTGCAATCTTGACTGCTTCAGTTTCTGGCAGTTTGGCATAGTTATGGAAATAAGAATCTGGATTAGAGAATGCACCTTGTCGGAATTTAAGGAACCGGTTGATATACCAGCTTTGCAGTAAATCTTCTGGGGCATCTACATATATAGAGAAGTCCACAAAATCAGAGACAAATACATGGTGAGGATCATGTGGATAATCCATTCCACTTTGTAGAACATTTAATCCCTCTAATATAAGAATGTCCGGCTGTTTGATAACTTTATTACCCTCAGGGACAATGTCATATATTAAGTGGGAATAAACTGGCGCGGTAACATGGTCAGCCCCCGATTTCACTTCAGAAACAAATTTCACCAAGCTGTGCATATCATAGGATTGTGGAAATCCTTTTTTCTTCATCAATCCGCGCTCATTAAGCACTTTATTCGGATAAAGAAAACCATCAGTGGTAATCAGTTCAACACTCCGGTGCTCAGGCCAGCGGCTCAGCAATGCTTGCAGTAAACGGGCGGTGGTACTTTTACCCACCGCAACACTGCCGGCAATACCAATAACATACGGAATTCGTTGACCATCAGTGCCAAGGAATTGCTCTAGAACAGCCTGTCGACGCAAGTTAGAACTAATATAGAAATTAAGTAGGCGCGAAAGTGGCAGATATATTTGTGCCACTTCATCTAATGAAAGGTCTTCGTTAATCCCTTTAAGTTTAACGATTTCTTCTTCTGTTAGTGTCAATGGTACTGAGTCGCGCAAAGCAGCCCACTGAGTACGATCGAACTGTAGATAAGGCGTCGCTAAAGATTGATCTCTTTTTGTCATAAGCCAAATTCTGCCTGTTAACGCAGGTTGGGAAAGGCGCTGGACGCCAACTCCAGATAAGAAACAAGCTGCATATTATAGGCAGCTTGCGCTTTGGCGTAGACATTTTTGTATTTAGTGAGTGATTTCTTTGATGTGTGTTGCTATTCCAATCAATGAGTCAGGTCTTGATCTGATGATTGATTACCTGTGATATCGCTAGCTCGCTATGGCGCTATGTGTCTGATTCACAGCGAATAATCGTTTGAAATAAATAGCCGTTGGGTGATAGTAACCATCAGGTGTGCAGGCATAATCAGGAATCTCTCCCATGCAGCGGTATCCTTGCGCCCGGTAAAAAGATTCCGCCGGGGAGCCCGCTTGAGTATCGAGATAGAGTAACCCACGGCGAAGTTGAACCGCGCTATTCTCCATGGCGGCAACCAATTTATGCCCGATACCACCACGACGGCTACGGCTATGTACCAATAATTTCTGTACTTCGGCTCGATTTAACCCGTTTGGTTTTTGGCAAAGATCTAATTGGATGGTGCCAACAATTCCCATTTCATCGCGTGCTATCCATAACAATAATGTGCCTTTGGCGATGGCAGGACGAAGTCCGTGAAAGTAACTCTCGGCGTCTTCTTGTGAAAGCGCGCGCGTGTTGTAACCTATTGAAGCCCCGTGAGATACCGCATCTATCAGCAAATATGCCAATTCAGCTCGGTATATAGGTAATGTTGCCGCATTAAGTAAGACTATTTTCATGATAAAACTCCTTTCTCACTGCCGGTCTGTGCATATGTTTATTTTTAAGCAATAAATAAGCCAAATATGTAACAAGGAGATTATCAGCGTTGGGGGCACTATCGGTGGCGGCCGATGCACTCTAATGGGGCATTTTTCTCATTTTGGGTGATGGGTTGAAATTATTTTGGTGCTGTAGAGAGTAATAATAATCGGCAATGAGAGGTGAGGCGGATTTTGGAGATGATTTTTATCAGTAGAATTGGTTAGAATAGCTGAAATGTTGGGTGTGAATTAAGCTAACCTTGGTTAATAATACATCTGGCACTTGAAAAGCGGCTGTTTTATGAGCGAAAGGGCAAGTTATGCAATTTTTTTGTTGCATCGTAGGCCCACTCTACCTAGAATGCGCTGCACTTGATGCCGGCATAGCTCAGTTGGTAGAGCAACTGACTTGTAATCAGTAGGTCCCGAGTTCGACTCTTGGTGCCGGCACCATTCAAGTATTAAAAATTAGGTGGGGTTCCCGAGCGGCCAAAGGGAGCAGACTGTAAATCTGCCGTCATCGACTTCGAAGGTTCGAATCCTTCCCCCACCACCATATTTAACCTTGAGTCTCAAGGTGATTCAGAAGACCGAACACCAATACACACTCAAGGCGGGAGCAGCGCTCTCGATGAAGAGTGAAGTGGCCAAGCCCTTCCTTTCAAGTTTCTGCAGATTAAGTCAGGTAGCCGAGTTCTAAGATGCGGGCATCGTATAATGGCTATTACCTCAGCCTTCCAAGCTGATGATGTGGGTTCGATTCCCACTGCCCGCTCCAAGATGTGCTGATATGGCTCAGTTGGTAGAGCGCACCCTTGGTAAGGGTGAGGTCGGCAGTTCGAATCTGCCTATCAGCACCACTTCTCATATTCTCGTCCCCTGATTTTCTTTCTGTGTTATGGATTCAGCAAGCATGCGCTTGGTTGATGTGGTGAAACCACCGATTCCGTGTCTTAGAGGGACAATCGATGTCTAAAGAAAAGTTTGAACGTACAAAACCGCACGTTAATGTGGGTACTATCGGCCACGTTGACCATGGTAAAACTACCCTAACTGCTGCAATTACCACCGTTCTGGCTAAAACTTATGGCGGTAGTGCTCGTGCATTCGACCAGATCGACAACGCTCCGGAAGAGAAAGCGCGTGGTATCACCATCAACACTTCGCATGTTGAATATGACACCCCGTCACGCCACTATGCGCACGTTGACTGCCCAGGGCACGCCGACTACGTTAAAAACATGATCACCGGTGCTGCTCAGATGGACGGCGCTATCCTGGTTGTTGCTGCAACTGATGGCCCTATGCCACAGACTCGTGAGCACATCCTGTTGGGTCGTCAGGTTGGCGTTCCTTACATCATCGTATTCATGAACAAATGTGACATGGTTGATGATGAAGAGTTGCTGGAACTGGTAGAAATGGAAGTTCGTGAACTTCTTTCTGCTTACGATTTCCCAGGCGATGACCTGCCAGTTGTCCGTGGTTCTGCTCTGAAAGCGCTGGAAGGCGAAGCTGAGTGGGAAGCTAAAATCATCGAACTGGCTGGCTACCTGGATTCTTACATCCCAGAACCAGAACGTGCTATCGACAAGCCGTTCCTGCTGCCAATCGAAGACGTATTCTCCATCTCCGGCCGTGGTACTGTAGTGACTGGTCGTGTAGAGCGCGGTATCGTTAAAGTGGGCGAAGAAGTCGAAATCGTCGGCATCATCGATACCATTAAAACCACCTGTACTGGCGTTGAAATGTTCCGCAAACTGCTGGACGAAGGCCGTGCTGGTGAGAACGTGGGTGTTCTGCTGCGTGGTACTAAGCGTGATGACGTACAACGTGGTCAGGTATTGGCGAAACCAGGCTCTATTAAGCCACACACCAAATTTGAGTCAGAAGTTTATATTTTGAGCAAAGATGAAGGCGGTCGTCATACTCCGTTCTTCAAAGGTTACCGCCCTCAGTTCTACTTCCGTACCACTGACGTAACCGGTACCATTGAATTGCCAGAAGGCGTTGAGATGGTGATGCCAGGTGACAACATCAACATGGTTGTTAACCTGATTGCTCCTATTGCGATGGATGACGGTCTACGCTTCGCAATTCGTGAAGGTGGTCGTACGGTAGGTGCTGGCGTTGTTGCTAAAGTCATTGAATAAGATTTGACGCGACATGCGATAAAAGGGCATCATTTGATGCCCTTTTTCTACGTTGTCATACTAGAACCTATCTCATCAGTGGTTTTTTTATCATAATTACTGGTGAGATGGGCTCTGGAAGTACGGCGAATAGTGCTGAATGGTGCCGATTAGAGAGTCTCTAGCACATCCTTCGGCTTGGTTTGCTTTGCGATGCGAAGCAAAGTTGTTTGTTCTGAATCATAGTGACAGGTTGGTTTATGAGTGCGAATACCGAGGCTCCAGGGAGCGGACGCGGCCTGGAAACGGCTAAATGGCTAATCGTTGCAGTACTGTTAGTTGCAGCTATTGTGGGTAATTATTATTACCGTGATTTCAGCCTGCCGCTGCGCGCGTTGGCAGTTGTAGTAATTATCGCTGTTGCCGGTGCTGTTGCATTGATGACGGCAAAAGGCAAAGCCACTGTTGCGTTTGCTCGTGAAGCACGTACGGAAGTGCGTAAAGTGATTTGGCCTACCCGTCAGGAAACTCTGCACACAACGTTAATCGTTGCTGCGGTAACTGCTGTAATGTCACTGATTCTATGGGGGCTGGATGGTATTCTGGTCCGCTTGGTATCATTTATTACTGGCCTGAGGTTCTAAGATGTCTGAAGCACCAAAAAAGCGTTGGTACGTCGTTCAGGCGTTTTCCGGTTTTGAAGGCCGCGTAGCTCAATCGCTGCGCGAGCATATCAAGTTACATGACATGGAAGAGCTGTTTGGCGAAGTCATGGTTCCAACGGAAGAAGTCGTCGAAATTCGTGGCGGTCAACGCCGTAAAAGTGAACGTAAATTCTTCCCGGGCTATGTACTGGTTCAGATGGTGATGAACGATGCCAGCTGGCACCTAGTGCGTAGCGTGCCGCGTGTCATGGGCTTTATCGGTGGTACTTCCGATCGCCCAGCACCAATCAGTGATAAAGAAGTTGATGCGATTATGAATCGCCTTCAGCAAGTGGGTGATAAACCACGTCCTAAAACACTGTTTGAACCCGGTGAGCTGGTACGTGTTAGCGATGGCCCGTTTGCAGACTTTAACGGTGTCGTTGAAGAAGTGGACTACGAAAAGAGCCGCTTGAAAGTGTCTGTTTCCATCTTTGGCCGTGCAACTCCGGTCGAATTGGACTTCAGTCAGGTAGAAAAAGGCTGATTCATTTTTCAGCGCTGGTTGAAACTTGAGTCTTGTCTTAGGCGCGAAATTACACTATAATTTCGCGCCTTTTGTTTTTAGATGTCTTGCTTTTGCCATCCGTGGCAACTTATTTCATAGTAAATGAAAGCGAGACAAAACACGGGGAGCCTCAAACGAGGCGTTACTACCCAAATCGAGGAAATCGTAAATGGCTAAGAAAGTACAAGCCTATGTCAAGCTGCAAGTTGCAGCTGGTATGGCAAACCCAAGTCCACCAGTTGGTCCAGCTTTGGGTCAGCAGGGTGTTAACATCATGGAATTCTGTAAAGCGTTCAATGCGAAGACTGAAAGCATTGAAAAAGGCCTGCCAATCCCTGTTGTTATTACTGTTTATTCTGATCGCTCTTTCACCTTCGTTACTAAAACCCCGCCAGCAGCAGTTCTGCTGAAAAAAGCGGCAGGTATTAAGTCTGGTTCTGGCAAGCCGAACAAAGACAAAGTAGGGACTGTGACCAGTGCTCAGGTCCGTGAAATCGCAGAAACCAAAGCTGCGGATATGACTGGTGCTTCAATTGACGACATGATGCGTTCAATCGAAGGTACTGCTCGTTCCATGGGCCTGGTAGTGGAGGGTTAATAAATGGCTAAGCTGACCAAGCGCATGCGCGTGATCCGTGACAAAGTTGATGTTACTAAGCAATACGATATCAACGAAGCTGTTGCCCTGCTGAAAGAGCTGGCTACTGCTAAATTCGTAGAAAGCGTGGACGTTGCCGTTAACCTCGGTATCGATGCACGTAAATCTGACCAAAACGTTCGTGGCGCAACTGTGTTGCCACATGGTACTGGCCGTTCAGTCCGCGTTGCTGTTTTCGCTCAGGGTGCAAACGCTGAAGCTGCGAAAGAAGCAGGCGCTGAATTGGTAGGTATGGACGACTTGGCTGATCAAATCAAGAAAGGCGAAATGAACTTCGACGTTGTTATTGCTTCCCCGGATGCAATGCGCGTTGTGGGTCAATTAGGCCAGATCTTGGGCCCACGTGGCCTGATGCCAAACCCGAAAGTGGGTACTGTGACTCCTAACGTTGCTGAAGCAGTTAAGAATGCTAAAGCAGGTCAGGTTCGTTATCGTAACGATAAAAACGGTATTATCCACACCACCATTGGTAAAGTTGACTTCGACTCAGAAAAGTTGAAAGAAAACTTAGAATCTCTGGTTGTTGCGCTGAAGCGTGCTAAACCTGCTACAGCGAAAGGCGTTTATATCAAGAAAATCAGCCTGTCCACCACCATGGGCGCCGGCGTTGCTATTGATCAAAGCGGCCTGACTGCAGTAGTGAACTAATCACTATTTGCTTTTATCGCTTTACGTGGGCGTAAGGTTTGTCTAGAATCTTACGCCCATGCTTCTGTTGATAGCGTTTTTAAATCGGCAGAAAAACAGAATTTTTCGGTTGGAGCTTGGCCTTATCCAAGCCTCCGTCCAAGACCGCAGGTGTGTTGTAACAGACACTTAATTTCCTGCGTAGACGGTGACAGAACCTAAAGCATTTTTTCTTTATTTATAAAGAATTGCATTTGCTGGATTCTGCTCACCGTGTTTCAACGCCCATTCATTGCAATTTAGCAATGTTTTGGGCGACGTGAGTTCCGGGGAATCACTCCCCGGTTAATCCAGGAGCAAGAACTAATGGCACTAAATCTTCAAGGCAAACAAGCGATTGTTGCTGAAGTTAAAGAAGTAGCCAAAGGTGCGCTGTCTGCGGTTGTTGCGGATTCTCGTGGCGTTACCGTTGATAAAATGACTGAACTGCGTAAAGCAGGTCGTGAAGCTGGCGTTCACATGCAAGTTGTTCGTAACACCTTGCTGCGTCGCATTGTTGAAGGCACTCCATTCGAATGCCTGAAAGACACGTTTGTTGGTCCAACCTTGATTGCATTCTCTTCAGAACACCCGGGCGCAGCTGCTCGTCTGTTCAAAGCATTTGCTAAAGATAATGCAAAATTTGAGGTTAAAGCAGCAGCCTTTGAAGGCGAGTTAATCCCTGCGGCTCAGATCGACCGCTTGGCAACTCTGCCAACCTACGAAGAAGCAATTGCGAAACTGATGGGAACCATGAAAGAAGCCGCTGCTGGCAAATTGGTTCGTACTCTTGCTGCGCTGCGTGACCAGAAAGAAGCCGCTTAATCGCCTTTTTTCTCCATCGTTGCTTTTTAACGTATAAACTATTTCTGTATTTTAGGAACACTTGTTATGTCAACTATCACTAAAGACCAAATTCTGGAAGGCGTTGCAGCTCTGTCTGTAATGGAAATCGTTGAACTGATCTCTGCTATGGAAGAGAAATTCGGCGTTTCAGCTGCTGCTGTTGCTGCAGGCCCTGCTGCTGCTGCTGAAGCTGCAGAAGAACAAACTGAATTCAACGTTGTTCTGGCTTCATTCGGCGACAACAAAGTTGCAGTAATCAAAGCTGTTCGCGGCGCAACTGGCCTGGGCTTGAAAGAAGCTAAAGACCTGGTTGAATCTGCACCTGCAGTTCTGAAAGAAGGCGTGAACAAAGATGAAGCTGAAAGCCTGAAGAAAGAACTTGAAGCAGCTGGTGCTGCTGTTGAGATCAAGTAAGCTAAGCTTTCAGTTTGCAGCCTAACTTTATAGGCTGATGGCTGGTGACTTTTTAGTCATCAGCCTTTTTGTGCTATAGGGCGTTAGTCGCATTTCACACTGTTTAGTGGCTAACTAACCCCCAATATTCCTTTCTATTGACGACTTAATATACTGCGTTCTCAGCTACGACCCACTCGGGTAGCTCGGTAGTCAAAGTAACGCGATGAAATGGTTTAAGAGTGATAGAAAAGAGTATTCCGAGAAGCGTTTCGGCTTCTCAGTCTAAATAATAGTGTTGCATGACCTGTCCTGATTTTAGGGCGGACAGAGTGGGTCGACTTGTCAGCGAGCTGAGGAACCCTATGGTTTACTCCTATACCGAGAAAAAACGTATTCGTAAGGATTTTGGTAAACGTCCACAAGTTCTGGACATACCTTATCTCCTTTCTATCCAACTTGACTCGTTCCAGAAGTTTATCGAGCAAGATCCCGAAGGGCAGTACGGCCTAGAAGCAGCATTCCGTTCTGTTTTTCCAATTCAGAGCTACAGCGGCAATTCGGAGCTGCAATACGTTAGCTACCGTCTTGGTGAGCCAGTATTTGACGTCAAAGAGTGCCAGATCCGTGGTGTGACTTATTCCGCACCGCTGCGCGTTAAGCTGCGCCTGGTCATCTATGAGCGCGAAGCTCCGGAAGGTACGGTCAAAGACATCAAAGAACAAGAAGTCTACATGGGTGAAATTCCACTCATGACCGAGAACGGTACCTTTGTCATTAACGGTACTGAGAGGGTTATCGTATCTCAGCTGCACCGTAGTCCTGGCGTATTCTTTGACAGCGATAAGGGTAAAACCCATTCATCGGGTAAAGTGCTGTATAACGCACGTATCATTCCTTACCGCGGTTCATGGTTAGATTTCGAGTTTGATCCGAAAGACAACCTGTTTGTCCGTATTGACCGTCGTCGTAAGTTGCCGGCAACCATCATTCTGCGTGCATTGAATTTCACCACTCCCCAGATCCTGGATCTGTTCTTTGAAAAAGTGGTCTTTGAGATTCGTGACAACAAGCTGCAGATGGAATTGGTTCCAGAGCGTCTGCGCGGTGAAACGGCATCCTTTGATATTGAAGCGAATGGCAAAGTTTACGTCGAGAAAGCGCGCCGTATTACTGCTCGTCATATTCGCCAGCTTGAAAAAGACGGCATTGATCGCATCGAAGTTCCGGTTGAATACATTGCCGGTAAAGTGGTTGCCAAAGACTACGTCGATGAGAACACTGGTGAGCTTATCTGTGCAGCCAACATGGAGCTGTCACTGGATCTGCTGGCTAAGTTGAGCCAGTCTGGTCACAAGCACATCGAAACATTGTTCACCAATGACTTGGATCACGGGGCTTATATCTCCGAGACTCTGCGTGTTGACCCAACCAGTGATCGTCTGAGCGCTTTGGTTGAGATCTACCGCATGATGCGTCCTGGTGAGCCGCCAACTCGTGAAGCAGCTGAAAATCTGTTTGAGAACTTGTTCTTCTCTGAAGACCGCTACGATTTGTCTGCGGTTGGCCGGATGAAGTTCAACCGTTCACTGCTGCGTGACGAGATCGAAGGTTCCGGTATCCTGAGCAAAGAAGACATCACAGAAGTGATGAAGAAGCTCATTGATATCCGTAACGGTAAAGGCGAAGTGGATGATATCGACCACTTAGGCAACCGTCGTATTCGTTCTGTCGGTGAAATGGCTGAAAACCAGTTCCGTGTCGGCCTGGTTCGTGTTGAGCGCGCGGTTAAAGAGCGTTTGTCTCTGGGCGACCTCGACACCCTGATGCCTCAGGACATGATCAACGCCAAGCCTATCTCGGCGGCGGTGAAAGAGTTCTTTGGTTCCAGCCAGTTGTCACAATTTATGGACCAGAACAACCCACTGTCTGAGATCACGCATAAACGCCGTATCTCTGCATTGGGCCCGGGTGGTTTGACCCGTGAACGTGCTGGCTTTGAAGTTCGAGACGTACACCCGACTCACTACGGTCGCGTATGTCCAATCGAAACGCCAGAAGGTCCAAACATCGGTCTGATCAACTCCTTGTCCGTGTACGCACAGACCAATGAGTATGGTTTCCTGGAAACTCCGTATCGTCGCGTGCGTGATGGTGTGGTGACCGATGAAATTAACTATTTGTCTGCTATTGAAGAAGGCAACTTCGTTATCGCTCAGGCGAACTCCAACTTGGACGACGACGGCCGCTTCATTGAAGACTTAGTCACTTGCCGTAGCAAAGGCGAATCAAGCCTGTTCAGCCGCGACCAAGTTGACTACATGGACGTTTCCACTCAACAGGTGGTGTCCGTTGGTGCTTCTCTGATTCCATTCTTGGAACACGATGACGCCAACCGTGCCTTGATGGGTGCGAACATGCAACGTCAGGCGGTTCCTACTCTGCGTGCTGATAAGCCGCTGGTAGGTACCGGTATGGAACGTGCAGTTGCGGTTGACTCAGGGGTAACCTCTGTGGCCAAGCGCGGTGGTACCGTTCAGTACGTCGATGCATCTCGTATCGTGATTAAAGTTAACGAAGATGAGATGTACCCGGGCGAAGCAGGGATTGATATTTATAACCTGACCAAATACACCCGTTCTAACCAGAACACCTGTATCAACCAGATGCCGTGTGTGAATCTGGGTGAGCCAATCGAGCGCGGCGACGTGCTGGCAGATGGCCCATCTACAGACTTGGGCGAACTGGCATTGGGTCAGAACATGCGCGTAGCGTTCATGCCTTGGAACGGTTACAACTTCGAAGACTCCATCTTGGTCTCCGAGCGCGTGGTGCAAGAAGATCGCTTCACTACCATCCATATTCAGGAATTGGCCTGTGTGTCTCGCGACACCAAGTTAGGGCCTGAAGAGATAACGGCCGACATCCCGAACGTGGGTGAAGCTGCGCTCTCCAAGCTGGATGAATCCGGTATCGTGTATATCGGTGCTGAAGTAACGGGCGGTGACATTCTGGTCGGTAAGGTAACACCTAAAGGTGAAACCCAACTGACGCCAGAAGAGAAGCTGTTACGGGCGATCTTCGGTGAGAAAGCGTCTGATGTTAAAGACTCTTCTCTGCGTGTACCAAACGGTGTTTCCGGTACGGTTATCGACGTGCAGGTCTTTACTCGCGATGGCGTAGAAAAAGATAAGCGCGCGTTGGAAATCGAAGAAATGCAACTGAAGCAGGCGAAGAAAGACCTGACTGAAGAGTTGCAGATCTTGGAAGCTGGCCTGTTTGCACGTATCCATGCAGTACTGGTTTCTGGTGGCATTGAAGCTGACAAGCTGAGCAAATTACCACGTGACCGCTGGCTGGAACTGGGCCTGACTGACGAAGACAAGCAAAACCAGCTGGAACAGTTGGCAGAGCAATACGACGAAATGAAATCCGAATTCGAGAAGAAGATGGATGCCAAGCGTCGTAAAATCACCCAAGGCGATGACCTGGCACCGGGCGTGCTAAAAATCGTTAAAGTGTATCTGGCGGTTAAACGTCAGATTCAGCCGGGTGACAAGATGGCCGGTCGTCACGGTAACAAAGGTGTTATTTCGAAGATTAACCCGATTGAAGATATGCCTTACGATGAAAACGGTACGCCGGTAGACATCGTTCTGAACCCGCTGGGCGTACCATCGCGTATGAACATCGGTCAGATTTTGGAAACCCACTTGGGGATGGCAGCGAAAGGCATCGGCGAGAAAATCAACGCCATGCTGAAGAAGCAGGAAGAAGTTGCCAAACTGCGTGAGTTCATCCAGAAAGCTTATGATCTGGGCGATAATGTTTGTCAGAAAGTTGACTTGAGCACCTTCACCGATGACGAAGTATTGCGTTTGGCTGAGAACCTGAAAAAAGGTATGCCAATTGCAACGCCAGTCTTCGATGGTGCGAAAGAGACTGAAATCAAGGAACTGTTAAAGCTGGGTGGCCTGCCAACTTCTGGTCAGATTACTCTGTTTGACGGCCGTACCGGCGAGCAATTCGAACGTCAGGTTACTGTCGGCTACATGTACATGCTGAAACTGAACCACTTGGTTGATGACAAGATGCATGCGCGTTCTACCGGTTCTTACAGCCTGGTTACTCAGCAGCCGCTGGGTGGTAAGGCTCAGTTCGGTGGTCAGCGCTTCGGTGAGATGGAAGTGTGGGCGTTGGAAGCTTATGGCGCCGCGTACACATTGCAAGAAATGCTTACCGTCAAGTCCGACGATGTAAACGGCCGTACCAAGATGTACAAAAACATCGTGGATGGCGATCACCGTATGGAACCAGGCATGCCGGAGTCCTTCAACGTATTGTTGAAAGAAATCCGCTCGCTGGGCATCAATATCGAGCTGGAAGAAGAGTAATTCTTCTCCAGACGGCAGACTTTCATAGCCGGGAGTCTGCTGGTGGTTCGCACTGGTCACAGGGGCGCTCGAATTTAGGTTTGAGCGCCTAGCAGGTCTAACTCCGACAGGAGCCAATCCGTGAAAGACTTATTAAAGTTTCTGAAAGCGCAAACTAAGACCGAAGAGTTTGATGCGATCAAAATTGCTCTGGCCTCGCCAGACATGATCCGTTCATGGTCGTTCGGTGAAGTTAAAAAGCCGGAAACCATTAACTACCGTACGTTCAAACCAGAACGTGACGGCCTTTTCTGCGCCCGTATCTTTGGCCCAGTAAAAGATTACGAATGCCTGTGCGGTAAGTACAAGCGTTTGAAACACCGCGGTGTTATTTGTGAGAAATGCGGCGTTGAAGTGACGCAAACCAAAGTACGCCGTGAGCGTATGGGTCACATCGAGCTGGCTTCTCCGACTGCGCACATCTGGTTCCTGAAATCGCTGCCATCGCGCATCGGTTTGCTGCTGGATATGCCATTACGTGACATCGAACGTGTACTGTACTTCGAATCCTATGTGGTGGTTGAAGGCGGTATGACCAACTTGGAACGTCGCCAGATCCTGACTGAAGAGCAGTATCTGGACGCGCTGGAAGAGTTTGGTGATGAGTTCGACGCGAAAATGGGCGCCGAGGCTATTCAGGCTCTGTTGAAAAACATGGATCTGGAAGCTGAGTGCGAGATCCTGCGTGAAGAATTGAACGAAACAAATTCTGAAACCAAGCGTAAGAAGCTGACCAAGCGTATCAAGCTGCTGGAAGCGTTCGTACAGTCTGGCAACAAGCCAGAGTGGATGATCCTGACCGTGTTGCCTGTATTGCCGCCAGATCTGCGCCCATTGGTACCGTTGGATGGTGGTCGCTTTGCGACTTCAGATCTGAACGATTTGTATCGTCGCGTGATTAACCGTAACAACCGTCTGAAGCGCCTGCTGGATTTGGCTGCACCGGACATCATCGTACGTAACGAAAAACGTATGCTGCAAGAAGCAGTAGACGCATTGCTGGATAACGGCCGTCGCGGTCGTGCAATTACCGGCTCTAACAAGCGTCCGTTGAAGTCACTGGCTGACATGATCAAAGGTAAGCAAGGTCGTTTCCGTCAGAACTTGCTGGGTAAACGTGTTGACTACTCAGGCCGTTCGGTTATCACCGTGGGTCCATACCTGCGTCTGCATCAGTGCGGTCTACCGAAGAAAATGGCCCTTGAGCTGTTCAAGCCGTTCATCTATGGCAAGCTGGAATTGCGTGGTCTTGCGACCACCATTAAAGCGGCCAAGAAGATGGTTGAGCGTGAAGAAGCGGTGGTTTGGGATATCCTGGATGAAGTTATCCGCGAACACCCAGTGCTGTTGAACCGTGCGCCAACCCTTCACCGTTTGGGTATCCAAGCGTTTGAACCGGTGCTGATCGAAGGTAAAGCTATCCAGTTACACCCACTGGTTTGTGCGGCTTATAACGCCGACTTCGATGGTGACCAAATGGCTGTTCACGTACCGCTGACACTGGAAGCTCAGTTAGAAGCGCGTGCGTTGATGATGTCGACCAACAACATCCTGTCACCAGCGAACGGCGAGCCAATCATCGTTCCTTCTCAGGACGTGGTATTGGGTCTGTATTACATGACCCGTGACTGTGTTAACGCCAAAGGCGAAGGCATGGTACTGACTGGCCCGAAAGAAGCCGAGCGTATTTATCGCGCTGGCCTGGCATCTCTGCATGCCCGAGTCAAAGTCCGTATTACTGAAGAGATTCGTAATACCGAAGGCGAAAGCACTTCGCGTACCAGCATCATCGATACGACTATTGGCCGTGCCATTTTGTGGATGATTGTCCCGAAAGGCCTGCCTTACTCTATCGTTAACCAGCCGCTGGGCAAAAAAGCTATCTCCAAGATGCTGAACACTTGTTACCGCATCCTGGGCTTGAAACCAACGGTTATCTTTGCTGACCAGATCATGTACACCGGTTTTGCTTACGCAGCACGCTCAGGCGCCTCTGTAGGTATCGATGACATGGTTATCCCAGATGCGAAAGCAGGGATCATCGAAGAAGCTGAAACTGAAGTTGCCGAGATCCAGGAACAGTTCCAATCCGGTCTGGTAACCGCAGGTGAGCGTTATAACAAAGTGATCGATATCTGGGCCGCGGCTAACGAACGTGTTGCCAAGGCGATGATGGATAACTTGTCTGTTGAAGATGTTGTCAACCGTGACGGCGTTGTCGAGCAGCAAGTGTCATTCAATAGCATCTTTATGATGGCCGACTCCGGTGCGCGTGGTTCTGCGGCACAGATTCGTCAGCTGGCTGGGATGCGTGGCTTGATGGCTAAGCCAGATGGTTCGATCATTGAAACGCCAATCACTGCGAACTTCCGTGAAGGTTTGAACGTACTTCAGTACTTCATCTCAACCCACGGTGCGCGTAAAGGTTTGGCGGATACCGCATTGAAAACGGCGAACTCCGGTTACCTGACCCGTCGTTTAGTTGACGTGGCACAGGATCTGGTGGTGACTGAGGACGATTGTGGTACCCATAACGGTATCGTGATGACCCCGGTTATCGAAGGTGGTGATGTTAAAGAGCCACTGCGTGACCGCGTGCTGGGTCGTGTGACTGCAGAAGAAGTTATCAAGCCGGGCTCGGCTGATATTCTGGTTCCGCGTAACACCCTGCTGGACGAAAAATGGTGTGATCTGTTAGAAGAGAACTCCGTCGACAGCGTTAAAGTTCGCTCAGTAGTAAGCTGTGAAACTGATTTCGGTGTGTGTGCTAACTGCTATGGTCGCGACCTGGCACGTGGCCACATCATCAACAAAGGTGAAGCGGTGGGTGTTATTGCAGCACAGTCCATCGGTGAGCCGGGTACCCAGCTTACGATGCGTACGTTCCACATCGGTGGTGCGGCATCTCGTGCGGCAGCAGAATCTAGCATCCAGGTTAAGAACAAAGGTAGCTTGAAACTGAGCAACGCCAAGTTCGTGACCAATGCAGCGGGCAAGCTGGTGATTACTTCTCGTAACACTGAGCTGAAGCTTATCGACGAATTCGGTCGTACCAAAGAAAGCTACAAAGTGCCTTACGGTGCGGTAATGGGCAAAGGCGACGGTGCAGAAGTTCAGGGCGGCGAAACTGTTGCTAACTGGGATCCGCACATCATGCCAGTTGTCACTGAAGTGAGCGGTTTCATTCGCTTCGCGGACATGGTTGACGGCCAAACCATTACCCGCCAGACCGACGAACTAACTGGTTTGTCTTCTCTGGTAGTCTTGGACAGCGCAGAGCGTACCGGTAGCGGTAAAGACCTGCGTCCGGCACTGAAAATCGTTGATGCTAAAGGCGACGATGTATTGATCCCAGGTACAGATATGCCTGCTCAATACTTCCTGCCAGGTAAAGCGATTGTTCAGCTGGAAGACGGCATTCAGATTGGTGCGGGTGATACCCTGGCGCGTATTCCGCAGGAATCCAGCGGTACCAAGGATATTACCGGTGGTTTGCCACGTGTTGCTGACTTGTTCGAAGCACGTCGTCCGAAAGAGCCGGCAATCTTGGCTGAAATCAGCGGGATCATCTCGTTCGGCAAAGAGACCAAAGGCAAGCGCCGTCTGGTTATCTCGCCGTTGGATGGCAGCGATGCATACGAAGAGATGATTCCGAAATGGCGTCAGCTCAACGTGTTCGAAGGTGAAATTGTAGAACGCGGTGACGTGGTTTCCGATGGCCCAGAATCTCCACACGACATTCTGCGTCTGCGTGGCGTTCACGCGGTGACCCGTTACATCACCAACGAAGTGCAGGAAGTTTACCGCTTGCAAGGCGTTAAGATTAACGATAAACACATTGAAGTTATCGTTCGTCAGATGCTGCGTAAAGGCACCATCGTTGATGCAGGTAGCACCGACTTCTTGGAAGGCGAGCAGGCAGAAATGTCTCGCGTTAAAATCGCTAACCGCAAGCTGGCAGCAGAAGGCAAAATCGAAGCCACGTTCACTCGTGACTTACTGGGTATCACCAAGGCATCCTTGGCGACCGAGTCCTTCATCTCTGCGGCTTCGTTCCAGGAAACCACGCGCGTTCTTACTGAAGCTGCGGTTGCCGGTAAACGTGATGAACTGCGTGGCCTGAAAGAGAACGTCATCGTGGGCCGTCTGATCCCAGCCGGTACCGGTTATGCTTATCATCAGGACCGTATGCGTCGTAAAGCACTGGGCGAAGCTCCAGTGGTTCCGCAAGTGAGTGTGGACGAAGCGACGGCTAACCTGGCTGAATTGCTTAACGCTGGTTTTGGTAACAGCAAAGACTAATTTCTTTGTGTGCCACCAACGTAAAAACCGCTCCTCTCGGGGCGGTTTTTTTTGCTTATTTTTCAGGATAATAATGTGGAATCTACTGAAGAGAACGGCCTAAATGACTATCCCAGTCTTTCCAAACCGGTTGTAGCCCAGCCCGCGCCACTGCCTGAGCCACCTGTTCAGGAGTGCGATTATCATGCGGAGCAAACTGCTCAAGTTCCGGATGATTGTCGGCATATCCCCCCGGCTGAGTTTTCGAGCCCGCACTGACATTGTTAATCGCCAGCGGAATCACATTATCACGGAAGAAAGGTGATTCGCGTGTGGATAAGGACAGTTCCACATCCGGTGCAAATAGCCGGAAAGCACAAATCAGTTGCAGCAATTGTGACTCACTCATCAGGGAGGCGGGTGCAATGCCCCCAGCGCAAGGCCGTAAACGCGGGAACGAGATAGAATAGCGACTCTGCCAATAAGTTTGTTGCAGGTAAAACAGATGCTCCGCCAGCATGTAGCAGTCAGCGCGCCAACTGTTCGACAAGCCAATTAAAGCACCCAATCCAATCTTATCAATTCCTGCGCGCCCCAAACGGTCCGGGGTTGCCAGTCGCCAGTGAAAATCCTGTTTATGGCCGCGCAAATGGTGCTGTTGATAAGTCGCCGGGTGATAGGTTTCTTGATAAACCATTACGCCATCCAATCCCAGCGCCTTGAGTTCCGCATACTCTGCTGCTGCCAATGGCTGAACCTCCATCATCAGTGAGCTGAATTGGCGGCGGATAGTGGGGAAATGCTGCCTAAAATAGTCCATGCCAACTTTGGCCTGATGTTCGCCAGTGACCAGCAACAAGTGCTCGAAGCCCAGTGCTTTGATGGCCTCACATTCGCGGATGATTTCCGCCTCATCTAAGGTTTTGCGTTTGATGCGATTACTCATTGAAAAACCACAATAAGTACAATCATTGGCACACAGGTTAGAGAGATAAAGCGGCACATAAAAACTGACGGTATTGCCAAAACGTTGGCGGGTCAGTTGTTGAGCTTTCTGCGCCATGGGTTCCAGATAAGCTGACGCCGCCGGTGATATCAATGCCATCAAATCGTCACGACTGGGTTTCGTGGCATGAATGGCCCGCTCAACCTCGGCGGCGGTTTTGCTGTTAATGCGCAGCGAAATATCGTCCCAATCCAACTGTTGCCAGCGCTGAGTAAAATCTTCAAACATGATTTTCTTCCTCAAGCTGGCTGAGGAAACCGGTCAATGGGCTGGTGGCACTGGCTTGCTGTTGGCTTGCTCCCAAACCGGCCTTGCGCGCTAACTCACCTGATTCGACCGCCAGCCGGAATGCTTGCGCCATGTGTATTGGCGAGTGGGCCACGGCAATCGCCGTATTCACCAAAACAGCATCTGCACCCAACTCTATCGCCTCAAGCGCATGACTTGGCGCGCCAATGCCAGCATCAATAACCACCGGCACTTTGGCTTGTTCGATAATGATTTGCAGAAAATCGCGAGTGCGTAAGCCCAAATTGGAGCCAATCGGCGCTCCCAATGGCATCACCGCCGCACAGCCAGCCTCTTCCAGCCGTTTGCACAGCACCGGGTCCGCGCCGCAATAAGGCAAAACCACAAACCCCTCTTTCACGAGCATCTCCGCCGCTTTCAGAGTTTCTATCGGGTCAGGGAGTAAATATTTCACATCAGGATGGATTTCCAATTTCACCCAATGGGTGCCCAGAGCCTCCCGTGCCAAGCGGGCAGCAAAAACTGCTTCCTGGGCCGTTTTGGCTCCTGAGGTATTGGGCAGTAGGCGCACACCTAACTGGCGCAATGGTGCCAGAATGGCATCGTTACCGGCGTGGAGATCCACGCGCTTCATCGCCATGGTGACGAGCTGTGAACCGGAGGCTTGCAGTGCGGCCAGCATCAATTCAGCCGTGGCAAATTTGCCCGTGCCGGTAAATAAACGCGAGGTAAAAGTGGTGTCGGCAATTTTCAGCATGTCAGCCCCCGGCAATTGCTTGGAATAGCAAAATGTTATCTCCCTCGCGTAATTGACATTTTTCCCAGTCAATTCGAGGGATGATGACTTGATTCACCGCCAGCGCCGTCCCCGGCTGGTGGCGATTTAACTGATTGACTAACTTGTCAGCAGTGATATTGGCCTCTACTACGAATGGCTGGTCATTGAGCACAATGTGCATATGGTTTATCGTCACCATCCACCTCCACAGGCGGGGCAATGTGCTGCCCGCACAAGTTGTAAGGTGCTCCAGCTCTGTTGTTTGCCATCAAATAAGCGCAGTTTGCCGCTTAATGGCGACGGCAATCCCGCTAACATTTTGATGGCTTCCAGTGCTTGCAAAGTGCCAATCACCCCCACCACCGGCCCCAATACACCGGCGGTGCGGCAATTTCGCTGTGGCAGTTCTTTGTCGGGATAAAGACAGGCATAGCAACCATGGGAATAGGGCGGTTCAATCACCAGCAACTGGCCACTGAACCCCACCGCACTGCCGCTAATTAAGGGTTTTTGTGCTTTGATGCAGGCGGCATTCACCTGATGGCGCGTCTCCATGTTGTCACTGCAATCCAGCACTAAATCGACGCCCGCGACGGCATCAATCAATGCTTTACCCACTAACCGCGTATCAACGACGATAGTTTCAATTAATGGATTGAGACTTCGCAGATGGTGCTGTGCGAGTCGGGCTTTATTTTTGCTGGCCGAGGTCTGGTTAAGGTCGGTGCTGCGATACAAGATTTGGCGCTGCAAATTGGTCAGCTCGAGCGAGTCATCGTCAGCCAATAACAATTTGCCCACGCCAGCGGCAGCCAGATAAAGCGCGGCCGGGGCACCCAGCCCCCCGAGTCCGACCATCAGCACACTGGCACTTTTTAGCTGCAACTGACCCGCTGGGCCAATATCTTCGAGTAACAATTGGCGGCTGTAGCGCAAGAATTCACTGTCACTCAGTTCAGGCGTGTCTATCATCGCTCAGCTCCTTACCCTCAATCAGGTGCAGCAATTGTGCGGTGGCTTGCTGCCAATCATCAGCCTGAGTTATGGCACTGACCACCGCCACACTGCCGACACCGGTGGCCAATACCGCAGGGACGCGCGCAATGCTGATGCCACCGATAGCCACGGTGGGGTAATCCGGGGTGTTATCGACCATCTGCTTGAGTACTGCCAACCCTTGGGGGGATGACGGCATCTGCTTGGTTTGTGTCGGGAATATATGCCCCATGGCAATATAAGAGGGCCGCACTGCTTTGGCGATTGCCAGCTCATGCTCATCATGGGTAGAGACGCCGAGCCGCAACCCGGCCCGCTGAATGGCAGCTAAATCAGTGGCTTCCAGATCTTCCTGCCCCAGATGAACACCATAAGCGCCGTGCTTAATGGCCAGCCGCCAATAATCATTGATAAATAAGCGCGCCTGATAACGTTTGCCCAGTTCAATGGCGGCGGCAATATCTTGTTCGACTTGTGCATCGGCTAAATCTTTAATGCGCAATTGAATGGTGGTCACACCCACGGCCAGCAGCCGCTCTATCCACAACAATGAGTCGACAACCGGATATAGCCCAAGGCGCTGCTTGGTGATTGGGAAACCTTGTTCAGCAGAAAATGAAGCATTATCAGATGGGTTCATTATTGGCCTCCGTGGTCAGATGGGCTGGGCGGTGATATAGCTCACTGCCACGGGAGCGGAACTCGGCTGACATCTGCTCCATACCGGATTGTAAAATCTCAATGGGGTGAGCCGCAGTTTCTTGCGCTGCCGCCAATTCTTGCTTAGCCGCATAGTCGCGCACCTCCTGCGAAATCTTCATGGAGCAGAATTTCGGCCCACACATTGAGCAGAAATGCGCCACTTTGCCGGACTCTTGCGGCAGGGTTTCATCGTGATAAGCCCGCGCAGTGTCTGGATCAAGAGCCAAATTGAACTGATCTTCCCAGCGGAATTCGAAGCGGGCTTTTGACATGGCATTATCGCGGATCTGTGCGCCGGGGTGGCCCTTGGCCAGATCTGCCGCATGAGCAGCAATTTTATAAGTGATAAGCCCTTGCTTTACATCATCTTTGTTGGGTAGGCCAAGGTGCTCTTTCGGGGTGACATAACACAGCATGGCGCAACCAAACCAGCCAATCATGGCGGCGCCAATACCCGAGGTGAAGTGGTCATAGCCGGGGGCAATATCTGTGGTCAATGGGCCTAAGGTATAAAATGGTGCTTCGTGGCAATGCTCCAGCTCCTCGGTCATGTTGCGGCGAATCATCTGCATTGGCACATGCCCCGGGCCTTCAATCATCACCTGCACGTCATACTCCCAGGCAATTTTGGTCAATTCTCCGAGGGTATGCAGCTCGGCAAATTGGGCTTCATCATTGGCATCCTGAATAGATCCAGGACGCAGACCATCACCGAGTGATAATGAAACATCATAGGCGGCGCAAATTTGGCAAATCTCGCGAAAGTGCTGGTAGAGGAAGTTTTCCTGATGATGGGAGAGGCACCATTTCGCCATAATTGACCCACCACGGGAGACAATTCCGGTGAGCCGTTTGGCGGTCATCGGCACATAACGCAGCAACACGCCCGCATGAATCGTAAAGTAATCAACCCCTTGCTCGGCTTGTTCTAACAAGGTATCGCGGGATATCTCCCAGCTCAGGTTCTCCGCCACGCCATTGACTTTCTCCAGCGCCTGATAGATGGGCACGGTGCCGATAGGGACCGGACTGTTACGCAAAATCCATTCACGAGTTTCATGAATATAGCGGCCGGTGGACAAATCCATCACGGTATCTGCGCCCCAGCGGGTAGACCACACCAGCTTTTCCACTTCTTCTTCAATGGAGGATGTCACCGCTGAGTTACCAATGTTGGCGTTCACTTTCACCAAAAAGTTGCGACCAATAATCATCGGCTCAGATTCAGGGTGGTTAATATTGGCGGGAATTATGGCCCGACCAGCCGCCACTTCTTGGCGAACAAACTCCGGCGTGATGTTTTCCGGCAAGTTAGCACCAAAGGCTTGCCCGGGATGCTGGTGGCGTAAGACTTCACCGCGAATCCGCTCACGGCCCATATTTTCGCGAATGGCGATAAATTCCATCTCCGGCGTCACTTTACCGGCTCTGGCGTAATGCAATTGAGTCACGCATTTGCCATTAATGGCTTTTTGCGGGCGAGGCAAATGCTCAAAACGTAAATGATCCAAACCCTCATCAGCCAAACGTTGCTGAGTAAAGCCCGAGCTGAGGCTGGTCAGCGCCTCGGTATCCTGCCGGTCGGCTATCCAACTTGTGCGCAACTTGGGTAAGCCGGCATGGACATCCAGTTTAGCGCTCGGGTCGCCATAAGGGCCGGAGGTGTCATAAACCGGAATTGCTTGGTTATCTTCATAACTCGGCGTGTCTTTGCTGCCGCCGATCAATGTCGGGCTGAGCTGGATCTCGCGCATCGGAACTTGAATATCGGGGCGCGAGCCTTGCAGATAAATACGTCGCGAGTTGGGGAAAGTCACCCCTTGCAGGGTGTCGATAAATTGTTGTGCTTCGGCGCGCACTTGTTTTCGTGGGGTAACTTGACGCGCGGGTGATGAGTTTTGAGCAATATTTTTAGACATAGCAAATTCCTACCAGTGTGGTTTATAGGGAAAATTGCTTGTCTGGAGCTTGGCGGGAGTAACGATGTTTGCCAGTGAACGGCCGCCACCGGTAAGGGGAGGACGGGCCTGTAGCGATAAATTACTCTTGTTCCCTTCGCGGGTATTAACCCGATCAGGTTCCGCGGATCCCGAATTAACGGTCTCAGCCTGCGTTTGCTTCCCTAAGAAAGCAGGTGCTAGGCACTCCGACAAGAGCCCTTACTATACGAGGTTGAATTAAAACTACAAGCCCGTGCTGATGTGGGTTATTTGACCTGGCCTGCTTGCCCCACTGGCTGAGCGGCTTGCCATGACTCGGCGGCCCATTGAATTAATTGATCTTCTAGCCTGAATCTGGCATCGAGTGCTTCGCCGATATCGGATAAAGCCTGTTGAAACTCAGTGCAGCTATCTTGGTCTATCTCAATGTTTGTATAACGATCATGAAATGCCATGATAGTTTGAGTGTTATTTTTTAACGCGGGATACACTTTGGTCGTCAGCGCCATTTTTGGGCTGGACGCCCCTTCTACCTGTTTGATAATTCTATCGTAGATATGAAAATGCCCGGAGGAGAGATAATCCACCAGGTTATAGCAAAAGTTCTCCAGCGCTTTCTCATTAAGCGGGGTATGCTTTTCTTTTTGCGGCTTAATACCGATCACTGTGCAATACGAAACGAGCAGTTCTTTACGTGCATGAAGCCATTGATCAATTAATTCATTACTGCCGCCAACGCGTTGAGTCAGGCTTTCCAGTCGGTTTAGCATGAGCGACTCCATGTGTAAGAATACATTAATATGGGTTACAAAAATGTAACAAGCCGGATTCTAGATTGCCAGTGAAGTCGAGGTTGTGCAACAACGATATGGAACTACAACTTACAGGTAAAGAAAGTGGCTGGTGGATTGTCAGTCATGAAAACAAATTATGGCTACCAAAAGGGGAATTGCCGCAAGGTCATGCCGCCAATTGGTCATTACAGGGCGCAACCGCCAGACAGATTGGTGAATGGCAAGGGCAGGATGTTTGGCTTATTCGCCAACAGATGTCCACCGACATGGGATCAGTACGACAATTACTGGATGTCGATCGCGGCTTGTTCCAATTAGCGGGGCGTGGGGTGCAATTAGCGGAGTTTTACCGATCTCACCGCTATTGTGGCTATTGTGGCCATCAAATGCATGCCAGCCGCACTGAATGGGCCTGCCTGTGTAATCACTGTCGTGAACGTTATTATCCGCAAATTGCCCCTTGCGTGATTGTGGCCATTCGCCGTGGCGATGAAATTTTATTGGCGCAGCATGTTCGTCATCGCGGTGGCATTAACACCGTATTGGCCGGGTTTGTCGAAGTGGGCGAAACACTGGAGCAGGCGGTGTCCCGTGAAGTGTTGGAAGAAAGTAATATCCACATTAAAAACCTGCGTTATGTGACATCGCAGCCGTGGCCATTCCCGCATTCACTGATGATGGCGTTTATGGCGGAGTATGCCAGCGGTGAGCTGCGCCATGATCCTAAGGAGCTGCTAAATGCCGGTTGGTATCGCTATGACCAATTACCCTTGCTGCCGCCGCCAGGCACCGTGGCACGCCGATTGATTGAAGATACCGTTGTTTTATGTCGTGAAGAGCGGGAAGATGCCAGCCAATAGCTAAAAACCCTCTTTAGCCCCCGCAGGAAAGTATTATCGGGCATGCTACAATGCGGGCAGATAATCAAGGAGCTTTGTCATGAATGAGTTGAAAAACGATCGTTATCTGCGTGCGTTATTGCGCCAGCCGGTAGATGTCACGCCGGTGTGGATGATGCGCCAAGCCGGCCGCTATTTGCCAGAATATAAAGCCACCCGTGCTATTGCCGGGGATTTTATGTCGCTGTGCAAAAATGCAGAGCTGGCCTGTGAAGTGACGATGCAGCCACTGCGTCGTTATCCGCTGGATGCGGCGATTTTATTTTCCGACATTCTGACCATTCCTGATGCCATGGGGCTGGGGCTTTACTTTGAAACCGGCGAAGGCCCGCGTTTCCACTCGCCAATCACCTGCCGTGCTGATGTTGAAAAACTGCCGATTCCCGATCCTGAACAAGAATTGGGTTATGTTATGAATGCGGTAAGAACCATTCGCCGTGAATTGGCAGGAGCGGTGCCATTAATCGGTTTCTCCGGCAGCCCGTGGACACTGGCGACCTATATGGTCGAGGGCGGTAGTAGCAAGGCCTTCACTAAACTGAAGAAAATGATGTATGCCGAGCCACAAACTTTGCATCTGTTGCTGGATAAACTGGCCGACAGTGTGATTTTGTATCTCAATGCTCAAATTAAAGCGGGTGCGCAATCCGTGATGATCTTTGATACTTGGGGCGGCGTTCTGACTGGTCGTGATTATCTCGAATTCTCCTTGAATTACATGCATAAAATCGTCGACGGCCTGATCCGTGAAAATGACGGGCGGCGGGTGCCAGTGACTTTGTTCACCAAAGGTGGTGGGCAATGGCTGGAGGCGATGGCGGCGACCGGCTGTGATGCTTTGGGGCTGGATTGGACTACGGATATTGCTGATGCACGCCATCGTGTGGGCGCTAAAGTTGCTCTGCAAGGTAATATGGACCCCTCCATCCTTTATGCACCACCGGCGCGGATTGAACAGGAAGTCGGCACGATTCTGGCCAGTTTCGGTCAGGGTGAGGGGCATGTCTTTAATCTGGGCCACGGCATTCATCAGGATGTTCCACCAGAGCATGCGGGGGCTTTTGTTAATGCGGTGCATCATTTATCCAAACCGTATCATCAATAAGTTAGCGAGCAACTAGACTGATGATTGATACGCAAGCGCTACGGGCAGAACAGCGGCAACGGGCATCTGAAGTGCGTCTTCAAGATGATATTGCTAGCAGCTCCGTGCGCTTTATTGCGGGGGCGGATGTAGGTTTTGAGCAGCAAGGGGAGGTCACCCGGGCTGCTATCGCTATCTTACGTTACCCTTCGCTTGAGCTAGTGGAGTATCAGGTTGCTCGAGTCGCAACTGCATTGCCGTATATCCCCGGTTTACTTTCTTTTCGTGAATATCCTGCATTATTAGCCGCCTGGCAGCAGCTACAGCAGCGGCCTGATTTGGTTTTTGTCGATGGACAGGGCATTGCACATCCCCGCCGTTTAGGGGTTGCCAGCCATTTTGGCTTGCTGGTTGATGTCCCGACCATTGGTGTTGCCAAAAGCCGCCTATGCGGGCACTTTGAGCCATTAGGCCACGAGAATGGCGCATTACAGCCATTAGTTGATGCGGACGAACAGCTTGGGTGGGTATGGCGCAGTAAAGCGCGTTGTAACCCGCTGTTCATTTCACCCGGTCACCGAGTGAGTGTTGGCAGTGCATTGGCGTGGGTTCAGCACTGTATGGCGGGTTATCGCTTGCCGGAACCCACTCGTTGGGCGGATGCTATCGCATCAAACCGCCCGCAATTTCAGCGTTGGATATGGAAAAATCCTGATTTTCTTGGCAAACATAGGGATATGATTTAATTTCGGGTACACTGCCGCGCAGATAATGAATAATGAGAACTCATCATGATACGTAATCCGATTCATCTACGTCTCGAAAAGCTGGAGAGTTGGCAACACCTGACTTTCATGGCCTGCCTGTGCGAGCGGATGTATCCCAACTATCAGCAATTTTGTCTGGAGACCGAGTTCGGTGACCCGGCCGTTTACCGACGTATTCTGGATCTTATCTGGGAAACATTGGTGGTCAAAGACGCTAAGGTCAATTTTGATAGCCAGTTAGAGAAATTGGAAGAGGCAATTCCCTCCGCTGATGACTATGCTATCTACGGCGTATATCCGGCTATTGATGCGTGTATTGCATTGAGTGAAGCTATTCATTCGCGTTTGAGTGGTGAAACATTAGAACACGCCATTGCTATCAGTGAGACGTCAATCCGCACTGTTGCGATGTTAGAAATGACATTAGCCGGTAAAGAAATGACCGATGAAGAGCTGAAAATCTTGCCCGCAATTGAAGAAGAGTGGGATATCCAATGGGAGATTTTCCGCTTGTTAGCAGACTGCGAAGAGCGCGACCTTGATCTGATTAAAGGGTTACGATCTGACCTACGGGAAGCGGCTGTAAGTAACATTGGCATAAATTTAACGCAATAAGGCAAGAAAACGTGATTTAACGCCTGATTTGTCACGTCTTAAGGCTTCACATCTGCCCCCTGTCTGTTCTACATTTGGGGGGCGAAAAAAAGTGGCTATCGGTGCGTGTATGCAGGAGAGTGCTGTCAATCGGCATATCCGTCGCACTTGATGCTTTGCAAACGATAAACACACTGTAAGGATAACTTATGAATAAGACTCAACTGATTGACGTAATTGCGGACAAAGCGGACCTTTCTAAAGCACAAGCAAAAGCTGCTCTGGAGTCCACACTGGCGGCAATTACCGAATCTCTGAAAGACGGTGATCCAGTACAATTGGTTGGTTTCGGTACTTTCAAAGTAAACCATCGTAATGAGCGCACTGGCCGCAACCCACAAACCGGTAAAGAAATCAAAATTGCTGCAGCTAATGTGCCAGCGTTTGTTTCTGGTAAAGCACTGAAAGACTCTGTTAAATAATAGTGTGTCAGTGAAAATAATAGACAGGGGGGTGGCAAAGCCCCTTTTGTTTATGCGGCGGGTGCTGATGTCCCTCGGTTTAGCCTTAGGTCTCAGCGCCTGTAGCAATCATTCCAGCCCTCCCCAATTCAGTGCCAGCGGCTATATCGCAGATAGCGGCGTGGTTCGCTTGTGGCGTCAGGATAATGCACAGCAGCAACCACAAGTGCTGATGAGTGTCTACAGCCCCTATTCTGGGGATAACACCCGCGTGACTTTCTACGAATATCAAAATGGTGTGTTACGGGAAATCCGGCGCAATGACTTGGGCTTGGCGCCACAAAGTGTTGAATTACGTTTTGATGAGCAAGGGCAGGTGAGTTTTATGCAACGCCAGTTGGCAACACGGCGCGAGCAACTCTCTGCGGATAATATTGCGGTTTATCAATTGGAAGCCAAGCGAATTCTCGAGTTGAGCAGCGCACTGCGTGCTGGCAAAATCAGCTTAATTCAGGGGCGTTGGCAGGACGGCATAGTGACGACCTGTGCTGGGAAAACGTTACGCCTGAGTCTGGATGATAATGCGCAAGCATGGTTAAGCAAACGCGGCGCAAACAGTGCAGAAGCTTTAGGGGTCGCGTGGTTGGATTCACCGGAAGGTCAGCAATTATTATTGGTGGCTAATCAGGACTTTTGCCGCTGGGAACCTAGCGCGGGCAGTTTGTAATATCAATATAAAGGGCACAGCGCACTGTACCCTTTGAAAGTGATAGTTTTTATCTCTAGCGCGAGTTATTTTCCGCGCGCAATCGCCCGATAGCCAATATCTTTACGGCAGAAAGCGCCATCCCACTGAATACTCTCAGCAAGTTGATAGGCATGTTGCTGTGCTTGAGCGACAGTGGCACCGAGTGCCGTGACACACAATACGCGCCCCCCGCTAGTGACAACATTATGCTGGTCATCCAGCTTGGTGCCGGCGTGGAATACTTTCCCGTCAGTCACTTCTTGCTGGGGTAAGCCATGAATAACATCACCTTGGCGATAATCAGCCGGATAACCACCGGCGGCCAGCACCACACCCAGTGACGGGCGTTCATCCCACTCGGAGGTTTTCTCATTCAACTTGCCCTGTGCCCCGGCGAGACAGAGCTCAACCAAGTCTGAACGCATCCGCAGCATGATGGGTTGAGTTTCTGGATCACCAAAGCGGCAGTTGAATTCAATGACTTTGGGTTGCCCATCAGCAGAAATCATCAAGCCGGCATAGAGGAAGCCGGTATACACATTGCCTTCCGCCGCCATACCGCGCACGGTTGGCCAGATGACCTGGTCCATGACGCGCTGATGAACTTCATCAGTCACCACTGGTGCCGGGGAATAAGCCCCCATGCCGCCAGTATTCGGGCCGCTATCACCATCACCAACACGTTTATGGTCTTGGCTGGTGGCCATCGGCAACACGTTTTTGCCGTCAACCATGACAATAAAACTGGCTTCTTCACCCTCTAAGAACTCTTCCACCACGATACGATGGCCAGCATCACCAAATGCATTGCCCGCCAACATGTCATGCACCGCAGTTTCCGCCTCTTCCAGTGTCATGGCGACAATCACGCCTTTACCGGCAGCCAAACCATCGGCCTTAATCACTATTGGCGCGCCAATCTTGCGAACATAGGCTAAAGCCGGTGCTACCTCGGTAAAGTTTTGGTAAAACGCGGTGGGAATATGGTGGCGAGCCAAGAAATCCTTGGTGAAAGCCTTGGACCCCTCTAATTGCGCTGCCGCTTGCGTCGGACCAAAGATGGTCAGGCCAGCCGCGCGAAAAGCATCAACCACACCGATAACCAGCGGTGCTTCTGGGCCAACGATGGTTAAGCCGATATCGTGGCTCTGCGCAAAAGCCAGCAAACCCGCGACATCGGTGGCGGCGATATCCACATTCTCGAGGGTTGGCTCCAGCGCCGTACCAGCATTACCTGGCGCGACATAAATTTTATCCGCTAAAGGTGACTGCGCAGCTTTCCAGCCCAGCGCATGCTCACGCCCGCCATTACCAATAATTAAAATATTCATTTGAATGACTCCGTTAAGCGGTTTAATTAATGACGGAAATGGCGCATGTCGGTGAAGATCATAGCAATACCGTGTTCATCCGCGGCAGCAATAACTTCATCATCACGAATTGAGCCGCCCGGCTGGATGACGCAAGTGATGCCCACGGCTGCCGCAGCATCAATACCATCGCGGAACGGGAAGAAAGCATCAGAGGCCATGGCGGAACCCGCCACCTGCAAACCTTCGTCGGCCGCTTTGATGCCCGCTATTTTAGCGGAATACACGCGGCTCATTTGGCCTGCGCCTATGCCGATAGTCATATTGTCGCGCGCATAAACAATGGCGTTGGATTTAACGAACTTAGCCACTTTCCAGCAGAACAGCGCATCGCGCAGTTCTTGCTCGGTGGGCTGGCGTTTGGATACCACGCGCAGGTCTGCGGCGATCACCATACCCAAATCGCGGTCTTGCACCAACAAACCGCCATTAACGCGCTTGAAGTCCAGACCGGCAGTGCGGGCTTGCCACTGGCCACAAGTCAGCACGCGGACATTCTGTTTGGCGGCTAGCAGCGCCAGGGCTTCAGCACTGACTGAGGGGGCAATAATCACTTCAACAAACTGGCGGCTGATAATGGCACTGGCGGTTGCGGCATCCAGCTCACGGTTAAAGGCGATAATGCCGCCGAAAGCTGATGTTGGGTCCGTTTTATAGGCTTTGTCATAAGCCGCCAGTAGGGAATCAGCAATCGCCACGCCGCATGGGTTGGCATGCTTGACAATCACACACGCGGGTTCGCTAAATTCTTTTACACACTCAAGTGCCGCATCGGTATCGGCAATGTTGTTATAGGACAGTGCCTTGCCCTGCAATTGTTGTGCAGTGGCCACGGAGGCTTCTTTCACATCTTCTTCTATATAGAAGGCGGCATGCTGGTGGCTGTTTTCACCGTAGCGCATATCTTGCTTCTTAATATAGTTAAGATTCAGAGTGCGGGGGAAGCGGCCTGAAGGTTGTTCAGTGTCACCATAATAAGGTGGCACCAGCGCGCCGAAGTAGTTGGCAATCATGCTGTCATAAGCGGCGGTGTGTTCGAAAGCTTTAATCGCCAGGTCGAAACGGGTGGGATAAGTCAGTGAGCCGTCATTCTCATCAAGCTCGGCAATAATGGCCGGATAATCACGGCTCTTAACCACAATGGCAACATCTTTATGGTTCTTGGCGGCGGAGCGCACCATGGTTGGGCCACCGATATCGATATTCTCAACCGCATCTTCCAGTGAACAATCAGGGCGGGCTACCGTCTGAGCGAATGGATATAAGTTCACGACCACAATATCAATTGGCTGAATGTCATGTTGGGCCATGATGCCGTCATCCTGACCGCGGCGGCCTAAAATGCCGCCATGCACTTTGGGATGCAAAGTCTTAACGCGGCCGTCCATCATTTCCGGAAAACCGGTGTAGTCTGAAACTTCCGTGACTGGCAAACCAGCATCAGCCAGCAGACGGGCAGTCCCACCCGTGGAAAGTAACTCGATACCACGTTGTGAAAGTGCAGTGGCGAATTCGATGATCCCGGCTTTATCAGAGACACTGAGTAGGGCGCGGCGGATTGGGCGGCGTTGTTGCATGGTTTTATCCCTTGGCTTTGGAGTCGCAGTTGTTCTTCACAATCAATTAATAGAGCGTTACGTGGATCTCTTCTATCTATATAGCGCTATAAAGAGAAGAACAGATTCAGATAACGTCCCAACTTTGCCAATGAGGTTACGTTTTTCAACGCGGGGAATTGTAGCGAAAACGATTGCGCGATGCTCGTCAATTTTGAGATCAGATTTAATCTGTGGATAAGTTTGTGTACAACCGGGTATAAGGCGGGGTTTTGCTGTGGAATGCAGCAAACAGTCATTTTTATTGAAATTAGCGGTTGCGGGCGGCGGAGAACTCCCTATAATGCGCATCCATCGAGACGGCACACAACGAATCAAGTAGTTAAGTGACCGGCAAAGAGAACAGAGAAATTCAACGAAATTAGTAGTTGACTCTGAATGAGGAAAGCGTAATATGCGCACCTCGCGTTACCAACCACGGGTTGCTAACGCACTGCTCTTTAACAATTTATCAGACAATCTGTGTGGGCACTCGCAAGACGATATCAAAGCCTGTTTCGGCAGGCAGAAATAATCAAAGTCTTGAAGAGTGACCAAAGCAGTACACATTTGAACTTCGGTTCGAATGCATATTTGCAGAAAGTAATCTTTGAGCATCGCCATTTCGATGGCAAATCAAACAAATCTTAAATTGAAGAGTTTGATCATGGCTCAGATTGAACGCTGGCGGCAGGCCTAACACATGCAAGTCGAGCGGCAGCGGGAAGTAGCTTGCTACTTTGCCGGCGAGCGGCGGACGGGTGAGTAATGTCTGGGAAACTGCCTGATGGAGGGGGATAACTACTGGAAACGGTAGCTAATACCGCATGACGTCTTCGGACCAAAGTGGGGGACCTTCGGGCCTCACGCCATCGGATGTGCCCAGATGGGATTAGCTAGTAGGTGGGGTAACGGCTCACCTAGGCGACGATCCCTAGCTGGTCTGAGAGGATGACCAGCCACACTGGAACTGAGACACGGTCCAGACTCCTACGGGAGGCAGCAGTGGGGAATATTGCACAATGGGCGCAAGCCTGATGCAGCCATGCCGCGTGTGTGAAGAAGGCCTTCGGGTTGTAAAGCACTTTCAGCGAGGAGGAAGGCATAAAGGTTAATAACCTTTGTGATTGACGTTACTCGCAGAAGAAGCACCGGCTAACTCCGTGCCAGCAGCCGCGGTAATACGGAGGGTGCAAGCGTTAATCGGAATTACTGGGCGTAAAGCGCACGCAGGCGGTTTGTTAAGTCAGATGTGAAATCCCCGCGCTTAACGTGGGAACTGCATTTGAAACTGGCAAGCTAGAGTCTTGTAGAGGGGGGTAGAATTCCAGGTGTAGCGGTGAAATGCGTAGAGATCTGGAGGAATACCGGTGGCGAAGGCGGCCCCCTGGACAAAGACTGACGCTCAGGTGCGAAAGCGTGGGGAGCAAACAGGATTAGATACCCTGGTAGTCCACGCTGTAAACGATGTCGACTTGGAGGTTGTGCCCTTGAGGCGTGGCTTCCGGAGCTAACGCGTTAAGTCGACCGCCTGGGGAGTACGGCCGCAAGGTTAAAACTCAAATGAATTGACGGGGGCCCGCACAAGCGGTGGAGCATGTGGTTTAATTCGATGCAACGCGAAGAACCTTACCTACTCTTGACATCCACAGAACTTAGCAGAGATGCTTCGGTGCCTTCGGGAACTGTGAGACAGGTGCTGCATGGCTGTCGTCAGCTCGTGTTGTGAAATGTTGGGTTAAGTCCCGCAACGAGCGCAACCCTTATCCTTTGTTGCCAGCACGTAATGGTGGGAACTCAAAGGAGACTGCCGGTGATAAACCGGAGGAAGGTGGGGATGACGTCAAGTCATCATGGCCCTTACGAGTAGGGCTACACACGTGCTACAATGGCAGATACAAAGTGAAGCGAACTCGCGAGAGCAAGCGGACCACATAAAGTCTGTCGTAGTCCGGATTGGAGTCTGCAACTCGACTCCATGAAGTCGGAATCGCTAGTAATCGTAGATCAGAATGCTACGGTGAATACGTTCCCGGGCCTTGTACACACCGCCCGTCACACCATGGGAGTGGGTTGCAAAAGAAGTAGGTAGCTTAACCTTCGGGAGGGCGCTTACCACTTTGTGATTCATGACTGGGGTGAAGTCGTAACAAGGTAACCGTAGGGGAACCTGCGGTTGGATCACCTCCTTACCTAAAGATACGCATTGCGCAGTGTCCACACAGATTGTCTGATAGAAAGTAAACGAGCAAGAGCACCTGTTGATGTTGTGAGTATTGACTCACAATGACACAAGAAACGATTAAGATTTTATCATTTAGTCGGAATTTCCTGTGTCCCCATCGTCTAGAGGCCTAGGACACTGCCCTTTCACGGCTGTAACAGGGGTTCGAATCCCCTTGGGGACGCCACTCCGATAATGTGTGAAAGACATTATCAACCGGTTCTTTATGAACTGAAAATAACTTAAAGATGACTTTAACAAGTCGTGTTTAAGATATTGCTCTTTAACAATCTGGAACAAGCTGAAAATTGAAACATGACAGCTGAAACTTATCTCTCCGTAGAAGTGCTGAGATAAGGATTAACCTGTCATAGAGTCTCTCAAATAATCGCAATGCGACGATGTCGAAAGACACCTTCGGGTTGTGAGGTTAAGCGACTAAGCGTACACGGTGGATGCCTAGGCAGTCAGAGGCGATGAAGGGCGTGCTAATCTGCGAAAAGCGTCGGTAAGGTGATATGAACCGTTACAACCGACGATACCCGAATGGGGAAACCCAGTGCAATTCGTTGCACTATTGCATGGTGAATACATAGCCATGCAAGGCGAACCGGGGGAACTGAAACATCTAAGTACCCCGAGGAAAAGAAATCAACCGAGATTCCCCCAGTAGCGGCGAGCGAACGGGGAGGAGCCCAGAGTCTGAATCAGTTTGTGTGTTAGTGGAAGCGTCTGGAAAGTCGCACGGTACAGGGTGATAGTCCCGTACACAAAAATACACTTGCTGTGAACTCGATGAGTAGGGCGGGACACGTGACATCCTGTCTGAATATGGGGGGACCATCCTCCAAGGCTAAATACTCCTGACTGACCGATAGTGAACCAGTACCGTGAGGGAAAGGCGAAAAGAACCCCGGCGAGGGGAGTGAAATAGAACCTGAAACCGTGTACGTACAAGCAGTGGGAGCACCTTCGTGGTGTGACTGCGTACCTTTTGTATAATGGGTCAGCGACTTATATTTTGTAGCAAGGTTAACCGAATAGGGGAGCCGTAGGGAAACCGAGTCTTAACTGGGCGTCTAGTTGCAAGGTATAGACCCGAAACCCGGTGATCTAGCCATGGGCAGGTTGAAGGTTGGGTAACACTAACTGGAGGACCGAACCGACTAATGTTGAAAAATTAGCGGATGACTTGTGGCTGGGGGTGAAAGGCCAATCAAACCGGGAGATAGCTGGTTCTCCCCGAAAGCTATTTAGGTAGCGCCTCGTGAACTCATCTTCGGGGGTAGAGCACTGTTTCGGCTAGGGGGCCATCCCGGCTTACCAAACCGATGCAAACTCCGAATACCGAAGAATGTTATCACGGGAGACACACGGCGGGTGCTAACGTCCGTCGTGAAGAGGGAAACAACCCAGACCGCCAGCTAAGGTCCCAAAGTCATGGTTAAGTGGGAAACGATGTGGGAAGGCATAGACAGCCAGGATGTTGGCTTAGAAGCAGCCATCATTTAAAGAAAGCGTAATAGCTCACTGGTCGAGTCGGCCTGCGCGGAAGATGTAACGGGGCTAAACCATGCACCGAAGCTGCGGCAGCGACGCTTAGGCGTTGTTGGGTAGGGGAGCGTTCTGTAAGCCGTTGAAGGTGAACTGTGAGGTTTGCTGGAGGTATCAGAAGTGCGAATGCTGACATAAGTAACGATAATGCGGGTGAAAAGCCCGCACGCCGGAAGACCAAGGGTTCCTGTCCAACGTTAATCGGGGCAGGGTGAGTCGACCCCTAAGGCGAGGCTGAAAAGCGTAGTCGATGGGAAACAGGTTAATATTCCTGTACTTGGTGTTACTGCGAAGGGGGGACGGAGAAGGCTAGGCTAGCCGGGCGACGGTTGTCCCGGTTTAAGCATGTAGGCGGAGTGACTTGGTAAATCCGGTTGCTTATCAACGCTGAGGTGTGATGACGAGCCACTACGGTGGTGAAGTAGTTGATGCCAAGCTTCCAGGAAAAGCCTCTAAGCATCAGGTAACATTAAATCGTACCCCAAACCGACACAGGTGGTCAGGTAGAGAATACTCAGGCGCTTGAGAGAACTCGGGTGAAGGAACTAGGCAAAATGGTGCCGTAACTTCGGGAGAAGGCACGCTGGCATTAGGTAAAGAGACTTGCTCTCGGCGCCGAAGCCAGTCGAAGATACCAGCTGGCTGCAACTGTTTAATAAAAACACAGCACTGTGCAAACACGAAAGTGGACGTATACGGTGTGACGCCTGCCCGGTGCTGGAAGGTTAATTGATGGGGTCAGCCGCAAGGCGAAGCTCTTGATCGAAGCCCCAGTAAACGGCGGCCGTAACTATAACGGTCCTAAGGTAGCGAAATTCCTTGTCGGGTAAGTTCCGACCTGCACGAATGGCGTAATGATGGCCAGGCTGTCTCCACCCGAGACTCAGTGAAATTGAACTCGCTGTGAAGATGCAGTGTACCCGCGGCAAGACGGAAAGACCCCGTGAACCTTTACTATAGCTTGACACTGAACATTGAGCCTTGATGTGTAGGATAGGTGGGAGGCATCGAAGCGTGGACGCCAGTCTGCGTGGAGCCAACCTTGAAATACCACCCTTTAATGTTTGATGTTCTAACTCGGCCCCATAATCTGGGGTGAGGACAGTGTCTGGTGGGTAGTTTGACTGGGGCGGTCTCCTCCCAAAGAGTAACGGAGGAGCACGAAGGTTAGCTAATCACGGTCGGACATCGTGAGGTTAGTGCAAAGGCATAAGCTAGCTTGACTGCGAGAGTGACGGCTCGAGCAGGTACGAAAGTAGGTCTTAGTGATCCGGTGGTTCTGAATGGAAGGGCCATCGCTCAACGGATAAAAGGTACTCCGGGGATAACAGGCTGATACCGCCCAAGAGTTCATATCGACGGCGGTGTTTGGCACCTCGATGTCGGCTCATCACATCCTGGGGCTGAAGTAGGTCCCAAGGGTATGGCTGTTCGCCATTTAAAGTGGTACGCGAGCTGGGTTTAGAACGTCGTGAGACAGTTCGGTCCCTATCTGCCGTGGGCGTTGGAAGATTGAGAGGGGCTGCTCCTAGTACGAGAGGACCGGAGTGGACGAATCACTGGTGTTCGGGTTGTCATGCCAATGGCATTGCCCGGTAGCTAAATTCGGAAGAGATAACCGCTGAAAGCATCTAAGCGGGAAACTTGCCTCGAGATGAGTCTTCCCTGGGGCTTTAAGCCCCCTGAAGGAACGTTAAAGACTATGACGTTGATAGGCTGGGTGTGTAAGTGCAGCGATGCATTGAGCTAACCAGTACTAATGATCCGTGAGGCTTAACCTTACAACACCGAAGGTGTTTTAGAGAGAATTTGATTTTCAGCGATGTTTACAGATTGGATTAACTGGCTGCGTGATGATTATCATGGAGCGGGTTGATTAAAACAGAATTTGCCTGGCGGCCATAGCGCGGTGGGACCACCTGAACCCATGCCGAACTCAGAAGTGAAACGCCGTAGCGCCGATGGTAGTGTGGGGTCTCCCCATGCGAGAGTAGGACACTGCCAGGCATCAAATCAAGTAAAGACCCCATGCCAAAAGCGTGGGGTTTTTGCTATGTGCGGGATATGAGAAAGAGAAGCCTTCTGCTGTGCAGAGGGCTTTTTTTATGTCTGCCGCGTTAAGTTTTCTGCCATTTTTATAACCTCGCCCACAGAAAAAAAGCTTTATTCCCTTAGAATCATTGAATCCAAAAAATTGAAACAATGTTTTGATTATTGAGGTTTAAATGAATGCTGGTCTTTTTGCATATACCGCCATATTGGTCGCGGCACTTAGCTGCACAACAGCTCAGTCAAGCCCTGTGACATACCAAAAAGTGGCTATTACTGAAAATAACTTGCCGGTGTTTTATCCTCAGCTTAAACAGCAAATGACCTACCAAAGCTCATGGTTGGCAGGAAAATATACTGACTTTGCTCTGTGGAAAAGTGATACCAAAAAAATCCTCAGACAAGCATTGCTCACTCCCGACTCAACAATCGGATTCTTTGCAGAAAAAATAGATCAGCAAGACCGTGGCAGCTATGTTGCTGAAAAAATTGTATTCAATATCACGGATGAAAGCCGGGTTCAGGGGTTGTTATTAACGCCAAAGAGTAAGGGGCTGCATCCGGCAATTGTCTTACTGCATGACCATGGCTCCAAGTTCGATATTGGCAAAGAGAAAATGATTCGTCCATGGGGGGATAGTGCGCAGCTCGCCTCCGCGCAGGCATGGTCGGATAAATTCTTCAGCGGTAAGTTTATTGGTGATGAATTAGCAAAGCGTGGCTATGTGGTGCTTGCCATTGATGCTATTGGCTGGGGTGATAGAGGCCCCATAAGTTATGAGCAGCAACAAGCTTTAGCCAGTAATTTCTTTAATCTTGGTCGCTCATTAGCGGGAACCATGGCTTATGAGGATATGCGAACTGTTGATTTTCTGGCGACAATGCCGTCGGTTAACCCGCAACGCATTGGTGCTCTTGGTTTTTCGATGGGGGCCTACCGTGCTTGGCAATTGGCGGCATTGTCAGATAAGGTGGCTGCGACGGCTGCTATATCCTGGTTTGGTAACTATCAAGGCCTGATGACACCGGGTAATAATGTGCTGCGTGGGCAATCTGCTTTTTACATGCTGCATCCTGGCATCGCCAATAAGTTAGATTTCCCAGATGTTGCCAGTTTAGCCGCCCCAAAGCCGATGCTACTTTTTAATGGCGGTAAAGATAAGTTATTTCCGCCGGATGCCGTGCAGCAGGCATATAACAAAGTGCATGCTATTTGGCGTTCGCAGCATGCTGAATCGCGATTAGTGACCCGCAATTGGCCCACATTGGGGCATGTCTTTTATCAAGAACAGCAAGATGTGGTTTTCCCATGGCTGGATCGTTGGTTAAAACCGTAAAAAAAGGCCCCTCGGGGCCTTTTATATAGTGAAGGCTATTAGTGCGAACTGCTTTGAGAAATGCCCAAGCCGGTTTGTGAACGTATAAACTGGGCTTTGAAGCGCAAGCGCTCTTGCTGACCTTCTGCTGAGTTATCAGTAATGGAGAAGAACCAGATCCCGACGAAGGCCACTATCATTGAGAATAATGCTGGATATTCATATGGATAGATTGGTTTTGCATGACCCAAAATTGTCACCCAGATAGTGGGGCCTAAAATCATCAGAATGACTGCGGTGAGTAGCCCCAGCCAGCCGCCAATCATTGCGCCGCGAGTGGTCAGTTTTTCCCAATACATCGAGATGAGAATAATGGGGAAGTTACAACTGGCTGCGATGGAGAATGCTAAGCCCACCATGAAGGCAATATTCTGTTTTTCAAACAAAATACCTAAGCCGATGGCAACAAATCCTAAAATGACGACGGTAATTTTTGAGACTCTTAGCTCATCGCGTTCGTGGGCTTTGCCTTTCTTAATCACACTCGCATAAAGGTCATGTGAAACCGCAGAAGCTCCGGCGAGGGTTAGGCCCGCGACCACTGCTAAGATAGTTGCAAAGGCCACCGCGGAGATAAAGCCTAAGAAGAAGCTGCCACCCACCGCATTTGACAGATGAACGGCTGCCATATTGTTGCCGCCGAGTAATGCGCCAGCCGCATCTTTAAAGGCCGGATTTGGCCCGACCAATAGGATTGCGCCAAAACCAATAATGAAGGTCAATATGTAGAAGTAGCCGATAAAGCCAGTTGCATAGAACACACTCTTACGGGCTTCTTTGGCATCACTGACAGTGAAGAAGCGCATCAGAATATGGGGTAAACCGGCGGTACCAAACATTAATGCCAGACCTAGAGACAAGGCGGATATTGGGTCAGATACCAATCCCCCCGGGCTCATGATTGAGAGGCCTTTAGGATGAACTTTGACGGCTTCGCTGAATAATGTGTTGAAGTTAAAATTAACTGACTTCATGACCATGATAGCCATGAAAGATGCACCGGCCAGCAATAAGACCGCTTTGATTATCTGTACCCATGTGGTGGCCAACATGCCACCAAACAGGACATATAGCACCATCAAGATACCGACCAGCACCACCGCCACGTGATAGTTCAAACCAAAGAGCAGTTCAATCAATTTACCTGCGCCGACCATTTGTGCAATCAGATACAAGGCCACAACAACTAATGAGCCACAGGCTGATAAAGTTCGAATAGGTCTTTGTTTTAACCGGTAAGATGCCACATCGGCAAAAGTATAGCGGCCCAAGTTACGCAGACGTTCAGCAATTAAGAATAGAATGATTGGCCAGCCAATTAAAAAGCCGATGGAGTAAATCAAACCATCATAACCAGAGGTATAGACCAATGCGGAAATACCGAGGAATGAGGCGGCAGACATAAAGTCACCGGCAATCGCCAAACCATTTTGAAAGCCAGTTATACGCCCGCCTGCGGTGTAATAATCGCCACGCGAACGGGTACGTTTAGAGGCCCAGTAAGTGATATAAAGTGTTGCGCCGACAAACAGCACGAACATCACAATCGCCTGAATGTTTAGCGGTTGGCGATGAACTTCACCGGTAATTGCTTCTGCCTGTGACAGCGCAGGCAGAGCCAATAAGGAAAGTGCGGACCAATGGCGAGTCTTCATTGCTTCACCTCACGAAGAATTTCTGCCGTCAGACGGTCAAACTCGCCATTAGCACGAATAACATAAATACCTGTAAGAACAAAAGAAATAACAATCAAGCCCACACCAACGGGAATGCCGCGAGTAATGCTGGAGCCTGGGTATAGCGGGGTGCCTAGCCATTGTGGTTCGAAAGCGATAAGGAAAATGAAACTGACATACAGCGCTAAGGTAATCAGCGACAGTAGCCAGGCAAAGCGACCACGCTTTTGCACCAACTCTTTGAAACGCGGGTTATTTTCAATCTCTTGATAAATGCTGTCATTCATCAGAGTCTCTCCTTTGAGGCATTAAATAAGGTGCCGCCGATCGGCGGCATAATTTACGACGGTGCTTGGATTGATTGTTTTTCTTCCAGTAATTTATCGACGACACCTGGATCGGCGAGCGTTGAGGTATCTCCTAAGTTACTGGTATCGCCAGCGGCAATTTTGCGCAGGATCCGGCGCATGATTTTGCCCGAACGCGTTTTGGGCAGTGAATCGGTCCAGTGCAGAATATCCGGTGTTGCGATTGGGCCAATTTCTTTACGCACCCAGTTGCGCACCTCGGTATACAGTTCTGGCGTTGGCTCTTCGCCATGATTTAATGTGATATAGGCATAAATAGCCTGCCCTTTGATATTGTGCGGCACCCCAACAACAGCGGCTTCGGCAATTTTCGGATGTGATACCAGCGCTGATTCTATTTCTGCGGTGCCCAAACGATGGCCTGAAACGTTCAACACATCATCAACTCGGCCAGTTATCCAGTAGTAGCCATCTTCGTCACGGCGTGCGCCATCACCACTGAAATACATGCCTTTAAACGTAGAGAAGTAAGTTTGTTCAAAGCGGTCATGGTCGCCAAACAGGGTTCTGGCCTGACCTGGCCACGAATCAGTGATGACCAGATTCCCCTCAGCAGCCCCTTCTTGCGGGTTACCTAGGTTATCTACCAGTGCGGGTTGCACACCAAAGAATGGGCGAGTCGCAGAACCTGCTTTTAACTCGGTCGCGCCGGGGAGTGGGGTTATCATGAAACCGCCGGTCTCGGTCTGCCACCAAGTATCGACAATCGGGCATTTACTATTACCGATTTTGTTGTAATACCATTCCCATGCTTCTGGGTTGATGGGCTCTCCGACCGATCCCATGATGCGCAGCGAAGTCCGTTTGGTGCCGGCGATGGCTTTATCACCCTCGGCCATTAAGGCTCGGATTGCTGTTGGGGCGGTGTATAAAATATTGACCTGATGTTTATCAATGACCTGGCCTAAACGATTGACTCCCGGATAGTTAGGCACACCTTCAAACATCAGTGTTATTGCACCGCAGGCCAGTGGGCCATACAGCAAATAGCTATGCCCAGTCACCCAGCCCACATCCGCAGTACACCAGTAGATATCACCTGGATGGTAATCAAATACGTATTTAAAGGTCAGTGCGGCATACACCAAATAACCGCCAGTGGTGTGTAACACGCCCTTTGGTTTACCGGTGGAGCCAGAGGTATAAAGGATGAATAGTGGATCTTCAGCATTCATTTCTTCGGGTGGGCAGTCGGCAGACGTATCTTTAACCAGGTCATGCCACCACAAATCTCGCCCGTCTTTCCAGTAACTGGCATTGCCGGTGCGTTGGAATACCACCACATTTTTGATGCTGGTAATGGCCGGATTCTTTAGTGCTTCATCGACATTTTTTTTCAGTGGAATTGCGCGACCAGCACGGATGCCTTCATCGGCAGTAATGACCAGTTTTGAGTTAGAGTCAATAATACGGCCGGCGACGGCATCAGGTGAGAAACCACCAAAAATCACGGAGTGAACAGCACCAATGCGTGCACAAGCCAGCATGGCAACCGCGGCTTCTGGCACCATCGGCATATAAATAGCGACCACATCACCTTTCTTGATGCCCAGCTTTTTCAAGACATTGGCAAACTGACATACATCATGATGAAGCTGTTTGTAGGTCACTTTTTTGGACTGATTAGGGTCATCACCTTCCCAGATAATCGCGGTTTGGTTACCACGCTCTGCCAGATGGCGGTCAAGGCAGTTGGCTGCCAGATTCAGTGTGCCATCCTCAAACCAGCGAATACTGACATGGCCGGGATCGAAAGACGTGTTCTTCACCGTTTTGTACGGCTTCATCCAATCAATAATCTTGCCATGTTCACCCCAGAATTCATCTGGGTTCTGCACCGATTGTTGATAGTATTGCTGGTATTGTTCTGGGTTTATCAGGGCATGTTCTGCAATTGCAGTTGGAATAGGGTGCTTATGTATTTGGCTCATAATCGTTCTCCTTGAGATTGTTAATAATATGTCAATCAAAAGTTAATTATAGTGTGAGAGGATGTTTTGTTTCTTTTTTGGGCGGCAGATCACGCATAAAAGATGTTGATTTATAGACTTACTTAATGGGCTGAGTGGTGAATCGATATCTTAAGGATAGAAGAGGTGCCATTTGACTACGCAATAAAGGAAAGGAAATGTGGTTGTCAGCTCATTTTCAGTATAAAAAGGGGATATTGGTAGCCTGGCGGGGCAGAGATATTAACGTAGCGTGATTAATTTTTTGAAGTATTAATTGTTAACCGAAAAGTAAATTATTAATTTACAACTACGAAGTAAATATTATTTTAATATCTCGCTGCAATTAAAAACTCCTATATATTCGAGCTTGAAATATGCACTTATAAATAAAAACCCTAAAGAATAAATATGCATTATAATATTTTTTATTTTGTCCTGCTCATGCTCTTTTTCAGAGTAAAAATAGTCTGTATATTAAGAATATTCTTGCAGCACGAGAGTTATCCTAAATCAAATTTAACAAAATATAAACATAATACATTAAGGAAGAGAACAAAATTACGGTTTATGCAGTAATTTAATTTAGCTCATTTTTTCTACAGTGTGGCCTAGTTATTATTTGGCATTGGTGAGTTTTACTTTTTTAATAACAAATATTTACAGATTATGCATGATTATTCTGGCTGATATCATGCGCTGCTACAATGTAGGCTTAGTGTAAACAAGGCTTGCAGAGGGGTGCCCAGAAATGATACTGATTTATACCGTGGACGGCTGGCGGGAGGCTGAACCATAAGTTCTATCAACTATAGCCCCGTATTTAATGATTAAGTATTCTATTTGAGATGCTTGGTAGCTTGCATTTTATGGGATGCTCTGAGGGATTTTTAGGGTATGAAAAGTGTAAAAATAAGTTTGGCCTGGCAAATACTCATTGCACTGGTATTGGGTATTTTGGTTGGTGCAATTCTGCATAACCAAATTGAATCAAGAGAGTGGTTGGTTAGTAATATTTTAAGTCCAGCGGGCGATATTTTTATCCGCTTAATTAAAATGATTGTGGTACCCATTGTTATTTCAACCTTGATTGTAGGTATTGCCGGTGTTGGTGATGCGAAAAAACTTGGGCGAATTGGTCTAAAAACCATCATCTATTTCGAAGTTATCACGACCATTGCCATTATTGTCGGGATCACCTTGGCGAATGTATTCCAGCCAGGGCAAGGTATTGATATGTCGGCGTTGACCGTGGTCGATATTTCTCAGTATGAAAAAACCACTGAACAAGTTCAAAGTGGTAGCCACAGTCTGGTCAGCACTATCTTATCGCTGATCCCTGCCAACGTCTTTGCCTCTATGGCAAAAGGCGATATGTTGCCCATTATTTTCTTCTCAGTGTTGTTTGGTTTAGGGCTGTCTTCATTGCCAAAAGAAACCAAAGAACCACTGTTGAATGTATTTAAAGCAGTATCTGAAAGCATGTTCAAAGTCACACACATGATTATGCGCTATGCGCCTATCGGGGTATTTGGCTTAATTTCAGTGACTGTTGCCAACTTTGGTTTCGCTTCACTGATTCCTCTTGCCAAGTTGGTTGTGCTAGTTTACGCCGCTATTTTCTTCTTTGCCTTGGTGATATTAGGTACCGTAGCCAGGTTGTGTAAGCTGCGTATTTGGATATTAATTCGAATTCTGAAGGATGAGTTAATTCTGGCCTATTCCACTGCCAGCTCAGAAACTGTCTTACCACGAATTATCGAAAAAATGGAAGCTTATGGCGCGCCAAAAGCCATTACCAGTTTTGTGGTACCGACCGGTTATTCATTTAACTTGGATGGCTCTACATTATATCAAAGTATTGCGGCTATATTTATTGCCCAACTCTACGGTATTGAACTGTCCATTGGGCAGGAAATCATTCTGGTTCTAACCTTGATGGTCACTTCGAAAGGTATTGCCGGCGTTCCGGGCGTCTCTTTTGTTGTTTTGCTGGCGACATTAGGCAGTGTCGGTATTCCATTAGAAGGGTTGGCCTTTATTGCGGGGGTTGACCGTATTCTGGATATGGCGCGTACCGCACTGAATGTCGTGGGAAATGCATTAGCTGTGCTGGTTATTGCCAAGTGGGAGCACCAGTTTGACCATAAGAAAGCCAAGGCTTATGAGAAAACGTTGTTTGCCCCGAAACAGACCCCGGTTCAAAGCTAGCCAGTAAGCTATTTATTAGTCAAAATAACCCTTGTTAACGTGATGCTAACAAGGGTTTTTTATTGTCCATTCAACAAAAATAAGCATACAGACCACTTGCTGGCATTAATCATTTAAACCTAAGCGATATGACCAACGAATCAGTTCTGCGACTTTGTGTACATCCAGCTTTTTCATCATATTGAGCCGGTGGGTCTCAACAGTTTTTTGGCTGATAGAGAGCTGAGTCGCGATAATGCGATTGCAGGAACCCTCGGTGATCAGTTTTAATATTTGCCGCTCGCGTGGTGTCAGCACGGGTTGATGAATCTCATTGCCTTGAGCCGGCTTACTCAATAAGGCGCTATTAAGCGCGGGATCAATATAGCGCTTACCTGCTGATACAGTTTGAATTGCGGCCATTAAAATCTGTTGTGGGCTTTTCTTCAGAACATACCCTAGCGCACCATTATTTAATGTCCTATTGGCGTAATGCTCCTCATGACGAGCTGTTAATGCCAATATCTTCATGGTTGGCCAGCGGCGAAGCAGTTGAATAATGACATCAAGGCCATCCATACCGGGTAATCCTAAATCAATAATGACGATGTCGGGCTCGGTTTGGCGACATAAGTTATACACTTCTAACCCATTCTCTGCTTGACCGACTATTTGATAGCGAGGGTAAGCCACAAGCATATTTTTAATACCGTTAATAATCAGCTCATGGTCGTCAACAATTAATAATTTTGTATTCATATAGTTATTTTCTTTACCTGATGATTTAAATGGCGTTGCGTGGGCTCCATGGCTGAAATAGCCAGTGGATCATCTCGTCGAGGCGAGTGATATCTTGTTGTGTGATGATTTTCTTAGCTTCTATGGCTATTTCCAGTTGGATAACAGCATCTTGTAATTCGATTAGCCCTGCCTGGCCAGCACAACCCTTTAGTGTATGAAGATGGTCTGATAATGTGGGGATGTGAGTCAGAGAGTCTCTTGCTTGTTGCAGTAGTTCTTGTAGTGATCTTGATAATGTCAGACGAAGTGAACTGTCGGTCAGGTTCAATAATGGTCTGGATGTGGTTATTTGAGGGATGAGATTAATCCCACGTTCGATCTGAAATTGAGCCGTTAAATCAAGCACGATGGCCAGTTGACTAAACGTTACAGGTTTAGAAATATAATGATTCATCCCTGCCTGATAAGCTCTTATTTTTTCGTCAGGGTTAGTATTCGCGCTAAGTGCCGTTATCATGCAGCGGTTATCTAAATTCATTACATCATTGCGCCAATATTGCGTTGTGGTAAGGCCATCCATGCCAGGCATGCGGATATCCATCAGCACCAGATCAAAACATTGGCTCTGCCCGATACGCAGCGCCATTTCTCCACTCTCTGCCAGCGTAACCTCATGCCCCAGTTGTTTAAGCATCATGCCAGTAATATCACGATTAGTTTCTGCATCGTCGACCAGCAATATACTCATATACCAAGGTTGTAGCGGAAGATTATGTTGTCTCTCCGAATAATCTGAGGCGGCGTACTCCTTATTGCCCAAATACTGTTTGACCTTGGTATATAAACGTCCCGGTAAATAGCATAATTCTTTATCAGCTAAGAATTCCTGTGGCGGATTTACCGATTTATTATTTATTGGTTGGCAGGTTATACCCCAAGCAGATAATTGTGCCTGTAATGATGGAGGTGATGAACAAAACTCACCCTTAAAAGGTATAACAGGAGTGACTCCATTAAACGGCAGAATTAATGAAAAACGGCTCCCCGAGTTTGGTTTACTGTAAAGTGTTATGTGTCCCCCCATCATCTTTGCCAGATTATCTGCAATAGTTAGCCCGAGCCCCGTTCCTTGCCCGTGGTCATAAGTCTGAATAAAGGGACGAAATATTTTCTGTTGGTGCTGTAAATCAATGCCACAGCCAGTATCCTCAACGGCAAAACAGAGTTGCTGACCTTTGCGTTCAACGGTCAGACTAATGTGACCTTGCTGCGTAAATTTAACCGCGTTACCCAATAAATTAACCAGAATTTGCTTTATGCGTTGGCTATCCAATTCAAGTTCTAGCGGCACGTCTGAACTAACGTAAGTAGAAAGAACAATTGATTTACTCAAAACCTGACTATGAATAGTTAACATCGCCTGATCGAGCAAAGGCAAAAGTGCAATTTTTTCTTGAGAGAGAGTTAATTGGCCGGATTCAATACGTGAGAAGTCCAAAAGATTGTTGATGATTGCCAGTAATGAATATGAGCATTGGCGAGCGGTCTCCGCTAACCGGTATTGCTCCGTTGTTAGGGGCGTATTTTGTAATAACTCCACCGCACCTAAAGCCCCATTTAAAGGGGTGCGGATTTCATGACTTATTGTGGTCAGATGGGTGCTTTTACGCTGGTTGGCTTGTTCTGCTGTTAATTTTGATTTCGCCAATGCCATCGTACGTTCTTGTACTTTCATTTCTAATGTATCGTATTGCTTATTCAAGGTATCCAGCAAACTATTGTAAGCACGAGCAATATGGCCTAATTCATCCATACGTTTAATCGGTAATCTTGGCTCCATTGCTTGTGGCCCGGTGGCCCCAATAATATTGACAAAATTCCATAAAGGGATAGCCAGGTAATATCGCAGTAATAAAGAAAGCGCCAGGGTAAGCAATAATAAAATAGCCAGTGCAAAGGGGAGTTGATGTAATGCGGGTTTTGCTGCCTCCCAGGCAAAACCTATTCGCGGGTAAATAACTAATTGTTGCCAACCTGGGCCTTTGAGTTGAGTTCTTAGTACTAAATAATCAGGAGTTTGCTGCCAACCATCGTGCAAGTGGATACCTTTTAGTTGGCGAATAATGTCATGTAACTGATTTGACGGTATATTCTGTTGAAAAAGAGGTAATAACTTACCATCCTTATCCAGCCATAAATTAATATCTCTCTTCTCAACCGATTGATTGTCATTCACTAATTCATTTAGTTTTAATGAAAATCCCGCTAATGACCCCATTTGGTCACAGGCGGCAACGGAGATATGCCAACCATTTTTTGCCGTATACGTCGGCATACCCCAAAAAATATTATCATGAGTGGGGAACACGGGAAGTAAAAGTAGCTCTTTGCGCCGCTGCTTCAAGTAATTGTTGGAGACTGCCTGCGGTTTGAATATGGTAATTCCATTGCTTCGTTTAATTGTAAAACTATCAAGATAATAGGTTTGGCCTGAAGAACTATAAGCCTGATTTACCTGAAAATCATGTTTAGATTGGGGCGAATTACATGTTATCGAGTTAACGAGAGTATTATTTTTTGCATCTTCATTTTTGAGCAGTATGGGAAGTTCCCAGTTCATTTGATAATGAGATTGGCGGTCTATCAGTGCAAGAGCATCCCGTTCTGCACCCTCGAATTGGTAATTGCTTAAGTCTGAACGTAATGATGCTATGTGCGTGAGTTCATTCACTAATCGTTGACGTGTATCTTCATATGAAAAGAATGCCGTCATGACAATTGAAATTAGCCAAATAGCCGTTAAGGTCATACCAAGTAATAGTGTCAATCGAGTGACGAGAGATGATGATTTTTTCATAAAGTCACCTGACTGTTTTTTTTAGTACGCCACAATAAAAATTTGATATCAAGAATTACACTGATTTCATTACGGCTCGTTATAGATTCATTTAATTATGAATAATGAGTAAATCAGGTTTTTACCTTATAACAAGAATTTAAGTTTTGGGGATAATTAAACCGGGGTATTGTTGGAGTGATAGTTAATGTTAGAAATATTGAAAATGCAGCCTTTAATCAAAGATATTCATTTATCAGATACTAATGTTATGTGCTTTACGTTAAGCCAGATTCCCGCTCAAGCGATTGATTATGGCCACTCTCTTTGTATTAGTGTTGTTTTTACTGACAAAAAAATGATATCTCACTCACTGATTCACTATATTTCTCTCATGCTGGTGGCTCTTGAGGATATGCAGGATTTTGCATTACAGCTTAGAGGAGACTATTGGTGGCTTTGGCATCAATATACTCTCGATGAAAGAAAGAACACCGATAATGAGTGGCAAGAATTATCCATAATATTTGAGAGGATTTATGCTGTTATCCAAATATTCAACTCATTGGTAGCCACGATGAATACATCTAAAACACACCTTTTAAGCCAGCATAAAATAGATGTCAGCAGGATTGTTCCATGAAAGAAATGGCTGGTTTAATATTATTGCTATTCGTATCCCAGGCGACGGGTAAAGCTATTCCTTGGCAAGGCGAACCTTTCTTCATTTATAGTCGCGGGATGACAGTCGCTAATTTATTGAATGATATTGGCGTGAACTATGGTATTCCCGTGACTGTTAGTCCAGAAATAAATGAAAAATTCAGTGGTAAGATCCAAGATAAAACACCAGATCAAATACTGTCTGAACTGGCGGGGCTATACAATATTACCTGGTACTATGACGGGGATATCCTTTATTTCTATAAAAATCAATCAATCAAAAGAGAGTTTATATCCCCTGAAGGACTGTCGACAGGAACCTTAATAAAATATCTAAAACAAAGTGGGGTGCCTGAGGGGAAAAATTGTGCAGTACAGGCGATTGCTCGCCTTAATGCAATTGAAGTGACGGGTGTGCCTATTTGTATTGAACGAGTGACTTCACTGACTAGAATGCTTGCTTCGCAGGCGCGTAAACAAAGCCAAAATAAAGAAATAGTGAAAGTTTTCCAGTTAAAGTATGCTTCTGCCGCCGACTCGACTTACCAGTATCGAGATCAAGAAGTTAAATTACCGGGCCTGGTCAGTGTTCTGCGTGAAATGAGTGCAGGTAACCATTTACCTTTGGCGGGAGAAAAAGATCAAGGGGATGCTCCTGCCAGTATGCCACTTTTTTCAGCAGACCCACGGCAAAATGCGGTTATTATCCGTGACCGCCAAGCTAATATGCCAATGTATCGTAGTTTGATTACCCAACTGGATTTGCGACCTGTTCAAATAGAAATTTCGGTGACGATTATTGATGTTGATGCTGGGGATATCAGTCAGCTTGGCATTGATTGGTCAGCATCTACATCCATTGGTGGCGCGGGGATTTCATTTAATAGTGGGACAACGCCAAATAATACCAGTGGATTATCTACAGTGATTGGTGATACCGGGAACTTTATGGTTCGCCTCAACGCGCTACAGAAGAACTCACGCGCTAGAGTTTTATCTCGCCCTTCCGTGGTTACCTTAAATAATATTCAAGCAGTATTGGATAAGAATGTGACATTTTATACTAAGTTACAAGGTGATAAGGTGGCGAAACTTGAATCAATAACATCAGGCTCATTATTGCGCGTAACACCAAGAATGATTGATTCTGATGGCACAAAAGAAGTTCTCCTGAACTTGAATATTCAAGATGGTCAGCAGCAGGCACCTATCAGTAGCAGTGAACCTTTGCCTGAAATACAGAATTCAGATATTTCTACCCAGGCGACATTACGAGTTGGGCAAAGCTTACTTTTGGGCGGATTCATTCAAGACAAACAAATTGAATCACAAAATAAAATCCCCTTATTGGGGGATATCCCCTTACTCGGTGGATTATTCCGCAGCACTAATAAGCAATCTCACAGTGTTGTCAGGCTATTTCTAATCAAAGCCGTGCCAGTTAATACGGGGGCATGACATGACAGTAAAATTCAAGCTTCGCCTATTAAGCGGTGAACTGAATGGCCGCGAACTGACTTTACCTGAGGGAAAGTTTACCCTGGGAGAGTTGGGGTGTGATGTGTTGTTGCCATTACCTCGGGGGCAAATATTGACCTTGGTCATCAGCAAAACACAAATAATGCTACAGACACCAGATGCTGTTTGGGTAAATGGATTGCGGCATGATGCACAGCACCCGGTTCCTTTACGGCAATTAATTGAAACCACAGGTTTAGTATTAGTCCTTGGCGAAGAAATTGATGTTTTAAGTGGGATGCAAATGATCCGCCGATCAGGACCACGTTTATTACTATGGCTCTCTGTGGTGACATTTATATTATTAGCGCTGCTATTGGGATTTATATTCTGGTTTACACAACAATCTAATCGATTATTTTCTAGCCTCCCGCCGACGGTTCCAATGCAATTATCAAAACAGCTGGACAGTCCCCCTTTAGAGGGAATAAATGCAGATTGGTTAGCGGATGGCAGTGTCGCATTGAGTGGTTACTGTGAATCATCTTCTGCAGTTATTCGGTTGCAAAATTTTTTGGTTTCGCACCATGTTGTATTCCGTAATCAACTCGTTTGCAATGACCGGCTCATTGCCAGTGTAAATGAGGTATTACATCAATATGGCTATCAAGATATTGAGGTTTATGCCGGTAAAGAAAAAGGAAATGTCATACTCCATGGTGCTATTGAGATGGGGGATAAATGGCGAAATGTTCAGGAAGTATTAGCAACCGTCGCGGGATTAAGAAGTTGGACGGTTATTAATTCCCATGATGGGCAAATTTCACACTTAGTGGAGAGTTTAAAAAAACTGGGGTTATTAGGTTATCTGAGCATGACACAAAGTCATAAAGAGATTGTTATTAGCGGTGTATTATCGCCCGAGCAACAACAACATCTTAGACAAATGCTGGCAATACGCGGCGAACAGCCTGATGCATTTCCAGTGAGATACCAGAATATCCCAGCCGCCGATCAAAGCACTCAACTTCTCCCCGCTGCGATTGTCAGCTATGGCGGAAATAATTATTCAAGGTTTGTGCAATTGGCTAATGGGGTTCGTTTACAGCAAGGGGCGGTGTTGGATAATGGGTATAAAGTTATTTTGATTGGGGAGCAGGGTATCTCCTTATTAAAGTCGAATAACTTAGTACAAATACCGCTGGACTTTTAAGTATAGGAAATAAATTAATGCGACATATCACTGAGTTAGAGGATCATATTAAATCCAACTCATCATTAGTTCAGCAAGGAAAAGCCTTACTGACAAAAGAAAAATCATTGGTTGCCCATCAATTGTCTCTCCAGCAAACACCTGAGAATTATAAATATCTGCATGACATAATGTTAGCATTTGACAGTGCTGAAAATATTATAGAAACACTGATTCTTCGCTATAAGAAATAATTTTGTTTGTGATGCTATTTTTTAAAAGCAATGATTAGAATGTAAAAGATCAACGGAAGTAAATAATACAAAATCAAATGAAGAGCTAATGAATAGATAAGGACTGTTATATGAGTGAAAATGATCCTATTCAATATATGCTAGGTGATCTTCAGGGTAGATATAGTCAGTTAAACTCTGGCCTTAATAAACTTAAGGATTATCAACAGTATATTGAGCTGCTGCAACAACGTGCAGTTCACGATAGTAAAGCCAGAGAAGCATTATCCCGTTTGGATGCGGCTTTTCCTAATGGTTTTCAACAAGAAAAAACCAAAATGTTGGATTGTATTTCACAGATGAATATACAGTTTAAACAGTTAGAGACACAACTTAAGAATATTAATGCCACTGAGAGCAAACTCCCGTAGTGACAATCTTCTTTAAATATTATTTCAACTGAAAGGTAGGAGTGTTTATATGTTAACGAATACGTATATCAGTATGCCAGAATACTCTTCAGCACCAGCGGCGAAACCCTTTGTAGGTGATGTTAAAAAAAATATCGCCCCTTATGCTGCCAATAATTCAGATGATATTTTTAGTATAGGATTAGAAGTCTTATATTCATTTCTTGATGTGCTTTCTAATATTGCCAGCACCAATTTTAAATCTATGCAGGCGCGCTCAAAATATGCCAGTGATACACAGGATATGTCTAATCAAGTCGATGAGGTTATTGCCAAAGCCGCAAAAGGTGATGATAAAACAAAAGAGCGCCTACCTGACTCAGTCATTGATTTTATGCGGAAAAATGGCATTACCGTTGATGGAATGAGTATTGATAAATATTTAAGCGAACATGGCCCTGAGTTGGATAAAGGACAACTTCAGGCGGTGAAAGCAGCATTGGATAATGAGAAAAATCGTGCCACAGACACGATGAGCCAAGATCAATTACAGCTACAGAAAATTATGCAGAGTTATAACGTTTGCGCCAATAACATCAGCACATTGCAAACAGGTTTAAAAGATTTACTGATGACGATTGCCCGCAGTTTTTGTTAATAATATTGCGTGCTGAGGATGGTGTGACATGAGTATTCAACCCAGTGACGAGATTATTAACTTTATGCGGCGAGGCGGCTCTCTGCACATGTTAGCCAAAATGAACCCACAAGATTTGGCATTGGTATATGAATACACTGTGCAATTGTGCCAAGGCGCGGAATATGACAGCGCCAAGCGATTATTAAATTTATTAGTGCGACTGGATCATTGGAATTTCTCTTATTGGCTGACCTTAGGTTTGTGTTATCAGCAAACGGCTGATTTTCATCAGGCCATTTACAGTTTTAGCCGTGCAGGACAGATTCAAGTCGATGACCCTAGGCCCTCCTATTTTGCTGCGCAATGTTATAGGGCTTGCGGTAACAGGGATTACGCTGAAAAAGCTTTCCGAATGTCATTAAATTGGTGCCATTCGCACCCTGAATGGGCTCAAGTGAAACAACAAGTCGAACACGGGTTAGCGGCTTTGCTACTGGAGGTGTGACATGTCTGATGCCATAGGTTTTAAAGCATCCGTTTTGAGTGATTTACCGGTGATGATGGTGGCTAACAGCCCCGCGTTATCGCCAATTAAAATGCCCGACTGGCGCGGTATTGCTGGGCTGCCCTCCCCACTGGATGCCAATACCCGCTCCCTCCGAGTGACACAACAAAATGCGCAAAGTGCGCTCGATCGTTTGCTGGGATCTTTGCCGCGCGCGGGCTTAGCTGAAGCGGGCGGAAACCGATTTTTGCTTGATCGCCCCGACAGTATGGATATGCAACTTATCATGTCGATGGCCGGTAATCTGAATATTGGGCTGTTCTCTGACTTGTGCAAATCAATAGGTAAGCAAATGGAGCGCGCCACGGATGTTCAGGCTTTTTTACGTGATAAGCGCGTATCTGAATATCAAAAACAGATTGATAAAGCTGTTGAGCAAGCCGATAAAGCCAAAAAAGCGGGGATTTTCAATGCGGTATTTGATTGGATTATTGGGGCTGCCGAGGTGGTTTATGGCGCGCTTAAGATTGCTGAGGGTGTTTTAACCGGTGATCCGGTCGCGATGACATCGGGGGTTGCCTATTTAGCCGCGGGCACGGCGGGATTGGTCAAAGCCGCTGCGGAAACCGCGATGTTATGTGGGGCACCAAAGGAGAAATGCCAGGAAGTTATTGATGTTGCAGGTAAAGTTCAACTGGGATTTGAGTGTTTTGCCATGGCAATTGATTTGTTTCAGGCGGGCCGCGCAATCAATGCTGCCCGTGCCGTGACCCAAGGAGCGGGTGATGTACTGGCAAAAGGAGGGGGGGAAGCATTGACGGATGCTATCAAACGCGGCGCAACTGAAGAAATTGAGCAACTCGCAGGGCAGTTTGGTAAGGATGTTTGTCAGCAGGTGAGTTGCGATATCTCTATGAAAGCAATGGAAATAGAGATGGTCGAGGCCACTGAGATGGCATCAACCGCAGCTAAACAGGCGGTAAAGGCGGAAATGACTTTGGTACGCAATATCACCAAATCATTTACTCACCAAGGGATCGAAAAACTGGTGAGTGGCGTCACCAAAAAGCTGGCTCAGGACGCAATAAAAAAAGGGGTCATTCTTACCACCGAGGAATTGAGCCAGCAGTGTACTCGAGCCATTATGAAAAAGTCAGTGACAACAATTTTAAAAGATATTGCCACTTCACCTTTACTGATTATTCAAAAATGCAGTAGTGCGGCAGTACAAATTAATAATGGCCAACTATCTGTTCAAAACGCCGGGTTACAAAAAGAGATTCAAAAGTTAATTCTTGACCAAGATTTTACTCAATTTATGGATGAATGGGTGGAGCGAAATAAACAGCATCAGCTGAAACAACTCAAGGAAACTTCTCAGAATGCACAAGATTCATTAACAAAATTAAATGACAATATCCGTCAGAACGGCATGTTACAGGTCGGCATTGCAAACTCATTGATATAGCGAGGTTATTATGAATATGTCAGTTAATCATCAAATAACACTACCTGAGCAAAGTAAAATCGCCACTGAAAAGGAGAGTGAAAGTGCGGGAAACTATACTGAGAATTTTATCTCCGACCTGTCAAATATTATTTTTAAAATGAATTTATTATTTAAAAAAATACGTGATTTGCTTAATAACTATAATCAGAAACAACAAAAACTCGGTTGGGATATTCAAGTCAGCTCAATGAGTAATAAACGTGAAGCCATCGATAAAACAGCATCTGGCGCTATTGCAAGTGGTGTCTGCTCTATTCTTTCAGGCCTTGTCAGCGGCGCGGGGGCGGCAGCTAGCTTTAAATTCGGTGATATTGCAACACATGGCGGCTCAGCACTCGGGCAGCTCGGGGCAGGCAGTGGTAAGTTGGTTGAAGGGGATATGGCGCGTAATGCAGATTTGCTACGTATGACCAGTGATCTGCAAAGCAGCAGCGCACAATCTTATAATAAGAATATAAGTGAATTACTGGATAAACTGAATGAATCGCGACAAAATATGAAGGATTTGGGTAATAGCATAAATAATATGATGGGCCAAATTTCCATGGCGGTGAAGTTATAAACCATGAAATATAGTTCACTCAATGCCGAACAATATTTAAGCCGTAAAGGTTGTCCAGTTAAAATAGCTTACTTTGAAGAAAGTGCACTGCAAATAGGTTATGAGTTTCAGCTTTATGATTACCGTGTTATTTACCGGGTGGAGAGTGGTGAGTTTATTGTTTGTTACTTGGAAAAAACGGATGACAATGTCTTGCCCGGTAATTTTTTTAAATTATTTAATTTATTACATCATTTAGGAAAAAGTATTAGTGAGTTGTCGATTATCAGAATGATGATTGTAGATAATGTGTCCAGTCCAACTCTACAATCAATGCGCCATCGGCTTATTAAAATACTTATCGCTAAAGGGGCATTGAATAAAAGTATTAATGGTGATGACTGGTTGTTATTTGATGTTAGCTAAGGGGTAACATGAGTGAGGATGGTTTTGATGAATTACAGGCGATTTGCGCTAACATAAATAGCGCATTAGCGGGCAAGGGTATTATTAACTTACCAGTTGTAAGTGATAATCAGGATATTCATTCTCAGGAGGTGCAAGAAAGATATTCACGGGGTTATCAGGCGTGGTTAGAAAGTAATTATAGTGCGGCTGTAGCCGATTTTTCTTGGCTAACATTACACTGCCCATTAGAGCCGCACTTTCATTTGGCCCTGGCGGGTGCTTTGCAAATGCAGCAAGAGTTTACACTGGCGATGAGTGCTTATGCTTGCGCACTACTGTTGGAAGCAAAAGACCCGCAACCCGTTTATCAGATGGCCGTTTGTTTACATGCTCTAGGAAAGGGAGTGGATGCTAGAGAGGCATTACAAACAGTGATAGAGATGAGTGACATGTGCCCCGAATATGCTCCGGTAGTAGCGAAAGCCAATCTATTATTGGGCAAGGTGTAAAGCAGAGATAGATATTAATAGGAAGTATTTAATGAGCTTAAATATATCAGAAGCCTTTTCTGTTAAAATCTCTCCAAAACATGAAGCTTACGTAGCGCATATTAATGACGGCCATGATATTGAAAAGCCCGAGTTACCTTATGTAACTATATTTAAAGAAAAGGCTAAAGATACTGAATTAGATGTCAATAAATTACTGGATACTCAGGAGGATATAAGTAGCACTTTGATGGATGTTCGCGTGAAATTAGCCAGGAAGCAATTTTTTATCAATGTGATTGAATTGGCAGTTTCTTTAGCATCCTTCGGCGTAAGTGTCGGGATTAGCATCTGTAGTGGTGGCCTGGCAACGCCTATTAGCGTAATAACAGGGTTAAATCTGATGTTATCAATATCAAACCTGGCCTGTGCTTACCATAACTGGGATTGCGCCAGTAAAAATAAAGATGAGCTGACCATGGGGAGTGATGCAATGCAGCAGGCTGTTTTTATGTTAGCCAAATATTGCGATGCCTCTCCTCATAGTGCGAAAAAAATTGCTCGTTTTACTTCCTATTTTGTCCGCGTGGGAATAGTGGTTTCATTAGGCGCAATAGGCGCGTTAATCCATCCGGTAGTGAGTAGTAGTTTATGTTTACTGGCCAAAAATTATATCCCAATATTCACTTCAATGTTGAGTGTTATTACTGCCGGTGCATTAGGTCTTTGGATGAATCATGACAGTGATAAAAGAGATGCAGTGACAGAAGCCTTAACGACAAATGAAAAAGAAGTCATTGAAAAACTATCCAAATTTGACGGGTATCTACAGATGTTAAATGAGATAGACAAAGCCACATTCCCTGCGGGAAAAATGGCATAGATACTTTAATTAAATCTAAGGTCTATACCGGATATCGATTTGCCAGGTTATTTGTCAATATTTTACAAGGACAATGGCACTCGAAGGGATATTATGAAATCAATAAAATTTATTCTATTTCGCCAAGAGGGAATATTACGAAGTGAAGGGGGTTGTTATACTGTTCCAGCTGGGAAGCTAGTTATTACCGATGAGCAGGCAAGTGTATCCTCTTTTTCACAAAGCACGTTTATCTCAATATTGTGTCATTCCATAGACCTGTTACCGTTATACCAGGATTTAGCCAGTAAAATGGTGCAATCGAATAAATTCCGATTACCTCAAAACGTATCTGAACGCTACAAAGTATTGCCTGCAAATAACGATATTATTGGTGCTGCGGAACAGTTGGTTGATATTGAGCGAAGTGCATCACTCCGGTTTCTTTATCTATATTGTTTGGGGTTGGAACCGATTTACTTCTCTCAATTATTAGAATCAATCGTGGGCACCAACAATGAATTACTGGAGTTCTTCGACAAGAATCGTCTCAACCCATGGACAGTTTCACGCTATGCCGATGAATTAGGTATTTCGACACGTAAATTGAATTTCTTGTTTTACGAAAAATTTGGCATGTCTGCCAAGCAATGGTTACTTGATCAACGTTTGAAAAAAGGTTGTGAGTTGCTGTTATCCACCAGATTACGCGTGGCAGATATTGCCATGGAGTGTGGATTTAGCAATCACGCTCATTTCTCTGATAGTTTTCGTCGCCGTTTTCAGCAGTGTCCGTCACATATGCGGTCACTTATGGAATAGGGGGTCTCATGGATATAAACGTATTAGTTGATGGGTTGGCGCAGAGCATTAATAAGATTGGACAGGATTTTCAAAGCCAGATGACATCCGGTAATCCCTCTGATCCTGAACACATGCTAAAAATGCAATTCGCTATGCAGCAATATTCATCTTATATCAATTTCAGCAGTGCTTTGATGAAAGGGATTAAGGATATGGTCAGTGGGATTATTGCCAAAATATGATCTTACTTTCAGCACCTTGCCGCCAGCTATTGGTAGAGGCCGCGCTAGCGGGAGTGAATCACAGTTTATTGGCAGAGGCTCGCGATATTCTTAATGTCTTACCTCAGTTAATTCCCGATCCTCAAGTGCGTTTAGTTTGTGAGGCCATGTTGTTATTTGGGCTTCACCGCCAGAATGAGGCATTGGCGCTATTGGCGTCCTCTACCTCAAAAGAGGCGCGTGGTATGTCGGTTTTGCTGCAACAAGGAATTTCTTGTTCCGCCAAAATATAATTCTGCGCGCTATCACACGATTTATTCTCCCGAGGTTATCTGATGGAAATTGATGCTATCAAAGCGGCTACCAGACCGAGTACGGCATTTCAGCAGCCAGCTGATGCGCAGCATATCGCCAAATTTGCGCAGTTAATGCAGCCGGTTGAGCCATCCACTCCCATGATGTCTCCGGATAATTTGCTACCTATCCAGTCTGAATGGATGCATGCCACATTGGCCGTTGATTTAACTGCAAAAGTTGTCGGTGTTGTCGGGCAGAACATCAACAAACTGGTCAATATGCAATGAGAAGGGGGGGGCGCGCGCTAGCACTATTCCTGATGGTGATGTCACTTTCCGGTTGCGGTATGGAGCTGTATAGCGGGCTGGCGGAAGGGGAAGCCAACCAGATGCTGGCGTTATTGATGTTGCATCAGATCAAAGCGGAAAAACAGCCCGAAAAAGGGGGCACCGTCGGGCTGAATGTCGATAAAAGTCAGTTTATTGATGCCGTGGAACTGCTACGCCAAAATGGTTTTCCACGCCAAAAATTTGCCACGGTAGATGAGTTGTTTCCATCGAATCAGTTGGTGACGTCTCCGGGGCAAGAGCAGGCCAAGATGGTTTATCTAAAAGAGCAGCAATTGGAAAGCATGCTGAGCCATATGGATGGGGTGATTCAAGCGGATGTGACCATTGCCATGCCTGCGCCAACAGATGGTAAAAGCAGTGTTCCGCATGCGGCCTCGGTGCTTATTAAGTATTCACCGGAAGTTAATTTATTGAGTTATCAACCGCAAATTAAGAACCTGATCCGCGATGCTATTCCGGGAATCGATCTTTCACAGATTAGTGTGGTGATGCAGCCGACTAATTATCGGTTCAGTGCTCCAGCCATAGCGCAGCAAAGTCATTCCGAAGCGGCGCTGCAATGGCTATTACGCCATGCTGCTACCTTGCAGATAGCCGTGGGTTTGCTGCTGGTGTTGCTGGTCGGGCTGTCAACGGCTTGCTTGTTGCGGTATCTGCGCCGCTAGGGGAGGGAGGAGTGATATTGCCATTAACCGCCGATATTCGGTATTTACATCAATTAGCTTGGCGGCCGGCACAATTTGCCCATCCATTATGGTTAGCGGCGGCGGGGCTTAAAACAGGAAATTACTGCTATGGCCGCAGCCATGAATTAGATGCCGCGCTGAATGTCGTACTAAATAGTTTGCGAAACTTTCCGCAGCAATCACTGCCCGCCCTATTGACCCAACAGCAGCAATATCAAATAGTGGAACCGCCGCGTTTATTGGCCCGCTGCCTGGCATTGGGATTGGTTTATTTGCAATGTGATGATTATCTACGCCTACGCCAGTATCGGCAGGCACTTGCGCCGTTATTTGACGAAAGTGACATCCAGCAGTTAATGGGAATGGGATATCGCGGCTATCTTCCTGCCCGATTAAGCCCGCAGCAATTGCCCATTGTTGCTTCGCGACTGGGGCAGAGCCTGGCTCATCATGTTCGTCGTGATTGCATTGTGTGGCGAGCAATGTGTATTTCATTACCCCCGTTACCGCGGTCACTATTTATATCGCGGTCGTTATCCCTTGCTGTTGATCATTGGCTAACCCGATTAGAGCGTTTGTTGTGAATCCCTTTCAGCTCCGCGTGGAGAAATTTGATTTTTCATTGCCTGTTGGCGCGGTTATCCCTGCGGCTCAGTTACACCAAATGGTACAACGCCGCGATATTTTGTCTGATGCCCAAGCGCAGGCCGCTGACATTATGCAAGCCGCGCAAGCGGAGTGCGAGTTACTACTGGCTCAAGCACAACAGCAGGCGGAGACGCTGATTGAGCAAACTCGGCACCAAATGGAATCTGATGTGTTAGCCCAGCATGTTGCTTGGTTAGTGGCGGGCGAACATGTGCAGTCATCACTGATTACGCAGTCCCGAGCAGCTATTTTGGCCGCGCTTACCGCGGTGATTACCGCTTGGGCGGGAGAGCAGGCGGCGAGCCAAATTCTGATTCATCGTCTGGCGGCACAGGTGGCAAAAATGGCCCAGCATAATCAGCTAGAGTTACGGGTTCACCCACAGCATTTTTCTGCCGTGGCCTCGGCACTAGGCGCGCGAGTGCAGTGTGTGGCAGATGACAATATGGCAGAGGATCAGGCGCAATTTGGCTCTCCGGTGCTCCAGCTCACTCTTTCTCTCCAGCGCCATTTATCGCAACTTCTTCTGTGGCTACAGGAATCACCGGAACCATTGATTCATCAGGATTTTATCTCATCAGGACCTGCGCATGATAACGGCCAATAATAATGTGTCAGATGCCGATGCCATTCACGGACTCTCGCGCCATAGTGGCGAGTTAGAGGGGGAAATAACGCCCGCGCGATCCGTGATGGAGTTAGCTGGCATTGAATTGTCTGAGGTCAGGCAAACGGCATTGGAAGAAACCATGGAGGAGATCGGGCTAAGTTTAGGCTCCCGATTAAAAGATCAAAAATCCGTTGAGGCGGAGGAGCGCAACCAGCGCCGCCAGCAATTACTGGTGACCTTAATCACCCAGTTATCCGCGGGCACGGATTCTTTGCTGCCCAAGCATATTCCGCTGGAGATGGATATTGCTGTGCTTACCAGTCAACTTCGCCAAGGGGGGCTGTCAGTCGGGCAGCAAATCTTGCTGCTGGCCGCGATGATGGCGTACAGCAAAAATAATCCATTACGTCGCCGCAGTTTAACGCAATTGCTAGAGCCATTACTGGAAAACAGCGGCTGGGAAATTGAGTTATTTGGTTTGCTTGAGTTGGGCGGCAAAGAAAATCGTGAACTGGGGGCGATTAAGCAACTGTTTGCACAAAGTATTGAACACAGTGAATTATCCGTCGCGGAATGGTTTACCCAAGTGAGCCGCTGGCCACAGCGCCAGCAACGGGTTCGAGTATTAATGCGCGCCGTTGCGTTTGACTTGGCTTCTCAGCCTGCGCCTAAACATGGCGAGCGGCTGGCCGCTACCCTGAATCAACTTCGCCGCTTGCTGATGTTTCTGGGGTTGGAAGACCATTGCCATCGCATGGGGAGAACCTGCGCTCTCGAGGGGGATACTATCCTGAGCGAAGTGCTGGCCGTGGTGGGCCAACCTTGGCTATTTAGTGGCTGGTTACAACCGCGGATTGAGCTGATGGCGGGTCAGGACATAAATACCCGCAGTCGATTTATTCGTCGATTCTATGAATTATTTAATCTTATGCCGCTTGATTGCTTCAATGATCAAGAACAGCAACAGCAAATTCTCGCGGTGTTACTGGAGATATAAACCGCCGAATCAGGCCAATACCTGATAGAGCTGAGGCCACGGGCTCCGTATTCTTGCTATGGATTGTTAATTCAGGCAATTATTTTGATGGGGTGTGGTTATGGAAATGGATTTAGTCGTGACCCGTAACCTCCAGTTGTTTACCCAGATGGCGGAGTTACCCTGCTCGGTATTGACCTCGCGTATGGAATGGCAGATAGAACAGCGGCTGGTTTTTCTTGAGTGGCGTAATGCGCGGTTATTACTGACCTGTGGCGTGCAACATCGGCATTATCACCATGATGACTTATTGCTGCTGCAGGAATGTTGGCAACTGGAACGTTTTAATGGTGTGCCTCAGCGTATCTACTTATTGAAAATGGGCCTGATGGTCAGTTGCTCGCCCCCTGCGCTATCTGGGGCGGAGTGTTGGTATCAGCTCTATCAGCAACAGCGCGCTTTACTCCGCCGGCTGCCGGGAGAATATCAATGAGGCAATCGGCATTTATGCGCGGTTTGATGCTGATAGTCGCGCGCCAGGATGTTTTTCTGGCGATCATGTTGTTGGTGGCGATCTTTATGATGATCTTGCCGCTGCCCACCGTGATGGTCGATGTACTGATTGCCGTCAACCTCGCATTTTCCGTCATCCTGCTGATGATCTCGATTTACCTGCGCGATCCACTTGAATTCTCGGTCTTCCCGTCGCTGTTACTCATCACCACACTTTATCGGTTGGCATTAACTATAAGTACCACACGGTTGGTGCTGCTACAGCACGATGCTGGCGATATTGTCGAAGCCTTCGGCCAGTTTGTCGTCGGGGGAAATTTGGCGGTAGGGCTTATCATTTTTACGATAATCACCGTGGTGCAGTTTATCGTGATCACCAAAGGTTCGGAGCGCGTTGCTGAAGTCAGCGCCCGCTTTTCACTGGATGGCATGCCTGGCAAGCAAATGAGTATTGATGGCGATATGCGTGCGGGCGTGATTGATTCTGTCGAAGCTGGGCGCTTGCGCGAGCGGGTGCAAAAAGAGAGTCGGCTGTTTGGTGCGATGGACGGGGCCATGAAGTTTGTTAAAGGGGATGCCATCGCGGGGATTATTGTCATTCTGGTGAATATTATTGGCGGCATCACTATCGGAGTGCTGCAACATAATATGTCTGCCGAGGAGGCGATGACCACCTATGCCGTGCTGTCGGTGGGTGATGGTTTATGCGCTCAAATCCCGTCATTACTTATCTCAATCACTGCTGGGATTATTGTGACCCGGGTTCCCGGCAATAATAAACAAAGCTTGGCGAAAGATCTGGCCGTGCAAGTAGGGCGTCAACCGGATGCCTTGTTGCTGGCGGCAGCTATTCTGGCTATTTTTGCGCTATTACCGGGTTTTCCTTTTGTGGTTTTTATCATTCTGGCCGCACTGGTCGCCACCCCTGCCCTTTTACTGTATCGGAAAAAAAAGTTCAGCGCCGGGGCGCGCGACAGTGGCGAAAACCAACCTTCGCCAGCCAATACGATGGATCCAGGAGCGGTGCCGCTGATGCTGTATTGTGCGCCCAACTTACGTTACCCCCATTTGGCGCGAGACCTCGATGGCTTGCGTTGGCGCTGGTTTGAACATCTTGGCGTGCCCTTGCCCGAAGTGATTGTCCGCAGTGATGCCAGCTTGGCGGAGAATGAATTATCGATTCGGGTCTATCAGGAGCAAGTGTTGACACTGACATTGCCCGCCGATGATTTGTTACTGCTGCAACCCAGTAGCTTGCTCGCGACTCGCCATCAAGCCCTTGGCATAAAAATGGGCACTTTTGAGTGGTTGGCAGCAGAACAAGGGAGCCAGGCCAGCACCCTTGGGATCCCCTATGCGCAAGGGCATCAGCGCATTATTCATTGCCTGACCCGGGTACTCGAACGGCATACCGCTGAGTTTATTGGTGTGCAGGAAACTCGCTATCTGATGGATGCCATGGAGGGGCGCTACGGCGAGTTAGTGAAAGAACTACAGCGCCAGATGCCCGTTGGGAAAGTGGCGGAAATATTGCAACGGCTGGTGGAAGAGGATGTTTCTATCCGCGATTTGCGCACTATTTTCGGGGCGCTGGTGGCATGGGCGCCCAAAGAGAAAGATATCGTCATGTTGACCGAATATGTGCGTATTGCATTACGCCGCCATGTGTGTGGCCGGTTTAGCAAAAATAAAGCTTGGTTGCCGGTACTGCGGCTGGGCGAAGGGGCTGAAAATCTGATCCGCGAATCAATTCGTCAGACATCGGCGGGAACCTATTCTGCGCTGGGAGATAAACATTCACGGCTGCTGCTCGACAAAATAAAAAATGCGGCGGCTGAAAATACCGATGCCGTGTTGCTGACCACCATCGATGTGCGCCGTTTTCTGCGCAAAATTGTTGAGCGGGATATTTTTGTGCTGCCGGTGCTCTCCTGGCAGGAGCTGGGTGATGAAATGAATATTAAGGTGGCCGGTACCATTGAGCTTATCGGAGATGAATTGGATGAAGTTGCCTGATATCGCGGCATTAAGCTCTCAATTACCGCAACCATTGCGCTGCTCGTCCCCGCCACCCAATGGCTGGATATTTTGTGGGCCGATTTTAGATGTCGGCCCGACACTGCTACGCGCCCATTTACCCGGCGTGGCACTGGGGGAGTTATGCCAAATTGCGGCACCGGATATGTTGGCTGAAGTGGTCGGCATTGAGCAGCAAACGGCCTGGTTGTCTCCATTTGCCTCCCCTGCTGGCTTACGCAGTGGTCAATGGGTTTCTCCACTTGGCCATGCGCACCGCATTAGAGTCGGTGCTGATTTGCTCGGGCGGGTATTGGATGGTCTGGGTATGCCAATTGATGATGGCCCGCCGCTGACGGGGCATTGGCATGAGCTGGATTATCCGCCCCCAGACTCCTTAACCCGCCAGCCAGTCCAGCAAGTATTGCCCACCGGAATTCGTGCCATTGATGGGGTATTGACCTGTGGTGAAGGGCAGCGAATCGGGTTTTTTGCGGCCGCCGGAGTGGGTAAAAGTAGCTTGCTGAGCATGCTATGTCGCGGTTGTTCTGCGGATATCACGGTGTTGGCGCTGATTGGTGAACGTGGGCGTGAAGTGCGGGAATTCCTTGAGCAAGTGCTCACTCCCGACACCCGCCGCCGTACGGTGGTGGTGGTGGCGACGTCCGACCGCCCGGCACTGGAACGGCTGAAAGGTATTTATACCGCCACCACGGTGGCTGAATATTTCCGTGAACGCGGGCTAAAAGTGTTGCTAATGGCCGACTCACTGACCCGCTATGCCCGAGCCGCTCGTGAAATTGGCTTGGCGGCCGGTGAGCGGCCGGTGATGGGCAGCTTTCCGGCCAGTGTTTTCGCCGCGTTACCCCGTTTACTTGAGCGGGCAGGGAACAGTGAGCGCGGCAGCATCACCGCTTTTTACACGGTGCTGGTTGAGGGGGATGACATGAACGAGCCGGTGGCCGACGAAGTGCGCTCTCTCTTGGATGGGCACATTGTTTTGTCTCGGCAACTGGCAGGTGCTGGGCACTATCCGGCCATTGATATTGCGGCCAGTGTTAGCCGGATCATGCCGCACATTGTCAGTGCTGAGCATCAAGCTCTGGCCCAGAAACTGCGCCATATACAGGCCTGCTATCAGGAGATAGAACTGCTGGTGCGAGTGGGTGAATATCAGAAAGGGCAAGATTTACAAGCTGACGAAGCGCTACAGCGATACCCGGCAATCTGCGCGTTCTTGCAACAGGAGAGTTTATTATCACCAGGCAAAACCGACACTCACGAGCTGGCTCACACCTTGGCGCAACTCGCACAGGTGCTGGGTTAGTCAATCCCGCCGTGGGTATTTTCCAGCGCTTATTGGCACTGCGCCAGCGCAAAGAGCGCCGGTTACGTCAGCAATTAATGTGTTTGCAGCAAGAGCAGCAACAACAAGCACAGCAATTGGCCAGTATCCATCAAGAACGCCAAGAATTATGCCAGAAATTACATGTATTTACCCAATGGCGCGGCCAACTGAGCCCGACGAAAGCACAGCAGCAAAAAGTGTTGCAGCACCAGCTGTATCAGGCGGAACGGCGGCTGCAAAAATCGCTCTGTGAGTTGGCGGCTCATAGACAGCAACAACAGGCCGCCATTGCATTACAGCAGGCGCAGTTGCGGGCGAATCAGTGTGAACAGGAAAAATTACGGATGCTAATAAAAGATGAGTCGAATTGATATTGAGGGGGCATTACCGCCACTGAGTGAGCAGTACCTCGGCGCGCGGCGGGCGCAAAGTTTAGCCAATGAGCGGCAAAAACAGCAATTTGCCCGCTATCTTCCCCCGCGGGCATCGCCAATGCAGGATATTGCCCAGTCAATGACGCCCTCAGAGGGCGCTAATCTGATGCAGACTGACTACCACATTATGAGTGGCCCATTGTCGGGCGTCCGGGTTCATGTCTGTCTGGCCGCGGATGGTTTGCATATTGTACTCAGCCATGCCAACGGTGAATGGGTTGAGCGCCTACAGCGGTTACAAACACGTTGGCAGCGGCAACTGCATCAATGGGGTTTTCCTTGCTTGTTGGAGGTGACCCATGCTGGGGATATTGTCGGCTGAATTACGCCATCTCAGCGGCGTGATTGGCCGGGGACGGCATGCCGCGGGGGTCTGCGCCATATTATCACCTACTGATGGTGTGGGTATTTATCTGCCGCTCCAATATGCGGGTAAGCCGTGCGGTTGCTGGCTATCTCAGTCTTGCTGGAATAGCTGGCTGCTATCGGCGCTGGCCACTGACAACCCCCAGTTGCTGGCGACAGAGTTGGTCAGTGCCATGGCCCAGTGGGCCATGAGTCCACTGGCGACGGTGCTGCCCGAGTTGGCTATCCACAGCGCGGTGCCGGTGGCCATGACACTGCTGCCCCAATGGGCCGTGGTGCTGACTTTCGAGCTGGAAGGCCAGCAACTGAGTGGCGTGTTGCTCGATTGGCCTTTGGCGGCACTAACCGCAATCTTGTCTGAATGGCAGTGTGAGCAGGTCACCGAGCCTGAGGTGCCCTGGCAAACGGGGTTAGTGTTGGGGTGGAGCCGATTATCACTGTATCAATTGCAGCACATCAAGCCGGGGGATGGGGTGCGAATCCACTGTGCCGCGGAATGGGAGCAAGGAAACTGTTGGTTATGGCCACTGGCGTCAGCACAGATTTATATCAAACTGGAAGATGGAAACAGAATGACTATTCAACAAATTAATGACGACATTGACCCGTCGCGTGATATCGCCGCACTACCGACTGCACCACAGGCGCTACAACTGGATCAACTGCCGCAAACACTGGTCATGGAAATTGGCCGTCTCACCTTGCCATTGGGCGACATCAAACAGTTGGATGTCGGGCAAACACTGCCATGCCAAACTCAGCTCTACGGAGAGGTGAATATTCGTCTGCACGGGCAATCTGTCGGAAGTGGCAGTTTATTGTGTTGTGAGGGGCAGTTTGTGGTGCTTATTAATCAGTGGCTTACCTTGCATCCTTGCGGCAGCGGCAATGGTGTTGGGTAACCGGCGGTGTGCTTGCAACTTTGAGTAAAAATAGGGCGATATGGGGTTATTCAGGTGATGACCCGATGTTGAGAAAAGCGGTCTGCGCAAATACTGTGGGTATTGTTTTTACCCAATAGGCTAGTTTTTGTGGAATAAACTATGGAGTTGTTGAATTCGTCCTCTCAATTGATTGTCCTGCTTTTTATCCTGTCATTGCTCCCCCTATTGATGGTCATGGGGACATCATTTCTCAAACTATCGATTGTGTTTTCATTGTTACGTAATGCGCTGGGGGTACAGCAGGTGCCACCCAATATTGCTATTTACGGTCTGGCGCTGGTGTTAACCATTTTCATCATGGCACCGGTGGGGTTGGATGTGCATGCCCGCCTGCAAGATGAGCCGCTGCCCAATGATATGGGGGATTTACTGCACCATATTGATGAACATGCGCTGGGGCCATACCGCGATTTTTTACAACGAAATACTGATACGGAACAGATCCATTTTTTCAACGACATCATCCAGACCAAGTGGCCAGAACGTTATCGCAACACCATCAAATCCAATTCACTACTGATATTAATGCCCGCCTTTACCCTCAGCCAACTGACGGAGGCATTTAAAATCGGATTGCTGCTCTACTTGCCCTTTGTGGCCATTGATTTGATTGTCTCCAATATTTTGTTGGCCATGGGCATGATGATGGTCTCCCCAATCACCATTTCACTACCATTCAAGTTATTGATTTTCATCTTAATTGATGGTTGGGACATGCTGCTGGGGCAGTTGGTGGGTTCTTACTTATGAATAGTCATCGAGGGAAGCGGCAATGAGTAATGCCATTGTGATTCATCTGGCGACCCAATTGTTATGGCTGGTTTTACTATTATCAATGCCGGTGGTGGTGGTGGCGTCCGTGGTCGGGTTAGTGGTGAGTTTATTGCAGGCACTGACCCAAATACAGGACCAAACATTACAGTTTTTGATTAAATTGCTCGCCGTCTCGGCCACGCTATTGATGACTTATCATTGGATGGGGGCGACATTGTTGAACTACACCCAGCAGACCTTTTTGCAGATTACCAGTATGCGGTCTTAATATGCAGGACTCTTTGTATTGGCTCGGGGCGTTGGGGCTGGCGATGGTGCGTCCTTATGGCATGTTATTGATATTGCCTCTGTTTACTGCTCGCAGTTTGGGCAGTAGCTTGCTGCGCAATGGGGTGATTCTTGCCATCGCCTTGCCGGTCACTCCGCTATTTTTCACCGCCTCATTCATGTATCACGATAGCCTCACCGGGTGGTTCTGGGTGTTATGCCTCGAGCTTGTTATCGGGGTGATGATTGGTTTTGTCGCGGCATTGCCTTTTTGGGCAATTGATATGGCGGGCTTTCTGATTGACACCTTGCGAGGTGCCACTATGTCGACACTGTTCAACCCGAGTATGGGCATGGAATCGTCCATTTTTGGTGTGCTGTTCACACAAATATTAACGGTCTTGTTTCTGACGTCAGGCGGCTTCAATTTGGTGCTGTCGGCACTTTATGGCTCTTATAATATCTTACCTGTGGGCAGTGGCATCCAGCCCACATCGGCAATGCTGCACTTTCTGCAAAGTGAGTGGCATTTGATGTATGAACTCTGTCTGAGTTTTGCTTTACCCGCGATCTTGGTGATGGTTTTAGCAGATTTATCTTTAGGGCTAATCAATCGCTCCTCTCAACAACTGAATGTGTTCTTTCTGGCGATGCCTATCAAAAGTGCATTAGCCTTGTTTCTGTTACTCATTAGTCTGCCTTATGCATTACATCACTATTTGGTGGGTATTAATCATACTGAGCAGAAAATAAGCACACTGATCCCTCTGATAAAAGGTGGTGATATTGAGCGGTGAGAGTAGCGAAAAAAATGAAAAACCCACAGCTAAACGGCTGAGAGAAGCCCGAGAGAAAGGGCAGGTGATTAAGAGTGTCGAGATAACCTCTGGGGTACAGTTGGTGGTGCTGGTGGCCTATTTTTTCCTGACGGGCACCACTTTGATGGCACAGATTAGCGCGCTGATAGGCAATTCAATCAATCAAGTGCAGCAACCTTTCACCTTGGCACTGGCGCATATCGGGTCAGAGTGCATGGCAGTGCTGGTTCATATTGTCGGAATATTGGGTGGCGCACTGATTTTAATGACGATTATCGCCGGTATTGCGCAGGTCGGGCCGCTATTGGCGAGCAAAGCTGTGGCGTTTAAAGGCGAACACATCAATCCCATCAATAATGCCAAACAACTTTTTTCATTACGCAGCCTGTTCGAGTTAAGCAAATCATTACTCAAAGTGGCCGTATTAACTCTGATCTTCGGCTATTTATTGGCGCGATACACCGCTTCTTTTGGTTATTTGGCTTATTGTGGTAGCCACTGTGCTCTCCCCGTATTTAGCACATTAATGGGTTGGTTGCTGGGCGCATTAATTATCTGTTACGTGGTTTTTTCCCTGCTGGATTATACTTTTCAGCGCTATAACACCATGAAACAACTCAAAATGTCTCATGAAGAGGTCAAGCGAGAATACAAAGACAGTGACGGAGACCCACATATTAAGCAAAAGCGGCGACAGTTACAGCAAGAGGTGCAAAGCGGCAGTTTTGCTAAAAATGTGCAGCGCTCCACCGCGGTCGTGCGCAACCCGACCCATTTTGCCGTGTGCTTGCTTTATCATCCCGATGATGCCCCACTGCCGGTGGTGATTGAAAAGGGCCAAGGTGAACAGGCCGCTTTGATTATCAAATTAGCCGAACAGCAGGGAATTCCTGTGGTCGAAAATAGGGCGCTGGCGCGGGCATTACATCGCGATGTAGTTTGTGGCGAGACCATCCCTGAGGCCTTATTTGAGCCGGTTGCTGCTATTTTGCGTCTGGCTTTATCACTGGATTATCAATCCGCTGATGACGATTACCCGCCTTGAACCCTACCGATACCCACCGGGCACTGATGCCTTTGATTGAGTTTGCTTGTAATTAACATCTAATTTTCACTACATCTCGCCGCCATTAACAAAATAATTAGCTTATTATATATAGGTCTATTTCTCCGTCGCGACCCATCACACTGACTTGGTCTGTGACAACACGTATTTTGGAGGTGTCAGTGTGAGCTGGCAGATGTTTAAATCTCAATATTTGGTGCGTTTTTGGGCACCACTGCCGGCGGTGATTGCGGCGGGTATTCTAGCGACTTATTACTTTGGTTTGACTGGCACTTTTTGGGCGGTGACCGGGGAGTTCACCCGTTGGGGGGGCCACCTGATGCAGCTATTGGGCGCCCATCCGCAGGAGTGGGGCTACTTTAAAGTTATCGGGCTAGAGGGGACACCGCTGGACCGTATCGACGGCATGATGATTATCGGGATGTTTGCCGGATGTATTGCTGCAGCGCTGTGGGCCAACAATGTGAAACTGCGTAAACCGCAGCATGGTATCCGCATTGCCCAAGCGCTGGTCGGTGGCATTATCGCCGGTTTTGGGGCGCGCCTGGCGATGGGCTGCAATCTGGCGGCGTTCTTTACCGGTATTCCACAGTTTTCACTGCATGCTTGGTTCTTTGCACTCGCGACAGCCGCGGGGTCATATTTTGGTGCTAAATTTACCTTATTGCCGCTGTTTCGCATCCCGGTGAAATTACAAAAAGTCACCGCCGCCTCGCCGCTGACCCAGCATCCGGCCAGAGCGGCACGCCGTTTTCGCCTGGGCATGGTCGTGTTTATTCTGGCATTAGGTTGGTCGTTAATTGAGTTGTTCCGCCACCCAAAGCTGGGCATTGCCATGTTATGTGGAATTGGCTTTGGGTTGCTGATTGAACGGGCGCAGATTTGCTTTACTTCCGCGTTTCGCGATTTGTGGATAACCGGCCGTACCCATATGGCGAAAGCGATTATTCTGGGGATGGCGGTCAGTGCGATTGGTATTTTCAGCTATGTGCAGCTGGGGGTAGCGCCCAAGATTTTGTGGGCCGGGCCAAATGCGGTGATCGGTGGTTTACTGTTCGGTTTTGGTATTGTATTGGCCGGCGGTTGTGAAACCGGCTGGATGTATCGCGCGGTAGAGGGGCAAATTCACTATTGGTGGGTGGGGCTGGGAAATATTATTGGCGCGACTATTCTGGCCTATTATTGGGATGATTTTGCTCCCGTTTTGGCCACCGATTATGACAAAGTCAACCTATTGGAAACCTTCGGGCCGATCGGCGGGTTACTGGTGACCTACCTGATGTTGGCCGCCGCCTTTGCCGCCATGCTGTGGTGGGAAAAGCGCTTCTTTCGCAAGCAGAACGCGGCCACATCCACTCTGATTAAGGAGCCATCATGAGCCATTCTTCGTCAGTTGATAAGCGAGCAACCCATCCTGCTATTGTGCCCGATTATCGTTTGGATATGGTGGGCGAACCTTGCCCGTATCCCGCCGTCGCCACACTCGAAGCTATGCCGCAACTGCAACCGGGCGAAATCCTGGAAGTTATCAGTGACTGCCCGCAATCTATTAATAATATTCCGTTAGATGCCCGAAATTACGGCTATACCGTGTTGGATATTCAGCAAGATGGCCCGACCATTCGCTACCTGATTCAGCGCTAACCTCGGGCAACAAGATGAGTGATTGGTGCAATCAATGCCCATCACTCCAGTGCGCAGCAGTTTGGCGAAATAAGTGATTGAGCGGCCATTAGCGCCATCATGCTGATGGCCGCCTCAACATCAGTTTGCCGCCGGTGTGGTTTTGGCCGGTACTGCGGTGGCCAGTGACACACCCGCCGCCCGCAGCCGTTTTAATATGCTGTATAACAAAGCACTTTTGGTGTTACTGACCATGCGCGGGCTGGGCACCAAGCCGGTGACACTGAGCACAATACCATCCGGGCTTAACTGACTGAATTTCACTGACGGCTCTGGCATTTCCAGTATTGATTCATGCTCTTTATAAGCCGCTATCAGCAGCGATTGTGCCAGTTCAATATCTAAATCCAGCGGGAAGGTCAGGGCAATGGTGACCACCCCTTGGGCATTGGCCATTGTGGCGTTGCGCACATTTTGTGAAATCAATTGAGAGTTTGGCACGATGACGGTAGAGCGGTCACTGAGTTGAATTTCAGTGGCGCGGACATTTATACGGCGAATATCCCCCTCCACCCCACTAATACTGATTAAATCCCCGACCTTGACGGGCCGCTCGGTGAGCAAAATAATGCCGGAAATAAAGTTTTTCACAATTTCCTGCAAGCCAAAGCCAATACCAACTGACAGCGCGCTGACAATCCAGGCCAATTTATTCCACTGAATCCCCAGCACTGATAGGGTCAACAAAATAACCAGCACATAGCCGATATTACTAAACAGTGTGACCGCCGAGGTTTTTATCCCGGAATCCATCTGGGTTTTGGGCAGGAATTCATGACTCAGCCACCGGCGCGCCGCTTTGAGCACATACAACCCGACCAGCAGACAAATCACTGAGTTCAGTAAATTAGCTGGGACAATATTTAAATCTTCCAGCCCCTCACCACTTAATAGCTCAACGGCCTTTTGTAGCAGTGAAATTGGCGTGGTCGAGCCAAAAGTACCGTCGAGTAGAGCAAGAGCGGCCAGCAATATCAGCAACACTTTGCTGGTGGCGGATAATAATGTAGCGGCTTGTGACAAATGGCGATCGTCAATATTCAGTGATTGCTTAATCGCCTTCCCGGCACGGCTAGTGGGTGAAAAAATACTCTCGGCTAAATCAACACAGAGGTGGGTCAGTAAATATAGACAGGCGAGGACTAAACAGCTCCAGACCAGTTTATAACTCAAAAATTTCGCCAGTGCGATATAGCCCACTAACAGTGACAGTAATATGGCCAATGCAGTTATGCCGATAGCGACATGAATTAACCCCGCCAGTGTGGAATAAGCCTCGGGTTTCTCACCATTGGCCACCAAATTACGCCGTATTCGGTTGGCTCGTAAGGGAATAATCGCTGCGGTGAGAGCCATTAACAGGGCTGATATACCGTTACCAAAAATTGTCCCCGACACGCTGATATTGATCATATTGTTCATCTGATCAATCGCACCAAAAATCATAATGCAGATGGCTAATAGCGGCGGAAATAACGTCAGTGAGGCGGCGACTTCATCCGCAATGGCGGGCAATCGCCATGAGGGGCGCTGATTAGATAAGAATGCTCGCCCAAGACCGGCCACCAGTGCGGAGAAAAACATTAGCTGAACAAAAACTTGCGAAAAATTCATCACAACCAATGATACATCTGGCGTGCGAGTGAATGTCTGGATGATGCATTGTGCCACCGTGACGGTAATCAACACGGTATAAAGTGTGGTGGCGGATGCCATAAAACTGCGGCGCAATGGGCCTTGTGGCAGGCATTTGGTACAGAACCAGGCGGTCAAATTGTCGAGGAATTTAAACCCAAAAACACTAATAGACAGCGCCAGCAGCAGGTATATCGTGGTGCCAACCCGCCATTCTGGCTCCCAAGCTGCACTCCAGGCATCCGCCAGTTCTTGGATAAAATCTTTCAGCCGTTGATCGTCATCTGCATTGGGATTAATGATAGGCGCCCAGAAATGCGCACCCAGAATACTGCCGGAGTTGAGGGCGATTTGGGTCTTCAATGCTGAATGCCGTAAGGCGATAATTTGCGTCGCCAGATTTTCTGCATTGGTCTTGATGGCTTGGGCCTGATCATTCTGGCCATCCAACTGGACTTTCCGGGTATTGAGAACCCGGCGCTGTTGGGCCACTACCGGGGTTTCAGCCAGTGCTCCAGCCGACGGCGGCGGGCCTAAAACATCCAATTGTGTTTGCAGTTGCTCTAGTTTGGGCTTCAGGTCTTCCAGCAGTATGTTGGCATCTCGCACCAGCGCGAGCGATGTTTCTTTTAGCGCATTCAACTCGCTATCAGATGTACTGACAGAAACATTCTGCTTTATTTTATCTAATTGTTTTTGCAGGCTAATTAACTGTACGGATATCGCGGGTTTGGCCGGCTCTTCACTGCTTGCGGCGGTGTTATCTGCGGTTGTTGCCGCCAAAACCGTGCCGGTTGTTGCCGTAAAAATAAGCGCAATCAGTAGAAATGTTAGCCGCAGATATGTTCGTACTGGGCATGTTCGTAGCAGAAATTGCAGGGAATCGCGCCGCGGTGAAACTAAATACCCATTCTTTTCCATAAAGCCTGTCAGCCCCAAAGTGAGTGCCACAATAAACCCGTTAATATGTAGAGCTATGCCGTTAAGCCTAGCAGAAAGCTATTGTGGCATAGACGACGGCTGACTGAATAATCTTACTCTGATAATTACTTTCACAATATTAAATAATAAAGATAATAATTATCATTGTAATTAACGCTCTCATTTAATAAATTGTGCGCTGCACTTATGGACCCACGATATGTGGCGCGCAGGTAAGAGAGTTTGCCCTGCGGAAATAGCATGGATGCTGATTAATCACCCTCTATTTTATATGCCTATACCCTTGTGACTTGCCGTCAACCAATAACGCCAAGTTTTTTGGGGATAATTATCTGGGGAAGATAACTATGTTCTCGGCTTTTTTAATAAAGCGTTCTGCCGCGTTGTGCTCACTGGCTATTTTTATGCCATGCACTGCCATGGCTGATGACACAATAGAAGTGACTGCTAAAGCAGGCCACGCAGCAGATTTACCCACCTTGGGTTACACCGCCAAAACCACCAAAGGGGCAACAAAAACTGACCAGCCGTTAATTCTGACTGCGCAGTCAGTGTCGGTCATTACCCGCCAGCAAATGGATGATCAAAATGTGGCGACGGTTAACCAGGCGCTGAATTACACGCCCGGTGTCTTCACCGGTTTTTCCGGCGGCGCGACTCGTTATGACACTATTGCTTTGCGCGGTTTTCATGGCGGTGATGTGAACAACACTTTCCTGGATGGGCTGCGGCTGCTCAGCGATGGCGGCAGTTATAATGTGTTGCAGGTCGATCCGTGGTTCCTCGAACGTATTGATGTTATCAAAGGCCCGTCCTCGGCATTGTATGGTCAAAGTATCCCCGGTGGCTTGGTGATGATGACGTCCAAACGCCCACAATTTACCTCTGAGGGCCATTTTCGCCTGACTGCCGGTAATCACAATACGCAAAATGTCGCCTTTGATTATACCGATGCGATTGCCGAACATTGGGCCTTTCGCTTAACGGGGATCACCCGTAATAGCAACACCATGTATGACCATCAACGCGAAGAGCGCTATGCAATTGCGCCGTCATTATTGTGGCAACCGGATGAAAACACGTCACTGTTATTGCGCGCTAATTTGCAAAAAGACCCCTCTGGCGGCTACCACAGTGCGGTTCCTGCCGATGGCAGTATTTATGGGCAGAAGTTAAGTCGCGGTTTCTTTGATGGTGAAACCAATCACAACGTATTTAAACGTTGGCAGCAAATCTACAGTTATGAATTTGCACATAAATTTGATGATGTTTGGTCTTTCCGACAAAATGCCAGCTATACCCATGCTAATAGTCAGTTAGAGCAGGTTTATCAGGGGGGCTGGAATAGCGACCGCACTCTCATGAATCGCTATTATTCTGGCGAAGACGCCTCTCTCAATGCATTTGCTGTTGATAATCAACTGGCTGCTGATTTCGCTACGGCGACGGTTGCACACAAAGTGTTACTCGGTTTTGATTTTCAAAAATTCAGCAACAATCTACGTAGCGACAGTGCGTTTGCTACCACATTGAATCCTTACACCGGTATTTCTGGTGGCAGCACACTGTACCGCGATTATTTGCTGACGACTCCTGGCATCAATTCATCCTATTTAAATCGCCGCTATGAGCAGAGTGGCATTTATCTGCAAGATGAAATAAAGCTGGATAATTGGCATCTGAATTTGTCTGGCCGTTATGATCGGATGAAAACGGAAAATATCAATAAGACCGCCAACAGTACGGATGAGCGCACCGATAAACACGCCAGTGGGCGCGCTTCATTGCTGTATGGTTTTGATAGTGGCATTTCACCGTATGTGAGTTATAGCCAAGCTATCACTCCAAGTTTATTCCCGGATGCTCAGCAAAAACTGCTCAAGCCGATGACCAGCGAGCAGTATGAAGTGGGGATTAAATATCAACCGCCGGGCAGTTCTTCACTCTATTCCGCCGCGTTATATGACCTGACCCAAAATGATGTGGCAAACCGTGCCGTGCCCGCCACTTATTATGTGCCAGCAGGTAAGGTGAATTCACAGGGGCTGGAGCTTGAAGCTCGAAGCCAGATTAATGAGCGGCTGAGTGTGATTGCGGGCTACACCTATAACCGTGTGAAATTCAAAGATGCTATTGATGGGAATGATGGCAACACACCGGTATTAGCACCATCCAATATGGCTTCGCTGTGGGCGCAATATGAAGCGGGTTATGGCATCAATGTTGGTGCCGGTATCCGCTACATTGGCAAGCAGTGGGCTGATGATGCCAATACCTTGCGAGTGCCTTCTTACACACTGGGTGATGCTTCTGTTCGCGCCGATTTGGGCACTTGGGCTGCTTCGCTGAAAGGCGCGTTTGTGCAATTGAATGTGAATAATATCGCCGACAAGAAGTACGTCGCGGCCTGCTACAACACCTCCTATTGCTACTGGGGGGCAGAGCGCTCTGTGCAAGCGACAGTAGGTTACGACTTCTGATTTACTGGTCAAGTATTCAATGTGTTGATCATGCGGTAGAATCACTCTTTTTGAAGTGTGCATCTGATGGCTAAAGTTGACGTAAAATGCCCGTTTTGTGAGCAAATCGAATCTGTTAAAAAGCATGGCCTGGGTAAGGCCATGCTTCAGCGCTATCGGTGCCAGTCGTGCTGCCGTACTTTCCAGCTCGATTATGCTTATCGCGCCTGCCAACCCGGCATGAAATCACAAATTGTCGACCTTGCAATGAACAATGCCGGTATTCGAGACACTGCCCGAGCTTTACATATCAGCATTAATGCCGTTGTGCGCACACTAAAAAACTCTCGCCGAGAGTTGTAACCACGCTTCCTCTGGATAACCTGCAAATTCAGCTTATCTGTGAAGTTGATGAAATGTGGTCGTTTGTTGGCAATAAAAAGCGTCAGCGTTGGCTGTGGTATGCATGGGAGCCTCGTCTCAAACGTATTGTTGCTCATGCTTTTGGGCGCAGGAGCAAAATGACGCAGTGCAAATTACTGGGTTTACTGTCGGGCTTCAGAGTCGCCTTCTGGTGTACAGACAACTTCAGTGCTTATGAGATGTTACCGGCTACAAAAGACATCACAGGTAAGCTTTACACCCAGCGGATTGAACGCAAAAACCTGAATCTTCGTAACCGGTTAAAACGACTGAATCGCAAAACGCTTGGGTACTCAAAATCGGCAGAAATGCATGACAAGATAATCGGCACGTTCATTGAGCGTGAGCATTACCTGCAATGACCCTATCTACACATTGAATACGTGACCCATTTTTCTACCTCGTTGGATAATCCATTAAGAGACCCTAACTGGTCTCAAATACTGGAAGAAATGCCTATGGTGTGTGGCAGTTCCGCAGTATCAGATCAATTTATTATGAGCCTTGAGGAGTTTAATGATCTTATTCATGCCTATACGGTTATCCATCTGATTGATGTTCGCGAATCACATGAGCGTGAGCAGGTCTCTATCGGCGGGGAACATATTCCACTTGCTGAGATAGAAAGTATCGATAATGAATGTCGCAATGATGTGCCTATTATTTTGTATTGTCAGTCCGGCGTTCGTAGCCAAAGGGCTGCCAGTCTGTTGGCAAATAAACTGCCGCACTCGCAAATATTCAGTTTGAAAGGCGGAATATCTGCATTTTTGGCTTCGGATTTATATCCTGAAATGATGGTTAATTTAGCGCAGTGTCAGTGTGGCGGAGTGAGAGAGTGTCATTAAGTGGTCAGGCTAAAATAACTCGTGGCCCACCTCTCGACGGGCCACTGCTCTAGATTTAACGCCAAAATGGGCGGCTATAATCGCGTTTAATATCCTCTCGGCTTAGGCCAATATCTTTCAATTGATCCGTGTTTAAGCGCTCCAGTGTATTGGCTGTTTTGCGCTGTTCATTCCATTGACATCCATATCTGTATGTTTTTAGCCACAAGCGAATAAAAATATTAGGGCGATTTTTTGTAGCTCGAGTAATTGACGAGCAGCATTCATCTATTTGATCTTCAATTATATTATTCATTATTGACTCCCCGTCAGTAGGTGAGCCATTAGCATGAAGCTTGGACGTAAAACATTACAGATGCAAATTAGGACTATTATTTCCATACAGATATGAGATATATCAACTGAATGGTGCAATTTCGTGCTGTCTGTACTGGTTCTGTTCGCCATACTTTATGTTGCATAGGTACTGCAACTGGAGTTAATGAGAAAAATTATTTATTTATCAGGTGAAATCAATGACTCGTTACCAACAACTGGCTGATATTTTGAGTCAGCGGATTAAAGAAGGGCTTTATATTGCAGGTGAGCGGCTGCCCTCGGTCAGAGTATTGAGTGACGAGCATGGGGTGAGCATTAGTACCGTACAACAAGCTTATCGGCAGTTGGAAGAGTGTCTGTTGATTGAGGCGCGTGCAAAGTCGGGTTATTTCGTGCGGTGTAGTTCAAATTTGCCCTCTTTGCCCGCCACGTGTACCCATGCACAGCGGCCGGTCGAGATATCGCAGTGGGAAAATACGCTGGCATTTCTGCAAAGAGGCAATCAGGAGAATGTTATTCATTTGGGCGTGGGTTCGCCGGATCTTTCTGGCCCTGGGCTGAAAATTCTCAGTCGTTTATTGAGCCGTATTAGCCTTCATCAGAGTGAAGAAGTGCTGGAGTATGACAATATTTATGGCACGCTGGTATTACGTGAGCAAATTGCTCGTCTGATGCTGGATAGCGGCAATCATCAATCGGCTGACAATATTATTATTACATCCGGCTGCCATGGCGCACTGGCGATTGCGTTAGGTGCGGTTTGCCAGCCCGGTGACATTGTGGCGGTGGATTCCCCCAGTTTCCACGGTGCGATGCAAACCCTGAAAGGGATGGGCATGAAAGTGATTGAAATCCCAACCGATCCTGTGGTGGGAATCAGTCTGGAGGCGCTTGAAATGGCGCTAGATCAATGGCCGATTAAAGCTATTCAACTCACACCAACGTGCAATAATCCACTGGGCTACAATATGCCCGATGAACGCAAAAAAGCGCTGCTGACACTCGCTCAGCGTTATGATGTCGCCATAATTGAAGATGATGTGTATGGTGCGCTGGCCTATCAATATCCCCGCCCACCAACGATTGCTTCATTTGATGATGACGGGCGAGTATTGCTGTGCAGTTCTTTCTCAAAAACGGTGGCCCCGGGGTTGCGTATCGGCTGGATTGCACCGGGGCGCTATTTAGATAAAGCGCTGCATATGAAATATATTTCTGCCGGGCGAGCTGCTTCATTACCCCAATTGGCGATGGCTGAATTTATCAAGCAGGGCCATTACATGCAGCATTTGCGCCGAATGCGCCGCCAATATCAACGCAATCGCGACATTATGACCGCTTGGGTGATGAAATATTTCCCGCCCAATACCTGCTTAAGTCGGCCACAGGGCAGTTTTATGTTATGGGTCGAATTGCCGCACGGGTTTGATAGTCTGCGTCTTAATCGCTGCTTATTACCATTGGGGATACAGGTGGCGGCTGGGTTTATTAGCTCCGCCTCAGGGAAATACCGCAATTGTCTGCGCTTGAGTTACAGCAAGCCGATGACGGCTGAAATTGAACGTGCAGTGCAAAAAGTGGGTAAGACAATTTACGAGTTGTTGGCTGATGCTGAGCCGAAAGTCGCTTTAGCACAGCAAAACCAGCCATAAGTGAGTTTTGAGTTTCTTACTGACGCAAATAAATCTGTGGCAGGGCGCTTTCCGGGTGACGCGAAACTCCCAAATCAGCCTGATACCAGCGGGTCAGCGTTTCAGCATTGAGCACTTGCTCTGGTGTGCCACTGGCCACCAGCTCACCTTGCGCTAACAGTAAAATACGATCGGCATACAGTGCCGCCAGATTCAAATCATGCAGAACACAGCATACAGCCAAGGGTTCTTGGTTAGTGAGTTGACGCAGTAACCGCAGGGTATGTTGTTGATGATACAAATCTAATGCCGAAGTCGGCTCGTCAAGGAACAGCCAGCGCGGGGCCGGTTCCGGTTGCCACAATTGCGCTAATACCCGCGCGAGTTGCACCCGCTGTTGCTCGCCGCCCGAGAGTGCACGGTAATCGCGTTGTGCCAAAGCTAGGCAGTCTGTTTGCGCCATAACTTCTTGCAATGCTTGATGATTTTGTGCCGCACCATAAGGTGCCCGGCCCATTTGAATCACTTCACTAACACTGAATGGAAAGGCCAAGTCACTGTATTGGCGCATCACTGCTCGGGTGCGCGCCAATGCTTGGGGCTGCCAGCTATTGAGATCTTTGCCCAGCAACTGGCACTGGCCTTCAGAGGGAGAAAGGTAGCCCGTTAATAAACGCAGTAGGGTGGATTTGCCCGCGCCGTTTGGCCCGATAATCGCCACCATTTCCCCGCTGGCGATGTGTAATGAAACATGATTAATCAGCCTTTGCCCCTGAACATGGTAAGAAAGCTGATTCGCTGTTAATAACGCGCTATTAACCACTGCGTTGCTCCCGCTGACGTAAAATCAGCCACAGAAAATAAGGGCCGCCCAGTAAACTGGTTATCAACCCGACGGGCATTTCAGCCGGTGCTACCAAGGTTCGGGCCAGCGTGTCGGCGGTCAGTAATAAGCAAGCCCCGCCCAGCGCAGCACCAGGCAGTAACCAGCGGTGGTCGGCTCCAATACGCATACGGATCAGATGCGGTACGACCAACCCAATAAAACCAATCACTCCACTGACCGCAACGGCGGCACCAATTAAAATCGCGCTGAGCAGCAGCAGGCGCAATTTGGCTTGCCGTACATTGACCCCGAGGTAATGCGCTTCTTCATCCCCCAGTTGCAACAGGTTTAATTGACGAGCTTGCAACAAACCGAGTACACACGCGGGCAAAATCAATGAGGTGGCTACCATAAGTGTTGACCACTGTGCCTGACCTAAGCTGCCCATGCTCCATAAGGAAAATTGGCGTAACTGTTGGTCATCACTGATATAGGTCAATACCCCAACTGCGGCACCACACAGCGCATTAATGGCGATACCGGCCAGCAGCAAGCGCGATAAGTTGCCATGCCCCCAGCGGCTGAGGGTGAAAATGACGACTGAAATCGCCAGACTGCCAATAAACGCGCCAACCATATGACTGTAAAGTGCCAACAGGGGCGGCAGGCTGAACGGCATAACAATAATCAGGCCGACACACAGAGCCGCACCGCTGCTGATACCCAGCAAACCGGGGTCTGCCAGCGGGTTGCGGAATAACCCTTGCATGATAGCGCCGGAAACGGCCAGTGCGCAGCCAACCACCACCGCCAACAGCACGCGAGGCAGGCGGATATTGAGCCAAATATGCCACATAGCATCATCTAGTGAGGCGTGCCACAACGTGCGGAACGAGAGCGTCAATGCACCCATATTGGCTGAGCCGAGCGCTAAGATGATCAGAATCATCAACAAGATACTCAGCATCAGGCGCGGGTGGATACGGCAATTCATTGCGCTTGTTCCATACTTTTGCGCAGCTGCGCCAGCACGTGTGGGGTTTCCAGACCAAAGCCCAGCAGCGCCATGTCATCCACGACTAATAGGCGCTTATTTTTACCCGCGGGTGTTAATGCCATCCCGGGTAATTTCCAGATGCCCTCACTGCCCCCTAGCGCTCTTACGCCGTCACTGCTAATCAGTAATAAATCCGGGGCGCTGGCAATCACACCCTCCTGTGACAGGGGACGATAGCGGCTGAACCCCTGCATCGCGTTGCTACCCCCAGCGGCGCGGATCATGGCGTCCGCGGCGGTGTTTTGACCTGCGGCCATCGGCGTTAACCCGCCGTGGCTCATGACAAACAGCACTTTGACCGGCAGCGGCGTGTTATTCACGCCACTCAAACGCTGCTGATAGTCTTTGATAAGTTCTTGCCCTTTCTCCTGCTGATGCAGTGCTGTGGCGACCGCGCTTATTTTTACTGCCACACTTTCCGGTGTGGTTTGGCCGGGGATGGTGACGACATTCACACCGCTGTCAGCGACCTGTTTAAGCACCAGTGAAGGTTGCGCCAGCTCACTGACCAGCAGCATGGTCGGCTTCATCGCCAAAATCCCTTCAGCATTGAGCATGCGCATGTAACCAACATCAGGCAGCTTCTGCACTGCCTGAGGCTGTAGACTGGTACTGTCACGGGCCACAATCTCGCCCCCCGCACCCAGTGCGTAGGCAATTTCTGTGACATCACCACCAATGGTGACGATACGTTCTGCGGCTAAAGCATTTAGCGGCAGAATGCAGGCGCTCAGTAACAGAATGAAAGGGAGTGACAGTAACCTTAGTCTCATGCGGCGATATCCTTATTATTTAGGCGAGCAATCTGCTCACGCCATTGAGTTTGTTCTGGTTGCCCTTCAGTGCGCTGGCCGTAAAGTTGAGCCAACTGAGTACCATCCGCAGCAAACAGTTCCAAGCTAGTGACAAACCCGTCTTTAGTGGGTTTGCGGGTAATCCAGCTTTCCGCAATAGCGGTTTCAATCAGATGCAGAGTGAAGCGCTTGTTGAAAACATTAATCCAATCTTGATGCGGTGTGACCTTTTCAATCATGCCGGTAAAGATTTGCACACAACCGCGGTTACCGACGAAAATCATAATTTCGTTCTGTTCTTGCTGGGCAATATGCAAAAGTTGGGTCAGTGAACTGTTATCAACCTGATAAGCTAGGTCATTACCCACTGCGCGGAATGCTTGCTGGCGCGTCAGATTATTGCGCTTGAGCAACTGGAAAAACTGGTGTACGTCAGTCATGGCGCGCCATTCGGTATCGACTGTTTCATCCGTGGCGGTCGGTTTTGCTACTTCAGGTGCGCTTAGTGGCTCTAGCTGCAATTGTGGGTTTTCTGTGGTGATGAACTGCGCCAGCAGTGCTTCCCAGGCGGGCATGTCAGTTTGTTCAGTGACATACACTTTATGCAAAGCATCGCCCTGATGGTCGAAGAACTGGATGCTATGACGCACACCGTGGCGAGTTTCTTCTGTCAATGTGAATGCGCTGGCCCATTGATTGAGAAACAGACGCAAATCTAAATCGCGCGGATTGAGGATTAAACCCGCATGGCCGTTCAGATGTTGATTCTCATAGCGCCCCATTTGCTCATGCACCGCATAAGTATTGCGGGTGATAGCTTTGACTTCACCGACCGCCTCTAATGCGGCCAACAATGTGCGGGCATCAGCTTTCAGGCGTTTGGCATCATGACCGACGCGGCTGTGGGTCAGTTCCGCTTCTGATATGCCCATCAGTGTGGCTAAATCGCGAGCATATTTGCCTGGGTTATCGGCTTTTGCTTGCTGATACTGTTCATATATTGACTTGCTCATAATAACTTCCTCATTCTATTGATTTTTTATATGCAGGTGACAGGTAGACATGATAATCCGGTCATTCGAGGATTGAATTACCGGATGTGTTATTTCAGACTAACTTTTTCGATCAATTACCACTGATAGCTCACGAAGAATTTCGCATTACGGCCATCTTGCGGCACACCTTGTGGCGCGTAATATTCTTTGTCGAATGCGTTACCCAACACCACGGTGGTGGTCACACCTTTAAATTGCTCCTGACCTTTATAGCTGACATAGAAGTCATTGAGGCCATAACCGGCCTGGCGTTTGCCGGTGCTTAATGGCTGAGAGCGGTCAGCAAAGGTGGCAATCCAGCCGACGGCAAAACCACTGTTGGCGACGGGCACATCCAAGGTGCTGGTCACGGTATCTGGGTTAATGGATTCGAGCCAAGTATTGGTATTCTGGTTTTTACCCCGGGTGCGGTTATAGGCCAGATCCCAGTTAAACAGGGCGGTTTTGTAACTCATGGTGGCATCCCAGCCCCAAATTTTGGCGCGATCGATATTCACCGACGTGGTGGTCATGGCGGTCATGTTGACCTTGGTTTCGATATAGTCTTTCGCGTTGGTATCGAAGTAACTGGCTTTGAATTGCAGGTCATCTTCGGCCATCAGCAAGTCACTAAAGCGCAGACCAAAACCGTATTCCTGAGTTTCGTTGGTTTCCGGTTTTAGGTTTGGATTCGGCACCCAGTTGTTTGTGATGAATCTGCCGCCACCAATAGGAATGGAGAAGTGTTTGGAATCGTTGTACATCTCACCCATGGTCGGTGCGCGGAAAGCCTGCGCATAGGAACCGAACAGCATCAGCCAGTCTGTGGGGGTGACTGTCAGCGCGCCGCGTGATGACCATTTATCGGCATCGACGTCGGCATAACCTTCACTGCTACCGCGATAATTGTCATAGCGGGTACCGGCTAAAATGGAAACCGGCAGGTCGCGCAAGGTGATTTCGTCTTGCAGCCAACCCGAGCCAAAACGAATATCGGCTTGGGGGAAACTTTCGGTGGCGCCGCCCGGCGTTTGCTCTTGTTTATATGCTTCAGTGCCGTAAGTCAGCAGGTGTGAGGCAATGCTATCTGTCCACAGGCGGGTGCGGTTTTCCAGCTTGCCCCCTTCGGTGGTTTGCTTGCGCCCCTCTTCTGGTGTGCCCTGCGGCCGCGCATTGATTTCTACTTCGGAGTAGTAAACCTGGGCGGTGGCATTCAACCATTCTTGATCCAGCGGTTTAATGTGGTATTTAAGCTGAGCATCACGTTGAATTGTCGAGCGATTGGTCATGATATTGCTGCTGGATGCTGCGCTGGTTTGCGGGTTCTTTGGCTCTATCGCGTTATTATTGTAATAACGCAAATTGGCACTCAAAGATTGGATTTGGTCAATACGCCAAGTCCCTTTTGCCATGACGTTACTGATGGTTTCATCATTCGGTGCCTTAAATCCATCACTCTGACGGATATTGCCGATATCGCGGGTGCCGAAGGAGAGAATGCCATCGACATCATCAGTGCGGCCATAAGCTGTGGCCCCTAGGCCGAAGCTGTTATCACCGGTTGCGGCGGAGCTGTAAACCCGGTAGCCGGTGTTTTGGCCCGGTAACAACAGGTCAGCGGCATTGACTGTTTCGTAAGAAATCACCCCACCCAATGCGCCGCTACCATACAGCAGTGCTGAGGGGCCGCGCACCACTTCAACCCGTTTGACCAGTGCTGGGTCGAGGAAAGTGGCATTCAGGTGGCCGGTATCGGTGCCTTGACGAATACCATCAACCAAGGTGAGTACGCCAGTTTTGCCGTAGCCCCGCAATGTGACATCTTGCCCGTTAACTCGCCCGCTGCCTGTGACTGTCAGCCCCGGAATTTTGCGCAACATATCTGCAGCAGAGGTCGCGGTTTCACTGGTGGGGGTGTTGGCTTCAATCACTGTCACCATCATCGGCGCTTCAAAGCTACTGCGCTCATTACCGGTTGCCGTGACCACCATGGTGTCGGTGGTGTGTTTTTTGCTGCTTGTGGCGGTGGTGGATGTGGTATCAGCAGCTTGAGCCGCCAGAGGCAGGCTACAAACGATGGCCAAACTGAGAGGGGACCAGCGGAAACGGTCGGGAGTGAAACGAGGCATGTCGGCAATTCTCCATATTTTCTATGCAAAAAAAATCATATGCAAAACAAATAAATAGGTTGCTGGCTGCCTTGATTATTCAATCTGGGTGGCTTGCATTAATATCTTTCACACTCAGAGTGACAACCGTGAGGGCTTTAGATTTTTCGGTATATTATTTAGTCAGTATTAATTTCCCAGCTTTGGTTTGGCGCAATTGATAGCATTCGCCCTGATGGACGATAAAAGCGACACCATACTCTCCCAGCAGTTGTTCGCTGGTGATAGACAGGGGCTTACTGTCCGCCGGATACTCAGTAGCAGACTCATCGTTCATTATTGGTGCTTTGTTCAACTGTTTATCCATATAGCCAGCAAGGTAATGATAACGACTATCAATGTGATAAGCATTATCAATCATAGTCCAATGTTACATCAAGACATATTTATTGTTAATTAGCTTTTAATTAGCGTGCTAATCCAGGATTGACCAGTGCATAAATTTGGTGATAACTGGCGGGATCTTCGACCATCTGGCTCAGGTGCAATGCAACATCCGCGCGGCTGACCAAGCCGTGCGCCTCAGTTTGTAAACGGACGGCTTTTCCTGTCGCGGGTGTATCCAGCAAGCCGCCGGGGCGAATTAAGGTATAAATCAGGCCACTGGTTTGTAACCAGCTCTCAGCCAGTGACTTTTCACGAACCGCCTGACCAAAAGCGGCGCGGGCGGCGGCGGAAAGTGTTGGCCAACTATCACCACAGCCAATGGATGTAACCAAAAGCATACGTTTCAAGCCAAGTTTCTCGGCAGTATCAATAATCAGCCGGTTGCCCTGATAGTCAGCCGTGCGGCCACCTAATGTTGAAATGATGGCCGCCTCTGGCCCGACGAGTTGGCAAGCTTGGTACACACTTTCAGGATCACAAGCATCGCCACATACCACGGTCAAACCCTGGCTGCGCAGGGCTGCTGCTTGTTGCGGATTGCGTATTAATAGCGTGACCGGGCGCAGCTGCTGGCCAGAGTGGGGGGCGGGATTTGCCAGCGCGAGCAGGTGTGCGCCCACACCATGCCCGGCACCGAATATCAGCCAAGGTTTCATGGTGTTCCCTCACTTTTTTCATTTATATCATGTTGTTGCGTGAGTTGTTGAGCCAATTGATGAAACGCGGCAAGGCCGTCAGCCCGCAGTTGGCGGTGCTCATCACGGCCCACATAGACCTTCAGCATCACATCACCTTGCTGATTAAAAAATTGTACCGATGCCGTTGCCATCCCCATGAATGGGCGCTCCAGCAGGGCAATAGCTTGGCAGTTTTGTGCTCGGATATGGCCGCTAAGCCCTTGTTTGTCGCGGAGATTAAAATAGCCGTGACGATGAAAACCACTCGGCAATGGGCCTTTGTGTTCCAGAATAATATCGGCAGTGTGCACCAGGGTGGTGACATCTCCCCACTGCGTCATACTGTCCCACACGTGGTCAAATTGGTCGGCACTGACTAAAACACGTTGGGGTAAGGCGCGCACCACTTCGAGTGGGCTGACCTGATAATCCTGTGCAATTTGTTCCAGTGTGCCATCCGGCTGCGTGGCAAGAAATTCGGCCAAGGATGAGTTATCTTTAGGCGATGGACGGTTCATAAGTGGCGTTCCGTAGTCATTAGTGAGGGAATAATATTTTGCAGGGCCTGCATGATATTACTGGCCCAGAAGCGCCCGCTATCTGTGAGCCGGAGACAGAAACTGTCATCTTTTAGCAGGTGGGTCTGATGCCACTGTGCAATCAATGGCTGCAAGGGGGATGGGTCGGGAATTAATTCATGCAAGTTCAGGCGGCCGACTTCAATACCGCTTTGCAATTTAGCCCGCCACGGATGTTCGCCACTGGCTTGCGTCATCATCATTAAAGGCTTTTGCCCGCTGTCTATTAATTGATAGTAGTTATCTAAACTGCGGTGCTGCATGTAAGCATGCCCTTGCAAAGACCCCCCCGCACCACTGCCCAGGGCTAGGCAATCTGCCCCTTGCTTGATCAACAGGTTATAAAGATTGCGTTCACGGGTCGTGCGCGCCCAGTGGCTGTTACTTAACTGATGCCAGCCCGCCTGGGCGAGATTTTCGGCACCGTGACAGTAAAAGTCACATTGCTGCGCCAGTGCTGGCAGTTCCACCCGGTTATTTTCCACTGATTTGGCTAATGGTGTGGTTGGTAACAAATTAAGGGCATACAAATCAACACCATCCAGCGGCAATTGGCGCACGATAGCCAAGTCTTCTTGCCAAGTTTCGGGGGTTTGATGTGGTAAGCCAAACATCAGGTCGCAGACCACCGCAGCACGATCGCGCAAGGCCAAGTTAGTCAGAAAACTAATGGCCTGATCACGGTCAGCTTTCCGCCCCATGCGCTGGCGAATACGGGTGTTAAAGGTCTGAATCCCAACAGAAAAACGGTTGGCACCAGCCTCCAGACAAGCATCAATCCGCTCATCATCAAAATTGAAAATACGGCCTTCAATAGTTATTTCACAATCCGGGGCCAGCGGCAGACTTTTACGCAATTGGCTGATAATGCTGTGTAATTGTGGCGCTGACAGCGCACTGGGGGTGCCGCCGCCGAAGTAAATTGCATGAATCGGCCCCCCTTGTAGCAGCGGGCTGCCAGCTTCCATACTCAGTTCCCGCAGCAGGTAGTCGGTGTAGCGCGCGGTGCTTTCTGGTTGTAATGGATTTTGATAAAAACCACAGAAAGTGCAGTGAGTGGCACAAAAAGGAATATGTAAATAAAGCAAACGCTTATTCGGTGGCAGCGGCTTTTGCAGCAGTGATTGCCAGCAAGTCTGTAGTGACTCCGCCGGTAATGGGCGGCTATCGCGCCACGGCATGGTGGCCCAGCGCTTGGGGAAAGGTAGCGGCCCCGGACGGGCATGATATGGCATTAAATCAATATTCATAACAAACTCAATGACGATCTAGATGATAAATTAAATGATAATCATAAGCATTTGATCAATGAGTAAAGGGCAATATATTGATCCGCATCATTAAATTAGGGTGAAATAGGCTCATATTGGCTGGGGGTGTGGGAAATAGGCTCGGTCAATCAGGATTTGAGAGTGGCGATGAGTGGTTTTGTTACTGACGAAAAATGAAAAATCTTACAAATTCAGATGGATGAGCTAGCACAGTCACTCCGGCGTTAGCTCATCTTGAGACGATTTCAGTCTAACCTCCCTATTTATAAGTAAAATCACTGACGCTCATTATTTTAATAAGCTAGATAATTATATTTAAATAATTAGAAATATAATTATCGTGACAAGTTTCACTCACTGTAATTGATGATTTTTAATCAAAATGAATTATATGTAATGTATATTTTAATAGCTAATATACTAATCATTAATATCATTTTCACACTGCATAATTTTTTAAAACATGAATATCTTATGACAGTTTACCTATTTATAATCTGATGTGAATTGTAATAATAATCTTATGAAAATATTCAAGCCACCATTGCCAAATGCTAATTTGAAATTTCAAGGCGTGACTATATTGATTTAACAATGAAAAGAATGAAAGTGACTTTTCAAAAAAATCAATGCACAATGATATGTGGCTTGATCAAAGTAAAAGTCATGAATTAAATGATCTATGTGAAAATATAGGATTGGTCGGTGCATTAGACCATTCATTAACAATATCTACTCACCAAATTTCAGGGAATATTATGTTCACACCGTCTGACACTATTCAGAGGGATAAATATCATGACGAAGTAAACAATTTGCATTGCATATATTCTATGTGCTGTTCAGAAATTGCTAATGGCACTAACGTAAAGAATCTCAAAACTACAGTAAGTCACGAAAATACACCGGAAAAATTGCGCTTGCACTTTCTAACCTCCGGTTCATGTAAGTTCTGGGCAGGGAATGCTCTATATAGCGCGCCCGTTGGGATGGTATTAGAAAGATTTATAGTTAAGGATACTGATCATGTACCTGATTGGTTCCAAGTGCCATTGCGGTATCAAGAGCATGGAGTATTATTCTCTAGCATCAATATTCCCGCCATCTGAGTTAATAACCGCGCCAATAGTTGACTCAGACTACACAAAGAAATTCACCGAGAAGTTACACGTCAAATATTATGCACACACCTTGTCATAAAGATTAAATAACTATAGGAAATATATCATGAACACAAGCATTATAAATACAGAAAAACCCAATGATAAAATAAGGATTCGGGAAGTAAGGAAAGCCATAATTAATCACTGTAAGGAAGTAAAGGAAAAATATAGTATATTAAAATACCAGGATGCATTGGGTTTTGGTATTTTATCCACTATGATTAGTGTTATTAGTTCATTATGTTATATAAATGGGTATATAGCATGGTGGGTATGTATAATAATTAATGCCCTTTGTATTTCCTTAGCACATGAAATTGAACATGATTTACTTCACAGTTTGTATTTTAAGAAGCATCGTATCATGCAATACATCATTTTGTAGTCAACGAGCCTTTTTATATCAGACAACTATCGGCACCATTTGCTCATAAAGTAATGAAAGAAATGGGCGTAAGATTTAATGACATTGGAACTTTCAACCGAGCAAATAGATGGGGAGAAAATATCAGCAGATAATAGCTTGATTTCTGATAAGAAGAAATCACTTACCAATATGCCCCAACCCCAAATCCACTCTATATCGCCGGCGGGCGAGGGATACGGCTATTTGACCAAGGGGTGAAGGACTGATTTCAGAGTGAGTTGTCGCAGGGCATAACTGGCGTGCTATGGTGAATCCAAACGGCAGAAAGCAAAAAACCAGCTGTTAAGCTGGTTTCTTTAAATATGGTGCCCGGACTCGGAATCGAACCAAGGACACGGGGATTTTCAATCCCCTGCTCTACCGACTGAGCTATCCGGGCAACGGGGCGCATTAAACCGTATTAGCCGCTGATCGTCAACGCATTTATAGCTTAAAACGACTAAAACGGTATTGATCGCTCTCTTTTCAGGCAAAAAACAAAAAGTCTGTGTGAATTGGCCTGAAATTCAGCCCAGTGCGGCTTAACTCAGCGCACCATTTTTTCGGCATTGAGCGACTTCCAATACATCCTCCGCCAAGCATTTGGCAACCTCAACATCGGCGAGTTGGCGTTTCACCAATAACTTGCTCAGGCAACCTTCTAAAATCAACTCCATCTGCTGGGCGACCATCTCGGCATCATCGGCCTCCATCTCTCTCAACAACTCCAGCGTATAGTACAGCGAAGCTGCTTTTTGCTGTTCAGCCAATTGGTGGATAGGGTGTTCATCATCAGGATAAAAGCTACACGCAGCAATAAATAAGCAACCGGGATAGCGCTGGTTTTGCACTTGTTCACTGAGAGTTTGGTAGCGCGCCAGTAGCTTTTGTTTCGGCGATAATGTTTCATCCAGTTGTAATTGACGCCGCCAGGTATCTATCTGCTGACCATGATAACGCAGGCAATCATACAGTAATGCCTCGCGATCTGGCCAAAATCGGGTCAGATCACTGACCTCGGTTGAGACTTCTTTTGCCAGCATCTCCAGCGTGGTATTTGCCAGCCCTTTCTGTTCTAACAGATTGAGCGCACTGCTTAAAACTTGTTCGCGTTGCACGTTGCTCTCCTCCGACTTCTTACTGGCAAGTAGGGTTTTTCACAGCCGATACCCCTCGTGTTTGAGCCACGGGATGATTTAGCGACAACTTTAGGCATCGATTTATCCACACTGGCAGGCATCGCCACTTTCTGCCAGCGGACTCTATACCTTATCACTACTGCGGCGAGATTTTGTGAACTCTTTGCCATTATGGTCTTGCTTATTTCACTGTGCTCAATGAGTGATGCCCTGAATGGCAAGCCCGCACTCTGTGAAGTAGCCCGCATTTTATTGTGCATCCGCCCATAATTGTTGGTGAATAACTGATTATTCCTGTTCTTTTGCCCGATGGTTTATTGGAACGCGGTTTCTATAATGTTTATCATGAATTGCTTAACGTCCTGCATCGAGCTTTCGTGCAAATTGGGCGTTCTATCATAAGGGTTAAAAATGAGTCTCCAAAATTATCCTAATCAGTTCCGCCGCAATCTACAACAAGGGCAAACCCTGATTGGCTGCTGGAGTGCGCTGGCCAATCATATCTCGGCTGAGGTGCTCGGGCTGGCGGGTTTTGACTGGTTGGTCTTAGACGGTGAACATGCTCCGAATGATGTCACGACGTTTATCCCACAGTTAATGGCATTGAAAGGCAGTCACAGTGCGGTGGTTGCGCGCGCGCCGTGCAATGAGCCGATTATTATCAAGCGGTTATTGGATATTGGTTTCTACAACTTTCTGATCCCGTTTGTTGAAAATGCAGAAGAGGCCATTCGGGCAGTGGCTTCCACCCGTTATCCGCCAGCCGGCATCCGTGGGGTTTCGGTGTCTCATCGCAGCAACAATTACGGCACGGTGCCGGATTACTTCGCCACTATCAATGACAATATTACTGTATTGGTTCAGATAGAAAGCCAGCAAGGGGTCGACAATCTGGATGCTATCGCCGCTGTTGATGGTGTTGACGGTATTTTTGTCGGGCCGGGCGATCTTTCTGCTGCATTAGGTTATCTCGGTCAACCGAACCACCCTGAAGTGCAAAAAGTCATTCGGCATATTTTTGATCGCGCCAAAGCACAGGGTAAGCCGAGCGGCATCCTGGCACCGGTTGAAGCTGATGCTCGCCGTTATCTGGAATGGGGCGCAACATTTGTCGCTGTTGGCAGTGATTTGGGCGTCTTTCGTAGTGCCACTCAGGCCCTGCGCGACAAATTTAAACAATAATTATCGGTCTGTTTTACCTATTTAGCGCTGCCGTGTTGACGGCCTTCCGACCTTTTGAGGAGAGATACATGAAAATCGGCTTTATTGGTTTAGGGATTATGGGCAAGCCCATGAGTCAAAATCTGCTGAAAGCAGGTTACTCATTAATCGTCCTTGATAGGAATGCGGCGGCCTTGGATGAGCTGCTCAGTGCCGGTGCGCGTAAGATATCGACCCCCAAAGCGCTGGCTGCTGAGTGCGATATTATTATTACTATGCTGCCTAATTCACCACAGGTGAAAGAAGTGGTCTTAGGTGAAAATGGCGTGATTGAAGGGGCAAAACCCGGTTCGGTGCTGATTGATATGAGCTCGATTGCACCGTTGGTCAGCCGCGAAATCAGCGCAGCGCTGGCCGTGAAACATATCGCTATGTTGGATGCGCCCGTCAGTGGCGGTGAGCCTAAAGCGATCGATGGCTCGCTGTCCATTATGGTCGGTGGCGATAAAGCTATTTTCGACCAATGTTTTAATGTGATGAAAGCGATGGGCGGCTCGGTGGTACATACTGGTGAGATTGGTGCTGGTAATGTGACTAAATTGGCCAATCAGGTGGTGGTAGCGCTGAATATTGCCGCGATGTCTGAAGCATTAGTGCTGGCCACGAAAGCCGGTGTAAATCCGGATTTGGTATTCCAGGCGATTCGTGGTGGTCTGGCGGGCAGTACGGTGCTGGAAGCTAAAGCCCCGCTGGTGATGGACCGCAACTTTAAACCGGGTTTTCGTATTGATTTGCATATCAAAGACTTGGCTAACGCCTTAGATACTTCGCACGGTGTGGGGGCCCAATTGCCATTGACCGCCGCCGTCATGGAGATGATGCAGGCATTAAAAGCCGATGGGCTGGGAAGTGCAGACCACAGTGCATTGGCCTGTTATTACGAAAAGTTGGCTAAAGTTGAAGTGACGCGTTAATCAGTGCTAGACAGACTTTGTGTAGCAGCGGATAGCTCATGAGATTGAATCATTTATGAAAATAGTCATCGCTCCGGATTCTTATAAAGAAAGTTTATCCGCGCTGGATGTTGCCGTGCAGATTGAAGCAGGTTTTCGTACCCAGTTTCCTGATGCGCAATATATCAAGTTGCCGGTTGCTGATGGCGGCGAAGGCACGGTAGAAGCTATGGTTGCGGCCACGGCGGGCAGAATTATTAAGGTTAAGGTGACCGGCCCGTTAGGTGACAAGGTGGCGGCTTTTTACGGAATATCCGCTGATGAAAAGTGTGCTTTTATTGAGATGGCCGCCGCCAGTGGGCTAGAGCTTGTCCCACCGGCGTTACGTAACCCACTGAAAACCACCTCTTACGGCACGGGGGAACTGATTTGTCATGCACTGGATCAGGGTGTGAAACATATCATTATCGGCATAGGTGGCAGTGCGACTAATGATGGTGGGGCGGGGATGGCGCAAGCCCTGGGCGTCAAATTGGAGGATAAGCACGGAAAGCAGATTGGTTTTGGTGGCGGTAAGCTGGCTGAGCTGGTTAGGATTGATATCTCAGGGCTCGACCCGCGTATTAAGCAGTGCCAAATCGATGTGGCCTGCGATGTCACCAACCCATTAACCGGTCGTGAAGGAGCTTCTGCGGTATTCGGCCGACAGAAAGGTGCTACACCGGCCATGGTGACCCAACTGGATGAGGGGTTGTTGCATTATGCTCGTGTCATTAAACATCATCTTGATATCGATGTTGATCACGTTGAGGGCGCGGGTGCTGCTGGGGGGTTAGGTGCGGCGTTACTGGCTTTTTGCGCCGCGACTCTGAGCCCGGGGATTGACATTGTGACGGAAGCATTGGGGCTGGATGCTTTAGTTCGCGATGCTACTTTTGTGATTACTGGCGAGGGGCGGATTGATAGCCAAACTATTCACGGTAAAGTACCCATTGGGGTTGCCAGAGTGGCTAAACGTTATAACAAACCGGTGATTGGCATTGCCGGAAGCCTGACTGATGATGTGGACGTGGTGTATGAGCATGGTCTGGATGCGATTTTCAGTGTGATTTACAATATATGCACTCTGGAGCAGGCGCTGGATAATGCTGCGGATAATGTGTTCAGAACCGCGCGTAATATCGCCGCCACGTTAGCGATAGGTATGGCTGCTGCTGGGTCATAATATCTCGGTAAATCATCATCATATTTTAAACCGAGGCCTTCCTCATGAGTGTATATAACCTTGATCCCCGGCTTGCCCAAGATATCGTCACCCGGACGATGAAGATCATTGATACCAATATTAACGTGATGGATGGCAAGGGGCGGATCATTGGCAGCGGTGATGAAGAGCGCCTTGGCGAGCTGCATGAGGGGGCGCTGCTGGCGTTATCCCATGGCCGTATTGTCGACATTGATGATGCGGTTGCCCGCCAATTACACGGCGTGAAGCCCGGTATCAATCTGCCATTGCGCCTTGAGGGTGAAATTGTCGGCGTGATTGGCCTGACTGGGAATCCCGGACAATTGCGCCAATATGGCGAGCTGGTATGCATGGCCGCCGAAATGATGATGGAACAGGCGCGGCTGGTGCACCTGCTGGCGCAGGATAGCCGTTTGCGTGAAGAGCTAGTGCTGAACTTGATCCGCACTGAAGAAATATCACCGGCACTGATTGAATGGGCGCAGCGTCTCGGGGTCGATATCAATAAACCGCGCGTGGTGGCGGTGGTGGATGTGGACAGCGGCCAACTGAGTGTTGACAGTGCCATGTCGGAATTACAAGAGTTGCAAACCCTGCTGACTACCCCAGAGCGCAATAATCTGATTGCGATTGTCTCCCTCACCGAAATGGTGGTGCTGAAACCGGCACTTAACAGCCATGGCCGCTGGGATGCTGTGGATCACCGACGCCGGATGGAATCATTACTTTCACGTATGACGGAACGCGGCCGCTTGCGGGTGCGGCTCTCATTAGGGAATTTCTTTACTGGCCCCGGCAGTATTGCCCGCTCATACCGCACCGCCCGCACCACCATGGCGGTCGGCAAACAACGGATGCCAGAACAGCGCAGTTACTATTACCAGGATTTGGTTTTGCCCGTCTTGCTCGACAGCTTGCGCGGTGGTTGGCAAGCCAATGAGTTGGCGCTGCCATTAGCTAAATTGCGGGCCATGGACAGTAATGGCTTACTGCGCCGCACATTGGCTTGTTGGTTTCGCCATAATGTGCAACCCACGGCGACGGCGAAAGCGCTGTTTATCCACCGTAATACATTGGAATATCGACTTAATCGTATTTCGGAATTGACCGGGCTGGATTTAGCGAATTTCGATGACCGCTTGTTGTTGTATGTCGCTTTACAATTAGGCGAACAGGAATAGAAAAAATCTATTTTTTACAAAGCGCGTTATCGGTATATAAAATTAATTCTCTTTATTATGAGAGTTAATTGAAGTAATTCTCTGTGCTTAATCGTTTCTCCCCGCGATTTATTATTCTGCTTGGTACATCTGCCTATTTTACCCCCCATGAATATTTGCAGGAGCACAATTCTTTTGCATTAAAAATTAATTGTAATAACACAATACTATAGCCACTATGTCTGTGTGGTTAATTATTGTTTTATTTGTAACTTATTGTTGTAAATAAGAATTATTTATCCGTAAGGGTATGGCTTCTGGGAAGAATATAATGAATTCATTTATTGTGGCTGACGCCGAAAGCTGTATTGGTTGCCGGAGCTGTGAGGTCGCTTGTGTGGTTGCACATCATGAGGGCAAATTCCCGGATAAACCGGATTATTTCACTCCACGGGTGAAAGTCTTTCGAGACAATCAGGGCGCTACCGCTGTTTTTTGCCATCATTGTGAAGATGCCCCTTGCGCAAGTACCTGCCCGAATGGAGCTATTATTGAAATGAATAACAGCATTCAGGTTATTCAGGAAAAATGTATTGGCTGCAAAACCTGCATGATTGCTTGCCCGTTCGGCATGATGACCGTCGTGACCGAAACTGTGCAACCTGCCAGTCACCGGTTGGCGGATGCTTATCAACGTACTGAAGCCCAGAAGTGCGACCTATGTCTTGACCAACCTAATGGCCCTGCCTGTATTCATACTTGTCCTACACAAGCTTTGACTTTGGTTGACCAAAATTATCTCCTGAATCAACAGCGGCAAAAGCGCCAGCGCAGCGCATTGAATGAGCATAATGGCCGCTTGTTCAGCAGTGGTGCATCAGCGGACGTGGCTCACTCTTTCAGCCCATTACGCAAAAATATCCGCGATACGGCCGCCGTCAATCTGCTATTGCGGCCACGCCCCCCGCGCTTGGAAGCCAAAAAAATCCCACTGGCAGAGCGCAAAACCAGCTTTGCTGAAATCTATTTGCCTTTCACCGAAGGCCAAATTTATGAGCAGGCCGAGCGTTGCTTGAAGTGCGGTGACAAGACGATTTGTCAGTGGACATGCCCACTGCATAACGCCATCCCGCAATGGATTTCATTGGCCTATCAAGGCCGTATCCATGAAGCTGCTGAATTGTCTCATCAAACCAGTAGCTTGCCAGAAATATGTGGTCGGGTTTGCCCGCAAGACCGCTTATGTGAACAGGCTTGCACCTTAAATGACCATGATGGTGCGGTCACCATTGGCCAGATTGAACGGCATATCACAGAAACGGCATTGGCGACGGGCTGGCGGCCTGATATGTCGCAGGTTAAAGCTAGCGGAAAGCGGGTTGCTATTATCGGTGCCGGCCCGGCAGGTTTGGGTTGCGCGGATATTTTGGTTCGCCACGGTATCACGCCAGTTGTCTTTGATCGCTATCCTGAAATCGGTGGTTTGCTGACCTTCGGTATCCCGGCTTTCAAACTGGAAAAAGGGGTTATGACGCGCCGGCGAGAAATCTTTAGCGAGATGGGGGTCGAGTTTTGCCTCAATACTGAAATTGGCCGCGACATCACCATGGAAAATCTGCTCGGTGAGTTTGATGCGCTTTTCCTTGGGGTGGGAACATACCGTTCGATGCGCTCCGGGCTGGAAAATGAGGATGCGGCCGGTGTTTATGATGCTTTGCCCTTCTTGATTGGTAATACCCAGCACTTGATGGGGTATCCCGCCAGCGCTGCTCACCCCTATGTCAGTATGGAAAACCAGCGGGTCGTGGTGTTGGGCGGCGGAGATACTGCCATGGACTGTGTGCGCACCTCATTACGCCACGGGGCCACCAGTGTAGTTTGCGCCTATCGCCGTGATGAAAGAAACATGCCTGGCTCCAAACGTGAGGTCAAAAATGCCCGTGAAGAGGGCGCAGAATTTATGTTCAATCTTCAACCGCAACGGATTGAGGTGGATGAACAGGGGCAGGTTACCGGCATCAACATGATACGAACTGAAATGGGCCAGCCCGATGCTAAAGGGCGGCGGCAGGCGCGACCGATTGCTGGTTCTGAACACACTATTCCCGCCGATGCGGTCATTATGGCTTTTGGTTTTAGCCCGCATCGAATGTCGTGGTTGGCGGAACATAATGTGGTGCTGGATAAACAGGGGCGAGTGGTGGCCCCGACTATTTCCGGTTATCCGTATCAAACCAGTAATCCTAAAATCTTTGCCGGGGGTGACATCGTGCGTGGGGCTGATTTGATTGTCACGGCCATCGCCGAGGGGCGCAAAGCGGCCGAGAGCATTGCCTATTATCTCAATGTGTTATAACCCCAGCGGCGAGGAGAAAAGATGAACCGATTTGTTATCGCCGATATGACCCAATGCATTGGCTGCCGCACTTGTGAAATTGCCTGCGTGGTGGCGCACAGCACAGAGAATAAGGCCAGCGCCATCACTGCGGATCAGTTTCATCCGCGCCTGAGTGTGATGAAAAGTTTTGCCGTCAGCACCCCCATTCTCTGCCATCAATGTGAGGATGCGCCCTGCGAAAATTCCTGCCCCAATGGCGCAATTGCCACCGGCGACCATGGGGTGCAGGTGCTGGCTTCGCGCTGTATTGGCTGTAAAACCTGCATGTTGGTCTGCCCGTTTGGGGCGATGAATATGATTGAGCCGATGAGTCAAAACGCGACGGTGAGCGCACAAGCGCATAAATGTGATTTATGCCATTCCCGCGCAGCTGGCCCGGCCTGTATTGAGGTCTGTCCGACGAAAGCATTGAAATTGGTAACGCCACAGGCGCTAGAAACCCTCCAGCGGGAGCGACAATGGCGGGCTGCGCGTGGCGCTGTATCAGGCCGCGCCCGATAACACCTGAGATTTTAAGGATAAAAAATGGAAAAAATCCTCACGGTCTGCCCTTATTGCGGCTCCGGATGCAAATTAAATCTGTTGGTTGAGGGCGGTGAAATCGTCGGGGCGCAACCGGCTAATGGCGTCACTAATCAGGGGGAGTTATGTCTGAAAGGTTACTATGGCTGGGATTTTTTGAATGACACTCGTCTGCTGACTCCTCGCTTGACCCGCCCATTATTGCGCCGCCAGCGCGGTGGTGCATTTGAAAGTGTCAGCTGGCAAGAGGCCATTAAATTCATCACCACCAAACTTAACACCATCAAACAGCGCCACGGGCCTGATGCCATCATGATGACCGGCTCATCGCGCGGGCCGGGTAATGAGGCCAATTATGTGATGCAAAAATTCGCGCGTGCCGCCATCGGTACGAACAATATCGACTGCTGCGCTCGCCTGTGTCACGGCCCCTCCGTCGCGGGTTTACAGCAAACTCTGGGCAATGGCGCGATGAGTAATTCCATCGGCGAAATTGAGAATACCGAGTGTATTTTGGTGTTCGGCTATAACGCCGCTGACTCTCATCCCATTGTGGCGCGCCGTATTCTGAAGGCCAAAAGCAAAGGTGCCAAATTGATCGTCTGTGATCCTCGGCATATTGAAACCGCGCGCATTGCCGACCAATGGTTACCATTGAAAAACGGGGCCAATATGGCGTTGGTGAACGCCTTTATTTATGTGCTGATTGAAGAAAAACTCTATGACGATAATTATGTGCGCGCCCATACCCGGGGATTTGATGAACTGAAAGTCGGCATTGCGGATTATCGCCCGGAGGATGTCGAACACATCACGGGCCTACCCGCGCCAGCTGTGCGTTTGGCGATGCGCACCTATGCCGCGGCTCCCTCTGCGACCATTTTGTGGGGCATGGGGGTGACTCAGTGGGGGCAAGCGGTGGATGTGGTGAAAGGGCTGTCTTCGCTGGCGCTATTAACGGGCAATCTCGGGCGTCCGAATGTGGGGGTCGGGCCGGTGCGTGGGCAAAATAATGTACAGGGCGCTTGTGATATGGGGGTATTGCCCAATACTTTCCCCGGTTATGAGAAGGTGACAGACCCAGAGGCCAGAGGCCGTTTTGCCGCCGCTTGGGGAGTCGAGGAGTTACCTGCGCAGGTGGGGTTCTCGATTACTGATGTGCCGCATAAAGTGGCGCAAGGCAAACTCAAAGCCTATTACGTGTTTGGCGAGGATCCTATCCAGACTGAGCCAGATTTAGCCGCCATGCGCACCGCGTTTGCGGCACTGGAGCTGGTGGTGGTGCAGGATATCTTTATGACCAAGACGGCTGAACTGGCGGATGTGGTTCTCCCGGCCACCTCTTGGGGTGAGCATGAAGGGGTCTATACCAGTGCGGATCGCGGTTTCCAGCACTTTAATAAAGCCATTGAGCCGAAAGGCGATGTGAAGCCAGATTGGGAAATTATCAGCCTAATATCCACGGCGATGGGCTACCCGATGGCCTACCAGAATACTCAGCAGATTTGGGATGAAATGCGCAGTTTGTGCCCGCCATTCTTTGGCGCAACTTACGAGAAAATGGCGGGGCTGGGATATGTGCAATGGCCATGCCCGAGCGAAGACCACCCCGGCACCCCCTATCTGTACACCGGTAACCAATTCGCGACCGAAGATGGCAAAGGTGTTTTGAGCTGTGCGCCATGGCAGCCGCCACATGAGCAAACTGACCGCGATTATCCGCTGGCACTTTGCACGGTGCGTGAGGTCGGGCACTACAGTTGCCGCTCAATGACCGGTAATTGCGCCACACTGAAAATTTTGGCGGATGAGCCGGGTTATGTGCAGATTCATCCTGAAGATGCCAGCCAGCTTGGGGTGGCCGATCAGGCGCTAGTTTGGATTTCCTCACGGCGTGGCAAAGTGATTGCCCGTGCCAGTGTTACTGAGCGGGCTAATTATGGCGCGGTGTATATGACTTATCAGTGGTGGATTGGCGCGTGTAATGAGCTGACGGTGGATCATGTTGATCCGGTGTCAAAAACACCGGAATTCAAACATTGTGCGGTCAGAGTCGAGGCCATTGGTGATCAAAATGCGGCAGAGCAATATGTCGAGCAGCAATATAACCATCTGAAAAAACGCCTATCAGATGCCGCAGCTGTTTAGCCGTGGTGCTAAGCCACTTTGGTGGTTACCGCACCTGACTTTGCAGATGCTGTAAGAATTGGCCGGCATCCATAAAGCCGGTCACTCTGGCTGCGTTAATCTCATGGCCCTGTGCATCGAAAAACAGGATGGTCGGCAAGCCCAACACATTTAACTGTTTTAATAGCGCCGCATGCTGTGGACTGTTGGCCGTCACATCAGCCTGGAGCAGCACCGTATTGGCTAACTGGCGCTGAACCTGTTCATTGCTAAAGGTATATTTTTCAAAATCTTTGCAGGCCACACACCAATCGGCATATAAGTCCAGCATCACCGGCTGGCCTTTGGCTTGGGCTAATGCCGCCTGTAATTGGGGTAAATCAGCCACTGGTTTAAAGGCTAAGTGATTGATTTCATTTTGTTGTGTCGGGCTGCCAAAAGCCCAGTCTTGCAGGGGGCGCGCCGCAACCAGCAGGGCGGCTAGCAGCAATAACTGGCAAACTCGCACCCAACCCGAGTGCGCTTTTAGGCTCAATATCAATGCCCAGCCGAAGAAGGCGACCGCCAACAGGCTCCATAAACGCAAGCCCCAGACATCGCCTAGCACTCTTTCCAGCAAGAACACCGGCAGTGCCAGAATAACAAACCCAAAAGCTTCTTTGACATACTGCATCCACGGGCCGCTGCGCGGGAGAAGCTTATTGCCGAACAGTGTCACCATCACCAGCGGAATACCCATTCCTAAGGCATATAAATACAGTGTTCCGCCACCGGCCAGCATATTCCCGCTTTGGGCGATATACAGCAAAATGGCGCTGAGCGGCGCGGTGGTGCAGGGGGAGCAAATCAGGCCGGCCAGTGCGCCCATGGCAAAGACACCGGCCAGAGAGCCTCCGCGCTGGCTGCTACTCCATTGCACCAGTCGAGTTTGCAGTGATGAGGGTAATTGCAGCGAATAGAGACCAAACATAGACAGCGCCAGCAGCACAAACAGTGCGGATAACCCAATCAAAACATAAGGATGCTGCAACGTAGCTTGAAATTGTAACCCCGCCGCCGCCACCACTAACCCGAGCAAAGTATAAGTCAGCGCCATGCCTTGGACATAGACCACCGCCAGCAGCAATATTCGCCGCTGGCTATGGGGTTTCTCACGGCCCAGAATAATGGCTGAAATCAGCGGATACATCGGCAAGACACAAGGGGTAAAGGCGATGCCGATGCCAATAAGTAGCGCCCACAGCGGTGAGAAGGGCAATTCAGCCGCCAGCGGTGCGGCCGGGGTGACCACGGCGGGTGCCATTGGCGTAGATGCACTGGCGACGACGGCAGAGAGAGGGACGATGCGTGTTTCCGGCGGATAACAGAAACCGGCCGCGGCACAGCCCTGATAAGTCACACTGACACTGGCCTGTTCAGCAGCCTGTGTGATGGGGATTTTCAATGTTAACTGTTGCTTGAAAATCGAAACTTCGCCATAAAATTCATCATGATGCGCAATACCCTCCGGGAGGGTAAATGCCCCGAGGGCCGCGTTTTTAGGCACGATTTTGATTTGCTGGCGATACAGATAATAGTCAGGATGAATTTGCCAACTGAGGGTGAGCTGGTCACCTTGTTGGCGAAAATCAAAGGCAAACGCTTGATCAACCGGAATAAACCGGCTCTGGCTGCTTTTTGGGCCGAATGAAGCATTATCGCCAAACAGCGAAGCTTGTGCACTGTGCGGCGCGAATAAAATGCTGCACAGCAGCAGTATCAGAGTAAGTGAGCGTTGAGCCATGACAGGTAATCTTTATCTCCATCCCGTACCGGCAGCACCAGCAATTCCGGTGTTTGGTAGGGGTGATGTTGTTTGATATAGCTGAGAAGCGCTTGCTGATGAGCGCTATTGCTCTTGAACAAGAGTTGGACTTCATACTCTTGCTGGAGCTTGCCCTCCCAGTAGTAAATCGAGGTCGCGCCCGGCAATAAAGTGGCGCAGGCGGCCAATTTCTCCCCCAGTACCTGCGCGGCTAAATCTTGTGCGCTAGCTTCATCAGGGGCGGTGCACAATACCACAATTGCATCACAATCAGACATCTTAACCTCTTAGGTCGCGCGGCTTATATGACGAAGTAGGTACTATAACGCGAGCGGGGGCGGGTCAGAAGATGATTTATGTAACAGTGGGATATGGGAGGGAAAGCGGGGCGCTAGGCGCCCCATTTGTTGATATATAAACAGATTACAGCACCAGGCCGCCCATCACGAAGCCGAAGCAAACAGCCAGTGCCACCCCGATGGTACCCGGGATGAAGAATGGATGGTTGAACACAAAGCGCCCAATACGGGTGGTGCCGGTGTCATCCATTTGTACCGCGGCGACCAGTGTTGGGTAGGTCGGCAGAATGAACAGACCAGAAACCGCAGCGAAAGAAGCAATTGCCGCCAGTGGTGAAACATTCAGCGCCATGGCCATTGGCATCAATGCTTTGGCCGTTGCTGCTTGAGAGTAAAGCAGGGCGGAACAGAAGAAGAAGATAACCGCCAGCAACCATGAGTGAGTTTGAATCAGGCTACCGGCAGTTTCTTTAATCCAGTCTAAGTTGTGTTGGACAAAAGTATCGCCCAACCAGGCCACACCCAAGATACAGATACAAGCACTCATACCCGCTTTGAATGTGCTGGAGTTAAGGATTGAATCGGTATCCACCGAGCACACCATAGTGGTGATGGTGGCCACACTCAGCATGATGATCAGAATGGCGTTAGTGGTGTTCATCAGCGGTGTTGCCACCAGACCGACACTTGGGCTGTTGATAATGGCATAGGCCACCACACACAAAACGCCCGCCAAGAACAGCAACACGGAGGTTTTGGCGCGCGGTTTAATCACTTTTACCGTGTCGCCACGCAGTGTGACCAAACCTTCTTCTAAGCGTTTCAGATAGATGGGGTCGTCAGACAGTTTGGAGTTAAAGCACCAAGAGACAATCAGTGACATCACAAACACCGCCAGCAGGGTGGATGGGATGACAATCATCAACAAATGTAAATAACTGACGCCATGACCTTCCATCACTGAAGACATGTAGACCACTGCCGCAGAAATAGGGGAGGCGGTGATAGCAATCTGTGCGGACACCACTGCGGTTGACAGCGGGCGGCAAGGTTTGATGCCTTGTTCTTTCGCCACTTCCGCTATCACCGGTAGGGCTGACAGCGAAATGTTACCTGTCCCGGCAAAGATGGTCAGAAAATAAGTGACCAGCGGAGCAAGGATGGTGATGTGTTTTGGATTCTTACGCAGCAGTTTTTCAGTTTGCTGCACCAGATAATCCATACCGCCTGCCACCTGCATTGCAGAGATGGCGGCAATAACGGCCATGATGATTGAAATAACGTCAAAGGGAATGCTGCCCGGTTTGACGCCAATGATCGCCAACACCAAAACACCAATCCCACCCGCAAAGCCGATACCGATACCGCCTAACCTGGCCCCTAAAAAAATGGCCAGCAGAACGATGACTAATTCTACGGCTATCATAGTGTTTACTCCTTGTTTTTAATTGAAAACTATTTGTTTTTATTGCAAATAGAAAGTTAAAAAATTGTGTTTGCCAGAAAGTAAAAAGGCACGCCGTCCAGAGGATCATGCGTGCCTTATATGGCTACCGGATGATTATTTTATTGTTCATTTTCATCGGTATAACGTTTTGCCTTATAGGCAGGATGCATCAGGTTCTCGACAGAAAAAATGTCGTCTAACTCGGCTTCCGTTAATAAGCCGCGTTCTAGAACCACTTCTCGCACATTTTTACCGGTTTCCGCGCAAATCTTGCCCACAATGTCACCGTTATGGTGGCCAATGAATGGGTTCAGATAAGTGACGATACCGATAGAGTTAAAGACGTAACGCTCGCAGACCTCTTTGTTGGCAGTGATGCCATTGATGCATTTTTCCAGCAGATTGTAACAAGCATTTGTCAGGATGTGGATGGACTCAAACATCGCCTGGCCAATCACTGGCTCCATCACGTTCAACTGGAGCTGACCTGCTTCGGCCGCCATAGTAATGCAAGTGTCGTTACCGATCACCTTAAAACAAACCTGGTTAACAACTTCAGGGATAACCGGGTTGACTTTAGCTGGCATGATGGAAGAGCCGGCTTGCAATTCTGGCAGATTAATTTCATTCAGACCGGTGCGCGGGCCAGAGGATAGCAGGCGCAAGTCGTTACAGATTTTTGACATCTTAACGGCCAGGCGCTTCAGGGCACTGTGCACCATCACGTAAGCACCGCAGTCAGAGGTTGCTTCAATCAAATCTTCTGCTGGCACACATGCCAGCCCACTGATTTCGGCCAGTTTTTGCACTGCCAGTTGTTGATAACCTTCTGGCGTGTTCAGTGCGGTACCGATGGCTGTCGCACCTAAGTTAACTTCCAGCAGCAATTCAGCGGTACGTTGCAAGTTTTTGGTTTCTTCGTTCAGTAAGACCTGGAAGGCGCGGAATTCCTGCCCCAAAGTCATTGGTACGGCGTCCTGTAACTGGGTACGGCCCATTTTCAGGATTTTTTCGAATTCTTTAGATTTTCTACCGAAACCATCGCCGAGTTCTTTGATTGCGTCGATCAATTTCATGATAGAGGCATAGACCGCGATGCGGAAACCGGTGGGGTAGGCATCGTTGGTGGATTGGCATTTGTTCAGATGGTCGTTAGGGTTGAGGTATTGATATTCCCCTTTCTGGTGACCCATCAGTTCCAAGCCGATATTGGCCAGAACTTCGTTGGTATTCATGTTCAAAGAAGTGCCGGCGCCGCCTTGGAACACGTCTACCGGGAACTGATCCATGCATTTGCCTTTGTCCAGAACTTCATCACAAGCTTGGATAATAATGTCAGCAATCTTGCGTGGGATGGTGTGTAACTCTTTGTTCGCCATCGCCGCCGCTTTTTTTACCATAACCATGCCGCGGACAAATTCTGGAACATCACTTATCTTGCTGTTACTGATATAGAAGTTTTCAATCGCACGCAGGGTATGAACACCGTAGTAAGCCTCTGCGGGGACTTCTCGTGTACCTAACAGGTCTTCTTCAATACGAATGTTATTTGACATGAGAACCTTCTCTAATGTGCTGTCTTGTTTTGTATTTGTTAACTAAATTATGCCGCCGTGGGCAATATGATGCCGCAATGAACCTTTAGTGCGGAAAGATTAACCATTCATCTTATTGCTGACAGGATCATATGCTGCTTAATGATAAAAAGCCTTGAACTAGGATCACTATATGGTCGGAATAAATTGAGATGATCTGATATCTGTGATTTATCTCACAGTTGTACTAATGAGTAATAAAATAATTCCCCTAACTTGAAAAGCGAGTCAATCACCACCATTTTATGGGGGTCGACCCTCGTTGAAGGGGGAGTTGATGCTGAAATCCGCTAATAAGGGAAAAACAGTGTCAGCACCAGCCGGGTCCAGGTTTTCATGGTATCTGTCAGTCAGGTTTGCCCTGATGAGAGGTACTGAATGATTGGAATAAGGAGAATGCGGTGCGTTGGTTACCGTTAGCGCTGATATTTTTATTGGCATACATAGAAATATCGATATTTATCAAGGTAGCAGCAGTGTTGGGGGTGTTAGTTACCCTATTACTGGTTATCCTCAGCTCCTGTGTGGGGATCTCTCTGGTGCGTAATCAGGGAATCAAAACCTTTATGCAGATGCAGCAAAAGCTGGCTGCGGGTGAAAGCCCGGCGGCAGAAATGGTGAAAAGCGTGTCGTTAGTATTGGCCGGTTTCTTACTGTTGATCCCGGGTTTCTTTACTGACTTCCTCGGCTTGCTGCTGCTCTTACCTCCGATTCAAAAGTCATTAACATTAAAGTTGATGCCGCATTTGCACATTTACCGTGGCGGTGGTTTTGGCACGGGCAGTGGCCCTATGGGGGGCGGAAATACCTTCGATGGTGAGTTTCAGCGCAAAGCCGATGACCGCTTTATCGTCGAGCATCGTCCGGATGAGGATGATAAATCGACAGATAATCGCTTCAAAGATGATAAATAAATAGTCATAAATCTAATTGATTGTTTATTAACCATAAATTCGCAAGGTAAATCATAACGCTTTCTTTAATGGGGCGATGGCGTGGTGGCTAATATGAGTCACTGCGGGACAAGAAAAAACTGAAATTTTTTTTGTTCTCTCCCTTGAAGCGGTGTGAAGCCGCCCCCATTAAGATAGCCACGGTATCGGTTATGAAGGCATACCGATATTAATCCTAAATCTGATACGGACCTTCTCAATAGGAGAGCTATCAATGAAAATTCGTCCATTGCATGACCGCGTTATCGTCAAGCGCAAAGAAGTTGAATCCAAATCTGCTGGCGGCATCGTTCTGACTGGCACTGCAGCGGGCAAATCTACCCGTGGTGAAGTTCTGGCAGTCGGCAATGGTCGCATCCTAGATAACGGTGAGATCAAGCCGCTGGATGTGAAAGTTGGCGACATCGTTATTTTCAACGATGGTTACGGCGTGAAGTCAGAGAAGATCGACCATGAAGAAGTGTTGATCATGTCCGAAAGTGACATTCTGGCAATTGTTGAAGCGTAATTCGCGCTCTCTAATCTTCTGAACTGAACGAGTTAAGGGAAATCATACCAATGGCAGCTAAAGACGTAAAATTCGGTAACGACGCCCGCATCAAAATGCTACGCGGCGTAAACATTCTTGCTGATGCAGTAAAAGTGACCCTGGGCCCGAAAGGCCGTAACGTAGTTCTGGACAAGTCTTTTGGCTCTCCAACTATCACCAAAGATGGTGTGTCTGTTGCGCGTGAGGTAGAACTGGAAGACAAGTTTGAGAACATGGGTGCACAGATGGTTAAAGAAGTTGCCTCTAAAGCGAATGACGCGGCAGGTGACGGCACTACCACTGCAACTGTATTGGCTCAATCCATTATCACTGAAGGCCTGAAAGCAGTTGCGGCCGGCATGAACCCAATGGACCTGAAACGCGGTATCGACAAAGCTGTTATCGCTGCGGTTGAAGAGCTGAAAAAACTGTCTGTACCTTGCTCTGATTCTAAAGCGATTGCTCAGGTAGGTACCATCTCTGCAAACTCAGACTCAACTGTGGGTGAGCTGATTGCACAAGCGATGGAAAAAGTCGGTAAAGAGGGCGTTATCACCGTTGAAGAAGGTTCAGGCCTGCAAGACGAGCTGGACGTGGTAGAAGGTATGCAGTTCGACCGTGGCTACCTGTCTCCTTACTTCATCAATAAACCAGAAACTGGTTCTATTGAACTTGAAAGCCCATTCATCCTGTTAGCTGATAAGAAAATCTCTAACATCCGTGAAATGCTGCCAGTGCTGGAAGCCGTCGCGAAAGCCGGTAAACCACTGCTGATCATTGCAGAGGATGTTGAAGGTGAAGCTCTGGCAACTCTGGTGGTGAACACCATGCGCGGTATTGTTAAAGTTGCCGCTGTTAAAGCACCTGGTTTCGGTGATCGTCGTAAAGCTATGCTGCAAGACATCGCTACCCTGACTGGCGGTACGGTTATCTCTGAAGAGATCGGCCTGGAGCTGGAAAAAACCACCCTGGAAGATCTGGGTCAGGCGAAACGTGTTGTTATCAACAAAGACACCACTATCATCATTGATGGCGTAGGCGACGAAGCTGGGATTCAGGGCCGAGTTGCTCAGATCCGTCAGCAAATTGAAGATGCGACTTCTGACTACGACAAAGAAAAACTGCAAGAGCGTGTGGCTAAACTGGCTGGCGGCGTTGCCGTTATCAAAGTTGGCGCTGCAACTGAAGTTGAAATGAAAGAGAAAAAAGCGCGCGTTGAAGATGCTCTGCACGCAACTCGTGCTGCGGTAGAAGAAGGCGTAGTTGCGGGTGGTGGTGTTGCTCTGATTCGTGCTGCAGCTGCTATCACTGCGGCTGGTCTGAAAGGCGACAACGAAGACCAGAACGTGGGTATCAAAGTTGCTCTGCGCGCGATGGAATCTCCACTGCGCCAGATCGTAGTTAACGCCGGTGAAGAAGCATCTGTTATCGCGAACAACGTTAAAGCGGGTTCAGGTAGCTACGGCTACAACGCGTACAGCGAAGAATACGGCGACATGATCGCGATGGGTATCTTGGACCCAACTAAAGTGACTCGTTCTGCTCTGCAGTACGCAGCCTCTATTGCTGGTCTGATGATCACCACCGAGTGCATGATAACTGACCTGCCACGTGATGATAAAGGTGCTGATATGGGCGCTGGCGGCATGGGTGGTATGGGCGGCATGGGCGGCATGATGTAATGCTCCCAACCCTATAGCTTCATTGATTGCTGATTTAGCTATAAACCTAAAGCGAGTGGGGCAACCTGCTCGCTTTTTTTATAGGAAAAATCAGCTATACAGTCAATTCCTGTCGTAACCTCACCTCATCCAGGCTTTATACTCAGCCTTTTCTTATTCATATTTTGCAACTTAGTGCGCCAAAAGCGGTTTTATTTCACTCTGTGTGATGATTACAGGACTTTTTATTGTCTTCGTTTCTGATTTAATGTGTAAACTGTTAATCATTAACCATCAGGCTCGACATCGAGTATTTGGATAATTTCGGCAGCGGATGCCTAAGCGGCAGCGGTGCTTTCTGGTAATCTTTAGCGTGATTCTCAACTTCTCATGGGGAAAAAAATGCGGATTAAAGTGTTACTTGGTCTTTCAGCGGCACTGTTGCTGGCAGGTTGTAGCTCCACGAATCAATTGAGTTCAGCGGGCGAGCAAGTGAAGTTCTCTGATACCAAACCGGGTAGTGAATGCCAGTTGATTGGGCAGGTGACGGGCACTCAGAGCAATTGGATCTCAAGCGGTGAAAGCAGCTCAATGCGTGGTGCGGCAAATGACCTGCGCAATAAAGCGGCGGCAATGGGCGGTAATGTTATCTATGGCGCAACCAGCCCGAGTGAAACCTTCTTATCAAGTTTCGCACCGCTAGACAGCAAAATAGTCGGCGAAGTTTACAAGTGCCCTTAATATTTACAGCACGAACGTAAATAAATCAGGGGGTGTCATGGCATCCCCTGTTGCTTATTCTGCTGATAATGTATCTTGCATTAATCGTAGATCCAGCGGTGTTTTGCTGGGCTGCCCTCCGATTTCTCGCGCCAGACGCGGAACCAGATAACCGGATACCCGGCTGAGTAAACCTTTCATTAATTGCCGAGCTTCCTCATCATCAACCATAAAATGAGCAGCACCTTGTACTTTATCCAGCACATGGATGTAATAAGGCAGAATGCCGGCATCAAATAATGTATTACTTAAGGTTGCCAAGACCTCGGCATCATTATTGACCCCGCGCAACAACACACTCTGGTTTAAGAGGGTCACACCCACCTGTTTTAGCTGTGCCATACCGGCGCGTAAAGATGAGTCAATTTCATTGGCGTGGTTGATGTGTGTCACCATCAACACTTGTAAGCGTGAATCCCCCAGTCGTTGGCATAGTGCCGGAGTAATACGCGCAGGAATGACGACAGGCAAACGAGTGTGGATGCGTAAGCGTTTGATATGCTGGATGCTTTCTATTTCGTCCAGTAACCAGTCGAGTTCGCTGTCTTTGGCCATTAGCGGGTCGCCGCCCGAGAAAATAATCTCGTCCAGTTCAGGATGTTGGCGGACATAATCCAGCGCCTGACGCCAATTGGCTTTGTTGCCTTGGTTATCCTGATAAGGGAAATGACGGCGAAAACAATAGCGGCAATTGACGGCACAGCCGCCCTTGACCAGTAATAACGCGCGGTTACGGTACTTGTGCAATAGACCGGGTACTACGCTACGCTGTTCATCAAGTGGGTCATTGGTAAAACCGGGGGCCGCGATAAATTCTTCCCGTGCCGTGAGCACTTGAAGCAATAAAGGGTCTGATGGATTCCCCGGTTGCATGCGCGAAACAAATGCTCGGGGTACTCGTAAAGGAAATAAACGACGTGCAGCACTCCCTTGTTGCAGGCTAGGATGTTCATTTAGCAACAGAATTCTTAGCAATTCGTCCGGATCGGTAATTACATCGGCGAGTTGTTGCAACCAATCTTCTCTAATTGGCATGTTTCGGGTTACAATACTTGCCATTTTTTAGGCTTACTACCAGTTTCTTGAGGACCATTATGGCCAGTTATTATAGCAACGATTTTCGTCCCGGTCTTAAAATCATGTTTGAGGGCGAGCCTTATGCAGTGGAGTCCAGCGAATTCGTAAAACCGGGCAAAGGCCAGGCTTTTGCTCGTGTTAAAATGCGCCGCTTGCTGACTGGCGGGCGTGTGGAAAAGACCTTCAAATCAACAGATTCTCTGGAAGGCGCTGACGTTAACGACCTGAACCTGACTTACCTGTATAACGACGGTGAGTTCTGGCACTTTATGAATAACGAGACTTACGAACAACTGCAAGCCGATGCTAAAGCGATTGGCGATAATGCTAAGTGGCTGATTGATCAAGCCGAATGTATCGTAACTCTGTGGAATGGTCAGCCTATCTCGGTGACTCCACCAAACTTTATTGAACTTGAAATTGTTGACACTGATCCGGGCCTGAAAGGTGATACCGCCGGTACTGGTGGTAAGCCAGCAACCCTGAGCACCGGTGCTGTGGTCAAAGTGCCACTGTTCGTGCAGGTCGGCGAAGTCATCAAAGTTGATACCCGCTCTGGCGAATACGTCTCTCGCGTTAAATAAGTCACAACTCTTCAGGTGTGATAGAACATCGCGCGTAGAATGAAAGAAAACCGCTAAATCGGCGGTTTTCTGTTATCTGGGGTGAGCGGAATAAGCCCTAGTTGAGCTTTTATCGGCACTCACCGTCGCCGGATTCATTTTTGATTGCTCATGATATTGCTGCTTATTATCTTGCGTGCTAACGTATCATTCTTATCTATCTGCTGCCTGGGACGACCCAGCACGTATCTGTTATCTCGGGGACGACCCCGCCTGAGCGAGGGGGTTACCATGGCTTGGATTATTCTGGTTATTGCAGGTTTATTGGAAGTTATTTGGGCTATCGGCTTGAAGTATTCCCATGGTTTTACACGGCTGACACCCAGTGTTGTGACTCTGATAGCCATGGCGGCCAGTGTATTTTTGTTGGCTTATGCTATGAAAACGCTACCCGCAGGGACAGCTTATGCGGTTTGGACGGGGATTGGCGCGGTGGGGACGGCGATCCTCGGTATTATGCTGCTGGGTGAATCGGCCAGCTTGGCGCGAGTTTGCAGTTTGGGGCTGATTTTAGCTGGAATTATTGGGTTAAAATTGGCGTCATAAATGATAAGGGGGGAATATCCCCCTTAACGAATAGCCGAAGGTAAACGGCTCACGCGGTCATTGGCCTAAACTCAGCTCTCCCTGCTTAACCCATATCAATTCTTCCACCGGGAAACCATAATTTTTCGCGACGGCGACCAGGCGGTCTCGCGTTTGGTTATCAATTGTTGGTGTGCGCGATAAAATCCACAGATAATCCCGGTTAGGGCCAGCAATCAACGCGTGCTGATATTTGTCATCTAAATCAATAACATTATATCCGCCATAAAACGGGCCGAAGAATGAAACTTTGAGTGAAGCTTGGTGTGGCGAGCCAATAAAATAGGCTTTCCCGATGCTTTCCTGCCACTGCTGTTTCTTCGCGTTATAACCTCGGTTAATGACTTTTACCCCGCCATCATCACGGAGTGAGTAATTAGCGGTGACATGGTCTAACCCGCGCTCAAAGGAGTGGTCTAGCCGGGCAATTTCATACCACGTGCCGAGATAGCGGGGTAATTGGAAGTTATCGACGATTTTCACGTCTTTTGGTGGGGTAACACTGCAAGCGACAGAAAATAAGGTTGCCGCTAATACGGATAATTTTGACCACAGATGCATCAGTATTCCTTAGTATTCCAATCATTAGCTTGTGATTGAGAATAGCTATCATTTATGAAAGAGGCAAATGGATGAATCTGAGTTATTGGTGGAATAGGGGATTGGTGGAAAAAAAACGGCCCGGCATGAGCACGGGCCGCTGAGCGGGCATGGGTAATTACAGTGTCAGGACACCGATGATAGCGACCACACTTAGAATGGCAGCCAACCCATAGAACACCCACTTCCCAGCAGGGACGTGGATTTTCAAATCATGCATCGCATGGTGGATACGGTGTAAACCGCACCAGAGTGGCAGAATAATCATCAGCAACAGGAATACCCGGCCAATGAAACTCTGGCAGAAGGCCAATATGCGCTCATAGCTCAATGCTTCGCCGGGAAAAGCCCCCAGGGGGAGCAAAATAGCGACTAACAGAATAACTGCCGGGGCAATAATGGCACTCCACATGCCGCCCGCGCCGAACAGACCCCAGAAGATAGGTTCATCGGAGCGCTTAGGGACTTGATTCATCTTGTTCTCCTCCGAGTTAGAGTAAGGCAACGGCCAGGATAATCGCGCTAACCACGATAGTCACAACCCACAGCGCCTTGATAACTGGCTCTGGGCCCATTTTTTCGTCTTTAACAATAATATTGGCGGCTTTGGGGGCCAGTTCAAACCAGGTTTTGGTATGTAACACGGCGGCCAATAACGTAATAATATTGATTAATAACACCAATGGGTTTTGCAGGAACCCGACAAAACCTTCCCAGCCAGCAGGGCCGTTTTTCAGTGCGAATACTCCGTAAATCAACAGAATACTGAACCACACTGTGGGCAAAGAGGTACCTTCACGCAACATATAAAAGCGATAGAAACCAAGCTGTTGCCACCAGTTCGGGGCCATGCCACGGACGTAAGCTTTACGTTTAGTCGTCATTACTTTTCCCCTCCCTTATTGTGGTTTCAGCATGGCTATCATGAAGTCTTTTGCACTCTCAACCTTGCCTTGCTGGATAGCGGCGGCAGGGTCAACATGCTTAGGACAAACTTCAGAACAGTAGCCGACGAAAGTACAACTCCAGACACCATTTTTGCCGTTAAGCTGCGGCATACGCTCTTTCTTACCGTGGTCACGGTTATCCAGATTGTAGCGGTGGGCCAGAGTGATGGCTGCCGGGCCGATAAACTCAGGATTGAGGCCAAATTGTGGACAAGCGGCGTAACACAGACCGCAGTTAATACAGCCAGAGAACTGATGGTATTTTGCCATCTGCGCCGGAGTCTGCTTATTCGGGCCGTCTTTCGGGTTGCGCTCATTGCCAATAATATACGGTTTGATGGCCTCCAGGCTCTCAATAAAGTGAGTCATATCAACCACTAAATCGCGCTCGATAGGGAAGTTCCCCAGTGCCTCAACTTTCATCCCGCCGGTATATTCGCGCAGGAAAGTCTTACAGGCGAGTTTGGGTACCTTGTTGACCATCATGCCGCACGAACCGCAAATTGCCATGCGGCAAGACCAGCGATAAGAGAGATCCGGTGCCAGGTTATCTTTGATATAACCCAATGCATCCAGCAGAGACGTCTGCTCATCGTAGGGCACTTCAAAGGTTTCGAAGTGGGGTGCGCTATCACGTTCCGGGTTATAGCGCATGACCTCCATTTTCAGGACTTTCATATCAGTCATTCGCCTGCTCCTTATCCTTTAAATCTTTGGCATCTTTAGCATCTTGTGCTGTGGCTTCACCACCATAAACACGTTTTGCTGGTGCCAACTTGGTAATTTTTACGTCGCTGTACTCAAGACGTGGTGCGCCACCCGGAGTATGGAAAGCGAGAGTGTGCTTGAGGAAGTTAACATCATCACGCTCGGTGCAGCCTTCATCCAAACGTTGGTGCGCGCCGCGAGATTCTCTGCGATTCAGTGCTGAGTGGGCCATACATTCGGCGACATCCAGGCCATAACCCAGTTCGATGGTGTAGAGCAGGTCGGTATTGAATACACTGGAATTATCGGTGATTTTCACGCGTTTGAAGCGCTCTTTGAGCTCAGCCAGTTTATCCACCGTTTTCTGCATCAGTTCCGGGGTGCGGTAAATGCCACAACCCTCTTCCATTGACAGGCCCATTTCATCACGAATTTTAGACCAATTCTCAGTCCCTTCCTGTTTCATCAGATTGCTCAGGCGGGTTTCCACATCACGTGCTTGCGCATCTAATGCGCTGCCGTTGGCCGGTTTGCTTTCCATGGCGCGTGCAGCAGCTTGCTCGCCAGCCACCCGACCAAAGACCACCAGTTCGGCCAGTGAGTTGGACCCCAAGCGGTTCGCACCGTGCAGGCCAACAGAAGAACATTCGCCGACTGCAAATAGCCCTTTAATGCGAGTTTCACATTGCTGGTTAGTTTCGATGCCGCCCATAGTGTAATGCGCGGTTGGGCGCACCGGGATGGGGTCTTTAACCGGGTCAACCCCCACATAAGCTTTTGCCAGTTCACAGATAAAGGGTAGGCGCTCAAGCAGTTTTTTCTCGCCCAAGTGGCGCAAGTCCAGATAGACCACATCACCACGCGGTGTGGCGATAGTGCGCCCAGCCCGCCATTCATGCCAGAAAGCTTGCGAGACTTTATCGCGCGGGCCCAATTCCATGTATTTGTTCTTCGGCTCTCCGAGCGGGGTTTCAGGCCCCATGCCGTAATCCTGCAAATAGCGATAACCATCTTTATTGACCAGAATACCGCCTTCACCACGACAGCCTTCGGTCATCAGGATGCCTGAGCCTGGCAAGCCAGTAGGGTGATATTGCACAAATTCCATATCCCGCAGCGGAACGCCGTGGTGGAATGCCATCCCCATACCATCACCGGTAACAATACCGCCGTTGGTGTTATAGCGATAAACTCGGCCTGCCCCCCCGGTCGCCATGACCACGGCATTCGCGCGGATTTGTACCCGGGTGCCTTCCATCATATTCATGGCAACAACACCGCGAGCCTGCCCATCATCGACTAGAATATCCAGCACGAAGTGTTCATCAAAGCGTTGAATTTGCGGGTATTTTAACGAGGTTTGGAACAGAGTATGTAGCATGTGGAAGCCGGTTTTATCCGCGGCAAACCACGTGCGCTCAATTTTCATTCCGCCGAAGCGGCGAACGTTAACTGAACCGTCTGGTTTACGACTCCATGGGCAGCCCCAAATTTCTAACTGCGCCATTTCTTGTGGGCAGTGGTGAACAAAATGGTCTACAACATCTTGTTCGCATAACCAGTCACCACCGGCAACGGTGTCGTGAAAATGATAGTCAAAGGTATCGTGGTCCTGTGTGACAGCAGCTGATCCCCCTTCTGCGGCCACAGTATGGCTGCGCATTGGGTATACTTTCGAGATCAGAGCAATCTTCAGCTGAGGGTTGGCTTCCGCTGCGGCTATTGCTGCACGTAAACCAGCGCCCCCGGCCCCAATAATGGCAAGATCGGCGTTAAAGGTTTGCACTGCGCTTCTCCATTGTTCAAGTGAAAATCCTATACCCGTGGTACTCGGGTAGATAAAAGTGAATTTCTATTCTTAATATGTTTTTTAATATTCTTATTACGCTAACTTATTAGCGAGTAACGATAATTATTCAATTAAGAATAGCTATTTCTTACTTTTTGTATGGAAATAATTATACCTAATGCTCAGTGACAGAAATTTGATGTGATCGATTGTTTTGTTTTATTTGAACCACCTCAAGGGCATTACTAGCAAAAACGTGATCCCAAACAGGATATGCTGGGCAAAAGTCTTTTTCACAGAGTGAAATGCTAAATTTGCGCGGGAAATCTGCCAGGTGAGTGACAGATTTGTCTGAGTGGGTAGATGCGAGTAGACTGCATCCCCTGTTTGATTTCGGAGTTAACCACCATGAGCGAAACGGCAAGCTGGCAGCCGAGTGCACCTATCGCCAATTTGTTGAAGCGCGCAGCAATAATGGCAGAGATCCGGCGTTTTTTTACCGATCGTGGCGTATTAGAAGTTGAAACGCCCACCATGAGCCAAGCGACAGTGACGGACATTCATTTAGTCCCATTCCAAACCCGGTTTGTTGGCCCGGGCGCTGCCGATGGTGTGACGCTGTACATGATGACCAGCCCGGAATATCACATGAAGCGCCTGTTGGCGGCGGGCAGCGGTTCTATCTATCAATTGGGGCGCAGTTTCCGCAATGAAGAGGCCGGCCGTTATCACAATCCTGAATTCACTATGCTGGAATGGTATCGCCCGCATTATGATATGTATCGCCTGATGAATGAGGTTGATGACCTCTTGCAGCAAATTTTGGATTGCAGCAGTGCAGAAACCCTGTCTTATCAACAAGCATTCTTGCGCCATTTGGATATTGACCCCCTGTCGGCGGATAAAGCGCAATTACGTGAAGCGGCAGCCAAACTGGATTTAAGCAATATTGCGGCGACAGAAGAAGATCGCGACACCCTGCTGCAATTGCTGTTCACTGTCGGGGTTGAGCCGCACATTGGCCGCGAAAAGCCGGCTTTTGTCTATCATTTCCCGGCCTCTCAGGCCTCCCTCGCGGTGATAAGCACGGAAGATCATCGGGTAGCAGAACGTTTTGAGGTTTACTTCAAAGGCATTGAACTGGCGAATGGTTTCCATGAACTGACTGATGGCGATGAACAACTGAAACGTTTTGAGCAAGATAATCGCAGCCGTGAAAAGCGCGGTTTACCACCGCATCCCATTGATATGAATCTGATTAATGCCCTGAAGCACGGCCTGCCCGATTGTTCTGGTGTGGCGCTAGGGGTTGACCGCCTGGTGATGTTGGCGTTGGGCGCGGAAAGGTTGAGTGATGTTATTGCCTTCCCAGTCGATATTGCCTAATTCCTCTTCGTCCTTGGCGCCGCAGCGGTGTTCGCTGCACTCGCTTACCCGAATCACTTACTACAGTAAGCTCATCGGGATGCGCTCACTTGCGGCCTTGTTGCAACACCAATGACTTTGAGGAATGCGAGTGTCTTTTGTGGCGCAGCGGTGTGAAAAGAAATGCCCTGAACCTTCACAGGTCAGGGCATTTTTGTGTCTTATTCACTGATTGATCTTACAAACTGCCCGGTGCGCGGGGGCGGCTTGAGGACACCACTCGCCCACGGCCCAGAGTTTCCAGACGGGCTTGGAATGGTGGGAACGGCAGTGTAATGCCGTGCTCACGATAACCGGCCAGAATTAACTGGTGAATCTCATGGCGCAGCGGCATTCGATGGCCCATTTCGGCGGCATAGATACGCAGCTCGAAAATCTGAATCCCTTGCTGGAGGTCGACCAAATAGACCTCCGGTGGCGGGTTATCCAATACCAAGGTACAGCGGCGCGCGGCGGTCAGTAAGACTTCGGTCACTTCCTCACTGCTGGTTTCTGCCGGGGCCGGTACTGTCAGCACCACACGAGTAATCGAGTCAGACAGTGACCAGTTAATAAATTGCTCGGTAATAAAGGCCTTGTTCGGCACGATAATTTCTTTGCGGTCCCAATCAGAGATAGTGGTTGCCCGGGTGTTTATCTTGGTGACGCTACCGGTGAGATCGCGAATGGTCACAGTATCGCCGATACGGATCGGTTTCTCGAACAAGATTATCAAGCCGGATACAAAGTTGGCAAAAATCTCCTGCAAGCCGAAGCCCAACCCCAAACCTAATGCGGCAACTAGCCACTGGAATTTCGCCCATTCAATCCCCAGCATCGAGAAGCCGAGTAAGCCACCAAACAGGATCAACAGATACTTGGTGATAGTGGAAATGGCGTAGCCCGTTCCGGGCGTCAGATCCAGATGCTGTAGCAGCGCCAGCTCCAGCAGAGCAGGCAAGTTACGCACTAACTGGGCAGTGACAATCATCACCAGAATGGCAATCAATAAAGATCCCATGGTGATCGCCTGCACGGACTCAACGCCATTAATGGTGGATGACACATCCCACAGACGAATGTTTTCCAGGAAACCGAAAGCGGAGTGAATCTCAGACCACAGCACAATCACCGACACTAACGCGACCATCGTCAGAATAGATCGCACCAACCGCAGTGATTGGGCGCTGATCACATCCAGATCGATAACCGGCTCTTCGACATCAATGGAGCCCTCAGTGCTGTTATTGTGCGGCGTATCATCCTCGCCACGGGCCCGTTGCGCCAAAATATCAGCCCGGCGCTGTTTAGCACGATCAAAAGCAATCCGGCGGCGCTGAATCAGCATCCAGCGGCGAATAATATGGTAAACCACCAACAAGAAGAACCAGATAGCAACCGAGGTCTCCAGACGGGCTAATAATGCTTGTGACGTCGTGAGATAACCCAGGGCAGAGGCCAATGCCGCAATCAGTGGCGCAGAGAGCAAAAGCCCCCATAGTGCCGCATTAACAATATTCTCACCCGAGCCTTTTTTATCCAGATAGAGCGGAATACCGGCCCGCTTGAGGCTATTGGTCACTAAACTTAAGGCAATACACAGCAAAATAAAGCATAACCGGCCAAGTGTGCCGGCAAACTCGCGATCGTTATAATTTTCGAAAGTAATCAGCGCCATCATCAGTGGGATAATCAACCACACAGACATACGATAAAAGCGCATTGCCCGCCCGACTTGGGCTGGTGACCAGCGGAAATGAGTAATAAACAGGCCGTGCGGATGGGCAAATGCGGCGCTTATCATAAACACCCACAGCACCGGCACGGTCGCAGTGACAGCATTGCCAATGGCAATCGCCATCGAATACGACCATGCACTTTGTAAACCATAGCCAACCGCCGCCCACAAGACGGGCAATGGCAACGCCATCAGAATCGACCAGAAAACGGTGCGTAATGTCAGGGAGAAATGGTCTTGCGTAACCTTACCCACCCGACTGCTGGCGCGCTCAAGAAAAGCATGATAGTGACGACGTGAGCTGAGACTGAAACCGACGAACAGCAGGGCACCAATAATTGGCAGCAATGTGTCCTGGGTGGTCACCATCATGACGAATGCCCCGCTCAGCTGCGAGAGGGTATCGAGCGTCAGCAAACGGGTAAGATCTTGGGCGACGTTAATCGGGTAAGAGAGTGATATCGGGCTGACATCCGCCACCCAAAACAGGTAACGGTGGGTCGCTTCGCGCACTTCACTTAGGGCATCCACGAGCTGGCTATTGGCGACTTTCAGCTTGGTCAGCTCTAGAATCTGAGTGTCATAGCCAGACAGCAAAGAGTTGAGTAACTCGCGCTGTGTGCGCCATTGGGCATCCAAAATTCGCTGTTGCTCAGTGGTCAGTGGCGTGCCATCGTCTTGGGTTAATTTGACATTTTGCTGCTGTAATTTCTCCAGCATGTCTTCATATTGCAGGCGCTGAACGCGCAATTGGGCCATGTCGCGATCCAATTGCTGAGATTTTGGCACATCGGGCAATCTGGCTACTTGGGCGCGCAATGCTTCACCCAATGCGGTTGACACCCCCAACCACTGAGCTTGCTCGCGGATGGTGCTCAGTGCCTGGCGAACTTGCTGAGTTTGGGTGACCGCCTGGCGTTGCTGTGAGGAAATCAGATCGATGCGCTGCGCTTGCTGATTCAGTGCTTGGGACAAATCACGGTTTATTTGTAACTGTTGGGTAATCGACTCGGGTAAATCACCGCCTTGTTCCGCCAGTAGTTCTGTGCGCTCAAGTGCTTGTTCTGCGGCTTGTTGACGCTGATTATTCAGATTGTTACGTAAAGTCTGGAGCTGGGCATCGACCCGTTCCTGGCGTTTTTTGTATAGCTCGGCCCGCAGCCGTGACAGTTCTTGGCGATTATTGGCGGAGAGCTGGGAAAGCTCCAACTCGTTGACCTTAGCTTTGCGGGCGACGGCTTCAGCCTGCAATAATGCCAATTGCGCCTGTGCTACAGGGGTCGTGGGGCTATTTTGTGCCTGAAGTCGCGTATTGATTTCGGTCAGAATGCGCCGGGCTTCTGATTGTTGCTGCGGGAGCTGATTGAGTGACTCACTGATTTCCCGCGCGCGGTCTTGTTCCTGCTGCGATAGGCGGTTCAACTCTAGCAATTGGCTGCTGATTTGCAGCACTTGCTGTTCCAGTTCGGACGTGGACATATTGTTTGGCACAGGCAGGGGTTTATCCCCCTCCTGTGCCAGTTGTTGGCGTAACTCTCGAGTCAGCTTGGGAAAGTCATCAATGGCTTTTTGGTACTGCTGGGCGCGAATATCAGACTCTTTTGCATCGGCCAGCCAGCTAAGGGCCCCTTGCAGCGCTTGCACAATTTCTGCCTGATTTATCATCCCCTTATTAGCTTCAGCCTGTTTCAGCTCTTGTCTGAGCTGGTCTTCATTTGGCTGAGTTGCGGCATAAAGAGGCAGGGATAACAACATTACCGCTGACAGTAATATTGCAGAAAACCATGAAATGATTAGGCGCACGTATGGGTTCCTTAACATCAGTTACTTATCAGCCGAGACTAGCACGGCGGGGTAACAGGGACGGCTTCGGCGAGCAGTTCACCCATGCGGGTCACCGAGCCGCTGTTTAACTGTGGCGCCAGATACACTTTAGCCTCAGCAAACAAGTTAATTACCGTGGAGCCCAATTTAAAGCGGCCCATTTCTTGCCCTTTTTCCAGCGTGATTGCGCCCTCGCTACCGGCTTGCGGATAAGTCCAGCGGCGAATAACGCCCTGCCGTGGTGGGGTGATGGTGCCAGCCCAGACCGTTTCTATGCTTCCGACGATAGTGGCACCGACCAAAATTTGCGCCATCGGGCCAAAGGCGGTATCAAAGATACAAATGACACGTTCATTACGGGCGAACAGATTAGGCACATTCGCTGCGGTCAATGGATTGACGGAGAATAAATCGCCCGGCACATAAATCATTTCGCGCAACACACCCTCACATGGCATATGCACCCGGTGGTAGTCACGGGGGGCCAAATAAGTGGTGATAAACTGGCCATTCTGGAACTCGGCGGCCAGCATATAGTTACCCGCCAGCAAAGCTTCAACACTGTAGTTGTGGCCTTTGGCTTGCAAGATTTGCCCATCATGGATGGTGCCTAACTGACTAATCGCGCCATCCGCAGGTTGGGCTAATAGATTTTCTTCAGCAACAACCGGGCGCACACCGGCGCGTAACGGGCGGACAAAGAATTCATTAAAGGTACGATAAGCAGAGAATTCAGGATCTTGCGCCTCTTTCATATCGACATTGTAGTAGCGGGCAAAGGCTTTGATAACCAGTTGTGTCAACCAGCCACCTTGTTTATCTGCGCCCCAGCCGGCCAAGCGGGTCAGGCCATGTTTAGGGAGTAAATACTGCAATCTGATTTTGATACTGTCGAGCACGTAGACCTCTTGGGTTTTCTATGAGCTATAAAAATGGGGGCGCATTGTAGCTACCTGCACCTACCCATGTATACTCGCCTGCACCCCGGATTATGTAGGGTATAAGTCATTCAGTATAGAATGCTATGCGGACATCACTTTTCGTCGCTATCTGATGTCTTGCGCGGCTTCACCTGCTCCATACTTTCAAGAATCCGATGATAATTATCAAAGCGCTCTTCGGCAATTTTGCCTTGCTCTACCGCTTCGCGCAGCGCACAACCAGGATCGGTGGTATGGCTACAATCGCGGAACTTGCAATGGCCCAGATAATCACGGAATTCGACAAATCCTTGGGTAATTTGTTCCGCAGCCAGATGCCAGAGGCCGAACTCACGTACTCCTGGTGAATCAATCACATCACCGCCATGCTGGAAGTGATATAACCGGGCGGCGGTGGTGGTGTGCTGGCCCAAACCTGAGTTATCTGAAACGGCATTGACCAAAATTTCGTTATCAGTTGGCGGTAACAAAGCATTCAAGAGGCTGGATTTACCGACACCTGACTGCCCGGCAAAGATGCTGATCCGCCCAGCTAGTGCTTGCTCAAATGCCTCCATTCCTTCACGAGTTTGGCTTGAAACTTCTAATACGTTGTAGCCAATTCGGCGGTAGATATCCATCATGCCATCAACGAATTTACGGCCATCGGCATCCAGTAAATCGATTTTATTCAGTACAATTAACGGCTCGACATCTAATGTTTCACAGGCCACCAGATAGCGATCAATAATATTGAGGGAAAGTTCAGGTAAGATCGCCGAAACGATGACTATCTGATCAATATTTGCGGCGATCGGTTTCACACCGTCATACAGATCAGGCCGGGTCAGAACGGATGTGCGCTCATGGACGGCTTCGACGATACCTTTAACTCGCACACCTTCCTGCGCTTGCAGGCCGGGACGCCAAACTACGCGGTCACCGGTTACCAGAGATTTAATGGTACGGCGGATATTACAACGGTGCTGAACACCATCAGTGGCTTCAACATCGGCATGCTGACCGAAACGGCTGATAACAATACCTTCCTGCGCATCGCCAAGCTGAGAGTCATCTAACTCAGGTTTTCTATCAGTGCGTAGCCGGCGCTGATGGTTCGCCTGCACGCGGCGTTGTTGACCTTTGGACAGTTTATTCTTGCTCACTGTGCCTCACTTGAATTTGCATGTATCGCTGGTTGCGACCAAAAGGGCTATGATACACATTATTTTATCAATTAACCGTTTGTTCGGTTGTCTTCCCCGCTAACAGGTAGGAAATATCATGGCAGAGAATCAAAACAATCTGATCTGGATCGATCTGGAAATGACCGGCCTTGATCCGCTGCGGGATCGGATCATCGAAATAGCCACTCTGGTCACCGATGCCAACCTCAATATTTTGGCAGAAGGCCCGGTGCTCGCCGTCCATCAGTCTGATGAACAGCTTGGGCTAATGGATGAATGGAACGTGCGAACTCATACTGGTAGTGGGTTAGTGGAACGGGTAAAAACCAGCCCTTTTAGTGAGCACGATGCTGAATTACAAACCATTGAATTTCTAAAGCAGTGGGTTCCGGCCGGCACTTCCCCGATTTGTGGTAACAGTGTGGGCCAAGACCGGCGTTTTCTGTTCCGTTATATGCCAGAACTGGAAGCCTACTTCCATTACCGTTATCTCGATGTGAGTACTTTGAAAGAACTGGCTCGCCGCTGGAAACCTGAAATTTTGCCTGGTTTTAAGAAGCAGAATACTCACCAAGCCCTGGATGATATTCGCGAGTCGGTCGCGGAGCTGGCCTACTATCGCGAACATTTTATTCAGTCTTAATCCTTGCTGCTGCGGGGCGTTGGCTGGCTAGTTAACCGCAGCTCCAATGATTTTGGGTATATACTTCTGCCCAGTGCTGGTAAAAACATCATATTGCTGTTTTAATCGGCACTTAAACCGAAAAATGATTTTTTTGCTTTCAGGGGCTTGCGGCAAAACGGATTTCTCGTATAATGCGCACCCCGTACCGATGAAGAATTCGCAGCCTTGCGCAAACAGATTCAGTACCGGAAAATATGACATAGTGCGGGAATAGCTCAGTTGGTAGAGCACGACCTTGCCAAGGTCGGGGTCGCGAGTTCGAGTCTCGTTTCCCGCTCCAATTTCTTAAATCATAAAGAAATTAGTCATAGGTAGCCGGCAGTAAAAGAAATAAAAAATATAATATTGATGTGTTGTTTTCAGCACATGATGGCGACGCGGGAATAGCTCAGTTGGTAGAGCACGACCTTGCCAAGGTCGGGGTCGCGAGTTCGAGTCTCGTTTCCCGCTCCAAAATTGTATTTCTTTCAGCACGGGTTACTTCAGATAACCAAATATTGCCCTAACGGCAGTTCAATGCGGGAATAGCTCAGTTGGTAGAGCACGACCTTGCCAAGGTCGGGGTCGCGAGTTCGAGTCTCGTTTCCCGCTCCAAAATTTTCATTCAAATTATCCACAGCCTCGTCACGCGCTACGTCTCATCTCACATACATTGTATTAACTTCGTCAACAGAGTTATCCACAGATCCTGCTGTTTTTGTACTCAGGTCAAAATTCAATCATTTTAAATTTTTGTTTTATATCTGTTTGATTTATTTATATATATTTTTATTCGAAAACGTTATGCGGATCACTTGTGCTTTTTTTTGCACTTGATTGCCAAGGTGTTTTTATTTTTATACACAGGAAAACTCTGAGCTTATTTATAACATAAATAGTTAAAAAAACTCTGCTCAAGGTCATTCGACATCAGGCAAAAGTGGGATCAGGCGTCTCGTGGCAGGCCTTTTTCAATCGCTCTTACCAGCCGTTTTTTCTGCGGCGATTGAACATCCCCAATCAGTGTAGACCGTCTTTTCAATTGCTGTGAGATTGCCCATTCAATATGTTCATCTAACATGGCATCAATACCGCGGCGAGCTTCCAATGCCAGGACGATATTATCGAGGTAGGGCGCATTGCCCAGTGCGACCGATATATTGCGCAACCAGCGCAGATGGCCAATTCGCCGGATGGCAGACCCTTCAGTGACCCGTAAAAATTTTTCTTCATTCCAGGCAAATAAATCCAATAATTGCGGTGTATGCAGCACCGCGCGCGGGCTGAAGTCTTCTTCATCGGTTAATTGTGAAAAGCGGTTCCACGGGCAGATTAGCTGGCAATCATCACAGCCATAAATGCGATTACCCATGAGTGGCCGGAATTCTTCCGGTATCGCGCCTTCCAGTTCAATGGTCAGATAAGAGATACAGCGGCGTGCATCAACAGTATAAGGGGCCACGATAGCCCCGGTTGGGCAGGTGGTGATACAGGCGACACAGCGCCCGCATTGCTCTTCTTGCGGTTTATCGACAGGCAGCGGTAAGTCAATAAGTAACTCACCCAGGAAAAACCAAGAGCCCGCCTCACGGTTTAATATAAGTGAGTGCTTACCAACCCAGCCAATGCCGGCTTTGGCTGCTAGCGAGCGCTCCATGACCGGGGCTGAGTCGACAAATGGGCGGAAATTAATGTGGTCGCCGCTCTGTTCCAGACAATAGTTCTGAATCATATCGCCCAATTTTTTCAGGCGCTGGCGTAATAATTTATGATAGTCACGGCCCAATGCATAACGGCTGACATACCCCCATTCTGCATTCTTTAAGGTGCTGGCAAATGCTGCTTTGGCGGGCAGATAATTCATTCGCACGCTAATTACCCGTAAAGTCCCCGGTAATAATTCATGGGGGCGCGCGCGCAGCATACCGTGGCGGGCCATCCAGGCCATTTCGCCATGATATTGTTTATCAAGCCAGGCCTGTAAGCGCGGTTCTTCCGCTGACAAATCAGTATCGCAGATACCGACTTGCTGGAAACCTAGCGATTGCCCCCATTGCTTGATATGTTGGGCTAATTGATTCAGAAAAAGGGGGTGTGCCATGACGGACCATAGTAAGAAACAAATCGGTGTTAGTTTACCACACTCTGTTTTTTCTGCGGACTGGGTGCGTCGAAATGAAGCGGTTGCCGCGGCACACTTCTCCCTGACCTTATTTGACCTGATGGTGAGAGCAGGAAATGCCGCCTTTGAATTGGCGCGCAAGCAATACCCAGCAGCGCGCCATTGGCTCATTTTATGTGGTCACGGCAATAACGGTGGCGATGGTTATATTGTTGCCAGCCGCGCCTTGGCTGCCGGTTTGCATGTCACTCTGATTGCTTGCCCCGGCAATCGTCCATTACCCAGCGAAGCTCATCAAGCCCAGTCTCAGTGGCTGGCGGCCGGTGGTGTGATTCATCAGGCCGATATTCCGTGGCCGCAACATGTCGATTTAATTATTGATGGTTTGCTGGGGATTGGCCTACGCGCAGCGCCACAAGGGGCTTATGCAACACTCATTGATACGGCAAACCGCCATGGTGCGGCAAAAATTGCGCTGGATATCCCGTCTGGATTGAGTGCGGATAGCGGTGCGGCCCCTGGCTCAGTGATTCGTGCTGATCACACCCTGACTTTTGTCACACTGAAACCCGGCTTGCTGACCGGACAGGCGCGCGATTGGGTCGGGCATTTACACTGTGATGACTTGGGCTTAGCACCATGGCTAGCGGCGCAACCGGTGCAAATTGAGCGACTGACTGCTGTTCATCTGCCGCTATGGCTGAAACCGCGCCGCCCTTGTGCGCACAAAGGGGAGCACGGGCGGCTACTGCTGGTGGGGGCGACAAAGGGTTTGGCGGGGCGATTCGCATGGCGGGGAAGCCGCTTTGCGCACTGGCGCGGGTTGGTGCGAGTGCTCACTCACATTGAGCATGTGGCCCCGATTCTGGCCGCTCGCCCTGAGCTGATGGTGCAGGAGCTAACGGATGAAACTCTTACACAAAGCATGAATTGGGCCGATGTATTGGTGGTTGGCCCGGGGTTGGGGCAATCTGATTGGAGCAGAAATGCTCTGAATTTATTGCAACAAAGTGATAAACCAGCATTATGGGATGCAGATGCACTCAACTTGCTGGCATTAAATCCGCAGAGGCGTCAGAATCGGGTATTGACCCCCCATCCTGGCGAAGCGGCCCGCCTGCTCGGTTGCCGCGTTGCTGATATTGAGAGTGACCGCTTACTTTCCGCCCGTAACATCGTTAAACAATATGGTGGTGTGGTGGTCTTGAAAGGGGCTGGTACTCTTATTGCCAGTGAACAGGGCGAAATGGCGATTGCGGATGTCGGTAATGCGGGTATGGCCTCTGGCGGTATGGGGGATATTCTGTCCGGTATTATTGGTAGTTTGATAGCACAAAAGCTGGTGCTGTATGATGCTGCTTGTGCAGGTTGTGTTGTGCATGGCATTGCCGCAGACAAACTGGCTGAAGTTCAAGGCACCCGGGGTATACTGGCCACAGATTTGCTGCCAGTTATTCCGAAGTACGTTAATCCTGAGTTAGCAAGATAGATATCACAGAATGAAAGAACTCGTGTTACCTCTGCCCGATGAGGCAGCGACCGTTGCATTAGGGGCCGCTTTGGCCCATGCCTTCAATGGTGCCAGCGTTATTTATCTGTTCGGTGACTTAGGCGCCGGGAAAACAACTTTTAGCCGTGGCTTCCTTCAAGCCCTTGGCCATGCGGGGCATGTTAAAAGCCCGACTTATACTTTGGTTGAGCCTTATACTTTGGCCCCTAGGCCGGTTTACCATTTTGACCTGTATCGTCTGGCTGACCCCGAGGAGCTGGAATTTATGGGTATTCGTGATTATTTTGATAAGCAGGCTATCTGTCTGGTGGAATGGCCGCAACAAGGGGCTGGGTTCTTGCCTTCGGCGGACGTAGAACTGCATTTGGCTTATCAGGGCGCAGGGCGTGAAGCGCGTCTGATGGCTATTTCTGATGCGGGTGCTGATGTGTTGCGCCGTTTAGCTGCTGTGCAAGGATAATGTGATAATGACGCATAGCTTGACGCTACCCCATTGTTTAACGCAAAAAATGCGCTGGAAACGAACACTGACCATGGCCATGCTGGTACTCGTGAGTTTATTCACTCTGCCCTGTGCATTTGCCATGAAGCTCACTGACATTAAAGTCAACAATGGCCCGACCGAAAGCCGGGTGACACTCAGTTTTGATGGGCAGCCGATTTACGCCTTTTTCTCTTTAAACTCGCCAGAAAGGGTGGTGTTGGATGTGCGTCAGAGTGGCAATCTCTCGGGGCTGCCACTGGAGTTTAGTGGGCAAAATCTGCTGAAAAGAATTCGCTCCAGTACCCCGAAAGATGAGCAAAGTACCCGGCTGGTGCTGGAACTGACACAAAAAGTCAAAACTCGCGCGGTCACGCAGCAATCAGGTAACAATTACACCGTGGTGATTACGATGACTGCGGCGGCCAGCGCCCCGGTTCGTCAGGTGCAATCCACGCCCAGCCCAAACAATACGCGGTTAAGCCAAAATAATACGCCACTGAGCCAAACCAATACGCCCAGCCCTAATGCTGGGCGGCTGACATCACAGGCGGCAAGTGCGAATACCGAGTCGCGGGTGACCAGCGCAAATACCACGTCAGTGGCTAAAAATCCGTTTAATAACAAGCCAACGGTGGTGGTGAGCAGTGAGCGCGTCACCACCAATACCTCCCGGCCAATCAAAACCGCCAGTGGCGCGAATAGCTCCCGGGTGGTGGTGGCCATTGATGCCGGCCACGGTGGGCAAGATCCCGGTGCTATCGGGCAAAATGGCTTGCAAGAGAAGAATGTCACGATTGCTATCGCCCGTCGGCTTGAAGCATTACTTAACAGCGACGCGATGTTCAAGCCGGTGTTGACCCGCAATGGCGACTATTTCATTTCGGTGATGGGCCGCTCCGATGTGGCGCGTAAACAAGGGGCCAACGTGTTGGTCTCTATTCATGCTGATGCCGCGCCTAACCGCAGCGCAACAGGGGCGTCGGTGTGGGTGTTGTCAAATCGCCGTGCTAATAGTGAGATGGGCAATTGGCTGGAGCAGCATGAAAAGCAATCCGAACTGCTGGGTGGGGCCGGTGATGTGCTGGCAAACACCGCGTCCGACCCCTATTTAAGTCAGGCTGTATTGGATTTGCAATTTGGCCATTCTCAGCGCGTAGGCTATGACGTTGCCACCAAAGTGCTGAATGAGCTGCAAAGAGTTGGCGACATTCATAAACGTCGGCCTGAACACGCCAGCCTTGGGGTGTTACGTTCACCGGATATTCCGTCATTGTTAGTGGAAACCGGCTTTATCAGTAATAGTACGGAGGAGCGGCTGCTAGGCAGTAGCGCGTATCAGGAGAAAATTGCGAATGCCATTTATAAAGGCTTACGCAGTTATTTCCTCGCGCATCCGCTACAAGCCGACCCAAAGGTCGAAAACCGCCCGCTGATTGAAACAGCGGCGGTTGACTCTTCTTCACGGCGCTCTGGTGTTAATCAGCCCGAGCCGGTTGTCAGTTCCGCACAAAGCGGCAGGTCGGCTGCCGCCAAGCCAGCTGCCGCGGGAAAAAGCCAAATTCATAAAGTACAACGCGGCGAAACCTTATCCGGCATTGCCAGCCAGTACGGCGTCAGCATGGCGGTATTGCGGCAAAATAATACACTGAAAAATGATGTGGTCTGGGTCGGGCAGCGCTTGAAAGTTCCGGCATCGGGCCGCGCAACCGCTGTTAGCGCCGCCAAAACAGTCGCTAAAGCTAAGCCGGTTAAACATCAGGTAAAACGCGGTGATACTTTGTCGGCGATTGCGGCCAGATATGGTGTGTCGATGAGTGAGATTGAGCGGGTGAATAAGATAAAGTCAGGCAATGTCCAACTTGGGCAAACCCTCACCATTCCACAGTCGTAAGCGAAAGGAACTGCTATGCCAATTCAGATTCTACCACCACAGCTTGCTAACCAAATTGCCGCCGGTGAAGTGGTAGAGCGGCCGGCGTCGGTCGTCAAAGAGTTGGTAGAAAACAGTCTGGATGCGGGGGCGACACGGATTGATATTGATATCGAGCGCGGTGGCGCGAAACTGATTCGTATCCGTGATAATGGCTGCGGTATTGGTAAAGATGATTTGGCATTGGCATTGGCGCGTCATGCGACCAGTAAAATAAGTTCACTGGAAGATTTGGAAGCTATCCTCAGTATGGGGTTTCGCGGCGAGGCGCTAGCCAGTATCAGTTCAGTCTCCCGGCTAATTTTGACATCGCGGACAGCACAACAACACGAGGCCTGGCAGGCTTATGCCGAAGGCCGTGACATGGCGGTGACCATCAAACCCGCGGCTCACCCGGTCGGCAGTACCCTTGAGGTGCTGGATCTGTTTTACAACACCCCCGCCCGTCGCAAATTTATGCGCACGGAAAAAACCGAATTTGGCCATATTGATGAAGTGGTGCGCCGCATTGCGCTGGCGCGTTTTGATGTGGCTATCAATCTCAGTCATAACGGCAAATTAATGCGCCAGTATCGCGCCGCCCCAGATCCTGCCCAGCATGAACGCCGTCTGGCCAGCATCTGCGGCCCGACATTTTTGCAGCATGCACTGGCGATTTCCTGGCAACATGGCGATTTGACCATTCGTGGTTGGGTGGCTGATCCTGCGGCCAGCCGCACACTCGGTGAAATGCAATATTGCTACGTCAATAACCGTATGATGCGCGACCGGCTGATTAATCACGCCATTCGCCAGGCTTATCAGGATTTACTCAAAGACGACCAACAGCCCGCCTATGTACTGTATCTGGATATCGACCCGCACCAAGTTGATGTCAATGTGCATCCGGCTAAACATGAAGTGCGTTTTCATCAGGCGCGGTTGGTGCATGATTTTATTTATCAAGCCGTTACCACTGTTTTACAGCAAGCGGCGACCCCGCTACTGAACATCAATGAAGATGGCGAAGAAATGGAAGCGCCGCGCTGGCAGCCGGAAAATCGCGTGGCGGCCGGTGTCAATACCTACGCGCAACCGGATGCTGCGAAAGCACCGCCAATAGAGCGGGGGGCCGCTGCGGGGCGCACCATCAGCACCGAGCGCTCTGTCGCCCGTGAACGCACCCCGACCTACCCCGCCGGCCAGCCTTACCAAAAGCAGCAAGGTGAGTTATATCGCCAACTGGTACAGCCGGCCACCGTGAGCCAAGTGGCAGAGACCACCATTGCCGCCCCCGCGCCAATATTGCGTCAGGTAGCTGTCGATGAGCCACTTCCGGGTGATAATTACAGTTTTGGCCGGGTGCTCACGGTGTTTCCACCTTGCTATGCTCTGATTGAATATAAGCAAGGTATCGCATTATTAGCACTGACAGTTGCTGAACGTTGGTTAAAACAAGCTCAATTGAATCCGCCAGCAGAGGGGTTGCGCCCGCAACCATTACTGATCCCATTAAAACTGACATTGGATAAAAATGAAGCGGCGGCATGTCTGCATCATCAGAAATTGTTAGTTACCATGGGAATTGAATTGGCTATTGAGCATACAAGAGCGACTTTACGTGCAGTATCTTTACCATTACGCCAACAAAATTTACAAAAACTGATACCGGAACTGTTAGGCTATCTGTCGCAACATGAGGAGATATCGCCAGACGCTCTGGCCGCATGGATTGCTCGCCATCTTGGCAGTGAACATGAGGTATGGAATATGTCTCAAGCGATACAGTTATTGACGGATGTTGAACGTCTTTGTCCACAGTTGGTAAAATCACCGCCTGCTGGGCTATTACAACCTATTGATATAAAGGCTGCATTGGCAACCCTGAAACATGAATGATATTGAGAATCTAGACCGGCCACCGGCGATATTTATCATGGGGCCCACTGCCTCGGGTAAAACAGCGCTCGCCATTGCACTGAGAAAACAGCTACCTGTGGAGCTCATCAGTGTCGACTCAGCCCTGATTTACCGTGGTATGGACATCGGCACCGCGAAACCCAGCGCGCAAGAATTGGCATTAGCGCCGCACCGGTTGATTGATATTCGAGACCCTGCGCAATCCTACTCGGCCGCTGACTTTCGTAAAGATGCATTAAAAGAGATGGCCGACATCACCGCCGCCGGGCGTATTCCGCTGCTGGTGGGCGGCACGATGTTGTATTTTAAAGCTTTATTGGATGGTTTGTCGCCATTGCCGTCTGCTGACCCACAAGTGCGTGAGCGTATTGAGCAGCAGGCCGCGGAGCGGGGTTGGGAAGCATTACATCAACAATTGGCTGAAATCGATCCCATTGCGGCGGCGCGAATTCATCCTAATGATCCCCAACGGCTCTCCAGAGCACTGGAAGTTTTTTTGATTTCAGGTAAAACTCTAACAGAACTGACTAAAATTTCAGGTGAAACCTTACCTTATCGGGTTCACCAATTTGCGATTGCGCCTGTTAGCCGGGAACTCTTGCACCAGCGGATTGAATTACGTTTTCGTCAGATGCTGGATGCTGGGTTTGAAACTGAGGCTAGGGCGCTTTTTGACCGCGGTGATTTGCATACGGATATGCCGGCCATTCGTTGTGTGGGATACCGACAGATGTGGTCTTATCTGTCCGGTGAGATTGATTACGACGACATGGTTTACCGCGGAATCTGTGCGACACGTCAACTGGCAAAGCGCCAAATGACCTGGTTGCGGGGCTGGGGTTCAGTCCAGTGGCTTGACAGTGATAAGCCGGGAGAGGCTTTAGACTCTGTAATACAGGTTGTTAGTGCATAGGTTGAATGATTGTGTACAATTGATGAGTACTCAACGCGCGGATTTTTTTACGCAGTTTATTTTCGAGCCGATAGGTTCTTAGTTAATAACAACAAGCAAATAAGGAAAATATAGAATGGCTAAGGGGCAATCTTTGCAAGATCCGTTCCTGAACGCATTGCGTCGTGAACGGGTTCCGGTTTCTATTTATTTAGTGAATGGCATTAAACTGCAGGGCCAAGTTGAGTCTTTTGATCAGTTTGTCATTCTGTTAAAGAACACAGTCAGTCAGATGGTTTATAAGCACGCCATCTCTACTGTTGTGCCTTCTCGCCCGGTTTCGCATCACAGCAATAATCCGAGTGGAAGCACCAATAATTATCATGGTAGTAATCCATCTGCGCCGCAACAACCGCAGCAGGATAGCGATGACGCTGAATAAAGCGCCTTGCTGGTCAACCATGACGGGGAACATAAGCAACAGATTCGAGCTTATGTTCTCCGCACTAGCGGTTTTTTCCCGTTTGAGAGGTTGCACGTTTGTTTGACCGTTATGAAGCCGGTGAGCAGGCCGTACTGGTTCATATATATTTCTCGCAAGACAAAAACTCAGAGGATCTGCGTGAATTCGAAGCGCTGGTATCTTCTGCGGGCGTAGAAGCTTTGCAAATTGTGACAGGCAGTCGCAAAGCACCGCATCCAAAGTTTTTTGTTGGCGAGGGAAAGGCTGAAGAAATTGCTGACGCGGTGAAAGCCAGTGGCGCGTCTGTTGTCCTGTTTGATCATGCCCTTTCCGCAGCGCAAGAGCGAAATCTTGAACGTTTGTGCGAGTGCCGGGTTATTGATCGTACTGGGTTAATTTTAGATATTTTTGCCCAACGGGCCCGTACTCATGAAGGTAAATTACAGGTTGAATTAGCGCAATTGCGTCATATTGCGACCCGTTTGGTACGCGGCTGGACGCACCTTGAGCGTCAGAAAGGGGGGATTGGCCTAAGAGGGCCAGGTGAAACCCAGTTGGAGACCGACCGCCGTTTGTTACGCGACCGTATCAGTTTGATTTTGAGCCGGTTAGATCGGGTAGCAAAGCAGCGTGAGCAAGGGCGGCGTGCGCGCACTCGTGCTGATATTCCGACAGTATCTTTGGTGGGATATACCAACGCCGGTAAATCTAGCCTGTTTAATAAAATTACGGCAGCTGATGTCTATGCGGCTGACCAACTATTTGCCACGCTGGATCCCACTTTACGCCGTATTAATGTGGCTGATGTGGGCGATACAGTATTGGCGGATACAGTAGGCTTTATCCGGCATTTGCCGCACGATCTGGTCGCTGCTTTTAAAGCGACATTACAAGAAACGCGGCAAGCCTCATTACTGCTACACATTATTGATGCAGCTGATCCTCGGGTGGCCGAGAATATGGCCGCAGTTGATGCTGTATTGGCAGAGATCGAGGCGGATGAAATTCCTACATTATTAGTAATGAATAAAATTGATTTGTTGGATGATTTCGTCCCGCGAATTGATCGCAACGAAGAAAATCTGCCAGTCAGAGTTTGGCTTTCGGCCCAAACCGGCGCAGGTATCCCGTTGCTTTTTCAAGCGTTAACGGAGCGTCTTTCAGGTGAGATCGCACACTTTGAATTGCGTTTGCCGCCTCAGGCAGGCCGTTTACGTAGCCGTTTTTACCAGCTTCAGGCAATTGAAAAAGAGTGGATAGACGAGGACGGGAACGTCGGTATGGTGGTCAGAATGCCTATCGTTGATTGGCGTCGTCTCTGTAAACAAGAGCAAGATTTGGTCAGTTATATTGTTAGTGAACCGAATTCGGGTAATTAATTGATAATTTGACCTTTTTTGTGAGATTAAGAGCCAGCTTCTTTGGCGTGTGCTCTTGGCCTGAAGAAAACCAATCATAGAAGAATGGAGCTAAAACATGGCGTGGAATCAGCCCGGTAATAACGGACAGGACCGCGATCCGTGGGGGAGCAGCAATAATAATGGCGGCAACTCTGGCGGAAATAATAACAATAATAAAGGTGGCCGTGACCAAGGGCCGCCGGATCTTGATGATATCTTTCGTAAACTGAGCAAAAAACTGAGTAGCCTCGGTGGCAAAAGTGGCGGGAGCGGTAACGATAACGGTGGAACAACAAGAGGCCCTGGTTTCAGTCGGCGTATTGTTGGCATCGCTGTGGTTGCGGTTGTGGTTATCTGGGCAGCAAGTGGTTTCTATACAATTAAAGAAGCTGAGCGCGGTGTTGTGACGCGCTTGGGGAAATTAAGCCACATTGTACAACCTGGTTTGAACTGGAAACCCACCTTTATCGATGAAGTCACCCCGGTTAACGTCGAGTCTGTACGTGAATTGGCGGCTTCAGGTGTGATGTTGACCTCTGATGAGAACGTGGTTCGCATCGAAATGAACGTGCAGTACCGCGTCACTGATCCGGCCGCTTATCTGTTTAGCGTGACCAATCCGGATGACAGCCTGCGTCAGGCAACTGACAGCGCAGTACGTGGTGTTATTGGTAAATACACCATGGATAAAATCCTCACCGAAGGCCGTACCATCGTGCGTAGCGATACTCAGCGGGTACTGGAAGAAACTATTCGTCCATACAATATGGGGATAACGCTGCTGGACGTTAACTTCCAGGCTGCACGTCCGCCGGAAGAAGTTAAAGCGGCATTTGATGATGCGATTGCTGCCCGTGAAAACGAACAACAGTATATTCGTGAAGCAGAAGCTTACACCAACGAAGTTCAGCCACGTGCTAACGGCCAGGCGCAGCGTCTGTTAGAAGATGCCCGTGCTTATGCCGCGCGTAAAGTGTTGGAAGCGCAAGGTGAAGTTGCTGGTTTTGCCAAGTTGTTGCCGGAATATAAGGCGGCACCAGAACTGACCCGTGAGCGTCTTTACATCGAAACCATGGAGAGAGTCCTGGGTCATACCCGCAAAGTGCTGGCTAATGACAAAGGTAACAGTCTGATGGTGCTGCCGCTGGATCAACTGATGCGCGGTCAAGGTGCAGAAAAAGCGGATGGCAACAAGGATAGCAGTCTGATTCGTTTGAATCCGCCGTCCTCTGCCAATAGCAGCCAAGAATCTGGTGCTAGTAACTCGAATACCAGTTCAACCAGTGGCTCTATCATGGATCAGCGCCGGGCGAATGCTCAGCGTGATACTTCCACTCGCGTAGGGAGAGAATAACCAATGCGTAAGTCTTTTTTACTTATCGTCGTTGTGGTGTTAGTCGCACTCTACGCTTCGCTGTTTGTGGTACAAGAAGGTCAACGCGGGATCGTACTGCGCTTTGGCAAGGTATTGCGTGATAGTGATAACAAGCCTTTGGTGTATGCGCCGGGCCTGCACTTCAAGATACCGTTTATCGAAACAGTGAAGACGTTGGATGCCCGTATTCAAACCATGGACAACCAGGCCGACCGTTTCGTGACTAACGAGAAGAAAGACCTGATTGTTGACTCTTATCTGAAATGGCGTATCAGCGATTTCAGCCGTTACTATCTGGCCACCGGTGGTGGTGATGTTTCTCAGGCTGAAGTGCTGTTAAAACGTAAATTCAGTGACCGTTTGCGTTCTGAAATCGGTCGTCTGAACGTGCGCGACATCGTCACAGACTCACGTGGCCGTCTGACTTCAGATGTTCGTGATGCGCTGAACACCGGTAGTGTGGATGATGAAGCCGTGACGACCGAAGCTGATGATGCTATTGCCTCTGCGGCAGCCCGTGTTGAACAGGAAACTCGTGGCAAACAGCCTGCGGTTAACCCGAACAGCATGGCGGCTCTGGGGATTGAAGTGGTTGACGTGCGAATCAAGCAAATCAACTTACCGGCAGAAGTCTCTGACGCCATCTTCCAGCGGATGCGTGCAGAACGTGAAGCGGTTGCTCGTCGTCACCGTTCACAAGGTCAGGAAGAAGCCGAGAAGTTGCGGGCAACAGCGGACTATGAAGTGACACGTACCTTGGCAGAAGCAGAGCGTCAGGCGCGTATTACTCGTGGTGGCGGTGATGCTGAGGCCGCTCGTCTGTTTGCTGATGCATTCAGTAAAGACCCTGACTTCTATGCTTTCATTCGTAGCTTACGTGCTTATGAAAATAGCTTCAGCAGCGGTAATGATGTCATGGTACTGAGCCCGGAAAGTGATTTCTTCCGCTATATGAAATCGCCGGATAACTCGAACAAACGTCCATAACGTGTATTTGAAATAAAGTCACACCTGTGCATAACCTGCACAGGTGTTTTTTTTAATTTCTACCCTGAAGTATGAAATGAATGTATATAGTTTTGTGGTCGCAGTGGTGAAATAATGGTATTGAAAATATTGTTAGACGTCATTTCATTCTTTTGTACCATTGAAGCCATAATATCTGCCATCTCTTCATTAGCATTAAAAAATAAATTTCCCTCTGGTTTCTGTTGATTGATTATATCGGAGGTGTCTGGATTTTTATTTATCTCTTTATTTAACAATATTTCATTAAACTTAATAATCATTGGTTCTTGCATGCCCCGAGCTTTCATCGTCAAAATCTTGATAGGGTCAACATTTCTTTGAGTTGCATATTTTAATAATTCATCTCCGGAACCTAGGGATTCAAGCATTCTCAACTCGACCATAAGTCCTACGTCATATCCTCTATGTTCCGTTAAATCAAAATACTTTGAATCAAAGTAATCGCTATAGGCGTATTTATTATATACCTCGCTATACCCACTTCTGGCATCCGGTGATAAGTATTCTGCTTCACTATCAGCGAGTCTTTTGAATTCGGTATAAGTATCATCAAATGGTTGACACAACATCAGTGTCTTTGCAAAAACGTTGTCGCCAAAATTGCTGCTTTCAGCATGTGTATTCAGTACCATGATTTTTTTATCGGATAGCTGGTATCTTTTTGCCAGAATAATGCGATTAATATTGGCTTGTTGATTCTCTGTCACATATTCTAATAACTCTCGACTGGCACTGGCTTCACTTAATAGAGTTAATTGAACCATAAACTCAAGCTGTTGTTCATTTTGGGTTAAATACATCCGCTGTTTTGCTAAATCATAAATTACCGCGGAGAATTTATCACTATGCATAGTATGGTAATATGTAAGGCTATAGTCATGGTGTTTAAAGTGATCACCAAAATGATGGCCTCGCCTGTTGATTATTTCACTTTTAATTTTAGCTGTTTCTGTATTTATCATTTTATTTTCCTTTGATGTTTTTTTGTTTAGTTCAATCATAAAATTATACAAATGATTAATTTATTTCAATGTCATTAATATTTGTTCTTCTTATTATTACCATTGTTTTTTTGTATTGTTTTTTACTTGATGTTAGTGAATAGTAAATATGATTTATTTTGGTGATATAATTTCTTAGAGTCGGGAAAACAATGAATTCAACCATCTTATTAGCATTGGGCTTGGTTTTGGTGCTCGAAGGGCTAGGCCCGATGTTGTATCCCAAAGCCTGGCGCAAAATGATCTTGGCAATGACCCAATTACCGGATACCACTTTACGTCGTTTTGGCGGAGGATTAGTGGTTGCTGGCATCGTTATCTACTACATGTTGAGTAGCCGCATGGGTGGCTAAATATAAGCACAAAAATTGTTCAGTTATGTGTTAAAAAGTACTGAAAGCAGCCGAGTGAGATGTTAGAATCCTTTTTTAAGCAACCTGGTGATTTTTGAGATGGGTAAGAACGTCGTCGTACTAGGCACCCAATGGGGTGACGAAGGTAAGGGCAAGGTCGTTGACCTGCTGACTGAACGGGCTAAATATGTTGTGCGCTATCAAGGTGGTCACAACGCTGGCCATACTTTGGTTATCAACGGTGAGAAAACCGTTCTTCATTTAATTCCCTCAGGTATTCTGCGTGAAAACGTCACCAGCATCATCGGTAACGGTGTAGTGCTGGCGCCTGATGCTTTAATGAAAGAGATGACAGAACTTGAAGCGCGCGGTGTGCCTGTACGTGAGCGACTGTTACTCTCCGAAGCATGCCCATTAATCCTGCCATATCATGTGGCGCTGGATAATGCGCGTGAGAAAGCACGTGGTGCAAAAGCAATCGGTACTACCGGTCGTGGTATCGGCCCGGCCTATGAAGATAAAGTTGCCCGCCGCGGTCTGCGTGTTGGTGATTTGTTCAATAAAGAAACCTTCGCAATCAAACTGAAAGAAATTGTGGATTACCACAACTTCCAGTTAGTGCATTACTACAAAGAAGACGCGGTTGACTATCAGAAAGTGCTGGATGAGGTATTAGCGGTTGCTGATATTCTAACAGCCATGGTAGTTGATGTATCTGAATTGCTGGATAATGCCCGCAAGCAGGGTGAATTCATCATGTTCGAAGGCGCCCAAGGCACCTTGCTGGACATCGACCACGGCACTTATCCGTATGTCACTTCATCTAACACCACCGCAGGTGGCGTAGCGACAGGCTCTGGCCTAGGCCCACGTTATGTTGATTATGTGCTGGGTATCGTAAAAGCATATTCGACTCGTGTTGGTGCCGGTCCATTCCCGACTGAACTGAATGATGAAACGGGCGAATTCCTGCGCAAGCAAGGTAACGAATATGGCGCGACCACTGGCCGTAGCCGTCGTACCGGTTGGTTGGATGCTGTTGCCGTGCGCCGTGCTGTGCAAATTAACTCTTTGTCTGGCTTCTGCATGACCAAATTGGACGTGCTGGATGGCCTGAAAGAAGTGAAAATCTGTGTGGGCTACCGCATGCCAGATGGCCGCGAAGTGGATACCACGCCACTGGCTGCTGAAGGTTGGGAAGGTATTGAGCCAATCTATGAAACCATGCCAGGTTGGTCAGAAACGACCTTTGGCGTGAAAGAACACAGTAAGTTGCCACAAGCCGCTCTGAACTACATCAAACGTGTAGAAGAGCTGACGGGTGTTCCGGTTGATATCATCTCCACCGGCCCTGATCGTGAAGAAACCATGATCCTGCGCGACCCATTTGATGCGTAATTGACAAAATTATTGTCAACTCTATGTTATCAAAACACTCAAACCGGGCCAATGCCCGGTTTGTTGTTCCTTCGCAGCTGTTTTTACATCAAAAAAACCTACCCGTCACCTAAATGATTAGCCGCAAGCTTTGTGGCTGGTTTATCATTCAAAGCATTAGTTTCTAAATAGCACTTAGCATCGTACTTATAACCTATCCAAAATGTGTCATTGTCGATGGGTTTAAGCCGGGTAAACTGATACTCAGGGGTATTCGTGCAGTTAACAAGTTTTACTGATTATGGTTTGCGGGCGCTGACTTATATGGCCTCGCTACCTGAGGGCCAAATGACCAGCATTTCTCAGGTAACTGAGGTCTATGGCGTATCTCGCAATCATATGGTTAAAATAATCAATCAGTTGAGCCGGGTAGGGCTGGTAACTGCTGTGCGGGGCAAAAATGGCGGCATACGGTTAGGTAAACCGGCTGACCAGATTCGAATTGGTGATGTCGTGCGTCAGTTGGAACCCCTTTCACTGGTCAATTGCAGTAGTGATTTTTGCCATATAACACCTGCTTGTCGCCTGAAACAAGTGCTTAACCAGGCGGTACAAAGTTTCCTTAACGAGCTGGATAACTATACTTTAGCCGATATGGTTCAGGATAATACCCCGCTCTACAAGCTATTACTTGTTGAGTAATTCTTATAATAAAACACGTATAGCAAGCTGCTGCTGACAACGGAGGAACCGCAATGTCACAAGATCCATTCTTGGAACGAGAAGCAGAAAAATATGAGTCACCGATCCCTAGCCGGGAATTCATTTTGGCTCATCTCGCGAAGCGCGAAACACCTGCCAGTCGTGAAGAGCTGGCGAATGAACTTAATTTATCTGGTGAAGAACAGCTAGAGGCGCTGCGTCGCCGCCTGCGCGCCATGGAGCGTGATGGGCAATTGGTCTTCACCCGCCGTCAGTGCTACGCCTTGCCGGAGCGCCTGGACTTATTGCGCGGGACGGTTATTGGCCACCGTGATGGGTTTGGTTTTTTACGTGTTGAGGGCAGTAAAGACGATCTGTATCTCTCCGCGGAACAGATGAAAATGGCTATCCACGGTGATGTGGTACTGGCCCAAGCCATGGGGGCTGATCGCAAAGGCCGCCGTGAGGCGCGTATTGTGCGGGTATTAGTCCCGAAAACCAGCCAGATTGTAGGCCGCTATTTTACTGATGCGGGCACGGGGTTTGTAGTGCCGGATGATGGCCGCTTGAGTTTTGATATTCTGATCCCGCCTGATGCTATTAGCGGTGCTCGGATGGGCTATATGGTGGTGGTTGAGTTGACTCAGCGCCCCACTCGCCGGACTAAAGCGGTGGGTAAGATTGTTGAAGTGCTCGGTGAGAATATGGGCACCAGCATGGCGGTGGATATTGCACTGCGCACCCATGAAATCCCGCATACCTGGCCGCCACAAGTTGAAAAGCAAGTGGCTGATCTGAAAGAGCAAGTGCCAGAAGAGGCGAAAAAAGGCCGGGTTGATTTACGCAATCTGCCCTTGGTCACTATTGATGGCGAAGATGCCCGCGACTTCGATGATGCGGTGTATTGTGAGAAAAAACGTGGCGGTGGCTGGCGTTTGTGGGTGGCGATTGCTGATGTTAGCTATTATGTGCGCCCACGCACGGCGCTGGATGATGAAGCCCGCAGCCGTGGTAACTCCGTATACTTCCCATCACAAGTGGTCCCGATGCTGCCAGAGGTGCTGTCCAACGGCCTTTGTTCGCTGAATCCGCAGGTCGACCGCCTGTGTATGGTGTGTGAGATGACCATCTCGGCGCAGGGCAAATTGTCATCGTATAAGTTCTACGAAGCCGTGATGAGCTCCCATGCGCGCCTGACTTACACTAAAGTGTGGCGCATTATTGATGGCGAAGAATCATTACGTGAGCAATATAAACCGCTGGTGCCGCATCTGTTAGAGCTCCACGCGATGTACAAAGTGCTGGATCAAGCGCGTGCCGAGCGCGGTGGTATTGCGTTTGAAACCGAAGAGGCCAAGTTTATCTTTAACGCCGAACGGCGCATTGAACGCATTGAATCGACAGTGCGTAATGATGCGCATAAGTTAATTGAAGAATGCATGATTTTGGCGAATATCGCCGCCGCGCGCTTTGTGGAAAAACACAACGAACCGGCGCTGTTCCGTGTGCATGACCGCCCAAGTGATGACCATATCTCTGCACTGCGCAGTGTGCTCAGTGAATTGGGTCTGACACTCGGCGGTGGTTTGAAACCGGAACCCAAAGATTACGCGGTGTTGATGGATGAAGTTGCCGATCGTCCCGACCATGAAATGCTGCAAACGATGTTGCTGCGCTCAATGAAACAAGCGGTTTATGATCCGGAAAATCGTGGTCACTTTGGTTTGGCATTGGCATCTTATGGCCACTTCACTTCGCCAATCCGCCGTTACCCCGATTTGGCCATGCACCGGGCTATCAAGTACCAGTTGGCCAAAGAGCACGGTAATGTGAAAGAGCGCTGGACACCAACAGGTGGCTGGCACAGTGATTATGAAGACATGCTGCAATTGGGCGAACATTGCTCAATGACCGAACGTCGCGCTGATGAAGCCACCCGTAATGTGGCCGACTGGCTGAAGTGTGACTTCATGCAGGATCAGGTGGGCAAAGTGTTTACCGGCATTATTGCCAGTGTCACCGGGTTTGGCTTCTTTGTGCGCTTGGATGATTTGTTCATTGATGGTCTGGTGCATGTCTCTAGCCTGGACAATGACTATTACCGCTATGACAATATCGGCCAGCGCTTAATTGGTGAGTCTTCAGGTCAGGTTTACCGCTTGGGCGATACCGTGGAGATCCGTGTGGAAGCGGTGCATATGGACGAGCGCAAAATCGATTTTGCTCTGGTCTCCAGTACGCGTAAGCCGCGCGGTGAGGGTAAAACCGCCCGTGATAAAGCCAAGCAAGCTGATGGTCAGCGCACTATGCGCGATACCTCTAGCCGTGGTGGTCGTGGCAGCTCTTCGAACCCATCACGCCGTGATGGCGCGCCAGCGGGCAGTGGGCAGAAACGGCCGCGTCGTGCTAAAAAGCCGGCCAATTTTGAGCCGGATAGTGCCTTCCGCCCGGCCGATGCTGCCGCTAAGCTAGATGAGAAAGCGCAGGCCGAGAAAAAAGCCAAAGCTAAGGCGAAAAGAGCCTCGGCCAAAACCAAGAAAATTGCCGCCGCCACCAAGGCGAAGCGGGCCAAGAAAAAAACCAGCAGCGGCCAGTAATGGCCCACTGCATGATTTAACCACTGAATTGTCGGGCGGCTGTGGTCGCCCGCACTAAAATTTAAACATTGGTCAGCAAATTATGTTGCCTGCCAACACATGTAAAAGAGCCTCATGAGCGAAATTATTTACGGCATTCATGCTGTTAAAGCCCTGTTAGACAATGATCCACAACGTTTTCTGGAAGTTTTTATTCTGAAAGGTCGTGACGATCGTCGCCTACAGCCATTGATTGCCGAACTGGAAGCGGCTGGTTTGGTGATTCAGGTTGCCAATCGTCAGTGGTTGGATGCGCAGGTAGAGGGCGGTGTCCATCAGGGCATCGTGGCGCGAGTCCGTGAAGGGCGTCAGTATCAGGAAAATGATTTGCCGGCACTGTTGGAAAGTGTGGAAACTCCTTTCCTGCTGGTGCTGGATGGGGTCACAGACCCACATAATTTAGGGGCCTGTTTACGTAGCGCAGATGCTGCCGGTGTCCACGCGGTCATCGTGCCGCGGGATCGCTCGGCTCAGCTCAATGCCATCGCCAAGAAAGTCGCCAGTGGTGCTGCTGAAAATGTGCCACTGATTAAAGTGACTAATTTGGCGCGCACGCTGCGGGTGTTGCAAGAGCACAATGTCTGGATTGTCGGGACTGCCGGTGAAGCAGACCACACGCTGTATCAGAGTAAAATGACCGGCCCAATGGCATTGGTGATGGGGGCCGAGGGTGAGGGGATGCGCCGTTTGACCCGCGAACATTGTGATGAGCTGATCAGCATTCCGATGGCGGGGAGTGTTTCTTCACTCAATGTGTCGGTTGCTACCGGTGTGTGTTTGTTTGAAGCGGTGCGCCAGCGAGCACTGAAAACCCAATAAGTTGTTCGTTGTATCAACAATTTTCTTAAAAAGCCAATATTTGCGGATATTGGCTTTTTGTTTTTTATTTTTAATCTTAAGGAATTCCAGGTTACTATCAGTGAGATAGAGTAGGTTAGTCTCTGTTTGTGATGAGTGCGTCAGCAAAAAAACCGGTCTGCACCATACTTAACCCTGATTTATGGATGCTGGTTTTGTAATGAGTACCGAAATGGAGGAAGGTATGGATTGGCAGACTCACTTGGTTTTCAATCAGCCAGAACCCTTATCGAACAGTAATTTATTTCTGTCTGATATGGCCTTACGGGAGGCTGTGATACGGGAACATGCTGGCTGGGATGGAGAAGATCTTGCTCGGTTCGGGCTACAACTCGGTTCACAAGAATCACTTGAATTAGGGCGACTGGCAAACACCAATCCGCCAGAATTATTGCGTTACAATGCGGCGGGGCAGCGGTTGGATCAGGTGCGATTTTATCCCGCCTGGTATGTGCTAATGCAAGAGTTGGTCAGCCACCGGGTGCATAATTTACCGTGGCAAGAAGATGCCCGAATGGGGTCTTTTGTCGCGCGCGCCGCGCGCTTTATCCTGCATGCTCAGGTCGAGGCCGGGACGTTATGCCCGATAACCATGACATTTGGCGCAATTCCACTGCTGCAACAAACCCTTCCCTCTCAATTCCACAGTTGGTTACCGCCACTGCTTTCAGACCGTTATGATTCCCATCAAGTTGCCGGCGGCCAGAAACGCGGCTTATTGATTGGTATGGGCATGACGGAAAAACAGGGCGGTTCCGATGTGTTAAGCAACAGCACCAGAGCTGAACCACTGGATGTTCGCGGCCATGGCGAGGCTTATCGTCTGGTCGGACACAAATGGTTTTTTTCGGTGCCACAAAGTGACGCGCATCTGGTACTCGCCCAAACGGAGGGCGGATTATCCTGTTTCTTTTTGCCGAAAATATTGCCGGATGGCAGCTATAACGCTATTCGATTGGAGCGCTTGAAAGAGAAACTCGGCAACCGCTCCAATGCCAGCAGTGAGGTCGAATTTGATAATGCCACCGCCTGGTTATTGGGGGCGGAGGGCGAGGGGATTCGCCAAATTCTAAAAATGGGCGGATATACCCGATTTGACTGCGCGCTGGGTAGCCATGGGCTGATGAGACGCGCTTTCTCCGTCGCGCTGTATCATGCCTGTCAGCGGCAGGCCTTTGGTAAATCATTGGTTAACCAGCCTTTAATGCGGCAAGTTCTCAGCCGCATGGCACTGCGCTTAGAGGGGCATACCGCGCTATTGATGCGCTTAGCCAGTGCATGGGAAAAAACGGGCGAGGTTGATGAGCAGATATTCAGCCGGCTGCTGACCCCGGCGGCGAAATATCGAGTCTGCGGCCTGGGCAGCGGATTCGTAGCCGAGGCGATGGAGGTGCTGGGCGGAATCGGCTATTGCGAACAGAGTGAGTTGCCGCGCATTTATCGTGAAATGCCGGTCAACAGTATTTGGGAAGGCTCCGGCAATATTATGTGCCTGGATGTGTTGCGCACATTACGTAAGCTGCCCGCCGCGCTAGACATGCTACAACAAGAGTTTTACCCCGTACGTGGGCAAAATCGGTTATTTGACCGCGCATGGCGGCAACTGCAACAGCGGCTGAAAAACCCGAAGGAAGAACAAGGGCGGGCGCTAACCCAGCAACTGTTTGATTTATGCTGCGCGGCGCAATTATTGCGTTTTGCTTCACCGCCATTAGTCGATGCCTGGTGCCGCATGACGCTAGACCATCGGGATCAATATATGTTGCCAGAAGCCGTTTGCGCGCGCTTGCTCGGCCGTGCCAGCGGAGAGCAATAAATCCCTTTTCTATTTATACAGCAGCGCATTGGCATACCAGATTCCGGGGTAAACACTGTCAGACATCATAATAATTAAGTAATAGGGCGCGCCGCTGGCATCAGCTTTGCGCTTGATTTCTGCCTCAATATCCATTGGGCTGCCAAATACCTGAGCCGAAATTGTGCCCACTTTTTGTAAGTTAAGGCTCTGTGCACGGGTAATTTCCTGGGCATAGGGCTGAGCCACTGGCGGCGGAACAGGAGTGACGTGAAAAGCGCTACAAGCCGAGAGCCCCAAGGTTATCAGTAGGAACAGCATGGCGCGTTTTATATTCATGTTGGCCTCTTTGTCAGCAGGGCCGTTACTGCAAAGCCCAGTGAGGAAGGGTAATATCTTGGAAGAAATTGGTTTAAGACTTTATCTCTCCATTTTGGCACACTGCAGCAAGTTTTTAAGCATATAAATCATTTTTTCCGTCGTTATGCTCGGCCTGATAAATAAAGGATTCTCGCCATGATTGAGATGTCGCTGGAAAATATTAATGGTATTGAGCTCATCCATGCGGCTCCCGCGGGTAAACGCGAGCAGCCGTTACCGACCATTTTCTTTTACCACGGCTACACCTCATCAAAAGAGGTTTATTCCTACTTTGCTTATGCTTTCGCCCAAGCCGGTTTTCGCACTATTGCACCGGATGCTGAGATGCATGGCGCGCGCTTTAATGGCGATGAAACTCAACGGTTGTCCCATTTCTGGGAGATCTTAAAAACAAATATTGATGAGCTACCCGCACTTCGCCAGCATTATCAACAAGCTGGATTGATTGATGGCGAGCGCATTGGGGTTGCGGGCGCGTCGATGGGCGGGATGACCACTCTGGGCGCTTTTGCCCGCTATCCATGGGTTAGGGTCGCGGCCAATTTTATGGGGTCAGGTTATTTTACTGCGCTGGCGCGCACTCTGTTCCCGCCATTGGAGGCCGGCCAACCAGTCAGTCCGGCAGAATTTGAGCGCCGTTTATCCCCTTTGGCTGATTACGAGCTTTCCCATCAGTTGGAAAAAATTGCCGACCGACCCTTGTTGGTTTGGCATGGCGAGGCGGATGATGTGGTGCCGGCGGCACAAAGTGCGCGGTTGGTGCAGGAGCTGAGAGCCAGTGGGCGAGATAACCACCTGACATATCTTACCGAGGCGGGCATCGGTCATAAAATCACTCCCACGGCTTTAGCGGCGGGCAGTCACTTTTTCAGCCAATATCTATAAAAAACCCCCGACAAGCGGGGGGAATGGCTATCTGGGCTTTCTTTTTATCGGTGTTTCTCTGGTGTTGTATTTATCTATTGAATCTTAGCGATAGAGCACGGCATTAACATGTATGGAGCTGTTGTCGCCCGGTTCATGCATGGCAATTATCTGATAAGAACTTGCACCGCGCTCATCGGCTAATTTGCTGATTTGCGCTGTGGCGTCATCAGGTGAAACCACATTGTGGCCCAGTGACAGCGCCCCGATACTGACGCGCTGTTGCTGCATAGCTTGCTGGGCGGTTATTTCATTGGCGGCGAACGCACTGCTTGATACGGCCAAGCCGAGTACGGCTGCGATGGCGAGTGTATGTTTCATAGGTGGCTCCAATATCTTATTTATATACTTTGAATAAGTTGTCTATCTGCTGCGCCGCTTGTTTGCGGTGGATGTAAATAATTCTAGTCGCTTTTAGACATTTAAAAATAGGTGATAATTGATTCACTTTGTCAAAAAAAATGAATGATATTTATGTGGAGTTAATGATTTTATTGAAAGATTTCGCAGACTAATGGTTTTACATCCATTGGTTACTTAATGAACAAAAAGTGCGATTTTAGTGCAGTAATAGTAAGAACAAGAATAAATCCCCGGCAGTCCTTGAGTTTCGAGCCGCCCGCAAGTATAGTTACGCGTCATTTTTCAGCCGCACACAAATACGTTCCTTGCCTCCATGGGCCGCGGTTGACCCTATCAGGAGGCTGAATAATCCGTAAGGAGCAATAATCGATGCGTCATTACGAAATCGTTTTTATGGTCCATCCTGACCAAAGCGAACAGGTTCCGGGCATGATCGAGCGCTATAGTGCAACTATCACTAATGCTGCTGGTACGATCCACCGTCTGGAAGACTGGGGCCGCCGTCAACTGGCTTACCCGATCAACAAACTGCACAAAGCTCACTACGTTCTGCTGAACGTTGAAGCTCCGCAGGAAGCGATCGATGAGCTGGAAACAAACTTCCGCTTCAACGACGCCGTTATCCGTAGCATGGTTATGCGCGTTAAACACGCGGTAACTGAAGCATCACCAATGGTTAAAGCGAAAGACGAACGCCGTGAGCGTCACGACTTCGCGTCTGATGCCAATGATGATTCTGAAGCTGGGGATTCTGAAGAGTAATTGCCGTGGTGACCACTAATCGTCTGGTACTCTCTGGCACTGTGTGCAAGATACCGGTTCGAAAAGTTAGTCCTTCTGGCATTCCGCATTGTCAATTTGTGCTTGAGCACCGATCAACACAGCAGGAAGCCGGATTTAGCCGACAGACATGGTGCAGAATGCCCATCATCGTCAGCGGGCAAAAGTCACAAGCATTAACTCACAGTATAACGGTCGGCAGTCAGTTAACCGTTGAAGGCTTCATTAGCTGCCATCAAGGCCGCAATGGGCTAAACAAATTGGTTCTGCATGCCGAGCAGATTGAATTTATAGATTCTGGAGACTAGCCAAATGGCACGTTATTTCCGTCGTCGCAAGTTCTGCCGTTTTACCGCGGAAGGCGTTGTAGAGATTGATTATAAAGATATCGCTACGCTGAAAAACTATATCACTGAAAGTGGTAAAATTGTCCCGAGCCGTATTACCGGTACTCGCGCAAAATACCAGCGTCAGCTCGCCCGTTGTATCAAGCGCGCACGCTACCTGTCTTTGTTGCCGTACACTGATCGTCATCAGTAATCGGCCACTGTCCATTAACGACTTTGAGAGGATAAGGTAATGCAAGTTATTCTGCTTGATAAAGTAGCAAACCTGGGCAGCCTGGGTGACCAAGTGAACGTTAAAGCGGGCTACGCTCGTAACTTCCTGGTTCCACAAGGTAAAGCTGTTCCGGCAACCAAGAAAAACGTAGAGTTCTTTGAAGCACGCCGCGCAGAATTGGAAGCCAAATTGGCTGGCGTTCTGGCTGCTGCTGAAGCTCGCGCAACCAAAATTAACGAACTGGTCAGTGTCACTATCGCTTCTAAAGCAGGCGATGAAGGCAAACTGTTCGGCTCTATCGGTACTCGCGACATCGCTGATGCAGTCACTGCAGCTGGCGTTGAAGTGGCCAAGAGCGAAGTTCGTCTGCCGAATGGCGTTCTGCGTACTACAGGTGATCATGAAGTTCACTTCCAAGTACACAGCGACGTGTTCGCGCAACTGAACGTGATCGTGGTTCCAGAAGCGTAAGTTACGCGGCTGTTACCTGCTAAAACGCCAGCCTCGTGCTGGCGTTTTGCTTTCTGGCACAGGAAAAAGCATCAGAAAGTTGGGGCCGAGGGCAGAATATCAAATTTACATTGCTCCGCAGCAACCCCTGAACATTGATACATTTCAAAAAGAGGCGTTTGTTGATATTTCCAATGTGGTTTCCCACTGATGGATACACGCCAAGTTTTATTGCCGTAATACATATCTAACTGCCAACCATCGGCTTGCAAGTTATAGATACATTTTTGAAATTTCCCCTGTTCGATGGCGTTACTCTCCAGACTTTCTTGATCGATACTGATAAGCGCTTCACTAAAATCTTTAATCGCTGTTTTGTTCTGCGGTATTGAGCCCTGCACAATACCTTGCCACTCCTCACCGCCTGCGGTCTCGGCTGTGTAAAATAGCCCTACTTGCTTGATGGCATCCAGTGCGGGGCAATGATGGGCGAGTGCGGCAAAAGGGGGAAAGAATAGGAACAAAAAAGCTAATTTACATTTCATAATCACTCCCTGATAAATGAGGTTATGGGGTTATGGGGTTATGGATGGTGTTAACCATCCACAAAACAACCTAATTCGGAAGCGGCGGGGTAACAATATCAAAGAAGATCAGGCGGTAAACAGCAGCAGTTATGGAAGGCGGTGATTAACGCTCGCGGCGATAACTGCCGTCGCTTTGCCGGGTAAACAGCACTTCGGTACTGTTAGTGGTTTCAATGGACAGAGCGGCGACCACTCCCTGTGCATCCAGCATGATTTTAACCTCTTGCCCAGCTTTGAGGTTGCTTAGCGGCTTATCATTACCCTCAACTTGTGCCATGGCAAAAACTTCATTCACGGGCAGATTATTATCGCGGAACAACTGCGCCAATGTTTTCCCTGACTGAATCTGATAGCTTTGCCAATTTCCCTGTCGCGGGGGCGTGACCTCTGGCGTTACTGAAGGTGCCACCGTTGGCGGTGGCGGAGCATCAAGATTACCCTGTAATTGGGCCTGTAGCGGCACGTCAGTGGACGATGCGCTGACTGGGAAGGTGTTGTTGGTATTATCACGGGAAACCGGCCACAACAATGCCAGCAGCAATACCGCGGTCGCAATAATGACCCAGCGCCGGTGGAAGTGAGGCAATGGCTCCATCCACTGAAAACTGTCCGGCAAGTGCCAGATTTTTAGCAGTAGCCCCTTAAGCCCTTTTTCCGGCGTAATTGTCGCGGCGGTTTCAGGGGGCATATTATTGTCACTCGCGGCGGTATCCTCAGCAGGATAAATGTGTTCAGACACACTCACTTCAGACATCAGATTTTGTTCATCCGCATTTTTAGCCTGTGGCATGACCCTTTGCCTAATCGTTAGCCAGGTGCGCAGTAGTGGCTGATAAACTCGAGTGTTTTTCCTTCTCCTGGGCGCGATTCTGCCCATGGTGACCTCTCTTCAACGACGTAAAACAATAAAATGGCAATATACCCATAGGCTTCTAAGTATAACTCTTCTTACCTGAAGTTGGGCTGGGTGGCTAACTGACTGATGCCAAAAGACAGAATATTATGATACCTAAACGGGGTATTCCCCGTTAGCCTGCTGCCATTGTTTCTTTTTCTACAACAAAAGTCATCATTCGCGAAGCAAGATTTTACCGCGCTCCCCTGCTGCTGTTATGCTGGCGGCTTCGACATGATAAGTGACTAAAGGAAAATCCATGACAACCCCTTCTTTTGATAGCGTTGAAGCGCAAGCAAGCTACGGAATTGGTTTACAAATCGGGCAGCAATTGCAAGAGTCCGGGCTGGAAGGTTTACTGCCAGAGGCACTGCTGGCCGGTCTGCGCGACGCGATGGAAGGCAATACACCAACTGTTCCTGTTGATGTTGTGCACCGTGCCCTGCGTGAAGTTCACGAGCGTGCGGATAAAGTCCGTGTTGAGCGCCAACAGGCTTTGGTAGAAGAGGGGAAAACGTTCCTGGAAGAAAATGCCAAGCGTGATGGTGTCACCACCACCGAGTCGGGCTTACAATTCTCTGTCTTGCAGGCGGGTGATGGCCCGATTCCATCCCGTCAGGATCGCGTCCGAGTGCACTATACTGGCCGTTTGGTGGATGGCACGGTATTTGACAGCTCAGTTGAACGCGGCCAGCCAGCAGAGTTCCCCGTCAGTGGCGTTATTCCCGGCTGGATTGAAGCACTATCCATGATGCCTGTCGGGTCTAAGTGGAAGTTGTATATCCCACATAACCTGGCTTACGGTGAGCGTGGTGCCGGTGCCACTATCCCACCATTCAGCGCATTGATGTTTGAAGTGGAATTGCTGGATATTCTGTAATTTCTAGCGCAGTAACATCAGAAAGGGCGATATATATGTCGCCCTTTCGCCTGTCTGGATGCTGCTATCAGAAGGGATTATTCGCCGTCCAATGCACGGGGGAACAGTAAGTTATTCTCCAGGTGAATGTGTTCCATCAAGTCAGTGATGAATTCATTGATACCACTGTAGAGCGCCTGCCAGGTATTACAGGCACCTGCTGGTGGCGTCATATTCTGTGTCAATTGTTTGACCACCTCCAACTGCTGCCCCACGGCATCGTGCTCCGCTTCCATCACCATGATTGGCCCGCCGGCCTGTGATCCCAGCCCACGTTTAATCATCGGGAACAGAATTTGCTCCTCTTTGTACATATGCTGGGTCAGTTCTTCAATAATTGCTGTGAGTTCGCTGGCCAGTCCACGAGGGCAGGCGGGTTTTTCCCCATGGACACGTTCAACTTTTTCCGCCATGAGAATCAATTCCGGTAACTGTTCACGATGGCGGTTGTGATAGCGGCTGATAATAAAATCAATAATGTTTGCCAGCGGCTGTTGTTGCCAATCTGTTGAGGAAAGAGGCTCGGCTTGCAATGCACTCAATTGTGCTTCCAACTCATCAATATCCAGATGCAACTTATTCGCGGCCCGTAACAGTGTTTGTTTACCGCCACAGCAGAAATCCAGTTGGTGCTGGCGGAATAATTTTGTTGCTCGGGGAATAGCGATAGCCAAAGCGCCCAGTGACTGATTACGGTAATCCATGGTGACACCTCATTGAGTAATTGAATATCTATAACATGTATAATAAATGCATGTTATAGATTGCGATATAGCTCTAAAGAGGTAGGAAAGAGGGCAACAGCGCTCCGTGAAGCACTGTTGCCAGCGATTATTTCTGCTGTAGATCGAGTTGATAGACTGCGAAGCCAATCTCATCAGTACCCAATGCTTTCAGCGGATATTGTGCTTTTTGCTTAATAAATTCAGCGGCTTTAGCGCTCGGTGAGGTTTCAAAGCGGATATCCAGTGGGTGCTGACTGACAAGAGTCGCCAGACGCCAATTGTTATCAGCTTGCGGGGTCACTTGCCCCTGCTTTTTGGTTTCTGCGCTGATGTAAGCAGATAAAACCGCCCGATTCTCATCCGGGGAGGCGAATGCAATATGGCTATCCCCGGTGCCCGCAAACTTACCGCTGTAAGCTCGGTAATTATTGGTCGCTATCAGGAATGTGGCGTTCGGATCGATAGGTTTGCCATTGAAAGTCAGGTTTTTAATACGTTCGGCTTTATCATTGATAAGTGTGCATTCACCATCATAGCGGGCGGGTTGGCTGACATCGATTTCATAGTTAACCCCATCAATGACATCGAAATTATAAGTACGGAAACCCTCCCAGTTAATCAGCGATTGTGGTTTGCTGCTGTTCACATCAATTTGATTAAATTGCGCGGCAGAGCACTCTAGCCACTGTTTCACATCCGCACCACTGGCTTTCACCACCACTAAAGTGTTCGGGTAAAGGTACAAATCGGCGGCATTACGGAAGGTCAATTGGCCTTTTTCCACCTCCACAAAGCTGGCTGGGTCATTTTTACGGCCCCCGGCTTTAAATGGCGCGGCCGCAGACAGCACCGGTAAATCAGCTAAATCAGGATCGCCCTGAATAAAGTGCTCGGTATAGGCGCGCTGGGCATTATTGACAATTTGTACCGTCGGGTCGTCTTGGATCAACGCCAGATAGCTGTACATATTATCTGATGCTGAACCAATCGGCTGGCTGACAAAATCGCGAGTGCCTTGATGGTCTGCCGCCAACACTTGCACCAATTTTGCATCTTCGGCGGCTAGCGATTTTTGGCTGGCTTTATCAAAGATAGGGCGGGCTTCGGCCTTGGCTTGAGTCACCTGCCATGGGCCTTGGTCATTATTGAGGACAAAATCCACCACCCCGAGATGGTCACCCCACTGGCCTGGCATCACGGCCGGAATACCATTTAATGTCCCTTGGGCGATATCAGCCCCTTTGATAGTGGCAAAATCTTGACTTGGGAACACGGCGTGGGCATGGCCAAACATGATGGCATCAATGCCCGGCACTTGGCTGAGATAATAAACCGAGTTCTCCGCCATGGTTTTATAAGGGTCACTGGAGAGGCCCGAATGGGGAATAGCGACCACTAAATCAGCACCTTGCTGGCGCATTTCCGGCACCCACTTTTTGGCGGTTTCGGTAATATCATTGACGGTGACTTTACCGCTGAGGTTAGCTTTATCCCATATCATGATTTGTGGCGGCACAAAACCAATGTAGCCGATGCGCAGATTATGACTTTTTCCCTCGCGATCTTTGACTGGAGTATCGACGATTAAATAGGGCTGGAACAGCGGTTTACCGGTTTTAACATCAATGACGTTGGCATTGACATAGGGGAATTTTGCCCCCGCCAGTGATTTTTTGAGATAATCCAGACCATAATTAAATTCATGGTTGCCGATGTTACCCACGGCATAGTCCAGTGTGTTCATCGCCTTATAGACGGGGTGAATCTCACCTGCTTTAAGCCCGGTGGCTGCCATATAATCACCGAGTGGACTGCCCTGAATCAGGTCACCATTGTCCACCAGCACACTGTTAGTTGCTTGTTGGCGCGCCGCTTTAATCAGGCTTGCGGTGCGAACCAGGCCAAACTTTTCAGTGGGTTTATCTTTGTAGTAATCGAAATCCATCATATTGCTATGCAGATCGGTGGTTTCCAGCACGCGTAAATCAACAGTGGCGGCTTGTGCGGTTGAGGCGGCGACAGCAATCAGGCTGGCAAGGAGGGATAACGTCAGCGGGCTTTTAAACATGGCTTTCTCCATCATCGTGGCTTTTCCATTAAGAAAACAATTCGACATGTATCGCAAATGAATATGTAAATTTAATAGGTCGTCATAACAAAATGTGAAGTTTGGCAGAAAATGCCGCCGGATACCGCGGAGATGCTCACAATTGCAGCAGCTTAATGTCACTGATTCTATTGAGAGTTATCCGCAATAGTGGCTATTTGGTCGAAAAATTATTAGTCTGCCCAACGGGGACTTGGCATTGTGATGATTAATTTTTATTTTAGCTTTGCGTTCTAAAATGAATGTAGAGTGAGCGAGAAGTCTCGAGAACCCTTCTTGATTTAAGAACCACTATTAATATTCGGCATGAATCATAATACCAAGGGGTGGATGATGTTAGAGCAAATTTGCCAGTTAGCTCGCGAGGCAGGCGTGGCGATTATGGCGGTTTATCAGGGTGAGAAGCCGCTTGATGTGGCCCATAAAAAAGATGATTCACCCGTCACAGCTGCGGATCTTGCGGCTCACCAGATTATCAAAGTCGGCTTGGCCGCATTGACCCCTGATATTCCACTGTTATCTGAAGAAGACCCGCCAACTTGGGCCGTGCGCCAACACTGGCAGCGCTACTGGTTAGTGGACCCGCTGGATGGCACCAAAGAATTCTTGAATCGTAATGGCGAGTTTACCGTCAATATTGCCCTGATTAATCAAGGGGTTCCGGTGCTTGGGGTGGTCTATACTCCGGTGACCGAGGTGATGTACAGCGCGGAGAATGGCCAGGCGTGGAAGGAAGAGTGTGGCCGGCGAATGCAGATTCAGGTGCGTGATGCCCTCTTGCCGCTGGTGGTGGTCAGCCGCTCCCACAGTGATGCCGAGCTGGAGGATTATTTGGCGCAATTGGGCGAGCATCAGACCATTTCAGTGGGTTCATCACTGAAGTTTTGTCTGGTGGCCGAGGGAAAAGCACAGTTATATCCTCGTTTTGGCCCAACTAATATTTGGGATACGGCCGCCGGGCATGCTGTTGCTATTGCGGCCGGGGCGCAAGTTCACGATTGGCAGGGTAAACCGCTTTCTTATACCCCGCGTGAATCGTTCCTGAACCCCGGTTTTAGGGTATCTATATTCTAGTCATTTTACTGTTTAACAAGCTGGTGCAGTTGGGCGATAACCTGCTGCACTTCTTCGGCAGTCAGTGCGCCGTCTTTGACAAACTTAACATTTCCTTGCTTATCCAGCACCACGATAGCCGACCCTTTCTCTGCTAAATCCCAGGCTTTTTTAACATTGCCGTTGCTGTCGACCACAAACTGCGACCAAGGAAATTCCCGCTTATTACTTTCAATACTGTTTCGCACAAACACCGCGGTACCGATGATGGCGTCATCGGTATTGACGATGGTCGTCGTTTGGTAATCTTCATGTGGCAAATTAGCGTGCTTGATGGCTTCCACCAGCGGCGCATTTAATTCTTTTGCTGAGGTGCGGCCAGCAATATGCTGCACCACGCGCACTTTGCCGGGCAATTGCGAGCTATTCCAGTTTTTATAGCTAAACTGATCAGTAGCTTTATCGTAGTTTAATTCACCTTTATCACTGACCCCCACTGGCGGTACGCGCTGGTCAAGTTGGAGTGTGTGGGCACTGGCAATAACCGGGGTGAACAGCAGCGATACGATAAGCAGGCTATTTTTTATCATGGGATGTCCTTGTCGATCTTATGAGTTATGTGGGGCACTTATTTCTCTACCTTGCGATCTGTTGGGTAGCAGTTTTTCTATCATAGGTGCAGATCAGAGGTCTGTCCTGTTTGCTTAAAATAATTATTTCCAACATTTACCAGATGGTTATTCTGTTTCAATCTCTCATTTACTCTGTGTGATTCTGTAATTTTATGTAAATTCAGCATCAATGACTAATTTTGGTGGAACTTAAGCCCATACCCCAGGTCTATTACTCTGCAATTATCTTACGCTACCTGTGATCTTGGTCGCTAAGCCGAGCAAAGGTACGTATTGGTGTTAAGGGAGGAAAGTAAAACAATGAGGATCTTCCAACGTTACAATCCGGCAAAAATCGCGATGTATGTCAAAACGCTATTTCGCGGTCGGTTGTATATCAAAGATATGGGGGCTTTTGAGTTTGATAAGGGCAAAATTTTAATCCCGAAAGTTAGGGATAAACGCCACTTTGAGGTGATGTCCGAAGTTAACCGGCAAGTGATGCGCTTGCAAATGGAAGTTTAGTGACACCACCGAACTGAATTAATCGCGGCCCCTAATTAGGGGCCGCTACTGTTTTCAGCCGTCGCGCTTTTGCTTAGCTGAGCGGCTATGCATCACTGCTTTCATGCGGGGCTTTTGGCAGTATTGGCGCGGGTTGGTCACTGAGCCTGGTGACCAATAACTGATCGATTTTGTAGCTATCAATGTCTACCACTTCAAATTTGTAGCCAGCATATTTGACAAAATCGGTGCGCTTTGGAATTTTGCGCAGCATATACATCATAAAGCCGCCGATGGTTTCATAATTGCCGGACTGCGGGAATTCATCGATATGCAGCACGCGCATAACATCCTCAATCGGGGTACCGCCCTCAATCAGCCATGAGCTTTCATCCCGGGCCACAATCTGTTCTTCTTGCCCTTGGCCCACTAAATCACCCATCAGAGTGGTCATCACATCATTCAGAGTAATTATTCCAACGACCAAAGCATACTCGTTGAGGATAACGGCAAAGTCTTCACCGGCGGTCTTGAAACTTTCCAGTGCTTCAGAGAGTGTCAGGGTGTCCGGCACAATCAATGCCGAGCGGATTTGTACCCCACTGCTGAGCACTAAACTTTGGTTGCCCAAGACTCGGTTCAATAAATCTTTGGAGTCAACATAGCCCACCACTTGGTCGATATGGCCATCGCACACCAGGAATTTGGAATGCGGATGGGTCGAAATCTTCTCTTTGATGCTGTCTTCACTTTCCCGCAGATCAAAATAAATCACACTTTCGCGCGATGTCATTGAGGAGGGAACGGTGCGGGATTCCAGTTCAAAAACGTTTTCAATCAGTTCGTGCTCTTGCTTACGTAACACCCCCGCCAATGCGCCCGCCTCCACGACGGCGTAGATATCATCTGAGGTGATATCATCATTGCGAACCATTGGTAGCTTAAATAGGCGGAAAATCAGATTTGCCATTCCATTGAAGAACCAAACTAATGGGCGACAAATCATCAGACAGAAGCGCATTGGGTTGACGATCCGCACGGCGACCGCTTCAGGTGAAATCATACCGATGCGTTTCGGGGTTAAATCTGCAAACAGAATAAATAAGCTGGTCACCAAGACGAATGAGCAAACGAAGCTGACTTGATCAGCAAGTTCAGGCGACATAAAGCGCTCAAATACCACCTTGAAAGAGGGGGAAAATGCGGCATCGCCGACAATACCACCGAGGATGGCGACGGCATTGAGCCCAATCTGCACCACGGTGAAGAAGATCCCCGGTGTTTCTTGTAATTTAAGAACCCGTAAGGCGTTGATATCGCCTTCGTCTGCCAGAAGTTTTAGTTTAATTTTGCGCGATGCTGCCAGTGAAATCTCGGATAACGAGAAAAAGGCACTCACTGCGATTAAAAATAGAATCAGTAAAATACTGTTTAACATAATCTGTCCGTGTCGTACCGACGAGAGTGCCGGCGATCGTAAGAAAGGGCCATACCATTCTTTGGGTTAATTCAATTTTGTCTGCAAGATCACGGCAGAAAGCCATGATCGGGCTGAGTCAACAGCCCGAATAGTATAACCCGTCTTACTTTAAGTTGCAGCGGTGTTAGCTGCGTTCACTTACTTGAATAACCTGCCTGAATAAGTTCATTGGAACTCATTCATTTGCTGCTGACCCAGAACGTCAGGTCACTGAGTTAGCGGCGGCAATAAGTGCATGCGGGCAGCTTTACAGATTAGGCGGCATACAAACACCGATACCCCCTAAACCACAGTATCCATGTGGATTTTTGTATAAATATTGCTGGTGGTCATCCTCGGCGTAGTAAAAGGGCAGGGCGGCGGCTATCTCACTGGTTATGACCCGGCTGTCCCCGGCTTTTTCCATGGCGCGTTGGAACAATGCTTTGCTCTCTTGAGCCTGCGCTTGCTGCTCGGGTGTCAATACGTAAATGGCTGAGCGGTATTGTGTGCCCACATCGCCCCCTTGGCGCATTCCTTGCGCGGGATCGTGATTTTCCCAGAAAATCTGCAGTAATTGCTGGTAGCTAATGATGGCCGGGTCAAAAACCACCCGAACCACTTCCGCATGCCCTGTACGGCCACTGCATACTTCATGATAGGTTGGGTTTGGGGTCGATCCACCACTGTAGCCCGCCGCGGTGCTATAGACCCCCGGTTGTTGCCAAAACAGGCGCTCGACCCCCCAGAAACAGCCCATCGCGAAAATGGCAACTGCCATACCTTCAGGAATATGTGTCATGGAGTGCCCATTCACCACGTGCAGAGTTGCGACCGGCATCGGTGTCAGTCGCCCCGGTAAAGCATGCGCGGCATCAATGACGGTAGTTTTATCAAAATTTTGCACCACAATAGACTCCGATGTTGACAGTGAATCCTAAGTTTACAGTAAATAACTAACAAGATGTTTACAGTGAATGACCATAGACAGTTGTATCTGATGGCGAGTTTGCACACAATAAGACTCATTCCGCATTAATGTAGCGGCTTAAGGTGGAGTTTTAGGGGTAACCGGCTTAAATCGGCCTTTTACGCGAAATGATAGTGTGTGTGATGCCACTGTTTTCAAATACCCGTAAGATCATTTTTTACAGGAAAGTAGACCTAAAAGATTTCAGGCGGCAGAAAAGTGATGGGCAAAAGCGGCTCACACATCTGTAACTTGAAAGATGACGGGGATAAAATTCATTAGGAGTACGCGTGCCACGATACCCTATTCTGTGTTTTTTGTGTGTATTGCTCGCCACACCTATTGCCTATGCCGCCAATGTGCGGTTGCAGGTCGAGGGTCTTAGCGGGGATTTAGAACGAAATGTCAGGGCGCGTTTATCCACGATTGGCACTGATGAAGTCACCGCCGATGGGCGCTTTCGCTCCCGGGTGGATGAAGCTATTCGCCAAGGGTTGCGTGCTTTGGGTTATTACGACCCAACCATCACTTTTGATTTACAAGAGCGCCCAGCGCCCGCCCGTTCGGTGTTAATTGCCCAGGTGGTGCCTGGCGAGCCGGTCTTGATTGCTGGGGTGGATATCGTGTTGCAAGGCGGGGCGAAAACCGACCCCGATTATCTGGCATTGGTGCGCCGAGATACCCCCAAGATTGGCTCAGTGCTCAATCATGGTGAGTTTGATAATTTCAAAAGTTCGCTGACCAGCTTGGCATTACGCCGAGGTTATTTTGACGCCAATATGATCAAAAGCCAGCTGGGTGTTGCCGCTGAACTGCGCCAAGCTTTCTGGGATATTGATTTTGACAGTGGTGAGCGCTACCGCTTTGGTAAAGTCATCTTTCAAGGCTCGCAAATCCGCGAAGATTATCTGCAAAATTTAGTGCCCTTCCATGAGGGGCAGCTGTACTCGGCGGATGATTTGGCAGAGCTGAACCGCCGACTTTCTGCCACTAACTGGTTTAACTCCGTGGTGGTTTCGCCGGATTTCCGCGATGCCAGAAAAACGAAAGTTTTGCCGCTTGATGCCGTGGTGACGCCACGAACCGAAAACACGGTGGAGCTGGGGGGCGGCTATGCCACGGATGTCGGCCCGCGCCTGACCGCCAGTTGGCGTAAACCCTGGGTGAACTCCTATGGCCACAGCCTGACCACCAGCACCACACTGTCGGCACCTGAGCAGACACTGGATTTCAGCTATCGGATCCCACTGCTCAAAAACCCACTTGAACAATATTATCTGTTGCAGGGCGGGTTTAAACGCACTGATCTGAATGACACCAAATCAGATACCACGACACTTAACGTTGCCCGCTTCTGGGATTTATCCAGTGGTTGGCAGCGCGCGATAAACTTGCGCTGGAGTCTAGATCACTTTACTCAGGGCAGTGTCACGGACACCACTATGCTGCTGTATCCGGGGGTGAGCATCAACCGCACCCGCCAGCGCGGTGGTGCCATGCCGGTCTGGGGCGATAGCCAACGCTATTCTATTGATGTGTCTGATACTACCTGGGGGTCTGATGTGGATTTCGGCATCTTCCAGGCGCAAAACGTGTGGATAAGAACTCTGGGCGAGAAAAATCGCTTTGTGGTGCGCGGCAATGTCGGTTGGATTGAAACGAATAACTTTGACCGCGTGCCGCCGTCATTGCGCTTCTTCGCTGGCGGTGATCGCAGTATTCGTGGCTATAAATTCCGCGATGTTTCCCCGCGCGACAGCGAGGGTAAGTTAACCGGGGCCTCTAAATTGGCCACCGGCTCGGTGGAATATCAATATAACGTCACCGGCCGCTGGTGGGGGGCGGTATTCGTCGATACCGGTGAAGCCGTCAATGATATTCGCAAAAGTGATTTAAAAACCGGCGCTGGGTTTGGGGTGCGCTGGGCTTCTCCGGTTGGCCCGATTAAACTGGATATCGCGAAGCCTATTGGTGACAACGAAGCACGTGGCGTGCAATTTTACATCGGTTTGGGGCCTGAACTATGACGTCGGTAAAGGGATGGCGGTGGCTAAAGAGACTTTGTATTGCGTTTCTGCTCATTATTCTGCTGCTGGTCGGGGCGCTGGTGGGCTTACTCGGCACTACCAGTGGTTTGCATTTTGTCATCAACAGTGCTGCACGATGGGTACCTGGCTTGGATATTGCCAGTGTCAGCGGTGGTTGGCGCTCACTTACCTTAACAGGCATTCAATACCAAATGCCGGGTGTCACCGTGAAAGCGGGGCAATTTCATCTGTCATTGCAGCTCTCTTGCCTAAAACGTAGCGAATTATGTGTTAATGCCCTGACAGCCCAAGATATTGATGTGGTGGTGGACACCAAAGCCATGGCACCTGCGGCCCCGGCACCCGCCAGCACCGAGCCGATGGGCGAGCTGAGTACCCCGTACCCCATCACTTTGCGCCTGTTGTCACTCAATAATGTCAAAGTCGCGATTGATGACACCGCGATTTCGCTGGATGAATTCCGTACTGGCGCACATTGGCAACAGCGCGCACTGGACTTAATGCCGACTAAAATCAGCGGCTTATTAATCGCATTGCCGAAAACTGCGCCGGCCATTGTTCCCGAGGCCGCGCAGCCGGCGGTTGACACCGCACTTGCGGTTAAAGAGGCGGTTGCACCACCGGCGGCCACCCCCGCAGTAGCAGAAACCCCGCTGGGTGAAACTTTAAACGCGTTATTTGCCAAGCCATTATTGCCAGATTTACCGGATTTTCGTTTGCCCTTGGATGTGAATATTAAGGAAATTTCAGGGCAACAGCTGCGGCTGACTGGCGACAGCGACATACTCATCAGTGATATTTTGCTGCGCGCTAGCACCCAAGAAAATCGCATCACACTGAATACACTGGATATTAAATCACCGCAGGGGGGAGTGTCAGCCCATGGTGAGGCGACGCTGGCGGATAAGTGGCCGCTGAGTATGGTGGTTAACAGCGCGTTGAATATCGAGCCGCTGAAAGGTGAGAAAGTCAAACTGACTGTTGGCGGCGCATTGCGTGAGCAGCTCAAGGTCGAACTCAATTTGTCTGGCCCGGTCAGCGCACAGTTGGAGGCCGAAACGGCATTAGCGCAAGCGGGGTTGCCGCTGGCACTGACTCTGCAAAGTCAACAACTGCGCTGGCCATTGAGTGGCGAGCCTCAGTTCCAGCTTGATAATCTCAGAATGCGCTTCAATGGGCAGGCGACAGATTATGCGCTCTCCATTCGCTCAGATTTTAAAGGAACAGATTTACCGCCCGCGCTATTAACCTTGGATGGCAAAGGCAATATTGAGCAATTCAATCTAACGCGCTTACGTCTGGCGGCACTGCAAGGCAATACTGACTTGACCGGTGTGGTGGATTGGCGCAAAGCCATTAGCTGGAACTCGGTGTTAACCTTATCGGGCATTAATACCGCTAAACAGTGGCCGGAGTGGCCGGCAAAATTGGACGGTAAGATTGTGACCCGCGGCAGTCTCCATGGTGGAAGCTGGCAATTACAGGTGCCGGAACTGACGTTGGACGGCAATGTGAAACAGAATCGCGTCACCGCGCGCGGATCATTGACCGGGAATGCGGCGGGTCAGTGGCATATTCCTGGCATCAATCTGGCACTGGGGCGCAACAAGCTGGATGTCAAAGGCGATTTGAATGACAACTGGCTGCTCGATGCCAATGTCGATGCGCCGCAACTTGATGGCGCGTTGCCGGGGCTAGGCGGCGTGGTGAAAGGAACACTGAAATTACGCGGCAACCTTACAGCGCCACAATTGCTGGCGGATCTCACCGCGAACCGCCTGCAATGGCAAGAATTGACGATTAATCGGGTCAAAATTGATGGTGATGTCCGCTCGACGGATCAAATTCAGGGGCAGTTGGCCATTCGGGTCGAGCAGCTCAAACAAGCTGATTTGCTGGTCAGCCTATTGACGTTGGATGCCCGTGGCAGTGAAAAACAGCATCAATTACGTCTCAATATGCAAGGTGAGCCGGTATCGGGCCAGTTGGCGCTGGAGGGCAGTTTCGACCGCCAGCAGGAGCGCTGGCGCGGTACCCTCAATAACACCCGCTTTGATACGCCAGTCGGCGAATGGCGCTTAAGCCGTGCCATTGCCCTGGACTACCAAAATACACTCGAGCGGGTCACTATCGGGCCACATTGTTGGCTTAATCCGAATGCGGAACTGTGTGTGCCGCGCGCGATTGAAGCTGGCCCAAGTGGGCAGGCGACGGTGGTGCTCAATCGTTTTGATTTAGCGATGATAACGCCATTCCTTGGCCCCGATACCACCATGAGCGGGGTGTTCACTGGCCGGGCCGATGTTAGCTGGCAAGCCGGAGGCAGTTTGCCGGATGTGCGGGTATCACTCAGTGGCAATGGCGTCAAAGTGCAGCAAATGGTGCAGGGCAATCCACTGCCGATTGCTTTTGAAACACTGAATCTGAATGGCGGCTTGGCGAATGGGCAGGTGCGGGCCGATTGGTTAGTTAAGATTTTGAATAATGGTCAATTTTCCGGCCAGGTGCAGGTTGCAGACCCGCAGGGGCGGCGCAATCTATCCGGTAATATTGCTATCAGTAATTTCTCGCTGGCAATGATTAATCCTATTCTGAGTGACGGCGAAAAAGCGAGCGGCGCATTAAATGCCAACCTGCGTTTAGGCGGCAATGCGAAAAGCCCGTTAGTCTTTGGCCGCCTGGCGCTGGATAACGTAGATGTTGATGGCAGTTGGATGCCATTTGATATCACCGACGGGCGTCTGGTGATGAATTTTGACGGCATGACCTCGACTCTGGAGGGGTTGATTCGCACCTCTCAGGGGCAGCTCAATCTTGCTGGGGATGCCGACTGGCGTGATATCAATGCCTGGCGCGCCCGCATTGCCGCCAAAGGTAATAGACTGCGGGTCACCATCCCACCGATGGTGCGGATTGATGTGTCGCCGGATATTGTGTTTGAAGCCACGCCGCAACTCTTTACGCTCAATGGCTCGGTCGATATCCCGTGGGCGCGCATTACCGTGCAGGAAGTGCCGGAAAGTGCCGTCGGTGTCTCGCCTGATGAAGTGATGCTCAATAATGATTTGAAGCCTATTTCACCGCGCTCTGCCAGTATCCCGATTAACAGTAATCTGGTTATTCGGGTTGGTAATGATGTGCGGCTGAATGCATTTGGTCTGAAAGCGCGCCTACAGGGCGATTTAAAAATGGTGCAGGACCAGCGGGGCTTGGGCTTAAATGGGCAGATTAATATTCCGTCCGGCAGTTTCCGTGCTTATGGTCAGGATTTAATTGTTAACAAAGGGGTGTTGTTATTCTCAGGCCCTCCGGATCAGCCGCTGCTTAATATTGAGGCAATCCGCAATCCTGATGCCACCGCCGATGGTGTGACCGCGGGTGTGCGGGTGACCGGTATGGCGGACTCACCACGGCTGGAGATCTTCTCAGACCCGACGATGTCCCAGCAAGAAGCCCTCTCCTATCTGCTGCGGGGGCAGGGGCTGGGCAATTCAGGGGCTGATAGTGGCCTGATGACCTCAATGCTGGTGGGGATGGGGGTTGCGCAAAGTGGTAAACTGGTGGGTAAAATCGGCGAGGCATTTGGCGTCAGTAACTTGGCGCTGGATACTCAGGGGGTGGGTGATAGCTCACAAGTCGTCGTGAGCGGCTATGTGACTAAAGATCTGCAAATAAAGTACGGTGTGGGTATATTTGACTCGCTGGCGACGTTAACATTACGTTATCGGTTGATGCCTAGGTTGTATCTGGAAGCGGTGTCTGGTATTGATCAGGCATTAGATGTGCTTTATCAGTTTGAGTTCTAACAATGCGAATTATTGTCTACGGTAGTTTACGGCGCAAGCAAGGTAATAGTCACTGGATGACGGACGCCCAGTTATTGGGCGAACATGATCTGGAAGGCTTTGATATGTACAACTTAGGTCATTATCCGGCAGTTGTTCCCGGAAGTGGCACTGTGCATTGTGAAGTCTATCGGATTAATTCATCTATTATGAATGAGTTAGATGAACTAAAAAGTAATACCAAAGATTATCGGCGTGAGTTGATCCAGACGCCTTACGGCAGTGCCTGGATATACCTTTACCGTTTACCGGTTGAGGGTTTACCCCGCATTTACAGTGGTGATTGGCTCAAACGCCATGAAGAAAATGATAAGCCGCAAAGCTAGATAAGCATAAAAAACACCGCGCAAAGACGGTGTTTTTACTGTTTACGCCAAAAGGCACTTCGTGAAGAGGTGCCTTTTTGTTTTGTGCAACAGAGAGTTACTTCTTCGCGCGCTCGAAAGAGGACAGAATTTCGGCTTTCGCCGCTGCGGCATCTTCCCAACCGTCAACTTTCACCCACTTGCCGGTTTCCAGATCTTTGTAATGCTCAAAGAAATGTTTGATTTGTGCTTTCAGCAGCTCTGGCAGGTCTTGCACGTCTTTAACGTGGTCATATTCTTTGGTCAGTTTGCTGTGTGGCACCGCGACCAGCTTGGCATCTTCGCCAGCTTCGTCAGTCATTTTCAGCACCCCAACTGGGCGGCAACGAATGACGGAACCTGGCTGCAACGGATATGGCGTTGGCACCAACACATCAACCGGGTCACCATCTAATGACAAGGTGTTGTTGATGTAGCCGTAGTTGCACGGATAGAACATGGCGGTCGACATGAAACGGTCGACAAACAGAGAGCCAGTCTCTTTATCAATCTCATATTTGATAGGGTCTGCATTGGCAGGGATTTCAATCACAACATAAATATCTTCTGGCAGGTCTTTACCTGCGGGTACTTGGTTCAAGCTCATGTCGGTTTCCTTTTATCAAACCAGAAATGGAGTGCTGGCTATTATAGCCAAGTCTTATCTGAATTCCTGTCCTTTTCACTGCTTGATGACGGTGAGATTGCCTGAATCAAGGCCATTATATTGAGATAAAATACCGTGATTATCTAAATGTATCTATTTTAAGCTGTTTTTCTGGTGATGGTTCAAGACGATTTTCTAGCAGCCGATAACTTAATCAAACAATAAGACCGTCCACTGTACTGCTAACGCTTTGTAATCTTAATCATTTTCACATGACCGGGAAAAACCGATGTTAAAAAAGATTACCATTAAAAATGGGCTTATTGCTCAACTAAGCCTTATGTCATTGATTTTACTGATTGTAAGTATCATTGGCATTAATTCAATCCAGGAAAGCTCAGGTGCATTACAGGCCATCAATCAAATTCAAGGGGAAGAGTTAGGTTCATTATCCAATAGTTTTAATGCCACATTAAGTGCCAGAACTGAAGCGGCCTTGGCCATTCATCAATTAGAAATCGGCCTGATTGATGAATCATTACAAACAGCAAAGGAGGCTGAGGCTTCATTAGCATTATCGCAACATGAAATGGCGCGTTTTGTCAGCGCGGTAACTGACCGGGGAGACGGGCAGGCGCTGGCGACTAACATCCAAAAAAGCTATAAAAATTATATTGATAAGGGCGTTATTCCCATGTTGGCCGCCATCAAGGCGGGCTATGCTGATGAATATTATGATGTACTGGAAAAGAATATTACGGCTATCAGCAAAGCTTTTAATAATGATGTCGCCACTTTTCGCAGTTATGCGCTGAATGCTGGCCAACTGCAAATCACTAAAGCCAATAATGCCGCCAAAATTAAATTGGCCATCATTGTGGCTGCGGGATTGATCACTTTGTTCTCTGCGGTACTGGCGTGGTTTGCACTTAAATACATTATTTTGCAACCGCTGGAACAATCAATTCATCAGTTGGAATATATAGCTGCTGGTGATTTGACCCACAGTATTAACAGTGAGGGCAATACGGAGTTAGCTCGACTGGCAAGAGCACTGGAAACCATGCAGCAATCGCTGGTGGTTTCTGTCAGTAATGTGCGGGATGTGGGGGGGCAAATTGGGGTCGGTTCGCGGGAATTAGCCGCGGGTAATAGCCATTTGGCTGAACGAACGGAAGAGTCGGCGTCTTCATTAGAGCAAACTGCGGCCAGTATGGAGCAGTTGACTTCGACGGTAAAAATGAATGCAGAAAACTCGGATCAAGCCAATCGCCTGGCGATGAGTGTGTCGGATATTGCCAGTAAAGGGAGTGAAGCGGTCAGCCATGTGGTGGATAAAATGCAGGCCATAACCACCAGCTCACGGCGTATCTCGGATATTATTGCCGTGATTGATGGCATTGCATTTCAGACTAATATTCTGGCACTTAACGCGGCGGTTGAGGCGGCCAGAGCCGGTGAGCAAGGGCGCGGCTTTGCCGTGGTTGCCGGTGAAGTGCGTAATTTGGCACAACGTAGCGCACAGTCAGCCAAAGAAATTAAAGACTTAATTATCGAATCACAAAACCGGGTGCGGGAAGGTGCGGATATGGCTGAATCGGCAGGAAAAACCATGCATGAGATTGCCGACGAAGTCGGCCGGGTGACCGCATTAATGCGCGAAATTTCTGCGGCTTCTTATGAGCAAAGCAGTGGAATTGAGCAAGTGAATGTGGCTATTGCGCAAATGGATCAAGTCGCGCAACAGAACGCCGCATTAGTTGAGCAAGCCGCGGCCGCGACACACTCATTAGAAGAGCAAGCTGATGCGCTGTCAGCCAGTATGGCGGTATTTAAATTGCAAGGCGATAAATTCGCTGTTGTAGCATAAAAAACAGCGGCTTAGGTGCCGCTGCTCTCTGACATACATCAAGCCACCCACCGGTGGCTTGTGAAATGATTGCCGATAATTACTGCACTTCTTCATCTGGGAATTTAGCGATAAAACCTTCTGCATCTTCAACCATGGATTTGGTGCCGACGAAGAAAGGTGCGCGCTGGTGCAGTTTTTCCGGCACGATATCCAGAATGCGGTTAACCCCATCAGTGGCTTTCCCTCCGGCTTGCTCCGCCAGAAATGCCATTGGGTTGCATTCATACAGCAAGCGCAGTTTCCCTTGTGGGTGGCTGGCGGTGCTTGGATAAATATAGATGCCGCCTTTCAATAGGTTGCGATGGAAATCGGCCACCAGTGAGCCAATGTAGCGCGAAGTGTAAGGGCGCTTGGTCGCTTCATCCTGCTCTTGGCAATATTTGATGTATTTCTTCACACCCAGCGGGAATTTAATGTAGTTCCCCTCATTGATGGAATACATGCAACCGGTTGCGGGATAACGCACTTTTTCGCCGGATAAACAGAAAACACCCAGCGACGGATCATAAGTGAAAGTGTGGACGCCATAGCCCGTGGTATACACCAACATGGTCGACGAACCATACACCACATAACCTGCTGCAACTTGCTTGGTGCCCGGTTGCAGGAAGTCAGCTTCAGTAATGGGGGTGCCAAATGGGGTAATGCGGCGATAGATAGAGAAAATAGTCCCGACGGACACATTGACATCAATATTTGAAGAGCCATCTAGCGGGTCCATCAGAACCACATATTTGGCATTTTCTGCTCGTCCACCATCAAAGATAACAATATCATCTTCTTCTTCGGAGGCGATACCCGCCACTTCCCCACGAGCTTTAAGGGCGGCTTTCAATTTTTCATTGGCAAATAAGTCCAGTTTCATCTGGTCTTCGCCCTGAATATTGGAAACACCGCTAGCACCTAAAATATCAACCAGACCCGCTTTATTGATATCGCGGTGGATAATTTTGGCGCCAAGTTTGATTGCTGAAAGTAATGCAGTTAATTCGCCGGTGGCGTGAGAGAAATCCAGTTGTTTCTCAACGATGAATTCGCCTAACGTTTTCATGACACAATCCCTGAATCTACGGTTAAATATCGATTTATTCGCACCCAATACACTTGATGTTCGCAGTGTAGCCCAAAGGAGATAATGATTCATAGGCAATTCCATTTCTTCTCTTTGATTCTGAGCGGTAGAATGGGTGCAAACTCGAAGCTGATTAATCCGGAAAATTTATGCGTATTCACATATTAGGTATCTGCGGCACTTTTATGGGCGGGCTGGCAATGCTTGCTCGCTCATTGGGTCATGAAGTGACGGGATCGGATGCTAACGTGTATCCCCCGATGAGCACGCTGCTGGAAAACCAGGGGATCGACTTGATTCAGGGTTATGATCCTGTGCAGCTCAACCCAGTGCCTGATTTAGTTATCATCGGCAATGCTATGACCCGTGGTAATCCGTGTGTTGAAGCAGTATTAGAGCAAGGTATTCCTTATGTTTCCGGCCCTGAGTGGTTACATGACCACGTGTTGCCCGGGCGCTGGGTATTGGCGGTAGCCGGAACTCACGGCAAAACCACCACCGCCGGGATGGTGGCCTGGATCCTAGAAGCCTGTGGCTATGAGCCAGGGTTTGTCATTGGTGGGGTTCCGGGTAATTTCGACGTCTCCGCGCGTCTAGGGAATAGCCCATTCTTTGTGATTGAAGCTGATGAATATGATTGCGCCTTCTTTGATAAGCGCTCTAAATTTGTTCACTACAGCCCAAGAACTTTGATCATGAATAACCTTGAGTTTGATCATGCTGATATTTTTGATGATCTCAAGGCTATCCAAAAACAATTCCACCATTTGGTTCGCATTGTGCCGGGGCAGGGTAAAATCATTGTTCCAGATAATGATAACCACCTAAAACAGGTGATGGCGATGGGATGCTGGAGTGAGCAAGAGTTTGTCGGCGAAAGTGGCAGTTGGTTGGCCCGTAAAGTATCGACGGATGCCAGTGTCTATGAAGTGCTCCTTGAGGGGGAATTAGTCGGTGAGGTCAGTTGGTCACTGGTGGGCGAACACAATATGCATAATGGCTTGATGGCTATTGCAGCAGCCCGCCATGTTGGCGTCTTGCCCGCAGATGCATGTCGCGCTCTCGGGGATTTTATTAATGCCCGTCGCCGGTTGGAATTACGCGGTGAAGCTCATGGTGTCACGGTTTATGATGATTTTGCTCATCACCCAACGGCCATCCTTGCCACATTAGCGGCTCTGCGCAGCAAAGTCGGCGGCACGGCGCGCATTTTGGCGGTGCTGGAACCGCGTTCTAACACCATGAAATTGGGGTTATGCAAAAACGAACTCGCCCCCTCATTAGGGCGCGCGGATGAAGTATTTCTGTTCCAGCCGCAACATATTCCTTGGCAAGTGGTGGAAGTGGCTGAAGCCTGTATTCAGCCCGCGCATTGGAGCGCTGACATTGATACTCTGGTTGATATGATTGTGAAAGCGGCGCAGCCGGGTGATCACATTTTGGTGATGAGCAACGGCGGGTTTGGTGGAATTCACGATAAGCTGTTGAGTGAATTAGATAAAAAAGCCGAACAGGAATCACTGCCTCAGGATTAAAGTGGATAAAAAAAGCCCCCGTCGAGCGGGGGAAAAGGGTTCGTCGGATAGACGACGAGGGATTATTCGGTTGTTGTGCAGATTGAACTGACCAACTTGTTTCAATGAATATTCTATTCAATCTGCTGCAATGAATATCTCAACAGATTGAATAAACCATCATGTTCCAAAGTATGCCCCTCTGAGCGGGGCATTTACTTTCACTCTGGCAGCTGAATTTTATTTATAAATCTTGGCTGTTGCGTGCCAATTATTCTCTTCGCGTGCTTCGATAACTTTGTATGCTTTAGCCCCCATGGTATCTGCTTTATCAGACAATGCCTGACGAATATCAGAAGGCGCTCCATTCAAGCCACTGACGGAAATAGTCCCCATCGGCTGCAAGTTAACTGCTTGATTTTCACTGATTGAATCAGCTGAAAAAACACCAAATGACAGAGCAGATAGAATGCTTATGGTTGCGATTGTAGTTTTAACTTTCATATTATTGCCTCTATTTATTCTTTTATCACTTCGATGGAAGTGTGATTTACGTCACGAAAATGAGTATACAGCTAGTCACTAAGAATATTAATAGCGCGCTAATAATATTTAACGTCACTTTATCGTGAGTTACTATTTTTTAAGAACAAAAAGGAATAAAAAATGATTAAAAAACAGCTGTTTTACAAAAAAATGTAATCTTATCAAATTGATAAGTTCTTTTGACCAAAAGTGCGAAAAGTTATGGTGACTTTCACCATAAAGAGAATAAAAACAGGGTTGTCTGGTGGTTTTAAACAGTAATGGCAGCTAAATGCCCTATTTATGGTAGGCAGGCAATAGAGATAAACATGAAAAGAGATAATGCGGCATATAAAAGCCGCATCAGAATATTGGCCGTGAATTAAAGTTCTTGTTCGAACAAACGGAGGATAGCCTCATGTAACTGTTCGACGGTGAAACCCCTAGCTGGAGTAGTGAAAATAGTGTCATCCCCCGCGATGCTGCCGAGAATACCTTCCGCTTTACCTAATGAGTCCAGCAGACGGGCGATCAATTGGGCCGCTCCTGGGCTGGTATTAATCACCACAACCGAATCATTATAATCGACATCTAATACCAGATTTTTGAGCGGGCTGCTGGTTGTCGGAACCCCTAATTCAGCAGGCAAACAGTAAACCATCTCCATTTTTGCATTACGCGTTCTGACCGCACCAAATTTGGTCAACATGCGCGAAACTTTGGACTGGTTAATATTTTCAAAGCCTTCTTCCTGCAAGGCCAAAACAATTTCGCCTTGAGAACTGAATTTCTCTTCTTTCAATAACGCTTTAAACGCCTTGATAAGATCTTCTTGTTTGGCGGGGTTACGCATTTTTTGTGCCCTGAACAGTCAATAGTGAATAGGATTATTATGCATATAAATGAATTTTTATTCAACACGACTATAGAGTATTGGTGATAAAAGCACTGATATCAAGGTGCGCTGGAATTGTAACATTATCCTGCTGTTACGATTATGCTAAATCAACTTTTATTAACATTCGAGTCGAGTAACTAAAATGTTATTAAAATGATGTTGTTTTGATGTAAAGGAAGGGTGTAATGTAACCGCCGATTAACCGGTCACGAATACCGTGAAGGAATTTTAGAATAATGTGCGCTATATCATTAATGAATAAGCGATTTAATCTAAAATACACCAACCTTATGCGCTTTTTTGATGCGTGATATCTCAATCTGACTGTTAATAGATTGTGTTTAAAATCGCAATAAACTAAGGTTCGTAAATAGATGAATTCACGGCAAATTTAAATTAAATATAATAAGGAGTATAGGATGAAAGTTGCAGTTCTCGGTGCCGCTGGTGGTATCGGCCAGGCCCTCGCTCTTCTACTCAAGACCCAGCTTCCTTCAGGTTCAGACCTCTCTTTATATGATATCGCGCCAGTGACCCCTGGTGTTGCGGTTGATCTGAGCCATATTCCGACCGCTGTTAATATTAAAGGCTTCAGCGGTGAAGATGCTACCCCGGCCCTACAAGGGGCAGATATTGTTCTGATTTCTGCGGGTGTTGCACGTAAACCCGGCATGGACCGTTCAGACTTGTTCAATGTCAACGCGGGTATCGTTCGTAATCTGGTTGAGCAAATTGCCCGCACTTGCCCGAAAGCATTAATCGGTATTATTACTAACCCGGTTAATACCACGGTGGCGATTGCAGCCGAAGTGCTGAAAAAAGCCGGTGTTTACGACAAAAATAAATTATTCGGTATTACTACACTGGACACCATTCGTTCGAACACCTTTGTTGCTGAGCTGAAAGGCAAGCAACCTCAGGATATCGAAGTGCCGGTTATTGGCGGCCACTCAGGTGTTACCATCCTGCCATTACTTTCACAAATTCCAGGAATCAGCTTCACAGAGCAAGAAGTTATTGATCTGACTAAGCGTATCCAGAATGCAGGGACTGAAGTTGTTGAAGCTAAAGCCGGTGGCGGGTCTGCGACTCTGTCTATGGGGCAGGCTGCTGCGCGCTTTGGCCTTTCTTTGGTTCGCGCTCTGCAAGGCGAGAGTAATGTGGTGGAATGTTCTTACGTTGAGGGCGACGGCAAATATGCTCGTTTCTTCGCGCAGCCTATTCTCTTGGGTAAAGACGGCGTGGCAGAACGTAAAGATATCGGCAAACTGAGTGCTTTTGAACAACAGGCACTGAACAGCATGCTGGATGTGCTGCACAAAGATATTGAGTTAGGCGAGCAGTTTGTGAAATAAATCAGTGTAGCAGGGGCTAAAGCAGCCCCTGAAATCACGCCATCAACCGCCGCAGCAGTATATCGGCGGTTTTTTTATGGCTGAGTAATAGGTTGCCGTATCCTCATTTTGCGATCCAGAAGATCGCCAGTTTTTGCGTCAAAATAGCGAGTTGGCCAGATTTCGGAAGGATGAATGTCCAGGCATTCTGCAATCAACCATTCCCCCTTAGGCCAAGGGCGGGTTAGCGCATTAGCAAGCGTGGATGAGCTTAACCCTGCTTTGCGAGATAGCGCTGCCAAAGTGGTGTCTTTTTTACGTAGCGCAGCAATGATGTCGGCTGGGTGCCAATCAGATTTCCTTAAAATCATCTTTAATCCTTTTTTTTTCTAAGTGGCTGACGTGTTAGTGATATAAATAACGGTACATTGTTAATCGTACTGTGAACATAAAGTAATCATTTAGAAGCATAGTAACATTTATTTTCTGAAAGATTTTAAATGTTTTCTAAATATTCCTTTTTTGTGTCACAACGCATATTAGGAAGCAACGCCATGAAAAAAGAGTGGTTTGCCGCTAAGGAGTTGGCAGGTCTTGATGGATTACCGTCATCACCACAAGGAGTAAACCTCATGGCTAAACGTGAGGGATGGGAACAGCGCCGCCGCCGTGGTGTTCAAGGGAAGGCTGTCGAATATCATATTGAGAGCTTGCCTATCACCATATTGAATTCATTGCAGTTAAGGGAAGAACCTGCCCAGTATACGGCGACGCGACAAGACCCGCTGGTACTATGGGTTGAAGCCTATTATCGTTTTACCGAGGCTGAACGTGAGCAAGTCATTACATTTATTTTTCGTGAGGGCGCTAAAAGTCTAATAGAGCGATTGACGGCAGATTAGTGTGGATGAGTTGCTGTTTTTGTGACCAATGAAAAAACTCCGACCATTGCGCCGGAGTTTCTAAATAATTTCTTAAAATGAACGTTGTACAGCAATGTGCGCCAACCCTTCCAGAGCTTGGCGATATTCGCTGTCAGGGAGAACCTGCAAAGCCGCAATGGCTTTATCAGCTTCTTCCTCAGCACGCTGGCGCGTATAATCCAGTGAGCCGCACTGCTGCATTGCAACTAATACCGGTGTGAGTAAATGGCGGCCATTTCCTTCTTCAATCGCCCGTCGAATCATGGCGGCTTGTTCTGGCGTGCCATGATTCATTGCATGCAGTAAAGGCAGTGTTGGCTTGCCCTCATTCAGGTCATCACCGGTATTTTTACCTAAAGTGGTGCCATCGGAACTGTAATCCAGCAGATCATCAATAAGTTGGAAAGCCGTGCCCAGATAGCGGCCATAATTCTGCAAGGCCAGCTCTTGTTCTTCACTGGCATCTGCCAGTATGGCAGCAGACTGCGATGCAGCTTCGAACAAGCGCGCGGTTTTGCTATAGATGACCTGCATATAGTTTTCTTCAGTGATGTCCGGGTTATTGCAGTTCATGAGCTGCAAAACTTCGCCTTCAGCAATCACGTTGGTTGCGGCTGACATCAATGTCAGGACACGCAGTGATTCAAGGCTGGTCATCATCTGGAATGAGCGGGTATAGATGTAGTCACCCACCAGCACGCTGGCAGCATTGCCAAATGCAGCATTAGCGGTGGCTTTACCCCGGCGCATATCTGATTCATCGACCACATCATCATGCAGCAGCGTGGCGGTATGGATAAATTCAATCAATGCGGCGACCGTGATATGCTTACTGCCCTGATAGCCCAGTGCTCGAGCCACCAAAACAGCGATCATCGGGCGGATACGTTTGCCACCGCCACTGATAATGTAATGGCCCAATTGATTGATAAGAACAACATCCGAGTTCAATTGGTCGAGAATTGTTGTATTTACCGCCGCCATATCTGGCGCGGTTAAGTCGATAATCTTTTCTAGGTTCATTGTTATATTCAGCTGTTTTTCTCTTTAACTGCGATGAGATTACCGCCCACATTATTACATGACGTTCCCTGAGACTATGATTGTACTTGAAAAATTCATCAAATAAACGAGATGTAAGAAACTGTGCTTTTTTTCTTCTCTTGGGCTGATTATATACTTGTCATTCACTACATTTTTGCGTAGAATTCGCGCCCTATTGTGAATATTTATAGTGCGCTCTGGACTACAAAAGTGGAGTGCGCGGAAAGCGGAGTTTTATATGTACGCGGTTTTCCAAAGTGGTGGTAAACAACACCGAGTAAGCGAAGGTCAAACCATTCGCCTGGAAAAGCTGGACATCGCAACTGGTGAAACTGTTGAGTTTGACCAAGTTCTGATGATTGCTAACGGTGAAGAAATTAATATCGGCGCTCCTTTAGTCGATGGTGGCAAGATCAAGGCTGAAGTAGTTGCTCACGGTCGTGGCGAGAAGATTAAGATTGTTAAATTCCGTCGTCGTAAGCACTACCGTAAGCAGCAAGGTCATCGTCAGTGGTTCACTGATGTTAAAATCACCGGCATCAGCGCTTAAGATTTAGGAGAGCGGATAAATGGCACATAAAAAGGCTGGTGGCTCGACTCGTAACGGTCGTGACTCCGAAAGTAAACGTCTTGGCGTAAAACGTTTTGGCGGCGAAGCAGTTCTGGCAGGCAGCATCATCGTTCGTCAGCGTGGCACTAAGTTCCATGCAGGCATCAACGTAGGTTGCGGCAAAGACCATACTCTGTTTGCTTTGGCTGACGGTAAAGTCAAGTTCGAAGTTAAAGGCCCGAAAAACCGTAAATTTATCAGCATCGAAGCTGAATAAGTTTTTCGCGTCCTGTAAATAGATGTAAGCCCTGCAATTTCGTTGCGGGGCTTTTTACATTTCTGGGTTAACCCCCCTGGTAAAAAATGGATACGAAGCAGCAGGCTGGTTTAGGTATTTTTTTGGCACTAACCACTGCGGTATTCTGGGGTGCCTTGCCGATTGCTATGAAGCAAGTGCTTGAAGTCATGGAGCCTTATACCATTGTTTGGTATCGCTTCATGATGGCGGCTATCGGCTTGGGGATTATTCTGGCTACACGTCGTCAGTTGCCTCCTGTTAAACTTTTTCGCCAACGTCGCTGGTTAGTCTTATTGATTATTGCGACCTGCGGCTTGCTGGGGAATTTCATCTTCTTCAGCTCATCATTACAATATCTTAGTCCGACGACATCTCAGGTTATCGGGCAACTTTCGCCGGTTGGGATGATGGTTGCCAGTGTACTGATTTTAAAAGAGCGGATGCGCATCACTCAAGTGATTGGCGCGGGGATGCTGATTTGCGGGCTGCTGCTATTTTTTAACACCAGTTTGCATGAAATCTTTACCCGCCTGACTGATTACACTCTTGGGGTGGCATTGGGGGTCTGTGCTGCGGTGGTCTGGGTCAGTTATGGTGTCGCCCAGAAAGTGCTATTAAGGCGTATGGCATCGCAACAAATCTTATTATTGTTGTACACTTTATGTGCAATCGCATTGTTCCCATTAGCAAAACCAGCCGTTATTTTTCAGCTAAATGGGTGGCAGTTTGCCTGTTTACTTTTTTGCGGGGTTAATACCCTGGTTGGTTATGGTGCCTTGGCTGAGGCCATGGCGCGCTGGCAGGCAGCGCAGGTAAGCGCACTCGTCACCTTGACGCCGCTGTTTACCTTGTTTTTTTCAATTTTATTGGCGCTGATTTTGCCCGATATGTTCGCCGCACCTTCTCTTAACTTTGTGGGATATGTCGGCGCATTCGTGGTGGTGGCCGGTGCCATGTTTTCCGCCATTGGGCACCGTTGGTGGCCACGTCGGACAGAAATAAATCAGGTTGCTGCACAAAAGCAGCAGCCCGGTGAATGATTTACGGAGAGAGTAAATGAAGTTTGTAGATGAAGCCGCGATTCTGGTTGTAGCGGGTGACGGCGGTAATGGTTGTGTCAGTTTCCGTCGCGAAAAATATATTCCTAATGGCGGCCCTGATGGTGGTGATGGTGGTGATGGCGGCGATATTTACCTGCTGGCCGATGAAAACCTCAACACACTGATTGACTACCGTTTTGTGAAATCTTTCCGTGCCGAACGTGGTGAGAATGGCCAGAGCCGTGACTGTACCGGCAAACGCGGTAAAGATATCACGATCAAAGTGCCTGTTGGGACCCGTGTACTCGACCAAGCGACGGGTGAAATTGTCGGTGATATGACGCGCCATGGTCAGCGCCTGATGGTCGCAAAAGGCGGTTTCCACGGGTTGGGCAATACCCGCTTCAAATCCTCGGTAAACCGTGCTCCTCGTCAGAAAACGATGGGGACTGAGGGCGAAACGCGTGAGCTGATGCTGGAGCTGCTGTTACTGGCTGATGTGGGGATGTTGGGCTTACCGAATGCTGGTAAATCAACCTTTATCCGCGCTGTTTCTGCGGCTAAACCCAAAGTGGCTGATTATCCCTTTACGACACTGATCCCTAGTCTGGGTGTGGTGCGTATGGATCACGAGCAAAGCTTTGTGGTTGCCGATATTCCCGGCCTGATTGAAGGTGCATCCGACGGTGCGGGCTTAGGTATTCGTTTCCTTAAACATTTGGAACGTTGCCGCGTATTGTTGCATTTAGTGGATTTAGCCCCGATCGATGAATCTGATCCGGTTGAAAATGCCAAAATCATTATTAATGAGTTACAGCAATACAGCGAAAATCTTGCTCAGAAGCCACGCTGGCTGGTGTTCAATAAGATTGACCTGCTAGACCCTGAGGAAGCTGAAGTGCGCGCTAAGGCTATCGTAGCGGCTCTGGGATGGGAAGATAAGTATTATATGATCTCGGCGGCGAATCGCGATAACGTGAACGCCTTATGTTGGGATGTAATGAACTTCCTTAACTCACAACCTAAAGCGATGGCAATTGCGGAAAGTACGCCGGAAAAAGTTGAATTCATGTGGGATGATTACCATCGTGAGCAATTGGCTGAAGTGGAAGCCGAAGCTGAATCAGAAGATGACGATGATTGGGATGAAGAAGACGATGACGGCGTAGAGTTTATCTACGAACGTTAAGCTCCCTGAGGCTAATAGCCTGTCATCTGAGCCGGGGCTGCCATTCGTGGTGGCCCTTTTTCTTGGTAAATAACTATTTGATATAAAAGATATTTAGGTGTGCGCTGTCGGTATCCAGCATTGCGCTGTTAACCCGGAGCGTTCAGTGCGGTTTTCGAGGGTTAATTTGCCTTGGTGCAGTTGAGCAATCCGAATCACAATATTCAGCCCTAAGCCACTGCCACCATAGCGCTGATCCATGCGGCGAAATGCCTGAGTCAGTTCACCGGCTTGTTCCTGCTTTATTCCTGGCCCCTCATCAATCACTTGCAATAAAGCGCTCTGAGTTTCAGTCGACAACTTGACTGAAATTTGGCTGCCAATTGGGCTATAGCGATGGGCATTTTCAACCAAATTACGCAGCATCAAACGCAGTAATGTGGCATCGCCCTGAGTTTGAGCAACCGCGGGGAGTTCCCATCGTAAAGTCTGCTGCCGTTGGGCGCACATTTCTTGTAATTCTTCTTTCAGCGGTTGCACGACATTTTCTATCCAATCGAGTGTCTGATAAAGACCACTGGCAAAATTCTGCCCCGCCCGTGACAGCATCAACAATTGTTCAATAGTATGTATCAATAAATCAATGCGGCTGATGAGCGGCTTGCTTTCTGTAATACCTTGTTGCTCCATCAACTCCAAGTGCAGCCGGATACCGGCCAGAGGCGTGCGTAGCTCGTGTGCTGCATCGGCGGTGAACAGGCGCTCCTGCGCAATGGTATTGGATAGCCGGGATAGCAGTTGATTCAGGGTTGAGGTTACTGAGACAATTTCTTGCATGTCACTGTTAACCACAACGGGAGTGAGATTATCTGCAGAGCGCTCGGCCAATTTCTGCTGCAGTTGGTCCAGTGGCCGAATAATCCAACTGATTGCCCAGAAAGAGAGCAACAGAGTGATGGCCATCATAATCAGTGATGGCGCGAGCAGTGATGCTATGGCCTCGGCTATTTCGGTATCAACCCGCTCATTACGCACTTTGGCACTGAGCGTTTCATCAACCAAAAAGCTAATTTGCTCTTGGCTTTCATGCCATAGCCAAAATGCACTGATTAATTGGGTAGCCAACAATATTAATGCCAACATCAAGATGAGACGCCGCCGCATACTGATCATCATTGTGCTTCCAATCGGTAGCCAATACCCCGGATAGTCCGAATACGATCTTTACCCAATTTGCGCCGGAGATTATGGATATGAACTTCCAGTGTATTGGAGCCGAGATCATCATTCCAAGTATACAGATCCTGTTGCAGTAACTCGCGATTGACGGTTTGTCCGGCGCGCATGATTAAACGCGAAAGAATCGCAAATTCTTTCGGTGTGACTTCCAGCGGCTGCCCCTGCAAACACACTTGTTGTGTTGATAAATTAAGGCTCAGGTCATCTTGCTGCACCAGATTGTCACTTTGCCCTTGATAGCGGCGGATCAGTGCTCTAACTCGGGCCAGTAACTCTGCGAGCGCGAACGGTTTTATCAGATAATCGTCAGCACCGGCATCCAGCCCGTCAACTCTATCTTCAAGTGCATCGCGGGCGGTCAGAATAAGCACCGGCAACGTGATATGCTGACGCCGCCATTGGTGCAGCAATACGCCACCGTCTTGATCCGGTAAACCGAGATCGAGAATAACCATGCTGTACTGACTGGTGAGTAACAAACTATGCGCTTGTGCCGCGGTGCCCGCGCAATCACAGGCATAACCGGCGCTGGTCAGCGCCATGGCTATCCCTCGTTGTAGCAATTCATCATCTTCAACAATCAGTAGTTTCATCGTTTTTCGCTGTTCTAAAAAGAGTCTCAGTTATTCTGATAAATATCTTTATACAGGCGACTTTCAAAGCGAACCAAAGGCGCTCGACGATTTTTTTGATCTTCAGGTGGCACTGCGTAACCCGATAAGAATTGGACAAACGCCATGCGCTGCCCACTGGCCGTAGTAATAAAACCGGCCAGATTGTAGACGCCCTGTAATGCCCCGGTTTTGGCCGATACTTTGCCATTCACCCCAGCTTCATGCAGCCCACCCCGATAACGCAATGTTCCGTCATAACCGGCTAACGGCAGCATCGAGATAAAGTTAAGTTCTTGATCATTCTTAGCAATATATTGTAGCGCCTGCATCATTGTTGCCGGTGAAATAAGGTTATGACGCGATAAACCTGAACCATCCACGACAATACTGTTCCCCAGGTCCACGCCCGCTTTTTGGCGTAATACCTGACGTACCGCATCAGCGCCGGCACGCCATGTCCCGGGCACACCAAAGCGCTGGTGACCAATGGTTCTGAACACAGTGTCAGCAATCATATTGTCAGACTTTTTCAACATGATTTTCAGTAAGTCATGTAATGGCGCGGACTGCGTTTGGGCCAGTACATTTCCAGCGGCATTGGGTGTTGTTTGTCGGCGCAAGCTGCCATCAATTTGGATATCAGCTTTCTTCAACTCATCTTTCAAAATAGCCCCGGCATAGCTGGCACCATTTTGTATTGCAAAGGCCAGCGGCAAAGGCTCGCTACGTTGTGTCAGACAACCGGTCAGTGTAAAACGATTTAATTCGCCGGGAACGACATCCAATTCACAATATTGTGCATCAGGCGAACCTTTGGCTAAGGTGCGAACTTCACTGAACATTTGTACTGGGTAATATGAGGCGACTCGGATAAATGCCATGTCACCGGGGTTTGGCGCGCTATAAAGGGAGACAGAAAAACAGTTTCTATCAACAATGGCGGCGGCGGGCGGCGCGCTAAAGCATTGTGTCATATCGTTCCACGGCCAACCTGGGGCTTTGTCATGGCTGGCAAAAACTGACGTGTCGATAATCAAATCACCCGCAATTTGTTTCACACCCGATTTTCTGAGCGTCGCCACCATATTACGCAACTGTTGGCGTGTTAAGGTGGGGTCACCATCAAAACGTGCAATTAAATTGCCGCGTAGAACGCCATCGGTGATTGTGCTGTGACTTTCGAGCGTCGTATTGAAGCGAAAATCTGGCCCTAGCTGTAATAACGCCGCCAGTGCGGTCAGAACTTTTTGCGTACTGGCAGGCAAGGCCATTTGCTGGGCGTGATAGTCTATAGCCGGGGTTGTGGCCCCGATTTTTTGTACAACTAACGCAAGATTTGCCCCATCAGGCAGATATTGTGTGTAATTCTCGACCTGAGCCGCATTGGCGTTAGATATGCTGATATTGAGAGCCAAAGCACAGGCCAATCCACTGACAATTCGTGAAAAATGCATAATTTCGGTATAACTGCTGAATAACGTGTTGCCATACTACGGTGCAACGAGGGCGAAAGTAAACGATGACCCTAAAGGAACTCTACGTTAAAATGCATATCAAAATGCAAAATTGATCCTAGCTTGGGGTTTTGGCTCCGGGGGTGGTTTTTTTTGTTTATCGCCTGGAGGCGGATAGGGTATCTGGCTAGCCGCATTTTCATTCGAAAACGTTAGGATGACGGTTTTTTGAACAGGATAGATTTAGAGGTATTTAAAAGATGAAACAGATTCCGATGACGGTAAATGGCGCAGAGAAACTGCGCGAAGAGCTAGATTTTTTAAAAGGCGTTCGTCGCCCTAAAATTATTGCCGATATTGCAACTGCCCGTGAACATGGCGATTTGAAAGAAAATGCGGAATATCATGCAGCCCGAGAGCAGCAAGGGTTCTGTGAAGGCCGTATTCAAGAAATAGAAGCAAAGCTTTCTAATGCACAAGTGATTGATATCACTAAAATGCCCAATAATGGCCGCGTTATTTTTGGCGCTACTGTGCGGGTATTAAATTTGGATACTGAAGAAGAGCAACAATACCGGATTGTGGGTGACGATGAAGCTGATTTTAAACAAAATCTAATTTCAGTTAACTCCCCAATTGCACGTGGCCTGATTGGTAAAGAAGTCAATGACGAAGTGGTTATTCGGACTCCAGGTGGCGATGTGGAATATGAAATTCTTAATGTAGATTATGTGTAATACTTGTTCATCTGAATCGTTAGTACGCATTGTTTATAAAAAATGAAGTTGTAAAGAAAAGTAAAAGGCCGCTCGCGGCCTTTTATCAGAACAAAGTGCATGGCACCTTTTCTCTAAAACAAGCGTCATTAACGCGGTAAAATAATTTTGCGCTCTTTTGCCGGGCGATAGAGCACTAAAATATTACCGATGATTTGGACGTTAACGGCACCGGTCTCACGCACGATGGCATCAGCAATTAGGGCTTTGGTTTCACGCTCTTCTGCAGTGATCTTCACCTTAATAAGTTCATGATGTTCCAGCGTTTGTTCGATTTCAGCCAGCACACCTTCGGTTAACCCGTTGTTGCCCAGCATCACCACTGGTTTTAACGGATGGGCCAAGCTTTTCAGGTGCTGTTTTTGTTTGTTATTCAGATTCATCGTCTTTTTTGCTTAAGTTGGGATTGAAAACGGTTCATTCTACCGCCATCTCATGTGTATCACCAAATCGGTCTACGCCGAGAGGGAGTTTATGCGAGCTAAGCAACAGATGCGCGGGCTCTTAATTAAGATAGTTGGAAAAATAGATGTCTAATAAAAAGCGTTCGGCTAGCTCCAGTCGCTGGTTACAAGAACACTTTAGCGATAAATATGTCATTCAGGCGCAGAAAAAGGGGCTACGCTCCCGTGCCTGGTTTAAACTTGATGAAATACAACAGAGCGATAAGCTTTTTAAACCGGGTATGACTGTTGTCGATTTAGGCGCGGCACCTGGTGGTTGGTCCCAATATGTTGTCACCCAGATTGGTGGTAAAGGGCGGATAATTGCATGTGATCTTCTACCAATGGATCCAATCGTTGGTGTCGATTTCCTTCAGGGCGACTTTCGTGATGAATTAGTTCTGAAAGCTTTACTTGAGCGTGTTGGGGATAAAAAGGTTCAGGTGGTCATGTCTGATATGGCCCCGAATATGAGTGGTACTCCGGCAGTCGATATACCTAAATCAATGTATCTGGTTGAATTAGCTTTAGATATGTGTCGTGATGTACTTGCACCAGGCGGAAGTTTCCTGGTGAAGGTGTTCCAGGGAGATGGCTTTGATGAATACCTACGGGAAATTCGCTCCCTGTTTACGAAAGTTAAGATTCGTAAGCCAGACGCTTCTCGTGCGCGATCGCGTGAAGTGTACATTGTAGCGACAGGGCGGAAACTGTAGTACCCTAACGCTGTTTGTTAACACAGTTGTAATATGAGGTTAATCCCTTGAGTGACATGGCGAAAAACCTAATTCTCTGGTTAGTTATTGCAGTCGTATTAATGTCTGTATTCCAGAGCTTTGGACCCAGCGAATCGAATGGCCGTAGAGTGGATTACTCTACTTTCATGTCCGATGTAACCCAAGATCAGGTTCGTGAAGCACGTATCAATGGACGTGAAATTAACGTTAGTAAGAAAGATAACAGCAAATATACGACCTTCATTCCGGTCAATGATCCAAAGCTGTTAGACACCTTATTGACTAAAAATGTGAAAGTTGTTGGTGAGCCACCGGAAGAGCCGAGCTTGCTGGCCTCTATCTTTATTTCCTGGTTCCCAATGCTGTTGTTGATTGGGGTCTGGATCTTCTTTATGCGTCAAATGCAGGGCGGTGGCGGCAAAGGGGCGATGTCCTTTGGCAAGAGCAAAGCTCGCATGCTGACAGAAGACCAGATAAAAACCTCTTTTGCTGATGTCGCCGGTTGTGATGAGGCAAAAGAAGAAGTCAGTGAATTAGTTGAATATCTGCGTGAGCCAAGCCGTTTCCAGAAATTGGGCGGTAAGATTCCGAAAGGCGTGTTGATGGTCGGGCCTCCGGGTACCGGTAAAACCTTGCTGGCGAAAGCCATTGCGGGTGAAGCTAAAGTGCCATTCTTCACCATTTCCGGTTCTGACTTCGTAGAAATGTTCGTCGGTGTGGGTGCATCCCGTGTCCGTGACATGTTTGAACAGGCTAAGAAAGCCGCGCCTTGTATCATCTTTATCGATGAAATTGATGCGGTCGGCCGTCAACGTGGTGCGGGTCTGGGTGGCGGTCATGACGAACGTGAACAGACACTGAACCAAATGTTGGTTGAGATGGATGGCTTTGAAGGTAATGAGGGCATCATCGTCATCGCGGCAACTAACCGCCCAGACGTTCTTGACCCGGCGTTACTGCGCCCAGGCCGTTTTGACCGCCAAGTTGTGGTGGGTTTACCGGATGTCCGTGGCCGTGAACAGATTCTGAAAGTTCACATGCGTCGCGTGCCATTAGATATCGACATTGATGCTTCAGTCATCGCCCGTGGTACCCCTGGTTTCTCTGGTGCTGACTTGGCTAACTTGGTCAACGAAGCTGCGCTGTTTGCCGCTCGCGGTAACAAGCGCGTTGTTTCAATGGTCGAGTTTGAGAAAGCCAAAGACAAAATCATGATGGGTGCGGAACGTCGCTCCATGGTGATGACAGAAGCGCAGAAAGAATCTACGGCATACCACGAAGCTGGGCACGCGATTATTGGCCGCTTAGTGCCTGAGCATGACCCAGTACATAAAGTGACCATTATTCCACGTGGTCGTGCGTTGGGTGTGACATTCTTCCTGCCGGAAGGTGATGCTATCAGCGCCAGCCGTCAGAAACTGGAAAGCCAGATCTCCACGTTGTATGGTGGCCGTCTTGCTGAAGAAATCATTTATGGCCCGGAAAAAGTGTCTACTGGTGCATCAAATGATATCAAAGTGGCGACGTCTATTGCGCGTAACATGGTGACACAGTGGGGCTTCTCCGAAAAATTGGGGCCGTTGCTGTATGCTGAAGAAGAGGGCGAAGTGTTCCTTGGCCGTTCTATGGCGAAACCTAAGCATATGTCCGATGAAACCGCGCGTATTATCGATCAGGAAGTTAAAGTACTTATCGAGCGTAACTACCAGCGTGCACATAAATTGCTGTTAGAAAACATGGATGTACTGCATTCCATGAAAGATGCGCTGATGAAGTATGAAACCATTGATGCACCACAGATTGATGACTTGATGAATCGCAAAGAAGTTCGCCCGCCAGCGGGTTGGGACAATGCGAACAAAACCAAGCCAACTGACAACGATAGTACGCCAAAAGCGCCTACGCCGGTTGATGAACCGCGTACTCCAACGCCAGGCAATACCATGTCAGAGCAGTTAGGTGATAAGTAAGTCTAGTGTTGGCATCTAAAAGCGTTGTGATTACTATAAACCCCGGGCTTGCTCGGGGTTTTTCTTTTTCTGTTGTATAGAATCAAAGTGAATTGCCACTTTAAGGCGCTATTGCATGAAATTAATGGCCAGAGATCGGGTTTTGGATCTCACTCATCCACAGGTTATGGGAATTTTGAATGTCACCCCGGATTCATTTTCGGATGGCGGACACCACAATAATCTTGATAAAGCGCTGCAACATGCTCAGCTGATGTTATCTGCAGGTGCTACGCTGATTGATATTGGCGGTGAATCCACCCGCCCAGGTGCTGCTGAAGTCAGTGAGCAAGAAGAGCTTGACCGAGTAGTGCCGGTGGTCGAGGCGCTGGCAAAACGTTTTGATGTTTGGCTATCTGTAGACACATCCAAAGCGGCGATTATCACCGAGTCAGCGGCTGCTGGCGCTCATCTAATCAATGATATTCGTTCATTGCAAGAGCCTGGTGCGCTTGATGCGGCAGCCAAAACGGGACTGCCGGTGTGCCTGATGCACATGCAAGGGCAACCACAAAGCATGCAGCAATCTCCCCATTACGATGACTTAATGGCCGATGTTAATCAGTTCTTTGCGCACCATATCGAACGTTGTGTTGCGGCCGGCATCGCAAAAAGTAAATTGTTACTCGACCCGGGCTTCGGTTTCGGTAAAAATCTAGCGCATAATTATCAGCTACTGGCTCGTCTGGCCGAACTTCACCATTTTGAGCTGCCTGTATTGGTAGGAATGTCGCGAAAATCGATGGTCGGCCAGCTATTAAATGTTCCGCCACAACAGCGAATTATCGGCAGTGTCGCCTGCGCTGTTATTGCGGCAATGCAAGGTGCGCAGATTGTCAGAGTGCATGATGTCAAAGAAACTGTCGAGGCGATGCGTATCGTCGAGGCAACACTTTCAGCGAAGGGATAAACAAAAATTATGAGCAACCGTAAATACTTTGGTACAGATGGCATTCGCGGCAAAGTGGGTGACAGTCCGATTACGCCAGATTTTGTATTAAAGCTTGGCTGGGCCGCCGGTAAGGTTCTGGCTCGGCATGGTTCTCGTAAAATTATTATTGGTAAGGATACGCGCATTTCTGGCTACATGCTGGAGTCAGCACTGGAAGCAGGCTTGGCCGCCGCTGGGTTATCCGCCTCATTCACCGGCCCAATGCCGACCCCCGCGGTTGCTTACTTGACGCGAACTTTCCGTGCAGAAGCCGGCATTGTGATTTCGGCATCTCACAATCCTTTCTACGATAATGGCATTAAATTCTTCTCAATTGATGGCACTAAACTGCCTGATGACGTGGAAGAAGCCATTGAAGCTGAGATGGAAAAACCCTTAACTTGCGTAGAATCCGCTGAACTGGGCAAAGCTAATCGTATTGTTGATGCTGCTGGGCGCTATATCGAGTTCTGTAAAGGAACCTTCCCGAGTGAACTCAACCTGAATGATATGAAAATTGTGGTCGATTGCGCCAACGGAGCAACCTATCACATTGCACCAAGTGTATTGCGCGAGCTGGGGGCAACCGTTATCACCATTGGCTGTGAGCCAGATGGGATGAATATTAATGAGAAATGCGGGGCGACAGATGTGCGCTTGCTGCAAGAACGTGTTCTTGCCGAAGGTGCTCATGTTGGTCTGGCATTTGACGGTGACGGTGACCGGCTGATGATGGTCGATCATTTGGGGAACAAGGTTGATGGTGACCAAATCCTCTATATCATTGCTCGCGAAGGTTTGCGTCAGGGCCAGTTGAAAGGCGGAGCTGTCGGGACTCTGATGAGTAATATGGGGCTGCAATTGGCACTAAAAGAGCTGGGCATTCCTTTTGTTCGTGCCAAAGTTGGCGACCGCTACGTGCTGGAAGCTATGCAGGAAAAAGGCTGGCGAATTGGTGCTGAAAACTCAGGCCATGTGATCCTGTTGGATAAAACCACCACCGGTGATGGCATTGTGGCGGGGTTGCAGGTATTGACGGCGATGGTGCGCAACCATATGAGTTTGCAAGATTTATGTAGCGGCATGAAATTGTTGCCACAAATTTTGGTGAATGTGCGGTTCTCGGGTGATCACAACCCACTGAAATCAGAGAAAGTTGAAGAAGTCACTCGCCAAGTTGAGAAAGAACTGGGCGACCGTGGCCGGGTTCTATTGCGTAAATCAGGTACCGAGCCATTAATCCGAGTGATGGTTGAAGGTGATGCCGAGGAAACATTGATTGCAGAAATGGCGAATCGCATCGCCGATGCTGTGAAAGCGGCAGGCTAATGACTTTTAAGCGGGGGAAAGGTGACTCTCCCCCGTAAATTACACTGAAGTTGAATAACTTGACGTTTTTTTCCGCAAATGAACCCATGTAATGAAATTGCCCTTGCGTGTATTAGACGCTTTGGTTAGTATTCACACCCGCTTAAGTGGGTGAATAAGTCCCCGCTTGATGGGTGAGAAGCATTTGGCATGCGGTGAACCCGCAAGGATACAGGTACAACTATGTACGAAGCTCTTCTGGTTATTTTCTTGCTGATTTCGATTGGGCTAGTTGCTCTGATCATGTTACAGCAAGGCAAAGGCGCGGATATGGGAGCCTCATTCGGAGCAGGTGCTTCTGCAACTCTGTTCGGTTCGAATGGTTCCGGTAACTTTATGACCCGCATGACGGCTATATTGGCGACGCTGTTTTTCGTCATTAGCTTGATTTTGGGCAATATGAGCACCAACCAGGGCAATAAAGGTAGCGAGTGGGAAAATCTGGGTCAGCCTGCAAAAACTGAACAGACTACAGCCCCTGTAGCGCCGACTAAGCCGAGTAGTGATATCCCGCAGTAATGTTTCAAAAGCAGTAAATAGTAAGAAACAAAAAGAAAGTTTTAAAATGGTTGTGTTGGCTTAAACAGTAAAACAACCATGTGAATCAGTGCCGGGGTGGTGGAATTGGTAGACACGCTACCTTGAGGTGGTAGTGCCCGATTGGGCTTACGGGTTCAAGTCCCGTCCTCGGTACCAAATCAGACAGATAACTTGCTTTTTTGTCGTTATCAACGTAATATTTGCCACGTTTTCGGACGCGGGGTGGAGCAGCCTGGTAGCTCGTCGGGCTCATAACCCGAAGGTCGTCGGTTCAAATCCGGCCCCCGCAACCACTTTCCTAAAGTGTTTTTTTTCAAATGTTGTATTCGGTAGACCTCAGATACTTTCGATTTCAATTTGAAAAAAATACTTGTCAGAAAGTTGTACCGAGGCCGCTTTGCGGCAAACAGGGTCCAGTTGCATAAAGCCCCGAATTTCGGGGTTTTTTGTTATTTGACAGCAGAATCACTGGGCTATTAGGCCCTTTTTTTATGTCTTGGGGGTGGGCTTGTCCACATTAGAACAAAAGTTAACAGAGATAATTTCAGCACCGGTTGAGGCTTTAGGCTATGAATTAGTCGGCATTGAGTTCATCCGGGGGCGCCAATCGACGCTACGAATCTATATTGATAGTGACGACGGAATCACTGTTGATGCTTGTGCTGATGTCAGCCACCAGGTCAGCGCTGTATTGGACGTAGAAGATCCCATTACGGTCGCTTACAACTTAGAAGTTTCCTCTCCGGGCCTTGATCGCCCAATGTTTACTGCTGAGCACTATACTCGTTACCTTGGTGAAGAAGTCACTCTGGTTTTGCGTATGGCAATGCAGAACCGCCGTAAATGGCAGGGCATTATTAAAGCCGTGGATGGTGAAATGATCACGGTGACTGTGGATGGAAAAGATGAAGTGTTCGCGCTGAGCAACATCCAGAAAGCGAACCTGGTACCCCACTTTTAAAGTTTGGATGAGGCAACTAGGATGAACAAAGAGATTCTGGCTGTTGTAGAAGCAGTTTCCAATGAGAAATCCCTTCCGCGCGAGAAGATTTTTGAGGCGTTGGAAACCGCTCTAGCGACAGCGACCAAGAAAAAATACGAACAAGAAATTGAAGTTCGCGTCAGTATCGACCGTAAAACCGGCGATTTCGACACCTTCCGTCGTTGGGTGGCGGTTGACGAAGTCACGATGCCAACGCGTGAAATCACATTAGAAGCAGCTCAGTTTGAAGACCCTTCGCTCCAGTTGGGCGATTATGTTGAAGATCAAATTGAATCTGTCACTTTTGACCGCATTACCACTCAAACCGCCAAGCAAGTTATCGTACAAAAGGTACGTGAAGCTGAACGTGCTATGGTGGTTGAACAGTTCCGCCAATACTTGGGCGAAATTGTGACTGGTACCGTGAAAAAAGTTAACCGCGACAGTATTGCACTGGATCTGGGCAATAATGCAGAAGCGGTTATTGGTCGTGAAGATATGTTGCCGCGCGAAAACTTCCGCCCAGGTGACCGTATCCGTGGTGTTCTGTACGATGTTCGTCCAGAAGCTCGTGGTGCTCAACTGTTTGTTAGCCGTTCACGCCCTGAAATGCTGGTTGAACTGTTCCGCATTGAAGTGCCAGAAATCGGCGAAGAATTGATCGAAATTAAAGCCGCAGCCCGTGATCCTGGCTCGCGTGCTAAAATTGCGGTCAAAACCAACGACAAACGTATCGACCCCGTTGGTGCTTGTGTTGGTATGCGTGGTGCCCGTGTTCAAGCTGTTTCCAGCGAACTTGGCGGCGAGCGCATTGATATTGTATTGTGGGATGATAATCCAGCCCAGTTTGTGATTAATGCCATGGCGCCAGCTGATGTTGCGTCAATTGTGGTTGATGAAGACAAACACACGATGGATGTTGCCGTTGAAGCCAGTAACCTGGCACAGGCAATTGGCCGTAATGGTCAGAATGTGCGTTTAGCGGCACAGCTGAGTGGCTGGGAACTGAACGTAATGACGGCGGACGATCTTCAGGCGAAGCATCAGGCCGAGGCTCATGCCGCTATTGATACTTTCACCAAATATCTTGATATCGATGAGGACTTTGCCACCGTCTTGGTAGAGGAAGGTTTCTCTTCTCTGGAAGAATTGGCTTACGTGCCAATGAAAGAACTTCTGGAAATCGATGGTCTTGACGAAGATACGGTTGAAGCGCTGCGTGACCGCGCCAAAGCTGCATTGACCACGCTGGCCCTGGCACAAGAAGAAAGTCTTGGCGACCAAAAACCCGCTGACGATCTGCTGAGTCTGGCCGGTCTGGAACGTAGCATGGCATTTAAATTGGCTGCGCGCGGTGTGTGTACGCTGGAAGATCTTGCCGAGCAGGGTATCGATGATCTGGCGGATATTGAAGGGCTTAGCGATGAGCAAGCCGGCGAGCTGATTATGGCCGCACGTAATATCTGTTGGTTTGGCGATAACGCGTAATAAACTGTAGCAGGAAGGAACAGCATGACAGATGTAACCGTAAAATCGCTGGCAGCTGAGATTCAGACTCCAGTTGATCGCTTGGTACAGCAATTTGCTGATGCAGGGATCAAGAAGTCTGAAGTAGACTCAGTAACCCAGCAAGAAAAAGAAACATTGCTGGCGTATTTAAACCGTGAACACGGTAGCGCGCCTAATAAACTCACGCTGCAACGCAAAACGCGTAGCACCTTGAATATTCCGAGCACCGGCGGAAAAAGTAAATCGGTGCAAATCGAGGTCCGCAAGAAACGCACTTATGTAAATACGCCGGAAGCTGAACAAGCGAAAGCGGAAGAGCAGGCACAGCGTGAAGCGGAAGAGCAGGCACAACGTGAAGCGGAAGCAGCAGCGCAGAAAATCGCTGAAGAAAAAGCTAAACGTGCGGCCGAAGAACAAGCCAAACGTGAGGCCGCTGAAAAAGCTAAGCGCCAAGCAGCGGAAAAAGAAAAAGTGACGAATCAACAAACCGACGAAAAAACCAAGCCAGCTCAGACCGATAAAGCACGCCGTGAAGCTGAAGCTGCCGAGCTGAAACGCTCAGTAGAAGAAGAAACACGCCGTAAGGTCGAGGAAGACGCTAAACGCGTTGCTGAGGAAGCCCGTAAAATGGCAGCCGAAAACGAAGGTAAATGGCCAGAGCCTGTGACTGAGCAGACTGAATCTGCCGATTACCATGTCACCACTTCACAACATGCGCGCGCCGCAGAAGATGAAAACGACGCCAAAGTTGAAGGCGATCGCCGTAGCCGCACTCGTGGTGGTAAAGCCACTAAACAGAAGAAAGGCAATAAACTCTCTGAGTCTAAAGCTGATCGCGAGGAAGCCCGTGCTGTTGGCCGTAAAGGCAAACGTAAGCCAAGCACCTTGCAGCAGAGTTTCAACAAACCTGTTGTCGCTGTTAACCGCGATGTAGTGATCGGTGAGACAGTAACAGTTGCTGAATTAGCAAACAAAATGGCAGTTAAAGGCTCTCAGGTCATCAAAGCAATGATGAAACTGGGCGCAATGGCGACCATTAACCAGGTTATCGATCAGGAAACAGCACAGCTGGTTGCTGAAGAGATGGGCCACAAAGTGATTCTGCGTCGTGAAAACGAGCTGGAAGAAGCACTGATGAGCGACCGTGATACTGGCGCTGAAGCTGCCGCCGAGCACCGCGCTCCGGTTGTGACCATCATGGGCCACGTTGACCACGGTAAAACCTCTTTGCTGGATTACATCCGTTCCACGAAAGTGGCATCAGGTGAAGCTGGTGGTATTACTCAGCACATCGGTGCTTATCACGTTGAAACTGAAAACGGCATGATAACCTTCCTGGATACGCCAGGACACGCCGCATTTACTTCAATGCGTGCTCGTGGTGCTCAAGCGACTGATATCGTGGTACTGGTTGTTGCAGCTGACGATGGCGTGATGCCACAGACTATCGAAGCTATTCAGCATGCTAAAGCGGCGAATGTGCCGGTTGTGGTAGCAGTGAACAAAATCGATAAGCCAGAAGCTGATCCAGACCGCGTTAAAACCGAACTGTCCCAGTACGGTATCCAGCCAGAAGAGTGGGGCGGCGAGTCTCAGTTCATCAATGTATCGGCGAAAGCCGGTATCGGTATTGATGAATTGCTGAACGCCATCTTGCTGCAAGCTGAAGTGCTGGAGCTGAAAGCGGTTCGTACTGGCATGGCAAGCGGTGTAGTTATCGAATCCTTCCTGGACAAAGGCCGTGGCCCGGTGGCTACTGTGCTGGTTCAACAAGGTACGCTGAACAAAGGCGATATCGTGCTGTGTGGCTTTGAGTATGGCCGTGTGCGTGCGATGCGTGATGAGTTGGGCCGTGATATCACCTCGGCTGGCCCGTCTATCCCGGTAGAAATCCTGGGTCTGTCCAGTGTTCCGGCTGCCGGTGATGAAGTGACCGTGGTTCGTGACGAGAAAAAAGCACGTGAAGTTGCACTGTATCGTCAGGGTAAATTCCGTGAAGTTAAGCTGGCTCGTCAGCAGAAATCTAAACTGGAAAACATGTTTGCTAACATGACCGAAGGTGAAGTTTCTGAACTGAACATCGTCATCAAGTCTGACGTACAGGGTTCTTGTGAAGCTATCTGTGATTCACTGGAAAAACTGTCTACCGATGAAGTGAAAGTCCGCATTGTGGGCTCAGGTGTGGGTGGTATCACCGAAACTGATGCAACACTGGCGGCTGCTTCTGGCGCAATCATTCTTGGTTTCAACGTCCGTGCTGATGCTTCAGCGCGTCGTGTTGTGGAAACCGAAGGCCTGGATCTGCGTTACTACTCCGTTATTTATAGCCTGATCGACGAAGTTAAGCAGGCGATGAGTGGTATGCTAGCACCTGAGTACAAACAGCAGATTATTGGCTTGGCTGAAGTTCGTGATGTATTTAAATCACCGAAATTTGGCGCCATTGCTGGTTGTATGGTGACTGAGGGTGTGATTAAGCGTAATAATCCAATCCGTGTTCTGCGCGATAACGTGGTTATCTATGAAGGCGAGCTGGAATCTCTGCGCCGCTTCAAAGATGACGTTAACGAAGTTCGTAATGGTATGGAATGTGGTATCGGCGTTAAAAACTACAATGACGTTCGTACTGGCGATGTGATCGAAGTCTTCGAAATTATCGAAATTAAACGTACTATCGCTTAACCACCTCTGATTTGCTTATATCCATTTGGGGGGCCTTGGCCCCCCAAATTGTCTGGAGAACCCCCATGGCAAAAGAATTCAGCCGTTCTCAGCGTGTTTCACAAGAAATGCAGAAAGAGATCGCACTCATCTTACAGCGTGAAATCAAAGATCCTCGTGTTGGCATGGCTACTGTGTCAGGTATCGAGCTGTCCCGTGATTTGGCTTACGCTAAAGTCTTTGTGACTTTCCTGAACGTGTTAACGGATAATGCGGATCCGGATACCGTTAAAAATGGCATTAAAGCGCTGCAAGATGCTTCCGGTTATATCAGAACTTTGCTGGGAAAAGCGATGCGTTTGCGCATCGTGCCAGAATTGACTTTCGCTTATGATAACTCTCTGATTGAAGGGATGCGGATGTCTAACTTGGTGACTAATGTCATCAAAAATGATGTAGAGCGTCAGGTTAATTCAGGCAACGACGAGGAGAAGTAATGGGTCGTCCACGTCGTCGTGGCCGTGACATTAACGGCATTCTGTTATTGGATAAGCCGCTGGGCCTCTCCTCTAATGATGTTTTGCAGAAAGTAAAACGGCTCTTTAGTGCTAACCGCGCGGGCCATACCGGTGCGCTGGATCCTTTAGCGACGGGTATGTTGCCAATCTGTTTAGGGGAAGCGACCAAGTTTTCCCAATTTTTGCTCGATTCCGATAAACGTTATCGGGTGGTGGCTCGCTTAGGCCAGCGCACTGATACCTCGGATGCCGAGGGAGCGTTAATTAGTGAGCGGGAAGTCAACGTCACTCAGGCTCAGATGGATGCTGCGCTAGACCGTTTCCGTGGTGACAGCCAGCAAGTGCCGTCGATGTATTCTGCACTGAAGCACCAAGGCAAGCCGCTGTACGAATATGCCCGTCAGGGGATTGAAGTCGAGCGTGAAGCTCGCAGTATTACCGTTTACGAACTGCTGTTTATCCGCTGGGAAGGCAATGATCTCGAGCTGGAAATCCATTGTTCTAAAGGAACTTACATTCGCACCATTATTGATGATTTGGGCGAATTGTTGGGTTGCGGTGCTCATGTGAGTTATCTGCGCCGATTACAAGTGGCGACTTATCCCAGTGAGCGCATGGTGACCTTAGAGCAGTTGGCTGCGATAGTTGAAACGGCACAAATGGAAGAGCGCTCACCAAATGCCGAACTGGATTCGCTGTTATTGCCGATGGATAGCGCAGTGTTAAACTTCCCTGAAGTCAATCTGTTACCTGCGGTTGCTGCCTATGTAAAACAAGGGCAACCGGTGCATGTCGCGGGTGCGCCAAGTGAAGGAATGGTGCGCATGACTGAAGGTGAAGAGCGTAATTTCATTGGCATTGGCACGATTGCAGAAGATGGTCGTGTGGCGCCGAAACGTTTAGTCGTGGAATACGCGGAGTAAGTCGAAGCGGCCTTTCTTGCGATCCCGCAGTTCAAAGAGTAGAATAGTGCGGCTTACATATTGGGTTGCTGAATTAGAGATCGGCGCCTATCTTAATTTATCTATATATTTGGAGTTGTATTATGTCTCTAAGTGTTGAAGCGAAAGCTAAAATCGTTGCTGACTTCGGTCGCGGTGCCAATGACACCGGTTCAAGCGAAGTTCAGGTTGCTCTGTTGACTGCTCAAATTAACCATTTGCAAGGTCACTTCTCCGAGCACAAAAAAGATCACCACAGTCGTCGTGGTCTGCTGCGTATGGTATCCACGCGTCGTAAGCTGCTGGACTACCTGAAGCGTGAAGATGTAGCGCGTTATGCTTCCCTGATCGAGCGTCTGGGTCTGCGTCGCTAAGTCTGCGAGTTTCGGGAGAAAGGGGCCAAATTGGCCCCTTTTTTCTAAGAAGCAATGATAAAGTGCGCTAGTATATTGTTGTTTTATATTTTTATAACATAGGATCTTCCGGTGCAGAGGTTCGCGCGGCTAATGAGAGACTTTAACTCAATGGGAGTTAAGGATTGTCATTAGTCGCGAGGATGCAGTGTGAAGGTATTAGTAACAGGTGGATGAGATCGTCAATACGATCCGCCACCGCATAGTATAAGGATACTATTTTGCTGACTCCGATTATTCGTAAATTCCAGTACGGCCAACATACCGTCACCATTGAAACCGGCATGATGGCACGCCAGGCAACCGCTGCAGTTATGGTAAGCATGGATGACACCGCAGTATTTGTGACTGTTGTTGGCCAAAAGAAAGCCAAACCAGGCCAGAGCTTCTTCCCTTTGACTGTTAACTATCAGGAGCGTACTTACGCTGCTGGTCGTATCCCAGGCAGTTTCTTCCGTCGCGAAGGCCGCCCAAGTGAAGGTGAAACACTGACTTCACGTCTGATTGACCGCCCGATTCGTCCACTGTTCCCAGACAGTTTCCTGAATGAAGTTCAGGTTATCGCGACCGTTGTTTCTGTTAACCCACAAGTTAACCCAGATATCGTGGCACTGATTGGTGCATCAGCGGCACTGAGCCTATCAGGTATCCCATTCAACGGCCCAATCGGTGCTGCTCGCGTTGGTTTTATCAACGACCAGTATGTACTGAACCCAACCACTGACGAGTTGAAAGAGAGCCGTCTGGACTTGGTCGTTGCCGGTACTGCTGCTGCGGTATTAATGGTCGAATCAGAAGCAGACATCTTGTCTGAAGATCAAATGTTGGGCGCGGTTGTGTTCGGCCACGAACAACAGCAAGTTGTGATTGAAAATATCAATGCACTGGTTGCCGAAGCCGGCAAACCTAAGTGGGATTGGCAGCCAGAAGTGGTTAACGAAGAACTGCATGCGCGTGTTGCTGTATTGGCTGCTGCTCGTCTGGGTGACGCATATCGCATCACTGAGAAACAAGAGCGTTACGAACAAGTTGATGCTATCAAAGCTGATGTCACTGACACACTTTTGGCGCAAGACGATACTTTAGATGCTGCCGAAATTCAGGATATCCTGGGCAACGTTGAGAAAGATGTCGTTCGTAGCCGCGTATTACGTGGCGAACCACGTATTGATGGCCGCGAAAAAGACATGATCCGTGGCTTGGATGTGCGTACTGGCGTCTTGCCACGTACCCATGGTTCTGCGTTGTTCACCCGTGGCGAAACTCAGGCATTGGTTACCGCCACACTGGGTACAGCACGTGATGCGCAAAATATTGATGAGCTGATGGGTGAGCGTACTGACTCATTCCTGCTACACTATAATTTCCCTCCATATTCTGTTGGTGAAACAGGCATGGTGGGTTCACCGAAACGTCGTGAGATTGGCCATGGCCGTCTGGCGAAACGCGGTGTAATGGCAGTGATGCCAAGCCCGAGCGAGTTCCCTTACACTGTACGTGTGGTTTCTGAAATCACCGAGTCTAACGGTTCTTCCTCAATGGCCTCTGTCTGTGGTGCTTCTTTGGCCCTGATGGATGCAGGTGTGCCGATTAAAGCCGCTGTTGCTGGTATCGCCATGGGCCTGGTGAAAGACGAAGAAAGCTTTGTCGTGCTGTCTGACATTCTAGGTGATGAAGATCACTTGGGCGACATGGACTTTAAAGTGGCCGGTAGCCGTGACGGTATCACCGCACTGCAAATGGACATTAAAATTGAAGGTATCACCCGCGAAATCATGCAGGTGGCTCTGAACCAAGCTAAGGGTGCGCGTTTGCACATTCTGGGTGTTATGGAACAGGCTATCAGCACACCACGTGGCGATATCTCTGAGTTTGCTCCACGTATTTACACCATGAAAATCAATCCTGAGAAAATCAAGGATGTGATTGGTAAAGGTGGTTCCGTGATTCGTGCGCTGACAGATGAAACTGGCACCACCATTGAAATCGAAGACGATGGTACCATTAAGATTGCAGCAACCGACGGCGATAAAGCAAAACATGCTATCCGTCGTATTGAAGAAATTACTGCTGAAATCGAAGTGGGCCGCATCTATGCGGGTAAAGTGACTCGTATTGTTGATTTCGGTGCCTTTGTTGCTATTGGCGGCGGTAAAGAAGGTCTGGTGCATATTTCTCAAATCGCTGACAAGCGCGTAGAGAAAGTGACTGACTATCTGCAAATGGGCCAAGAAGTGCCAGTGAAAGTCATGGAAGTTGATCGCCAGGGCCGTATTCGCCTGAGCATCAAAGAAGCTACGACTCCTGACGCAGAAGCGGCGGCACCAGAAGCAGCAGAGTAATTAGTATTCCACAGCCTCTTACTCATAAGTGAGGGGCTGTGTTATCTCGAGGGCAGGATGCTCTTGTGTTAAACAAATGGATGAAAGGATATTTATCCAATGTTTGTCTTCGGGAGTAGGAAATGAAGCCTTTCTTGCGCTGGTGTTACGTTGTGACAGCACTGATGCTGGCAGGATGCAGCAACCATGATTGGCGTAAAGACGAGGTATTGGCAATCCCGTTGCAACCTACGTTGCAGCAGGAAGTGATTCTGGCGCGCATGGAACAAATCCTTGCAAGTCGGGCACTTACGGATGATGAGCGCGCACAGCTTTTATATGAGCGCGGAGTGCTGTATGATAGCCTCGGGCTACGGGCACTAGCGCGAAATGATTTTTCGCAAGCGTTAGCTATTCGTCCTGATATGCCAGAAGTTTTTAACTATCTGGGCATTTATTTAACGCAGGCAGGCAATTTTGATGCTGCCTATGAAGCGTTTGATTCTGTACTAGAGCTTGATCCAACTTACAATTACGCGCGTTTAAACCGGGGTATCGCTCTGTATTATGGCGGTCGACTCCCGTTGGCGCAGGATGATCTGCAGGCGTTTTATCAAGACGATCCAAATGATCCCTTCCGTTCGTTATGGCTGTATCTGGTGGAAAGAGAAATTGATCCCAAGGCAGCTGCAGTAGCGTTACAACAGCGCTATGAAAAATCGGACAGAGGGCAATGGGGATGGAATATTGTCGAATTCTACTTGGGCACAATCAGCGAAAAAACGCTGATGGAACGGCTCAAGGCAGATGCAACGGATAACACTTCGCTCGCTGAGCATCTCAGTGAAACTGACTTCTATTTAGGTAAGCATTACCTAAGTCTGGGGGACAAGAACACCGCTTCGGCGCTGTTCAAACTGACGGTAGCTAACAACGTTCATAACTTTGTTGAGCACCGCTATGCATTGTTGGAATTGGCGCTTTTGGGCCAAGAACAAGACGACCTATCGGAATCGGACCAGCAATAGCTGACGAACAACTATCAGCCTGATATACCTTGGTTTTTACCAAAGTTTATCACCTTAACGGGTGATGGCCTTTTTGTTCGTTTTATAATCTAATTTGAGCCGGTTCACACTTTTCAATGAAAATGACTGAAAATTTTCTCGACGAGTTATGTAGACTGGCTGCCATTATTAATGAGGCACGTGTACATGACTACTGAGCTTGAAACCTCTTTTGCTGATTTGGGGCTGTCTGCTCCTATTCTTTCTGCCCTGACGACTTTGGGTTATGAAAAACCATCTCCAATTCAATTGGAATGCATTCCGCACCTGTTGAACGGTCGCGATGTTCTTGGTATGGCGCAAACCGGTAGCGGCAAAACCGCTGCATTCGGGCTTCCGCTGTTGCACAACATTGACCCAGAACTGAAAGCACCACAGGTGCTGGTACTGGCTCCAACCCGTGAGTTGGCGATTCAGGTTGCTGAAGCATTAACTAGCTTCTCTAAAGATATTAAAGGCGTTAACGTTGTAGCCCTGTACGGTGGCCAACGTTATGACGTTCAATTACGCGCTTTGCGCCAGGGGCCACAAGTTGTTGTTGGCACCCCAGGTCGTCTGTTAGACCACCTGAAACGCGGTACCCTTAATCTGTCCAACCTGAAAGGTTTAGTGCTGGACGAAGCAGATGAAATGCTGCGCATGGGCTTTATCGAAGACGTCGAAAATATTCTGGCACAGATCCCGGCTGAACATCAGACTGCGCTGTTCTCTGCAACCATGCCAGAAGCCATTCGCCGTATTACCCGCCGCTTTATGAAGGAGCCGCAGGAAGTCCGCATTCAATCTAGCGTGACGACTCGCCCCGACATTAGCCAGGTTTATTGGAAAGTAGGCGGTGGCTATCGTAAAAACGAAGCACTGGTTCGTTTCCTAGAAGCGGAAGATTTCGACGCGGCCATCATTTTCGTCCGTACTAAAAACGCCACTCTGGAAGTTGCAGAAGCCTTGGAGCGTAGCGGTTATAGCAGCGCTGCACTGAACGGCGACATGAACCAGGCCCTGCGTGAGCAGACTCTGGAACGCCTGAAAGATGGCCGTTTGGATATCCTGATTGCCACTGACGTTGCTGCTCGTGGTTTGGATGTTGAGCGTATCAGCCTGGTTGTAAACTATGATATCCCTATGGATTCAGAGTCTTACGTCCACCGTATCGGTCGTACTGGCCGTGCCGGTCGCGCTGGTCGTGCGTTACTGTTTGTTGAGAACCGTGAACGCCGTCTGTTGCAGAACATTGAACGTACGATGAAGCTGACCATTCCTGAAGTCATGCTGCCCAATGCAGAATTGCTGAGCGAGCGCCGTTTAGCTAAATTCGCGGCTAAAGTTAGCCAACAGCTGGAAAGCAGTGATTTGGATATGTACCGTGCGTTGCTGGCTAAACTGCAACCAGAAGAAGAGTTTGATATCGAAACTCTGGCTGCTGCACTGCTGAAAATGGCACAGGGCGAACGCCCGCTGATTCTGCCACCAGAAGCTCCGCGTCGTCCACAGCGTGAATTCAATTCTCGCGATGACCGTGGTAGCGATCGTGGCCGTGACCGTGATCGTCGTGACAACCGCTCTGACAGCCGTGATGGTGGCGAGCGCCCAGCGCGTCGCGAGCGTCGTGATGTTGGCGAAATGGAACTGTACCGCATTGAAGTGGGCCGTGATGATGGTGTTGAAGTTCGTCATATCGTTGGCGCTATCGCTAACGAAGGTGACATCAGCAGCCGTTATATCGGTAACATCAAGCTGTTTGCTTCCCACTCAACTATCGAGCTGCCAAAAGGTATGCCAGGCGAAATGTTATCTCACTTCACCCGTACCCGTATCCTGAACAAGCCGCTGAACATGCAGCTGTTGGGTGATGCACAGCCGCATGAACGCCGTGAGCGTCCAGCTGGCGGTAACGGTGGTGAGCGTCGTGGCGGTGGCCGTTCATTCGGTGGCGAACGTCGTGACGGTGCTGGCGCCCCTGCTCGTCGCTCATTCGGTAGCGACCGTGCTCCAGCCGGTGGTGGTGAGCGTCGTGGCAATCGTGATGGTCAGCGTTCATCTGCACCACGCCGCGATGATGCAGCCGCACCCGCTGCACCTGCTCGTCGCCGTTTCGGTGATGCATAACTCTTAGTCATCTCTGATGATTAAACATAAAAACCAGCCCTCGGGCTGGTTTTTTTATGTCTGCGATATTTAATTTAACCATGGGTTACAGGTGTTCAACCGGCTGTAAATCGTGCTGCAAACTGGCGATAATTTCAAACGAGTACAATCGCGCCTGATGATCAAATATCTGGCCATTCACCATCAGTTCATCAGCTTGAGTTTCCCGTAATAATGACTGAAGGCCGTGCCGGACTTTGCTTTTGTCCCCAATGATAGACAGGCGCAGCGCCTGATCGACACCAAATTGTTCGGCTGGCGAGCAAATTTTCTCCATATCATCGACTGGCGGCGGTAGCTGGCCTGGTATACCCCGGCGCAGATTAACAAACTGTTGCTGCATCGAGGTAAACAGGAAGCGGGCGTCACGTTCGCTGTCAGCGGCGACCACATTCACACACACAATGGCATAAGGTTTCGGCCACTGAGCGGAGGGCTTGAAGTTTTCCCGATACAATTTGAGTGCTTGGAATAACATATCCGGCGCAAAATGGGAGGCAAAAGCGAAAGGCAGCCCCATGGCGGCCGCCAGTTGTGCGCTATATAGGCTGGAACCCAGCAGCCACAGCGGGACATGGAGCCCTTGACCGGGGACGGCTTGTACCCCTTGCCCTGGTTGCGCGTCAGCAAAGTAGTTTTGCAATTCGCGCACATCAGACGGGAAGTTATCGATTTCACCGGATAGATGGCGACGTAGTGCCATCATGGTGCGCTGATCACTGCCGGGTGCGCGCCCTAGCCCAAGATCGATGCGGTCAGGATAGAGTGACGCAAGGGTGCCAAACTGCTCAGCTATCACCAGCGGCGCATGGTTGGGCAGCATAACGCCCCCCGACCCCACGCGGATGGTACTCGTCCCGCCGGCAATATAGCCAATTAACACCGAGGTCGCGGCGCTGGCAATGCCGGTCATATTATGGTGCTCAGCCAGCCAATAGCGGTGATATCCCCACTTTTCAGCATGTTGAGCCAAATCCAGCGAAGCATGAAAGGCATCGCGTGGCGTTTTACCTTGCGCTATGGGGGATAAATCGAGCACCGAGAGTGGCACGAGTGATCTGCTTGCGAGAGAAACATTGTTATCATTCATAGAATCGTCCATCTTAATCTCATGTCGAGTCGCTTGAAGGGCGAACACATTAATTTACAAACATATTTTTAAAGCAATATTGCGTCATAACCGCATTTATTCACGAACAAAAAGTCACATAAAATGCAAAGCTATTACCTATAGCAGCATAAGCTAAATAGCCACTGCTGATGGGGTAATAAATGCGGCGATTAAAGGATTAGTGAACCTATGAAGAAGAAAACGTTATTTACCCTGTTATTAGTGGTGGTCGTTATTGCCATGGCAGTGCTATTTCGCGCTCATAATCAAGACTTGCTGTTGCAAGGGGAAGTGGATGCGCCGGAAGTGATTGTATCGTCTAAAGCCAAAGGCCGAGTGATGGAGCGCCATGTAGAACGCGGTGATGACGTCAAAGCCGGGCAATTGCTGATGACATTAGAAAGCCCGGAGCTGATGGCACAATTAGCCGGATTGGAAGCCGCGCGTGACCAGGCGCAGGCCCAGTTAGATGAATCGCTCCATGGTACGCGCGAAGAGAGTCTGCGTAATTTAAGGGCAAATTTGGCCCAAGCGCAGGCGGAATATGAGAATGCGCTCCATACCTATAACCGCAATAATAGTGTGGCGACCAAGGGGTTTATTTCGGCTTCAGAGCTTGAAGATTCGCGCCGTGCCAAAGATAGCGCCTATCAGCAAGTTCAAGCCGCCCAAGCTAATTTGGATGAAGGTTTACACGGCGACCGTTCAGAGCTGCGTGATAAATATGCCGCAGCGGTTCGTCAGGCCGAGCAAGATTTAGCACAATTGACAGCCCAAACCGACGATTTACACGTACGCGCCCCAGTTGCCGGTGAAGTCGGCCCGATCCCCGCGGAAGTGGGCGAATTGCTTAATGCCTCCAGCCCATTACTGACGCTAATCCGCCTACCACAAGCTTATTTCATCTTTAACTTGCGCGAAGATATTCTGGCCAATGTACGCAAGGGGGACAAAATCACGCTGAGAATTCCTGCATTAAAAGACCAAGAGGTGGTGGCGGAAGTGCGCTATATCGCCCCAATGGGTGACTATGCCACCAAGCGAGCAACCCGAGCTACCGGTGATTTTGACCTGAAAACTTTCGAAGTTCGCCTCTACCCAGCACAGCCTGTCGACGGCTTGCGGCCAGGGATGAGCGCATTGTGGCAGTGGAAAGAGTAAGTGGCCAAGGTCAGAGGCAGGGCGCTCGATAGAATACAGGCGGGTTGGCGCTGTTTTAGCCGCTATTTTGGTCAAGAAACGCGGTCAGCGTTGCGCAGCCCGGTATTTCACTGGCTAAGCTGGTGCTTCCCATTGCTGCTATTTATCTTAATTAGTAGCAATTTTTCTGAAGGGACATTGCTGGATTTACCCGTTTCCGTGGTTGATAACGACCATTCGCCGTTATCACAGTCATTAATCCGTCAGCTGGATGCGGGACCCCATGCCCAGGTTGTGGCTTATGACGGGGGGCTAGAGGAAGCATTGCACCGTCTGCGCAGCGCGCAGGATTATGCCCTACTGTATATTCCAACTGATTTTGAAGCTGATGCTTTGGCGGGCCGTCAACCCAGTATTGTGCTGTATTATAATGCATTATTCTATGGTGCCGGTTTATACGCGACCCAAGATTTCAGTGGGCTGATAGCCGAAGCTAATACCGGATTCCGCACGATTATTGCTGGAGAAATGGGGGAAACATTGCCTCCATTAGCCAATGTCACGCTTTCTTATGGCAGCTTATTCAATGCCAGTGGCAGCTATATTTACTATCAACAGTTTGCTGCCACTATCCATTTATTGCAGTTATTTGTTATCACCTGGATGATTTATGTATTGGCCCGCAGTAAGGCGCTGCTGACCGCCAAACCTTTCAGTCTGGCCCTGCTGGGTAAATTGGCCCCTTATACCTTATTTTTCACCACGTTACTGATGGTAGAAATTGCCATGCTAGTGGGGTTCTTTGGCGCACGGGTCAGTGGTAATCCGCTGTTTATGCCGCTGATTGGCTTCTTTTATGTCATGGCGGCGCAGAGTATTGGCGTGCTGCTATTCACCTTTACCAGTAGCGCAATCACGGCTTACAGCTTGATTGGGATTATTGTGAGTATTGCATTAACTTTTTCAGGTATGGCGGTGCCAGAGCTGTCTATGCCGTTGCCCGCGCGCATTATTTCCAATTTTGAGCCACTGACGCACGCCCTCTATGCCATGTTTGATGTGTTTTTGCGCCAAGTCCCGGCCAGTGCAATTTTTAGTGTTTGTGCCATTTTGCTGGTTTACCCGCTAGTGACCTCTTTGCTGGTGCGCCATCGCCTGCTGCTTCGGCTACAAAAGCAGGAGACTATTTGATGCCGAGCGGATTAAAAAGCTACTGGCAAACATTCAGCCGCGTGTTGCTGGGGATGCTGGAAAAACCGATGTGGCTAATGCTGTTGGTCTCACTGTGTGTGATGAGTATGGTTTATGCCAATCACACCGTATGGGATCTGCCGGTCGCCGTGGTTGATCAAGACCACAGCACTGCCAGTCGCCAATTGATTCGCCAACTGGATGCAACCTCAAAAATATCTATCAGAATTTATGACAATCTGCCAGATGCCCAGCGGGATCTGGCGTGGCGAAAACTGTTTGCGGTGATCATCATGCCGACGGATCTGGAGCAAAAGATCCTCAATGGCGACAGTATCGTGATCCCGGTTTATGGGGATGCGACCAACCGCTTGGCTAATGGGCAGATCCAACAGGATGTGGTGGCGGCTTATCAGCAATTATTGAATGAATATAACAGCGGTTTATTATTACGCAGCGGCTTTACCCCGCGCCAGGCCGAGGTGCTGTTGGCCCCGATTCGTGGACAAACGCTGGATGTGTTTAACCCCGGAATCAGTTTTGCCGCCATAATCTTCCCCGGCTTGTTAGTGATGCTATTGCAGCATTCATTATTGATTGCTTGTGTGCGGGTCAGTATTGCTCTGAAGAGCGCGCCCTCCGGCAAGCCCTCCATTCCGGTGTATCTGGGCGGGCTTTCTGCTTTGTTACCTATCTGGCTCTTTCTGTCTATTGTGTTGTTTGTGTTGTGGCCATGGGTGCTGGGCTACCGCCAGACGGCATCGATTCCTGAAGTGTTGCTACTGACTTTCCCATTCTTGCTGGCGGTGCTGGGGCTGGGGAAACTGGTGACAGAATGTCTGCGCAGTGTGGAAATGATCTATCTGACACTTTCGTTTGTCACCATGCCGATTTTTTATATTTCTGGCACGATTTGGCCGCTGCAAGCTATGCCCGGGTGGGTTCGGGCCATTTCCTCCATGCTGCCATCCACCTGGGCCACCAAAGCTATCGCCGGGGTCAATCAGATGGGGCTATCACTGCGGGATGTCGGGGGGGACGTGCTGATGTTATTGCTGCTGGGCGCGATTTATACTCTGATTGGCATTAGCGTTGGAATATTACGCAACCGCGTGAAATTGCGCGCGCTACTCCGGGGGAAATCGGCGGCTAAATAATGAAAAACCGGGCGAGATACTGCGCCCGGTAACATGCTAGGAAACTAACTCTAATCCGGCAAGTCGCCGCCAATAGCCGTTGCAATCGGCTTTATCAGTCAATATCAGCGGATTCAACCCCGACTCATTGGCGCGGAACTGCTCAATAACACTGAGGGTTTCTGTGCTTTGTGGCGAAAGTCGAACAATATCCACTAAACCTTGCATGGAAATCAGGTCATTGCCCAAGTTGTAGCAGTAGCCACTCTGGGTTTGAATGCCATTGAGGACAAACACCTGCTGGTCTTCTTGTGATAGCACCGCTCGCCCCTGCGGGTATTTTATACAGCATGTTTCGCACTCGTCCTTGGCCCGGTCTTCTGAGCGCGCAGTGAAACAGCGAGCAGAATAAGCCAGCGGTAAATGGCCGTAGCTCAATACCTCGACTTCAAATTGATTGCGAAACCCTAACTCTTCACACTGTTGCAGTACATTCACCAGCCAATCGCGCGACAATTCAACGGGCATACACCAGCGCATCATGCCCTGACGATGTAAAATCCGCAGAGTATAGGCGTTGTAGCAATTGAGGGCATGGCCAGCAACAAACGGTAAACTGCGTTCAGCGGCCATATTCACCGCGCCTAAATCATTGGCTTCCAGCAAAAACTCGCCGTTTTCCACATAGCGCTTCAATTCATTGAGTTCTGATGGCGCTTGCAACAGTGCCAGTGTGGAAATCACCACCTGCTTACCGCTGGTGGCGAGCTGTTTAGCGAGTGCCAGCCAGTCACCGACTTTCATCTCGCGGCGTTTGGTGCACACATTCTCACCAAGATAAATGATGTCGGCGCTGCTGGTGGCAGCGGCTTGATAAAAAGCTTCAATATCGGTTTTTGGCCAGTAATAGAGCACTGCGCCTAAGGCGTATTTCATGTTTCCTCCGGCTACTGCCACTTGCGATGATAAGCGCCCAGGGTCGTTTGGGTGCCCTCGGACATGGCGCCCAGTTGTTCCATCCACTCTTCTTTGGCAGAAAATTGCGCCGGATTGGCCAGATAGCGGTCAATTGCCTGACGCCACACTTTGGCAACTTGACTGACATAAGCGGGGCTGCGCTGGCGTCCTTCAATTTTCACTGAAGCAATATTGGCGGCAAACAACTCGGGCAGCAGCTCGAGGGTATTTAGGCTGGTCGGCTCTTCCAGTGCATGATAGCGCTGACCATCCACCCGATAGCGCCCTTTGCACAATGTCGGATAACCGGCATTTTCGTTATCCTCATAGCGGTCGATCAGCACCTCATTGAGACGGGATTCCATCCCTTGCGGGGTTTGCTGCCAGCGCACAAAGCGCGCCGGAGAACAAGCCCCCACCGTGTTAGGGGACTCGCCGGTCAAATAAGATGAAAGATAGCATCGGCCTTCAGCCATAATGCACAAACTGCCAAAGGCAAAAACCTCCAGAGGAACTGGGCTGGTGCGCGACAGCTGCTTGACCTGATGCATGGATAACACGCGCGGTAAAACAACACGCGCGACATCAAAGTGGCGTTGATAGAAGCGGATAGCTTCCTCATTAGTGGCAGAGGCTTGCACCGAAACATGGCGTTCAACTTCTGGGTAATGTTCAGCGGCATATTCTAGCATCGCCAAATCCGCCAGAATCAGCGCGTCAGCCCCCAGTTGTGCCGCCATATCTACCGCCCGTTGCCAACGCGAATAGCCACTCGGGTGGGCGAAAGTATTAATGGCGATATGCAGTTTGCGCTTACGGCTGTGGACGTAAGTGACCGCTTCCTGTAATTTTTTATCGGTGAAGTTAAGGCCGGCAAAGTGGCGGGCATTGGTATCATCTTTTAGGCCGATATAAACCGCGTCGGCACCATTATCGATTGCGGCCTTTAATGCGGGTAAATTGCCGGCAGGGCAAAGCAGCTCCATAGAATCTTCCCCATCCGAAGATGATATTCATATTTTATCGAGTGGCGATTTTAGTTAACCTGCCGAGCACTGACCTTGATTTAAGGCAGTTTCTTTCGCATTGGTGGCATTCTTCTGATTTTTAGCAATGCACTGATGCAAAATTTATTGATATAACCCGCTTTCCTATTTTACCAATGTGGCAAAATACCCTTCATACTTGAAACCGCAGGGGTGTTCGCTGCGGGTACTTACCCAAATCACTTATTGACATAAGCTCATTGGGATTGACTGGCTGGCAGCCGACCTGCAATTCCAATGACTTTGGGTAGTTATCTTTTTATCTGGGTTAAGAGGAGTCAGCCTGTGTTGGGAGAACTACGAGCACGTCTGGTGCGTCAAGGGCCAGCGCTGTTGCGGGGGCCGTTAAAATTTACCCCATTTGCTTTACAACGCCAGATACTGGAACAAGTTCTGGGTTGGCAATTCCGCCAGGCGCTGCTAGACGGCGATTTAGCGTTTTTGGAGTCTCGCTGGTTAAAAATTGAAGTGCGCGACCTTGCATTGCAATGGTTTATGACCGTAGAAAACGGTAGGCTGGTGGTGAGCCAACAGGCTGAAGCCGATGTTAGCTTCAGTGGTGATGCCAACGATCTGATTTTGATCGCTGCCCGTAAAGAAGACCCGGATACGCTGTTTTTCCAGCGCCGGTTACGAATTGAGGGAGATACCGAATTGGGCCTGTATGTAAAAAATCTGATGGATGCCATTGAATTGGAATCTATGCCGACGCCCCTGCGAGTGGGCCTGCAACGGCTGGCTGAGTTTATTGAAGCGGGTCAGCAAGAGGGTACGGCGAGTTCTGCCCGTACATTAGCATCGTGTTGATCAGGGTTGAAATTCCAGTCGATGCCCCGGGAATTGACACCTTATTACGCCGGGCGTTTGAGGGCGATGATGAAGCCGAACTGGTGCAGCAACTGCGCGAAGACGGCTTACTGACGCTGGGCATTGTGGCAACCGACGACGAGGGCGGTGTGGTTGGCTACGTGGCATTCAGCCCGGTCGATGTCGGCGGTGAAGACCGTCAATGGGTCGCACTGGCTCCGCTAGCGGTAGAGGAGAGTCTGCGCCGGCAAGGTCTGGCGGAGAAACTGGTGTATGAGGGGCTGGATTCTCTCAATGAGTTCGGTTATGCCGCTGTCGTGGTGTTGGGGGAACCTGCTTATTATCAGCGTTTTGGCTTTGTACCCGCCGCCCAGCATCAATTAACTTGCCGTTGGCCTGGCACTGAAGAAGCTTTTCAGGTTTATGCGTTAGCGGAAGATGCATTGGCTGACGTGGATGGCGAAGTGGTATTTTCGGCACCGTTTAATCGGTTTTAACCGCTGATTGCTTATTGATAATTTTCTTATCGATGAGCAAGGTATTTAAGGTAGAAGGCTGGTTTATCACCAGCTTCTCTTTTTGCTGCTTACTGAGTTGTTTCACCCGATATTCCAGTTTCAAGGCCGTCGAATGATCCCCGGCTTTGCAGTGAAATACCAGCGCTAACTCTCCTTTACCCCGCAGCGCTTTAGCGCCTTTCCCAGCTTGATGCTGCGAGAGTCTTCTTGCCACATCGGTTGTAATACCGGTATACAGCATGCCGGTGGCGGTGCGCAGCAGATAGATATACCAAAGGCTGTCCGACATAATCTTATTCCAGTCCGGGGGTAGCGGTTCGGAACATTATTACCGGAATTCCATGTTGCATCCTGACTTTTTTATCTGCTGGCACCTATTCTGACTAAATTGAGACTCTTTTACTTACTTCGCTTTTGCTGCAAATTCAAAACGCGGTGAAACTAAGCCGTACAGTGTCCAACCGAGGAAGGTCACAATTGCGCCCCACGTCATGGCTTCCTGACCGGAACTGTAAAGGGCATAGAAGCTGTACATCGCGCCGATAAAGGCGATGATATTCGCTTTACGCGCTTTGGCTGGCGCAACATTGGCGGTTTTCTGAATTATGACCAAGGCTGCCATCGACAGAATATAAGGGATGATATTGGTGACAACCGCCAAATTGACCAGCACGTTGAATTGTTTATTCAGTGATGGGCTAATGGTCATCAGCGACAACACACTCTGGATGATAACAATGGTCAGCATCCCTTTGATTGGTGCATCAGCTTTACTGACTTTAGAGAAGATTTTCGGGAAGAAACCTTCATCGGCAGAGGATTTGAACACCTGGGCGATGGTGAACTGCCAGCCCAGCAATGAACCCACGCAAGACATAATCATCAATGCCATGATGATTTTACCCACCGCTGGGGTGAACATATAGGCGAATGCTAAGCCAAACGGTGCAGTCGAGTTGGCCAAATCCATATTAGGCACAATACCGGCGATGACGTTAGTCGAAATAATATAAATAACCGCTGCACCTAAAGTCCCACCCAATACGGCGATCGGAACGTTACGTTCAGGGTTTTCGACGGCGTCGGTGTTCGCGCAAGCAGATTCCAAACCAAGGAAAGCCCATAATGTCATTGAGATGGAAGAACCGATAGCTTCAAAGGTCGGTACGCCATGTGGATTCCATGCCGCGACGTAAGCTGAGCCGCTAAACCAGAACCAGCCAATAATTGAAATACCCACCACCGGGATAATCACCCCCCAGATAGTTACGCTACTGATCTGCCCGGTAATCCGCGCGCCGCCGAAGTTAGCCACAGTGGCTAACCACAGCACGCCAATAGTGGCGAGGCAGATACCTAATGGGGTTAGTGTGGCACCCAATAATTCCGTCCCGTAGCCCACCGCCGAGATAGCAATGGCAATGTTGGCAATCAACAGGGATGCCCCATAGGTATAGTTGGCCATAAAGTTGCCGGATTTACCGAAAGCGTATTCGGCATAACCGCCCATCCCGCCAGATTTACGGCTAAACATCCCGCATTGAGCAAAAGCATAAGCCAGCGCCATGGAGCCGACGGCGGTGACTAACCATGAAACGATAGAAATCGTCCCAACTTCGGCGAGTTTGGTTGGCAGCATAATTATGCCTGACCCCATCATATTGACGGCCGTCAGAATTGTTAGCTGTACTACTCCCATCTTATTATTTGATTTACTCATTTTTATTATCTCTTTTTAAATTTCAGAGACTGCGGGAATAATTAATCCCCGCAGGTTTGAGCGAATGTTGGTGTTGTATCAATCCATTTCATATCTGAGGTTACAGCACTATTATTTACCTTGCTGCAACACCAAATAAGTTGTGGAATAAACTCTTTTTCTTCATTATTTCATCATATAGCCGTATGCGCGGTTCCATCCGTCTTCATCGACTTGTAAATAAACACCTTGTAATTCCGGTGCAAAACCTGGCAATAAATTGATACTTTCTTCAAGTGCCAGGAAATAACGCTGAGCTGCGCCACCCCATACTTCGCCAGGGACAACACATAATACTCCTGGTGGGTAAGGAAGTGCGCCCTCCGCAGCAATTCGACCTTCTGCTTTACACAATGGAACTAATTCAGCATGCCCACGGACGAATTCAATATTGGCATCTTGCGGATTCATCATGACTTTAGGGAAATACTGTTTACGGAACATTTCTTTTTGCAGCTGTTTCACATCGTAGCTGACATAAAGGTCATGCATTTCCTGACATAATTTACCGATGGTATAATCTTTATAGCGGGTTTCATTATTACGATAAACAGTCGGTAAGACTTCACATAACAGAGCGTCTTCTTCAATAAAACGTTCAAAACGAGCAATTTGTGCAACCAGGTGTTGCATTTTTGCTAAGTCTTCTGCTGGTGTTAATAAGAACAGAATTGAGTTAAGGTCACATTTTTCTGGCACAATACCATTTTCGCGCAGGAAATTAGCCAGAATAGTTGCTGGAATACCCGATGCTGTATATTCACCGGTATTAGTATCAATACCTGGTGTAGTTAATAATAATTTGCATGGGTCAACAAAGTATTGTGACTCTTCATAACCCTCAAATGCATGCCATTTTTCGCCGGGAATAAAATTAAAGAAGCGTAAATCTTGTGCCATGGCATCGGTGTCATATTCCTGCCAAGGTTTACCATTAACTTCTACCGGGACAAAAGGTTTAATCATGCTACAGGTATTTAACAGCATTTTACGCGCTTCAATACCGGTCTTAACACAATCGAGCCACATACGCTGGCCACTTTTGCCTTCATGCATTTTCGCATTGACATCTAATGCCGCGAATAATGGATAGAATGGGCTAGTAGATGCGTGCAACATAAAGGCATTATTAAAACGCTTATGATTGCAGTAACGATCTTGGCCTTTAATATGTTTATCTTTCTTATGTATTTGTGAAGTTTGCGAGAAACCCGCTTGTTGTTTATGTACTGACTGAGTGACGATAATACCTGGATCGTTCTCATTCAGTTCAAGTAATAATGGTGAGCAATCTTTCATCATTGGAATAAACTGTTCGTAACCCACCCATGCAGAGTCGAACAGAATATAGTCACAAAGATGACCAATTTTATCTACTACCTGACGAGCATTATAAATGGTGCCGTCATAAGTCCCTAATTGGATAATCGCCAGACGGAATGGGCGAGCTTCATTCGCACGTTCAGGTGCTACGCTACGTATTTGTTCACGCAGGTATTTTTCTTCAAAACAATGAGCATCGATACCGCCGATGAAGCCAAATGGGTTACGGGCAGTTTCCAGATATACTGGTGTAGCTCCTGCTTGAATTAGAGCGCCATGGTGGTTGGACTTATGGTTATTACGGTCAAACAGCACCAGGTCACCACGAGCTAATAGGGCATTAGTTGCTACTTTATTAGAAGCCGATGTCCCGTTCAGTACGAAATAGGTTTTATCGGCATTAAATACTTTTGCGGCATGTTTTTGAGCATCACAAGGTGCGCCCTCATGAATCAGCAAGTCACCTAATTTGACATCAGCATTACACATGTCAGAGCGGAAAATAGTTTCGCCGTAGAAGTCAAAAAATTGACGGCCAGCGGGATGTTTGCGGAAGAATTGACCACCTTGGTGCCCTGGACAAGCAAAGGTAGAATTTCCCATTTCGACATATTTTTTTAATGTGTTGAAAAAGGGTGGTAGCAACTCTTTTTCATATTTATCAGCGGCTGATTCTAGTTGTTTACCGTAAAAATCAGTATTATCGCCGCACAGTTCAAATACCCCATTTAAAGACGGTAATACATCGCTATTCAGTTCCTCTTCACAACAAACTGCCGCAAAAATAGGAATCTCTAGACCTAAGGAATGAATGCTTTCAATGACACCATTATTAATGTCTTGAACAGAAAGCACCACGGCAGCAACATCAGTAAAGTCTGTGTGTAAAACATCTACTACTTCACGCTGTGATTCGAAACAGGTTATGGCTGACGTACTCGCCGCGATATTTAATTTTTTCATTTATTTTTTCTCTCTTATTTTATTTAGGGTATATGAACCCATCCAACATTTTTGCAATTTGGATTTAGTCTTTTAATAAATTTTGTGTACAGCAGTCCGTATCAATGAATTAAAATTCATTAATAAAAAGTCTGCTTTTCTGCGTAACACTTTGCCGTTATGTAAAACAATAACTAAATTTCAGGCGAAGTGATCCTCATGTCATTAAGCATTGATGACAGAGGTGACATTATTTTTACGGGATAGCTATGTTTCTGCTGAAAGACTTTAAACACCAGGCCAATAGAGCGTGAGTTATAATTTTCAACAATCTATTAGGCGTAAAAATATTACCGAGTGTTAGTCTGTTCGGAGAAAGCAGATAATAGTTAACATAACGCAAAGGTAGCAAACACTTTTCGTATCTGTTAAATATTGAGCATAGACAATGACTATCCAATAAAAACGGATGTCATCGCAGGAAGGATATTATCTATAATGAAAATAGGAAAAGTTAAAATAACTACGATGTGCCGGCATCATTAAATGCGTTGTCCGCCTTATATGCGCCATTTTCTTGTTGTTATTTTCCATTTGCGTAAGGTCTCTGTTTTTTTTAAACAAATTTCTGGTTTTAAATAAGGTTTTCGTTTTAAACAGAATTTTCGAAAATCGAACTGATGGCGGCTATTTTAGTCATAACACTTATTCATTCTGTGACTCACGTCATGTTTTTATCTGATTTTTAAATGCCTTTTGACTAAAATGTGAATAAAAAAACGATTATATTCATTTTAAGCGGTATTTATTCAAAACTGTATTGGGTGTTATGCAAAACAGTGGCGTTATATTTAACATGGCGGATACATTGGTCGAGCTATTATTATGGAATATAAGCAATGAGAGCGGGTTATTAATAAAATTTGTATTTTATTTGTTAATCCAAAATTATTTGTTACATCCTGGTTTATACGCGAATTTTGCATATAAATTCAGATTGGTCATATGCGGTAAATGTTAGCTAAATCACGTTATTAGCCACTTTATCGCTAGAGGCCCTATTATCAGAGAGGATATGCTGTGAATGGCTCGGCTGAAAGAGATAAGTGTGGGGAAAGAGGGGCAATCCTGCCCCAGGCTAAATAAGTTTAACTGAATAGCGGTAGGCTACTGTCGGTAAAGGGGATTTTTACCTGTATTACCTGCTGCTGACGAGTCAATTTGATAGATAATATCTCGCCGTCATTGTCTATCTGCACCTGTGATAGCGGGGCGTGATGATTCATATCAAATACACAGGTCACCAGCGATTCGGCTTGCCGATGACGTAAAATCAGATAACTGATATCACGTACCGATGGGTTTGCCGGTGCTAACCCTTGGTATAGCGCGGCATCAGCTGCTAGCCAGAGTGACAGTGGGTGTGTAGCGGTTTGATAATGACACTGAATGACACCGGTCAGTGGTTGAGCGGTAACTTGATGTAAATATTGCATCGGCCCACTTTCGCTGAAAGTTGCACTTTCTCCCATTGGTGGCACTGCCACCCCATCGATATGTAGTGTCCAGTTCCACTCCTGTTGATGTGGATTGACGATATTGCTGAGATCAATAATGGCGTCTTCCAGCCACAAAATACGGCGGCGGAATTTTACATCTCGGTAAGCATCGCTATCCCACTGGACCCGGGTATGGCTATCCAATTCTGGGGCTTTTTTACCCCAATCGACTTCTGTATCCAACCAACTAAAGTTTGCCGATTGATGCCAGTTATGAATAACCGGCACGGCGGGTGGCTGATTTGCTTGGTTAATATTGAGTGTATTGTGAGTCGCACTGTTTTTGTAGTAGCCATAATGCAGTTGAGCACCATAGCCGGTGGTGCCTAAATCCGGCAGGATCTCTTGCCCTTGTTCAAACAGAATTAAATTCAGCCGATCATAATGATCATGTTCACCGCCATAAGGGCTGTGTTTTACCAACAAAGCACGATCAAACTGCGGTTGACGTAAAATGGTCAATCCACAGTCTGGTGCATGCAGCGTATCTGTTGGAATAACATCAATTATTTGCGGTGGTAACTCTTCAACGCCATACAGCAGCGCATCTAAATTTAGGCGGGGTTTCTGGCGATAAATATGGTGCAGGGCCGCAGCATATTCATCATTACCATAGGTTTTAAAAGCAAATTCATATACATGAGCATGATTGAGCTGCTCTTGGCCCGCAGTGCAATCATTAATGCGCGGGAATGTGCCATCGGGCATCAGCAGTTTTAAGGGGAAACTGAGCATATCCCGGTAATAAGGCAGCGCCAGCAAACTATAGCGGCTACCGGCGGCCAGTTTTTCAAATGACCAGAAACCTTGCAGCGCATAAAAGTGATAATGCACCGAGCCTTCAAACCATAATCCCTCATTGAACAGCCCGTGTTCTAGTTGATAACGCAGGCCATACTCGGCATTCACCGCAAACTCGACATAATGCTCATCTTCAAGGATCAAGCCGATGACCGCGATAGCGCTGCTGATTTTCACTTCATGGTTGTGCAATTGGCGGCTCCGGTGCTGCATCAGGAAATCAGCCCCTTCGCGCAATAAGCGCCCGGCGATACAGTCGCGTTGCTCCTGACTGAGTGCATCGGCAATAAAATCATAACCCAATGCGAAATCGAGCAGACAATTTGCCTCACACAGTGTCTGCGCATTGGCCTTGCCCGGCCCGTTGTAGGGAATGCCGCCGTGGATTTCATAGTCAGGATAATAGCGGGCATAATTGATGAGAATATCCCGCACCTTTTCGAAGTAGCGTATCTCCCCCGTCAGTTGCCACAATAAACCGAGTTGATTACAGGCCTTGGCATTTAAGCCGTTAAGTGCCCGCCACCAAGCACCATCATAGGGTTCCCCACTAAATGAATGAGAGTCTATCGGGCAACGGTGCTGAGTCGGTGAGTTGCGGCTCCATTCCAACTTCACACCGTGATCAGGGCAATAATAATAATGGTTCCAAGTGGCAACACCGGTGGTAGGGACTAGGGTATCTGAGTCTAAAATCACCTGATTATGTGCAATCAGCGTGGCAATAATCTGCGGCTGCTGCACTGGATTTCCCTGAGGTTGCATCACGCGCTGGCGAATTTTAGCCATCTGCCGATCCGTAAACTGCTTCATATCTGGTATGTCCTCGACGATGCTTATTTTTTGGTGTTCAGGGGCTGTGTTACTGGGTAGAGCAGGATTTCAATGGCATCCGGATATTTGGCTATCAGATATTGCGCTTTTTGTTGGAAATCAAGCTCAGCCGGGTAGGCACGGGCGGCTGTTATCATATTGACCAGTGCTTTTTTATCTTGAACGCCATCCAGGTCTTTGTACGGCCAGGCTTGGTCGGTGTTGATAAAGCCCGCCACATATTGATAGCCTTTTTTCAGGCTGTGTTCGTCCAGGCTAAAATTCCAGATATCTTTATCGGCCACTTCACCCAGTCGGCCCAGTTTGTTATAGGCTTCCAGATGGAAATTGCTGTAATGCCACGGCCGGGTGCGCTCCAGTTCTGCATTTTGTCGGCCTTGCATATCAAAATGCGCGGGAATTCGGCGAAGTTGTGTGATTTCGAGCCGTTTTTGCGCCGCGGCTAGTTGGTCGCTGAACAGGGCGAAAGAGGCGGCTTGCATGTCGAAGTAGGTGCCGTGATTATTGTGCCAATTATCTTCTTCGAAACCATTCTGACTCGTCGTCATCCATCGATAAAAATCTTTGTACCAGAGCTTGATAGCTTGATAGTCCGCCTCATTGAGTACATTCGCGGGCCTTATCAATTCAACAGCATCAATTACATCGACCAGTGCCCGGCTATCAATCAAGCCAATGCCTCGGCCCTCATTGATACCTGGAATTGCTTGCGCATATTGGAGATTCGGATTCATTCGGGTGTTTGGATTCACGAACCAGTTAACCAATTGATCGCGTGCTTTTTCGGCATACTCGGGCTTACCGGTGAAGCTATAAGCCAATGCCAGATAATAGACATCATCACTGAAGTTGTTCATGCGCTTTTTATCCGTCGCGTCACTGTTAGCATCAGGATTTGTTTCGCCATCTTTGCGCAAATAAGGCATGCCGTCTTTCTTGCTTGGGTCCGGCCACCAATAAGGCGGGAAGCTGTAATAGTCATGTTTATCACCGCTGGCGGCCAGCAAGCTTTTATCCATGACGGAATAGAGGGGCTTTTTCAGGGCAAGATCTGCCTTAGTGATCAGATTTTTATAGGATTTTTCATATAGCGGGTTATTTTGTTTAACTTGGTCAATGCTATAGTTTATATCATTCATTTTTAATAATAATGGGTGACTTTCCGCCGCATAAATAAAGGGTGAGGATCCTAGAAGAATAGCCATAAATAGGTTTTTTTTACCCAGAATTTTCATTATTACTTTCCTTATTTTTTATGTTTTACATGATTAAAAATAAAGTGACTTTGGTTAATTTAATTAATTTGTTCATTTTTACTAAATAGAATCCCCACCTAACAAGTACAAGGTTATTAAATATTCCTGATGCTATTTTAATAAAAAGAACACTGTTCCATTTCAGGTGGATTTGAATTCTAGGGTAAAGTTTTAGGACTTTTGTGATCTAGATCTATCTTATAAATTATCTGTGAATAAATGATTTAAGTTGTGATGATGGTCAAATTAAATCTCTATTTTAGACGTTTTTTAGCCAATTTAAATAATTGCATTATTTTTTTAGTTTTTAAAATGAAGATTTTATCATCATGTTTTTAATGGATAATTTTATTTTTTATCTATTTATTCTCATTTTTCAAGTGTGATCTTAAGCAGAAAATTCAAAATGGAATTAAGTTTTGTTTTTTGTGGTGTGGTTTTTTGTTTTCCTCTGGGTTCTAATGTTGACGAGTGTTTTGTGATTTCATTCTGTTATTTAAATTTCTGGGTAAATTCATAAAAATTAGATTTTAACGAGGACGCCAAGATGAAGAAAAAAATGATAATGTCAAAAGTAAAAATAAAATCTTTGCTGTTATTAACTTATTTAGCCATGGGGATTCCTTCTCTTCATGCAGCAGAAACCTTGCAAGTGTGGATCCGTGCCAGCAATGATTCCAAGAATATTTATAAAACTGAAGCCGAGACGTTTGAGAAGAAAACTGGCATTAAGATTGAATATTTCAATGCAACAACCGATTTTGAACAGCGTCTAGCACGAGCCGCGGCCGGTAATGCGCTACCGGACTTGATTTTCAATGATGCAGCAGCCATCGGGCAGTTCGTCCAACTCGGTATTGTTGAGCCAATTGAACCTAAAAATATCATTGGCGGGGAAGATATCTTAGATACCGCGTGGAACAGCGCCCAATATATTGATGGCAAATATTATGGCGTACCAACCTCCGCTCAAACTTTTGCTTTGTTTATCCGTAAAGATTGGCGGGAAAAGTTGGGATTGGAGCAACCGAAAAACTGGCAAGATATCAGCACCTTGGCGAAAGCCTTTACTTTCAATGATCCCGATGGCAATGGCAAAAATGACACTTACGGCTTTATTTTGCCAGCTTCTACCACCCGTGGTTACGCCAGCTGGTTTATCAGCTCCTATTTGTGGCAAGCCGGGGGAGATTTCATCCGCCCAGCCGGTGAGGGGAAATTTAAAGCTTCACTGGAAGAGCCCGCAGCGATTGAAACACTGACTTTCATGCGCGGCATGGTATGTGACAAAACCGTCCAGCCGGGCGCGATTAATGCCACCACGGCCGATGCTATTCCGTCATTCCGATCTGGCCAAAGCGGCATGTTTTTCTCTGGCCCATACCATATTGCTTTATTTGATAAAGATCCCGGTAAAGCCGCTTTTGAGGTGATTGCGCCACCAGCAGGGGCCAAAGGGCAGGCAACACTGGCCGAGGGCACCACCGTCTTTATGATGAAAAGCAGCAAGCAAAAAGAAGCTGCGCAGAAATTCATCGAATTTATGATTTCGCCGGAAGGCCAACAAATCGGTATGGGCATGGGCAGTAATAATATGCCGGTAGTGCGCTTATCAATTAATAAACAGGTTGATACCAAAGCTGTTTATAACGATCCGCGCTGGGCAATGTTTGCTGATTTGTATGCCGAGCATGGCCGCTATATTCCACAAGTGCCTAACTGGACGCCGATTCGCCAAGTGACGTCTGAGGGTTTCAACCGCATCTTAGCCAGCTGTGACAGTGATATCCCTGCTGAATTAAAAGCAGTGAATCAGAAAGTGAATGATGAGCTGGCTAAACAGAATGTCTTAGGGCAGTGAGTCAATCATGATAATGCTAACCCCCCGACTAAAACGTAATCTGGTTCCGTGGCTGTTCCTGGCCCCGGCACTGGTCATCTTCACCTGGTTTAAATTCATCCCGATGCTGCAAGGGTTGGTGATGAGTTTTTACAAGGTTAACTTTAACCAGCCAAATGAGTGGGTCGGGTTTGATAACTTTTCCCGTGCCATGGGTGATGAAGCGCTGCACTCGGCGGTTTTCAACACCCTGCTATATGTGGTGGTCACCATGGTGGTGGCCGCTTTTATCGCCTTCTTTTTAGCCATGCTATTGGAAGGGCCGGCACGGCATTTGCGTTTTATCCGTACCGCTATCTTCTTGCCCGCGGTGACCAGTGCGGCGATCGTCGCCGAAATGTGGCGAATTCTGTTTAACCCGACCAGTAATGGTGTGGTGAACCACATTCTGTCGTGGTTCAGCATTGAGGCGCAGGGTTTTCTGGCGGACACCGACCAGGCACTGTGGACGGTCATGATGCTGCATATCTGGAAAGCCGTGCCTTACAACATGGTTATCTTTATTGCCGGGCTGGCGGGTATTAACCGCGATTTATATGACGCCTCGAATGTGGATGGCGCTAACTGGTGGAACCGCCTGCGCTATGTCACTTTGCCGGGCATGATCCCCGCACTTTCGGTGGTGCTGATGCTGTCGTTCATTCGTGGTTTCCGCGTGTTTGCTGAAGTCTATGCCACCACTGGCGGCGGCCCGTCTAATGCGACAGAAATGATAATGACCCATATCTACAAACTGGGCTTTGAACAGTTTGACTATGGCTATGCATCCGCGGTGTCCTTCCTGTTATTCGCCTTCACTGTGGTGCTGACGATTTGTCATCTCACATTGAAAAAGCGTATCGCCCGTTACTAACCTGAGCCGGAGACTGGTAATGAAAAGTAAAACTTGGAACAGTATCGGCCGCTGGATAATTTATGGTCTGCTGCTGGTGGTGTTTGTCGGCCCATACTGGGGCATTATCGCCACTGCATTCAGCGGCGCGCCGGTAAAACCGGGGGAGTTGCTGGCCTGGCCGAATCAGTTCTCCTGGGAGAACTTTATCTTCGCCTGGATGGATATCGGCGTGTGGCAATATTTGCTGAACTCTATCATCGTGGTGTTCTTCGGCACGGTTTTACAAGTGTCGGTCAGTGCGCTGGCGGCTTATGCACTGGCGCGGAAAAAGTTTGTTGGCGTCTCGCTGACCAGCTTGGTCATTCTCTCGACCATGATGCTGCCGGAAGAAGTGATCGCCATCCCGCTGTACATGATAATTAACTGGCAGCTGCCGGTTATTGATGCCTCGCTGTATAACAGTTATCTGGGCATGATCTTGCCGGTTGTCGGCTGGGCTTTCTCAATCTTTGTGTTGACCGAGTTTATGGCCGCTATCCCGAAAGAATTGGAAGAGGCGGCGCGTATTGATGGTGCCAGTGAATGGCAAATTTTCTTCCATGTCATCCTGCCACTGGTTAAACCGGCATTGGGCACGGTGGTCACCTTCGGTTTTATCATGATTTGGGACCAATACCTGTTACCGCTGATTGTGGTGAATCAGGACAGTCTGAATACCATTCCGGTGATCCTCGGCACATTACGCACTGACGAGAGCATCACACCAAATATCTTTATTGCCATCACTCTGTTGGCGATGTTGCCGAGCATCATCGTGTATCTGGGTCTGCAAAAACATTTCAATCGCGGGATCATGTCTGGCGCGGTTAAAGGCTAGGGAGAAACAAAATGGGATCGGTTGTACTTAAAAACGTGTGTAAATCTTACGGTGACACCCATGTTATCCGCGATGTCTCGCTGGAAATTCCTGATGGTGAGTTCTGCGTATTGGTTGGCCCAAGTGGCTGCGGGAAATCCACCTTATTGCGCATGATTGCCGGGCTGGAAGAGATCTCCGGCGGCACTGTCGGCATCAATGATAAAGATGTCACCGATGTTGAACCCAAGATGCGTGACATCGCCATGGTGTTCCAAAGTTATGCCCTTTATCCGCAGATGACGGTGCGTGAGAACATGGGGTTTGCGCTGAAAATGGCCAAAATGTCCAAAGCCGACATCAGTAAAAAAGTCGAAACCACCGCCGAGTTATTGGGCTTACAGGCACTGTTAGAGCGGCTACCAAAAGATTTATCTGGCGGACAGCGCCAGCGGGTGGCCATGGGCCGCGCCATAGTGCGTAACCCGCAGGTGTTCTTGTTCGATGAGCCATTATCGAACCTAGATGCTAAATTGCGCACGCAAGTGCGTGGTGAGATCCGCGAATTGCATCAGCGGCTGAAAACCACCTCGGTCTATGTGACTCATGATCAGATTGAAGCGATGACTATGGGGCAGATGATCGTGGTATTGCGCGAAGGGCGCATTGAGCAGGTCGGCTCGCCATTGGATCTTTACGATCGCCCCGCCAATCTGTTTGTGGCCGGATTTATCGGATCCCCGGAGATCAACCAGTTGCCAGGCACGGTGATGCAACAGGGCGAGGAGTTCCTGCTGCGGTTAGAAGACAACTCCTTACTGACACTGCCTAGCGGCTTGCAAGTGACGGATGGGCAACGGGTGGTGTATGCCATTCGCCCGGAGCAGGTCAATGTGGTGGATGAAACGCACAGTGCCAGCGCACTCAAAGCGACAATTACGGCGATTGAAAATACCGGCTCGGATATGCAGCTATTTTGCAGCACCGGCGGCGGGCGTTTTACTTCAGTCTTTAAACAGCGCCTGGCGGTCAATGAGGGGGAAACGGTGTATCTGCAACCTAAGCTGGCCGGTATCCACATTTTTGATGCCGCCACTGGCGTGCGGGTTGCCTGTCAGGCCGCATAAAGGAAGCCATGCCCATGACGCCAATGAAATTGTACACACTAGATGTGGACTGCCTTATCAAGGCGAAAGCAGTATTGCAGCAACCATTTTCACCCCTACAACCGGCCTTGCGCCGGTTATTAAGTGACGCCGATGCACTGCGCGACCAACCGCCGGAAAGTGTGACACACAAAACGCTGCTGCCTGTCAGTGGCGACATTCACGATTATTACAGTTTTGGGACTTACTGGTGGCCGAATCCGCGTAAACCCAATGGTTTGCCCTATGTGCGCCGCGATGGACATACCAATCCGCAGAGTCAGAATGATGATACTGACACTCAGCGCATTGTACGGATGTGTGACCGCTGCCTAACACTCGGGTTGGCTTACTATTTTACCGGCAACAGCCGCTATGCGCAGGTGGCGGCAGAACAGATCCGTTGTTGGTTTTTAGATGCCAAAACCCGCATGAACCCGCACCTGAACTATGGTCAGGCCATCCCCGGCATTGTCTCTGGCCGTGGAACTGGGCTAATTGATACCCGGCTGATGTGGATGGTGATTGATACCATCGGGTTGATTCTCCCGGCCAAACTGCTCGATACCGAGGACACGGCGGTCTTGCAGCAATGGTTCCGCGACTTTAACCACTGGATGTTCCACAGTGAAGTGGGCCACTCGGAATATGTTTGGCACAATAACCATGGCACCTGGTATGACGTCCAGCGCGCTGCAAATGCTATGTTTTATGGTGATCGCGGGCTGGTTGCCACCATCATCCGCCAAGGGATTACCCAGCGGTTGGCGGCGCAAATCGCGCAAGACGGTAAGCAGTGGATGGAACTGGAGCGCACTGTGCCTTTCCATTACTCCTTATTCAATATGGAGGCGCATTTATTGCTGTGCCGCTATGGCGAACATGTAGAAATTGATCGCTGGGAGTGGGTGCAGGATGGGCGTAATGTGCAGCAAGGTATTGATTATTTACTGCCATTTATTGCGGAACCTGAATTGTGGCCTTACCGTGACTTGCGCGGAATTGACTATGACAGTGCTTTGCGGCTGTTATTGCAGGCGGCCAGAGGTTATCCACAAGATGCCAAGCGCTATCAGGCGGTACTCGCGACTTTGCCAGCAGACACCCTGACATCGCGTGATCGCTTGTTGTGGCAGAGTTAATCGCGCCAAAGTTGATGTACACTGAACGCTGTTTTTAAGCTGGAAAGTGACGTAAATAATGAGTGATGTGAATAATCCTGATGACCTAGCCTTCATTACCCGTTTCCTACGCCAGCAGCATGTCCTGACCCTGTGTGCTGGCAGTGGCATGGATATGTGGTGTGCCAACTGTTTTTATGTTTTTGATGAAGTGAAAATGGCGCTTTATCTGATGACAGAAAAGCACACTCGCCATGGGGAACTGATGCAAATTAATCCGCAGGTTGTTGGGACGATTGCGACACAGCCGCGCACCGTGGCATTGATAAAAGGCATTCAATATCGCGGTGAAATAACTGAAGTTAAGGGCGATGCTGAACCCATTGCCCGTCAGCGCTATTGTCGCCGTTTCCCAGTGGCTAAAGTTGCATCCACCGCTCTCTGGCAGCTCAATCTGCTGGAAATCAAGATGACCAATAATACCCTCGGTTTTGGCAAAAAATTGCACTGGAATGCCCCTCGTCCCTGACGTCACAGAGAGATCGTTATAACTGGCTGTTTTCCGGAGTTATGTCATAGTGTTTCTGGTATGTATTATCAGTAACAATTGATTCAATGATTGTCTCCATACTGTGGTGGCAGGTGCATTTCTATCGGGAGGTCAAATGGCAAAGGTATTATTACTGGGGGCAAGTGGCTTGGTGGGGGGCGAATTACTGCGCTTGCTACGTTTGGATGCTCGTGTGACGTCTATTATTGCACCAACCCGTAAACCATTGCCTGTTATGAATAAACTGATTAACCCGCAAGGTGAAAACATTGGCGAGCTGCTGAAAACCTTAAATGACCCGGTGGATTTAGTCTTTTGTTGTCTGGGCACCACCCGCAAGCAGGCGGGCAGTCAGGCGGCATTTCGGCAGGTGGATTATCGGCTAGTGCTGGCAACCGGCGAAACTGGCTTGCGGCTAGGGGCACGACATTTCCTGCTGGTGAGCGCGATGGGCGCAAATCCAAATTCCTGGCTGTTCTATAACCGCACCAAAGGTGAGGCTGAGCGGGATTTACAAACTCAGGGCTGGCCACAACTCACTTTTGCCCGCCCCTCGATGCTGGCCGGTCAACGCCCTCACCCCCGTTTGATGGAGAGCCTTAGTGCGCCTTTATTTGCCTTATTACCTGATAAATGGCGATTAATTAAAGCCAAAGATGTGGCGCAGGCGCTGCTAGACCAAGCTTTTGCCCCACCACATGACGGTGTGACCATTTTATCATCAGCCCAAATGCAGCATCCCCCGCGGACTTGAAACCGCAGCCATTGAGTATCAGCTATTGTAGGCTAATTGTTTGATTATCATGGGCAATAGTGATTCCTGCGGGCAAAGTATTGTCGAGCGCCCATGCATCCATCTGATGGCTGATATGTGTCAGCAGGGTTGCTTTGGGTTTCAATAACTCACTGATGGCGAGTGCCATGGTCACATCATTGTGATTGCGGGGCGGCGGCTGATGTGACGCTGGATTGTAGGGCGGATGGCTACAATCCTGCACCAGTAAATCAATATGTTTGCTGGCTAAAAACAGTGCGCTATCAGCCGGTAAGCCAATTGTATCTGTCAGATAGGCAATAGCCCGACTTGAGCTTTGCAACAGATAGCCGAAAGTGATTTTTGAATGATTTAGCGGCACGGGCGTTACCCGCAAATCACCAAATTTGATGGGCTGAAATGCCCGCAGAGGCGGTTGAAAAGCCAGTATTCCCGGGGACTTATACAGGTCATCGCACCCTTGAGGGTCTGGTGGGCCGTACACCGGAATTGCATTTCCACACCCCCAACGCAATGGAAATAACCCCTGAACGTGATCTATGTGGTAATGTGTAAGCAAAAAACGCTGAATTTCCCCTGCGGCAAATTGGCTCTCCAGTGTTGGCAACCCCGCATCAATCAAGCTGGTTTCCCCCTGGTAACACAGCATGGCACTGCAAGGTTTACGACCTAGAGTGGGCTGCTCGCGGGCTTTGGCGCAAATCACACACTCACAACCAAACACCGGTATCTGCTGGGCACATCCAGTTCCTAATAATGTCAGTTCCATGTTTACACCTCCCTTGCGTGGTCTGGCGAGCTATGCGCTGCCAATAATTGTTGAAATTGCTCCAGCGTATGGTGCAGTTCGCCATCATTACAAAGTTGCAGACAGTTAACCGCAAGCTGCTGCTGGTAATGCTGCGCTCGCTGTAAGCGCGCACTGATTTGCGCACTGTTTTCCCGCCCACGTTGCTGCAATCGCTGCGCTAAAATCGCTGGGGAGACAGTCAGGCAAAGTGGCAGTAACTGGCGGTGATAGCGCCGTAGCGCCTCGGGCAAATAAGCCCTGGAGCCATTTACCACCACATCGCAGCCCCGTTGCAGCCAGATATCTATTTCAATACCCACGCCATAATGGTGACCATGAGCCTGCCAAAACAGAGCAAATACCCCCTGTTTAGCGCGCCATCAGAACACCTGTATTCCCTGCCGCCAGACATTTTGTACATAAACATGCTGGCCCTGCGAACCGTCATGGGCGCGTGCCAATATCAAATCAGCGCGTTTACCTTCGCCAATCACTCCGCGATCCGCCAGCCCCAAAGCTTTCGCGGGGTTGCAGGTGACCAAATTGACTGCTTGCGGTAAGATGAAACTGTTGGTTGCATCGTGCGCAATACGAAATGCGGCATCCAGCAAGCTGGCGGGGTAATAATCGGAGGATAAAATATCTAATACTCCCAGCGATGCCAGTTGGTGCGCAGCCACATTGCCGGAGTGCGAACCGCCGCGCACAATATTGGGCGCGCCCATTAATACTTGTAAACCATGCTGATGTGAGGCTCTGGCCGCCACTTCGGTGGTGGGAAATTCGGCAATCACACTGCCCAATGCCTGTGATTCCGCCACATGTTCGGCGGTAGCATCGTCATGGCTGGCCAAGGCAATCCCGCGATCACGGCAATGAGCGGCAATGGCTTGCCGGTTTTGCCCCGACCAGCGCGCAGAAAGGCTGATTTGCTCTGCTTCAAACTCCGTCATTTGCTGGTCGTTGAGGTGATATTTACCCTGATAATATTCGCGGTACTTGGCCCGCGAGGCAAACTGGCGCTGACCTGGCGAATGATCCATCAGTGACACCAATGAAAGTTCCGGCTGCATCATCAGTTCTTCAAACAGCGGCAAAGTGCTGTCATGGGGTAATTCACAACGCAAATGAATCCGATGTTCAGCGCGATTTAATCCTGAGCGCTGACTGTCCACCACGGCGTGAATCATTTTTTGCAGGTTATCCAGCCGATGACTGCCATCCCGGACATCACCGACTGCCACGGCATCCAGCACTGTGGTTATCCCGCAGGCAACCATCAACGCATCGTGGCTGCTCATTGCCGAATGTGCGGGCCAATCCACATTCGGCCGAGGGGTAAAAAACTTGTCCAGATTATCGGTATGCAGCTCGATCAATCCCGGCAGTAACCAGCTTTTTTGCCCATCAATGGCTGCCGAAAGTTGAGTGGGGCGATCGCTATAGCTGCGGATCACACCGTGCTGGATTTCCAGTGATCCGCTGACCACACTGTCTGCCAGAATAAGATTGACGTTGTTGAAGATCATGATGGGATCCCCGTGCTGACATGCGAGGGTGGCGGTGTCATGACAAGTAAGCGGTCACTAACATGGTTACGCACATTTTCATCATGAAAAATGCCCACAATAGCGGCTCCCCGCTGTTTAGCTTTATCAATCAGGCTGATGACTGCCGCGCTGTTGGTGCTATCGAGTGATGCTGTTGGCTCATCCAGCAACAAAATGGGGTAATCCACAATAAAACCCCGCGCAATGTTGATCCGCTGTTGTTCGCCGCCGGAAAAAGTCGAGGGCGCTAGATCCCATAACCGTGGCGGCACATTCAATTGTGTCAACAAATCTTGCGCGCGCTGCTGACACTGGTTTTTGTCAACCCCCAACTCCAGTAAGGGCTGCATCACCACATCTAGAGCACTGATCCGCGGGATCACCCGCAAAAATTGACTGACCCAACCTATGGTATGGCGGCGTACCGCCATAATTTGCCGAGCTTCGGCACTGACCATATCCAACCATGCTCCCTGATGCTTCACCCAGATATGGCCGCTATCGGGTAAGTAATTGGCATATAAAGAGCGCAGCAATGTGGATTTCCCGCTGCCGGAATGGCCATGCAGCACCACACATTCCCCACTGCCGACTTCCAGCGCAGTTTGATGCAGCACTGGCAAGCGAATACCGTGCTGGTGGTGTAACACAAAGGTTTTACTGAGATTTTCAACTCTGAGTTGCAGGTGGTTCATAGTGAGTTCTCATTAGTTGACGGGCGGATTAAGCTCGAAAGCTAAAAATCAGTTTTGCAGCACTGAGGACACCAAGAGCTGGGTATAAGGATGATGTGGGTCATCCAGTACCCGGTCAGTCAGGCCACTTTCAATCACCTGGCCCTCTTTCATCACCAACAGGCGGTTAGCCAATAAGCGGGCAACCCCGAGGTCATGAGTGACAATGACCACCGCCAATTGCATTTCCACCACCAAATTACGCAGTAAATCCAGTAGGCGGGCTTGCACGGAGACATCCAGCCCGCCGGTTGGCTCATCCATAAACACCAGTTTCGGATGGGTCACCAGATTGCGGGCAATTTGCAGCCGCTGCTGCATGCCACCGGAGAAAGTGGTTGGCATGTCATCCAGGCGTGACAATGGAATCTCGACATCTTCCAGCCAGCGGCCTGCTTGTTGGCGTATTTCGCCATAATGGCGCTGGCCGATAGCCATTAATCGCTCGCCAATATTGCCGCCTGCCGAGACTTGTGGCCGCAATCCATCCAGAGGATGTTGATGAACTACCCCCCATTCGGTGCGCAGTAAACGGCGGCGTTGGCTTTCCGCTATCTGATATAAATCAACCGGTTGCTGCGTGTCTGGGCGATAAAAAATCTGCCCATGCTGCGGTGCAAGGCGGGCTGAAATGGATTTCAGCAAGGTGGTTTTTCCCGAGCCAGATTCGCCGACAATCCCCAGCACTTCACCGGGATACAGCTGAAAAGAGACCTGGCTGAAGCCCTTACCCGGGGCATACAAATGAGTGAGGTTTTCCACCGACAGCAGCGGGTGGGGGGTGATAGGGGGGGAAATCATCTGTTCAGCAATCATTGAATATTAACCTCTTGTTCGGCGGCTTGAGCCAGCTGCTGTTGGCAGAAATCCGTATCTGAGCAAACAAACATCCGGCTGCCTTTATCGTCCATCACCACCTCATCGAGATAACTGTGGCGCGAGCCGCACAGGGCGCAAGGTTCATCCCATTGCTGCACACTAAACGGGTGATCGTCAAAATCCAGACTTGCGACTTTGGTAAAGGGGGGGAGGGCATAAAGGCGTTTTTCACGGCCTGCACCGAACAGTTGCAGTGCGGGCATCATGTGCATTTTAGGATTATCAAATTTCGGGATTGGCGAAGGGTCCATCACGTAGCTATCATTTACTTTGACCGGATAAGCATAAGTGGTGGCGATGTGGCCGTAGCGGGCAATATCTTCATACAGCTTCACTTGCATCACGCCGTATTCTTCCAGTGCATGCATTTTGCGAGTTTCCGTTTCGCGCGGCTCAATAAAGCGCAGCGGCTCAGGGATAGGTACTTGATAGATAAGAATCTGATCTTCAGTCAAGGGGATTTCCGGGATGCGGTGCCGGGTCTGGATTAATGTGGCGTCAGTGGTTTTTTCCGTGGTGGCAACCCCACTGACCCGCTGGAAAAAGCGGCGGATTGACACCGCGTTGGTGGTGTCATCGGCCCCTTGATCTATGACTTTGAGTACGTCGTAGCGGCCAATCAAACAAGCGGTTAGCTGAATGCCACCGGTGCCCCAGCCATACGGCATCGGCATTTCGCGCCCACCAAATGGCACTTGATAACCGGGTATCGCCACGGCTTTCAGTAAGGCGCGGCGCAGGGTTCTTTTGGTTTGTTCATCCAGATAACCCAGATTGTAGCCGGCGAGAATCTCAGTCATGGCGCGGCTCCTGCCCTTGAGTGGCTGACAAATACTCACGACGCAGGCGTTTTAGCAGCGCCAGTTCGGCCTGAAAATCCACGTAGTGCGGTAATTTAAGATGAGAGACAAAACCGGCGGCTTCGACGTTATCGGCATGGGACAGGACAAATTCTTCATCTTGGGCTGGGCTGGTGACATTTTCGTCATATTCCCGGCTTTGCAGGGCGCGATCCATCAGTGCCATCGACATCGCTTTGCGCTCACCACGGCCAAATACCAGCCCGTAGCCACGAGTAAAATGCGGCGCTTGGGATTCCGGGCTGACAAAGCCATTCACCATTTCGCACTCGGTCAGCAAGATTTCGCCGATATCAATAGCAAATCCCAGTTCTTCCGGCGCAATGGAAATGGTCAGGTGACCGGTACGGATCTCTGCGGCAAATGGGTGAGTGCGGCCATAACCGCGCTGGGTGGAATAGCTCAGCGCCAGCAAAAAACCTTCATCGCCGCGCACCAGTTGTTGCAACCGTGCTGAGCGGTTGCCGGGGTAAACCGGTGGTTTACGGGTGATATCGTCTGGCTCCGTACCGTCATCTTGCTCCGTTTTGGTTAACTGCTCTTGTGCCAATAAATCAAATACATGGGGGCAATTATTCGTGCGTAAATCGCCCGGTTGCACCGCTTTACCTTTGAGCGCTGGCGGTGCATCGCCGGAGGCTAACAGAGTGAAATCCAGTAGCCGGTGGGTGTAATCGTAGGTTGGGCCGAGCACTTGCCCACCGGGTAAATCTTTATAAATCGCGGAAATACGCCGCTCCAGCCGCATATTATCGGTTGCCAGCGGTTGGCTAACGGCCAGACGCGGTAAGGTCGTGCGGTAGGCGCGCAGCAGGAAAATCGCCTCCACCAGATCACCGCTGGCCTGTTTAATCGCCAGTGCTGCCAGTTCGCGATCATAGATGCCACCCTCAGTCATCACCCGATCAACCGCCAAACCCAACTGTTGCTCAATTTGCTCGCAATCAACAGCGGGGATCTGTGTATCGCCACGCCGCTGGTGTTCCAGCAATTGATGGGCTGCCGCAATGGCTTTTTCGCCCCCTTTGACTGCAACGTACATCAGCACACCTCCACATGGGTGGTTCGTGGAATGGCCATCAGGTTTTCACCACAGGCCAGTAGAAAATCGATTCCCGCAGGGAATATGACGGGGCGGTTAAGTAGGTAATTTAATACGGCGGCCGGCAGTTGCGGCGCGATGGTGCGGCAGTGTTCAATGCCCGGCCCACGCAGGCGCAGCGGTGTACCTTGGTGCAGGCAATCGACCTGAATAATCCCGCCGACTTACCGTGGTCGCTGGTGATGGTCGATAGCTGCAACAAGGCATCCAGTAGGGCGCAAAGTTCTGCATGGGGCTTGTTGCGCCCGGCAATGTAGCTGTAGCCGTAAATGTCAGTGTGGTCGCTGAGCTTAATGACCGCGCGGGTGATGGTCATGTCGCCGAGAATAAAGCGGCGGCCAGTGCCCCCCATTCTGGCCTGCAATTGGTTTAAGCCAATTTCAGGCGCACGAATGACCTGATATCGCGGTGACAGATTCAAGGGTTGCCAGTGGGCGAGCACCTCAGCCGGCTGGCTGTGGGCCAACACCGACATCCAGTTTTGCCGAGCAGTAGAGTGGCTTTCCATTTAGTGCTCCATGGTCAGTTCAATCATGTCGGCCCGAGTCAGGCTGACGGAGTACTCCGCCACCTGCTGGCTAGCAACACGGATATTTAAGGTACGCACACATAGCAGTGGAGCATGGATGGCAATTTCCAGCAGGCGGCTCTCTTTGGCCTGAGCACGGCGCGCGCTGATACGGGTCTGACTGCGGCTTAGCGGTTGCTGCAAATTCTGGCTGATAAATTGATGCAGTGAGCCGGCGCTAAAATGTTGCAGCGCAGGCCACCAATTTAGGTCGGGCAGATAGTGATCAATAACACAGACCGGCACACCATTAACCCGCCGCAATGTGCGCAAATGGATGACCGTCGCCCCTTCAGTTAGTGACAATGCTTTTGCCACATGCTCAATACACGGGCGTAATACGGCTAGTAAGCGCTCACTGGTGGGGTCACTCCCTTGGTCGAGCAAGTTCTGACTAAAGCGCGCATTGGCATGCAGCGGATAGTCATAAGGGCGCATTAATACCAGAGTGCCGATACCTTGTCGGCGTTGCAGCCAGCCGCGCTCGACCAGTTCGTCGACGGCCCGGCGCAAGGTATGGCGGTTCACCTGATAGCGCGCAGCTAATTGTTGTTCGGAGGGCAGATAATCCCCGCAGCGATATGCGCCGCGCAATTCCTGCTCTAACTGGGCCGCAATTTGTTGATAGCGGGTGGGATAGCTGGTCGGTGGTCTAGATAAGTGCATGGCGGATAACCCTCTTTCAATCTGATTCGCACAGGCCATCAGCCACGATGAAAGAACAGTAAGGTGAAATCGGGCGGACAGCTGGCGAGTTACCATGGTGATAACCAGTAAGTGAATTTATCGCTATGTTGGCGGTTTTTAATGACAGTTGGGTTAAGCGGAGATGGCGATACGATGAAGGTTATCTGCTGTTCTCAGTGTGCGTTTTTATCGCGTAAATCGACTTGCTTATAGTAAAAAGATTTATCGCATTATCAATCTGATATATTTCTTCACGTAAAAATAGCATTTTATACAAAAAATAAACATAGCATTAACTTGAGGGAAACATAAGTGTCTCTTATAGTTATTTTACGCCGCTGTGGCGTTCTCTCTGGGGGGTTATACCATGTGCCCTGATAAGATCAGCCGTCTGAGCAAAATAAGTCTGGCAATATTACTGGCCTGCTCGCTTGCGGCATGTAGTGGAAGTGGCGGAGGTTCTCACAATACAGCGAAGAATAATGCGGGTCAGACCACAGGTGGAACAGGCTCAGGTAGTGATGATAGTGGTGGTGGCGGTGGAACGGGTTCTGGCGGCGGAAGTGGCTCGGGAAGCGGCTCTGGAGGCGGAACTGGTGGTGGGTCGGGCAATGGTGGTGGAACTACCGCGAATAACTCTGCGGTTGGTAATGTTGTCAGTGGTGTCGGGACTGCCGTGGATGGCGTAGGCAATACTGTCAGTGGTGTTGTTAGTCAAACACCGGTCGGCAACGTGCCTATCGTCGGGGGCGGTTTGGTCACCGTGGTCGATAGCGCGGGTAATGCCGTCAGTGAAGTTGGCACCGGTTTACAGAACGGTGTGGGCCAATTGGGAAATAATCCTAATGCATTAGGCACTACGGCGGCCAGTGTACCGAAAGCCGTGGCGGATGTAGGCACCGGTGTTTCAGGATTAGGTGGCACAGTTTCAGGTATTGCCGCTAATAGCCCATTGGGCGGTGTCACTGGCACTGCGGGCGGATTAGTCACTCAGACTGGTGGGGCGGTAACGGCCATTGGTAATGGATTGGCGCAAGACCTACAAACTGGGACGACCAGCAAATTAACCACGACGGCAACCGGCATAGTGACACCGGTGGTCGGCCAAGTACAAGATATTACTCAGACTGTGGGCACGACCACGGGCATTGGTGCGCCAGTCAACAACTTGCTGACGGCCGTTGGCGGTACAGTGGCGACCACTGGCACTCAAGTTGCCACCAACGCACCGGCTTTGGCAGGCGTTGGTCAGGTGCTACAAGGCACTGGGCAAGCCGTTGAAAACGCTGGGGGTTTGGTCACGCCACCAACTGCGACCGGGGGTTCTAATGGTCTGCTGGCGGGGGGCACTAATCCACTGACACCGACTACAGGTGGCAACAACAGCGGCTTGTTGGCGGGGGCAACCAATACTGTCGCGGGTGTGGCTGGTGGTGTTGCTGGAGGGGTGAGTGCGGGTGTGTCTGCTAACGCCAATGCTAGTGCTGGCGGTGGTTTATTGGGTGGTGTCGGCGGCATTCTGAAGCCGAAAACAAATTAACACTCATGCTTTTGGGCAGGTATTTCCGATGGCTCCCTCTTTATAGGGGGAGCCTTACGGCATATAAATAATAAAAATTATCATAATTATAATTCAATGTGCACATAAGGAAATATTCTATGAATAATAGAATGTGGATATTATATTTATTGGGCGCAGCAAGTGCATGGCCATTAGGTGCATTAGGCAATACTGTTCCAATGTTAATTGATCAGAATAACCCATCTAAAATATCGCGCGACATTACTAAGCCACAAACAATGCGGGTGGCACCGCCAACAATTTCTCCGCCATCGCCGAATACTAAATTGACATTGGACACTTTAATTGAAGTGAAGCATATTCAATTTATAGGAGGCACTCAATATGATATTAATGTCCTGAGTGAACCCTTTAGTGCTTATATTGGTAAAAAAGTGCCATTAAAAAAACTATTGGCCGCTGCCCAGTCTATTACAAAAATGTACCAGGAAGATGGTTATATTCTCTCTTATGCTTATCTGCCGACAGATAACTTTGCCCATGGTACGCTGAAAATAGGGTTAGTTGAGGGCTATATTGCTAATGCGCGTATTCAAAGCGAAAATGCAGCAATAGGGCGCTGGCTGACTAAATTGTCTCAGCGCATTATGGCAGAGCAGCCGCTAACCCAGGATACCTTTGAGCGCTACTCTATTTTGATGAGCCGCACACCGGATACTAAAGTGCTCGCCACGGCTAAAAACCCCGATAATATATACGGTGCCACATTATTGGATGTGAAAGCTGACCATCCGCGTCACTGGAATGTCACTACGGCATTAGACAGCCGCAAAGGGGTTTATAGTGGGGTACTGAATGCAACCTTAAGTGGTTTTACACCTTATGCTGAGCAACTGGGTGTTGCGACATTATTACCGCTCGACAGTAAAAATAGAGATCAATATTTGGGAGTGAACTATCAGCAATATTTAGGCAGTAATGGTTTGTTATTACAAACCCGTGGCAGTTATTATAAACAAGAACCCAAAGATTATACCGATGTGCTGACACTACTCCCACAAAACATTACTTTATCAAGCCGCACTGAGCAAACGCAATATACTGGCGGGGTGGTGTTAAGTTATCCGCTGCAATTAACGCGTAAGCGGCAATGGACAGTCAGTGGCGGTGTGGATTATCTGGAAAAAAGTTATAATTTAAAAAGCCGAGCTCGTTTTAATACATTTAATAATACATTGCTCGATTTAGAGGACCAAAATCAGCGCATGCGTTATCCAGCGGCTGAATTAGCACTGACGGGTTATCAGGAATATACCCAATCTTATTGGAGCACGCGCGCTAGTGTGCGCAAGGGGATAAATGGGGCTTTGGCATCCAGTTCGGTTCCATGGGGAGATTTGGGATTTACCCGTTGGAAACTCACCGGGGATGCGGCGTATTTAATGGCAGAGAAGTGGCGGTTAAGTGCCTCGGTTGAAGGGGATTGGTCTGACAATGATCTGCCGGAAGCGGAGCATGTCACTTTTGGTGGGCTGCGGTTTGGACGTGGTTATCCTGACAGCGAAGCGACCGGTGACTATGGTTATGGTGGGCAGGTAGAAATGCGCTATATGCATAATCGGGAAAAGGGGGACTGGCTCAAAACCATTCAGCCCTATGCGGTGCTGGATACGGCTCACACTGGGTATAACTCGCCCATATTCCGTTCACAAAAATTGGCTTCTTATGCCGTGGGTGTCACCTTGGGTGATAACAAGCACTATTCGCTCTCACTGGAAGGGGCGAGGCCAATTGGTGACCTGCCCAGTGATAGCTCACGCCGTGATTGGCGGTTTAATGCCACGTTGACTTATAACTTTGCTAATTAAGTTAAGAAGCCATTAACGCAGGTAATGGATAACCTGATTACCGCTGCCGCGCCAAATAAGTGACGGATCTTTTAGGTCTTGCACAAATTTGCCATCGACCAGAACATTAATTAAATTAACCACTTGCTGTTGTTCGTCAGTCAGCTCATTAAGTGTGTAGCCCGTCCAGAGCCAAATATCTTTGCCGTCGCACTGCTGGCGTACACGTGTTACCAGTTGCAAGATGGCTGACAGATTTTGCGGGTGCAGCGGATCACCGCCGGAGAGGGATAGCCCTTGCCGACGGATACGGGTGTCATTGAGATCTGCAATGATCCTATCTTCCATTTCTGCGGTAAATGGTTTGCCTGAATTCAGTCGCCAGGTACTTTTGTTATAACAGCCCACACACTCATGCACACAGCCGGAAACAAATAGTGTGCAGCGAGTGCCGGGGCCGTTGATAACATCCACCGGATAGTATTGATGGTAGTTCAAAGTGGTAATCAGCCCAGTTGTCCATTAGCCAGATGCTTGACTCGCCGTTTCACTTCTTCTTGCTTACCGGCGTTAAATGGTCGTGCATCCGGGCTACCTAAATAACCACATACCCGACGAGTGACGGACACTTTCGAGGGCTCGTGATTACCACATTTCGGGCAAGTAAAGCCCTTGCTGGTACAAGAGAATTCACCGGTAAAGCCGCATTGGTAACATTCATCAATTGGCGTGTTAGTACCGTAATAAGGGACTCGGCTGTAGCTGTAATCCCACACATCTTCCAGCGCCCTAAGGTTATGCTGTAAGTTCGGATATTCGCCATAACAGATGAAACCACCATTGGCTAATGGCGGGTAAGGTGCCTCGAAATCCAGTTTGTCGTATGGATTAACTTTCTTTTCAACATCGAGGTGGAAGCTGTTGGTGTAATAACCTTTGTCGGTGACGCCCTCTACCACACCAAATTCAGCAGTATCAAGGCGGCAGAAGCGGTCGCACAGATTTTCACTTGGGGTACTGTACAAGCTAAAGGCATAGCCGGTTTCATTTTTCCAAGCATCTGTTGCTTGTCTCATCCGCTCGACGATAGCCACGCCTTTTTCACGTAATTCTTTGTTATCAAAGACATGGGTATCATTGCCAAACAGGGCATTAACCGTTTCATGGATACCAATAAAGCCCAGTGAGATGGATGCGCGGCCATTTTTAAAGATTTCAGCGATATTGTCATCCGCTTGCAAGCGCACACCACAAGCCCCCTCCATATACAAGATGGGGGCCACGCGGGCTTTGATGCCTTCCAGCCGTGCAATGCGGGTCATTAATGCTTTTTTGGCTAACAGCAAGCGCTCGTCAAGTAATTGCCAGAATTTCTCCTCATTACCTTGGGCTTCCAGAGCGATGCGCGGCAGGTTAAGGCTGATAACCCCCAGATTATTGCGGCCATCGTGGATCTGCTGGCCATCTTCCTCATAGACCCCCAAGAAGCTGCGGCAGCCCATGGGCGTCTTGAAGGAGCCAGTGACTTTAACCACTTGATCATAATTGAGAATATCTGGGTACATGCGCTTGGTCGCGCACTCCAGTGCCAGCTGTTTGATATCGTAGTTGGCATCGCCAAATTTATGGTTCAGACCATCACGGATAGCAAAAACCAGTTTCGGGAATACCGCAGTTTTTCGATTTTTACCCAGGCCGGCAATGCGGTTACGCAGAATGGCCTGTTGAATCATACGTGATTGCCAACTGGTGCCCAGCCCGAAACCGAAGGTGACAAACGGGGTTTGACCATTCGCGGTATGCAGCGTGTTGACTTCATATTCCAGTGATTGGAACGCGTCGTAACACTCTTTTTCGGTACGCGACATAGCATAACCGGCGGCATCTGGGATCTGCCACTCATCGGCCACGGCCTTATGCTTATTAAAACTTTCTGTGACGAATGGTGCCAGAATTTCATCAATACGGTTAATAGTTGTGCCGCCATAAATATGGCTGGCGACCTGCGCGATGATTTGTGCGGTGACGGCGGTGGCGGTAGAAATGGATTTTGGTGGCTCGATTTCCGCGTTCCCCATTTTAAAACCGTGGGTCAACATGCCATCAAGGTCGATAAGCATACAGTTGAACATCGGGAAGAATGGTGCGTAATCCAAGTCATGGTAGTGAATCTCGCCACGTTCATGCGCCAAGACCACGTCCCGTGGCAAGATATGCTGTTTGGCGTAGTGTTTAGCGACAATCCCGGCCAGTAGATCGCGCTGAGTCGGAATGACTTTGCTGTCTTTATTGGCGTTTTCGTTAAGTAGCGCTTTGTTACTTTGCTCCACTAAACCCCGGATTTCTTGGTTCAGGCGACCACGCAGTTCCCGCGAGATATCCCTATCATGGCGATACTCGATATAAGCTCGAGCGAGCTGCTTGTATTGACCGGCCATCAGTTGGTTTTCGACCGCAGTTTGGATGTCGCGGATATCAACTTTCGGCTGGCTCTCCATCGTCTGAGCGACCACACGGGCAACAGTTGCACAATAATCTGCGTCTACCACGCCAACCGCCAGCGCAGCGCGCTCGACAGCTTCCTTGATTCGCACCTCATCAAAAGGTACCTGACAACCGTCCCGTTTAATCACTACTGTTTTCACAATGTCGCTCCTGTATCCTGCCGCGTAGCATGACCCGCAATACCATCTTATCCACAAGGCAACCCGCAGCAGATAAGGGCTACGAGGGGGTGTGGATGATTTTGTGGATAACTACTACATATAGGCATCTAATTTCCTATAGACACTATATATGGGTAATGGCAGAAGTGACAGCCAACATAATTGACCTAGAACAAGGAAATCGGATTTAGGTTAATTCCCTGTTCAGTACGTCACAAAATGGATATTTTTATGCTGCTTTTTTGCGCCATTGGCATGGGTTAGGGATTATGCGCACGGAAATGTTCTAGCAGAAAATCGACCCACACTCGTACCCGCGAAGGTAAATTGGCGCAAGCATAATAGAGCCACAATGGCACCGGCTCAGGCCAGTGCTGGGCTAATACCGGAACCAGACTCCCATCGGCAAAATGAGCTTCTGCATGCCACTGTGCCACATAGGTTATTCCCATATCGGCCAGTGCGGCATTCAGTAAGACTTCGGGTTGTGAAATGACCAAACGGCCCGCAAGTTCGAGGGATTGCACTTCATTATTCTGTTGCAGTCGCCATTTGACTATTCGCCCGGTTGATGGATTGCGATGTAGCAAACACTGGTGTTGATAGAGATCTTGCGGGTGGGTCGGGGTGCCATAGCGCGCCAGATAAGCGGGGCTGGCCGCTAACACCATTTGCATTGGGTAAAACTGGCGTGCAATCAAACGGCTATCGGGATCAATATGTGTGCCAATCCCAACATCGAACCCTTCACTAACCAAATTAACGACTCTGGCCTCCAATGAAAGATCTAAGTCAATCTGTGGATAGCGCGCCATAAATTCTGGAATTAGCGGCATTAACAGTTGTCGACCAAAACCGGGGATCACACTGACCCGAATCGTCCCGCTGGGATGTTGCTCATCATTACGTACCGTGTCCAGAGTCTGTGACAGCGCCTGCCAAAGAGGTGCTATCCGCGCTAATAAAGCACGGCCTTCATCTGTTAACACCACACTGTGGGTATTGCGCTGAAACAGGCGCAGCGCCAATTTTTCTTCTAACACGCGGATATTTTTACTCACGGCGGCGGGGGTGACGCCCAATTGGCGAGCCGCGACAGAAAAATTCTCGCTTTGGGCGGCGCTCAGAAATGCGGGCAATAAGCGGTGAATATCAACAGGTAATGACATTATGGTTGATACCTTGGGTTGAAATTAATATGACTGATTACAGCCTACACTGGCGGCGTTGAAAATGAAAAAATAACCCGATTAAAGCTAATGGAGTGTCTGTTATGTCGCGTGTTTTAGTGTTGACTGCCCATCGTAAACCGGATGAATCTCGTATCAACCATGGGTTAATAGAAGCGGTGCGAGTATTACCCCATGTCACCGTGCATGAACTGATTCGTGAATATCCCGACTTTCACATTGATGTCGCGCGCGAACAAGAGTTGCTGGCGGCCCATGATGTGATTGTGATGATGTTTCCATTTTACTGGTATAGCTCTCCGGCCATTTTAAGTGAGTGGCAAGATGCGGTTTTAACCTATGGTTTTGCTTATGGAAGCCGCGGGGACCAATTGCGTGGCAAATCTTTGCAGTTGGTGGTGTCGACCGGGGGGAAAGCACAGGATTATACCCCACAGGGCTATAACCGTTACCCGGCGTTAGATTTATTGTTACCTTTCCACGCCATGGCAAATCTGACCGGCATGGATTTTCTGCCGCCATTTTTGCTGCAAGGGGCCAATGCCATGGAGGAGGATACTTTGCAGCAGTCTATTCAGAGTGTGGTGAGGATGATGGAGGTTTTTTAGCTTTTAGTGAACGGCTCAGATGCTAATACACCGAGCCGCCTCTATTGTGCACGAAAAAATCTACCCCATAAAATGCTCGGCTAACTCGAGATCTCGCCGAGTAAATTCCCGCACTATCTTGCCGCTTTCCATCATTGCTGCGCGCTCAGACATGTGCGCCACCACATCACTGTCGTGGCTAACCAATAAATATGTCATGCCATGTTCGCGTTTCAAGTGATTGAGTAAATTGAGGATTTCCGCCTGAACTGACATATCTAATGCTGAGGTCGGCTCATCCAACAGTAGCAGTTTTGGCCGTAATAACAGGGCGCGGGCAATGGCAATGCGCTGGCGCTGACCGCCGGAGAACTGATGAGGGTAGCGCTGTGCCGCCGCAGCAGGTAAACCCACTTGCTCGAGTGCTTGGTCAATTCTTTGCTGAATATTATTCTCGCCATGAATCTTCAGTGGCTCACCCAGAGTGCGCTGAATATTGTGTTGCGGATGAAGTGAAGCATAGGGGTCTTGGAATACCATTTGTACATCTTTACGCAATTGACCCACAAAACGTTTCCCTGGCTGTAAGGGTTGGCCCAGCAGGGTAATTTCACCTTGCCACTCCCGCTGCAAACCCGCCAGAGTACGTAATACAGTGGATTTGCCACAGCCAGAGGCACCAATCAGGCTGAAAGTTTCCCCCTCTTCAACCGCAAAACTGACCGACTCAACTGCGGTTTTCACCTGATTTTTCTGGGCAAAACTGACCTGTAGATGGTTGACTTCAATCAGTGCCACGAGAACCTCCAGAGAAATCAGCGCTGCGATCTAATACTGGTAAATCAGTGCCATAGGTGCTGGCATTCGGGCGACAGGCCCACAGCGTATGGGTATAGGGGTGAGTTGAATGGGGCAGGTCAGCCGCAGCGCCTTGATCGACCAATTTTCCCTGATACATCACCAAAACTCGGTGACAATGTTCGGCAACCAACGGCAGGTCGTGGCTAATCAGCAACAAACTCATATTGCGCTGTTCAGTTTGCTCGACAATCAACGCCAGAATTTGGTTACGCAGCTTAGCATCCAATGCCGACGTTGGCTCATCGGCAATCAATACCCGCGGATTATTCACCAAAGCGATAGCTAACATCGCCCGCTGGCCCATGCCGCCGGACAGTTGGCCGGGGTAGCTGTGATAAGCACTTTCATTGAGCCCGACGGATGCCAGTGCATTTAACACGCGCTCGCGCGTATCTGCCCTGGAAAGGGTGTTATGCAACAGCAGAGACTCTTCAACTTGTTTGCCAACAGTGCGCACCGGATTCAGGGCATAGCGGGGGTCTTGCAGCACCATGGCAATCTCACTGCCACGTAATGCACCCCACTGTTTTGGCTGCAACTGCAATAAATTGTGCTCGATAATTTGGCCAGAATGGCCCTGTTGGTCAGTATTATCAGCATAATAACTCAGCTTTTTAGCACTGACTTTCCCCGGCGCGCGGACTAACCCCATCAATGCTCTGGCGGTAATAGATTTGCCTGAGCCAGATTCCCCCACGAGTGCAACCCGCTCACGACCGAGGTGGAATGAAATATTATCCACCACTCGCTGTTGTTGAAAATCGACAGATAGCCCGTCGACGGCAAAAATTTTATCAGTCATGGTGAGGATCCAAAATATCGCGCAAGCCGTCGCCTAACAGGTTAAATGCCATGCTGCTGAGTAAGATAGCGCAGCCCGGAATGGCCGCAATCCACCATTGGTCAAAGATAACCTGCATACCGTCGGCAACCATAGAGCCCCATTCGGACATCGGCGGGCGCGCCCCTAACCCGAGGAAACCCAGCCCTGCTGCGGCTAAGATGATTCCGGCTAAATCTAAGGCCAAACGCACCACCGCCGATGGCAGACACATAGGTAAAATATGGCCCCACAGCAAGCGCAAGCCTTTGATTCCCATCATTTCAGCCGCGGCCAGATAATCACTTTTACGTAATAATTGAATCTCGGCTCTGGCCTGGCGAGCATAGGCCGGCCAGGTGGTCAGTGCCAGCGCCAGCGCGCCATTAATTAGACCGGGGCCAAGCATGGCAACAAAAGCAAAAGCCAGAATCAGCCGTGGCATTGACATCACCACATCAGTGACGCGCATCAGAATGCGTTCGAGCCAGCCGCCGTAATAACCGGAAAGTACCCCGACCAGCAAACCTAGCGGCAAGGTTATCACCGTCACCAGCAGCACCAGCCCTAAGGTTGGCCGCGTGCCGTAAATCAGGCGCGACAGCATATCGCGGCCATAACTGTCAGTTCCTAACCAGTGCCCGGCACTCGGCGGCAGCAAGCGGTCAGCCGCGTTTTGCCAGTTGGGATCAAATGGCGCTAACCACGGGGCGAAAATGGCAATTATCACCAACGAGGAGAGAATAAACAGCCCGATACTGGCGGAGGGCGAACGCTTTAGCGCTTGGAAGAATTTTGTCATTGGCATATCAGCGCGTTCTCGGATCGAGCAGACGGACGAGTAAGTCGGTCACATTATTAATCAAAATAAAGCACATGCCGAGCAGCAGAGTGCCACCCATAATCGCAGTGGTATCGCCGGCAAACAGCGCACTGGTCAGGTAGCGGCCAATGCCCGGCCAGGCAAAAACAGTTTCGGTTAATACTGCGCCTTCCAACATGCTGGTATAGGCCAAAGCAATGACGGTTAGCAAGGTGCCACGGATATTCGGTAGCACGTGCATCAGTAAAATCCGCATTTCACCCGCGCCTTTAGCTCTTGCCAACGTAATGTACTCTTTATTCAGTTCACTCAAGCAGGCCGAGCGCGTCAGGCGAGTAATGCTGGCTAAGGCGTAGTAAGCGAGTAGGGCGACCGGCAAGATCAAATGGGCGATGGCATTGCCAAAGGCACCCACATCACCGGAGCGCCAAGTGTCGATCAGGGCAAAACCGGTTTTCGCTTCCACGGTATATTGATAAATATCATCAAGACGGCCGGGGCCGGGGCTCCATTGTAGCCGGGCGTAAAACAGCAACAGCATCAGCAGACCAAGCCAGAAGATCGGAACCGAATTCCCCAGCAACGTAATAAAGCGGATAGCGGCATCCAGCTTGCTACCTGCCCAGCGGGCGCACAGCAAACCGAGGATAATCCCCAGTGCTGCGCCGATGATAAGCGATAATGTCGCCAACTCTAATGTGGCAGGGAACACGGTGAGTAAGTCGTGTAACACCGGCTGACCGCTGGCGCTGGCAAGCCCCAAATCACCATGGGCTAACCGCTCCAGATAATGCCAGAATTGTACTGGTAAGGGTTTATCCAACCCAAGCTGTTGTTTAACTTGCTGGTAAGTGGCTTCACTGGCGTGGTCGCCCACGATTTGTAGCACCCTGTCCACCGGCGATAGCGCCGACAGAAAAAAGGTGATAACCAGCAGACCGAATAAGGTCAGGGCCAGGGTCAATAATCCCTGTAAAAACCCCCAAAGACGACGCCGGGATGAGTTTCCCGGCGTTTGATTTAGTGCTAAAGACATTAAGCTGCCTGAATTAAATATGTTTTATCAATAAGTCAGCGTTATTTGCTGACACGGTCATAATAGACCATATCTGCATTCAGACCTTGTTGGTAGCCTTTTACGTTATCCCGCAGCACAACTTGTGCTTTGGCTTGATCAATAAAGATATAAGGCGAGTTTTTTTGCAGCTCTTCTTGCAGTTGGGTGTAGCGCGCAGTGCGTTTGGCTGGGTCGGCCTCGGCGACGGCTGCCAGTGTTTCTTTATTCAGCTCAGGAATAACCCAGCCGTTCAAACCCGCCACTGTGCTGCTCTTACCATCGTTATAAGCAAAGGCGCTGGCATTAGAGTGCGCATCAAAGTAATCCGGGATCCACAGGCGCACTGCGGACTGATGCTGCTTAGCCCGCACGCGGCCATAGACCTGGCTACCCGCTGCTGGCAGCAACACCAGTTTCACCCCGCCCTGGGCAAAGCTGGCTTGCAAGGACTGAGCAATAGTAATAAATGGCGGTTTATTCTCAACATCCAGAGTCAATGTGGCGTCTTTGATACCGGCTTTCTTCAGAATCTCTTTGGCTTTAGCGGGATCAAAGGTGAATGGATTGCTTTCCAGTGCGCCCGGTAAACCGACGGGCAGGAAGCTTTGATGCACAAAATACTGGTCTTTCAGTAAGTCTTTGGTAATACCTTGATAATCAACCAAATAGCGGGCAGCTTGCCAAAATTCAGGCTTGCTCAGCAATGGATTCGCCGGGTTAGCAGTGTTAAAGACCAAATAGTTTTGTTCGGCTGATGGGATCTCGACAACTTTAATGCCCGCTTGGGTTTTCAGTGCCGCAGTTTGGTCTGGGCCTAATTCGCGGGCGATATCGGCATCACCCTGCTGGATAAGCAAGCGGCGAGCGCTTGGGTCTGGAACGTTTTTAATAATAACATTTTTAATCAGCGGTTTATCGCCAGGTGATGTTGGGTTGGCATCCAGTACAATGGCCTGATGCGGCTGATAAACACGCATTTTGAATGGGCCGCTACCGGCTGAATGCATTTTCAGCCAAGCATTGCCATAGTCGTTTTCTTTAACATTGGCGCTGACGGCTTTTTTATCAACAATTGAGGCAATCGGTGTTGATAAAATATTCAACGCCACTGCGGGGCTAACATCTGCACTCCAACTCAGTCGCACGGTATTGTTATCAATCTTCTTCAAATGCTGTTCGATATTACTCGCATCCCAACCTAAGACATTAAGAATAAAGGCCGGTGAGCGGTTCATTTTAACGGCACGATTAAAGGAATAAATCACATCATCGGCTTGCACCGGATTACCCGATGAAAATACTGCATCGGGGCGCAATTTCACTGTGAGGGTTTTTGCGCCAGCATCGCTTTGCCAGCTTTCAGCTAGCACCGGCACGACTTTCGCCGGATTATCACGATCGGCTTGCACCAGACGTTGATAGAGACTTGGAATAGTCTGGATGCTGGACAATTCATTGCTTTCAGCCGGATCAAGACTAACGATATCATCCAGGGATTGTACGACTACCAGAGTGTCTGGTGGTGTTGCCGCCAAAGCACTGCCAGATAGTGCTGTCAAAACCAATAACGACAGAATTTTAGCTTTCATTGAAACTCCCTGAAAATAGATTAACGCCATTATGCTGTTTAATAGATACGCGGATGATAGATAGTTACGTCAATAGGAAATTATTTTTTTTTCGACTATTTCAGCGCAGTTTCTCACAATAATAGCTTGGTTGTCTGTGGTCAAAGTCTCAACAGTTATTTATTATAGCAATTAGTGATAAGGGCATATTGCAAAAAAGTAATGATTCTGAGGCGGCGGAACGAGAGGATTGTACCAGACATGCAGAACCCTCTACTGGCATGAATAAATGTTAGGGAATTCGCACTCAATGACGGGTGAACTGGTTATAATGGAACGTCATTTCATTTATATAAAAGGAAAAACCATGATCACCGGAAACATTCATCATTTGGAATTATTGCCTTATCTGCCAGCACAATTAAAAGCAGCCATTGAATATGTGAAAAGTCATATCACGGCAGAAACCCCATTGGGTAAACATGATATTGATGGCAATAATATGTTTGTATTGATCTCCAATGACAGCACCGACTATCTGGAAAATCGCCGAGCGGAATATCATGCTAAATATCTGGATATTCAGATAGTTCTGGCGGGTGTTGAGGGAATGACTTTCAGTAATTTGCCAGCTGGCAAACCTGATACTGACTGGTTAGCAGATAAAGATATTGCCTTTTTACCGGCGGGTGTTGATGAGAAGCAGTTTGTGATGCAATCCGGTGATTTTGTCGTGTTTTATCCGGGTGAAGTGCATAAGCCGTTATGTGCAGTGGGCGAGCCTGCTAATGTGCGCAAGGCAGTTGTTAAAATCGCAGTTAACTAGGCTATTTTACTTGCCATTTTGAAGCTGGCTCGTGCTCGCCGCCGTCATTCTGTTGGTTGTGCGCTGTCGGTGAATATCTATTGGGGTAGAGAAAAGGCCAAACAGCGACTGTATTGGCCTTTTACGATGCTAACTATTTTTATGCATTACTCAGGGTGGCGACCATCACTGCTTTGATGGTGTGCAGGCGGTTTTCTGCTTGATCAAACACAATGCTATGTGCGGATTCAAACACTTCTTCGGTCACCTCCATGCCGCCCGGTAAGTCATAAAGCTCGGCCATCTGCTTGCCAACAGTGGTTTGGTCATCGTGGAATGCTGGCAGGCAGTGCAAAAATTTAACCTGCGGGTTGCCGGTCAGCTTCACCACCGCCATATTGACCTGATAAGGTTTCAACAGAGCGACTCGCTCCTGCCAGACTTCTTTCGGTTCCCCCATGGAGACCCAAACATCGGTATACAGGAAATCAGCCCCTTTGACCCCCTCGGCAATATCTTCCGTCAGGGTGATTTTAGCGCCAGTCTTTTTGGCCTGCGCCTGACAAGCGGCCACTAATTCGGCTTCTGGCCAGCAGGCTTTCGGCGCGACCAGCCGCAAATCCATCCCCACCAGAGCGGCGGCTTCTAACATCGTGTTACCCATGTTGTTGCGTGCATCACCGAGGTAAGCAAACTTCATTTCACTCAATGGCTTACCCGGTAAATGCTCCTGCATCGTCAGCAAATCGGCCAATAATTGGGTTGGATGGAATTCATTTGTCAGGCCATTCCATACCGGCACGCCGGCAAATTCTGCCAGTGTTTCAACCACCTTTTGGCCGTGACCACGATATTGAATACCATCATACATGCGCCCTAATACTCTGGCGGTATCTTTAATTGATTCTTTATGCCCAATTTGACTCCCTCCTGGGCCGAGGTAAGTCACACGCGCACCTTGATCATATGCGGCAACTTCGAAAGAGCATCGAGTACGGGTCGAGTCTTTTTCGAAGATGAGCGCGATATTCTTACCCACCAGTTTTTGTTGCTCACTGCCGGATTTCTTGGCTTGCTTCAACTGCGCGGCCAAATCCAGCAGCGCTGTAATCTCGCAGGGGGTAAAATCCAGTAACCTTAGAAAATGACGCTTATAGAACTGACTCATAGTATTCATCTCTGCATCCTGAATAGTTAAATTGAATTTAAATTCAATTTATACGTATAAATATTCAATTACAACCCCAATCAACAAATCTTTCTCGTTTGTAGTGGAGGCAACTGCGTGGGTGTGGGAAAATAGCGGCATACTAAGCCCATTGACTGAGGATAAAGGCATGGCAAACCGCGAAATGCTGGACGAACAACGTGACGAGACCCGCCTGATCATCGAAGAACTGCTGGAAGATGGCAGTGATCCGGATGCGCTATACACTATTGAACACCACCTTTCAGCCGAGAAGTTCGAAGTGCTGGAAAAGGCGGCTATTGAAGCATTTAAGCTGGGTTATGAAGTGACGGATGCTGAAGAGCTGGAAGTGGAAGATGGCTCTGTGGTGATGTGCTGCGATGTGATTAGCGAAGTTGCGCTGAATGCCGAAATCATTGACGCGCAGGTTGAACAGCTGATTGCACTGGCTGAGACCTGTGGTGTGAATTACGACGGTTGGGGCACTTACTATGAAGATCCTAACGGCGAAGACGATGAAGACGGCGAATTTGACGACGAAGAGTTGATTGATGAGGATGATGACGGTAAACGTCATTAATTTGATTTTTTTAAAAGTATAATTCTCTTTATCGATCAGACCCGCATTGGTTACAGTGCGGGTTTTTTATTAATCATAATATACCGTTAACCATTTAAAAATTAATACTACGGGCGATATCTTTCAGAGCAATAAATTCACGACAGGTTAAGTTTTTCTCTGTTTCAGCCAGTTGTTCAAGAAAAAGTTTATTTAATTGATCAAGTGTCGGATGATCAAAACCGTACCAAGTATTATATAAATGTTCAACACTCCTTGGTGGGCCAAAATACATCTCAAAGGCTAAGCGATTACGTAATGTATCGTCAAAAGTCACCATTTTCCGGCGGTTGATGGGGGGAATAGATTGACTGGCAGGTGGTGGTACGCGAAGACGTAAAGGGAAAATATTCTGTTGATACTGCCCCATAGCACCGTGATCGGCTGAATGAGCAACAGTGACATCCCAGATAAACATGGCAATTGCCCTAGCCAAATTATCTCCTTGTCTGATCTCTTGGCTATTAGGGAAGCCCCTAACCCAGGCGGCAATGGCATCACTCCAATAGATAATAACAGGATCATTAACAGAGAGATGGTGTACTACGCCACTGACAAATTCAAATATGACGGCATAATAAGCCGCTAAGAAATCCTCAAGATCAGTCCATAATTTTTCGGGATGCATGGAATAACGGTATTGAGGATAATTTTCGTATCCTTCTACCCCATTAAATGCATTATTAAGTAATCCAGGCCAGCCCATATTTTTGTGAATAACAGGAATATTTCCCCAACCACAATAAGGCGTATAAGGTAAATATTGGTTATTATGGGCAACAGAATAGGGAATAAAAGTCACCGCCTGATTAATCGCGAGTTGAATGCGGGTGTGAGCTGATAGTAATTTATACAGTATATGTTGCGTGGGTAAGCAGGTTAAACTAATTGCGCAGATGGCATCCATCGGGAAATGTGTTTTTGGATGGTCAGCCAATGTACTGGTAGTTAATATACCTTGTAGCACAAAATATTTTGCCAGCTCCCAAGAATTAATATTCTCTGGTGTAAGAATTAAGCCATTTATTTTTATTGCCAGTGGCGTACCAGTGATTTTATTTTGACGTTTGAAAATGGTTACTGTAGGAGCAGTATAAAGACCAAATAATGGAATTATTTTATTCATTGTTATCAAATCTAATTTTAAATAACGTGGTTCTCCATTTTCATCCAGCATATTTTTCTGATCAATAAACCCTTCGAAGTCAATATAATCTTGTTGGTTGAATTTTTCGGTTAATAATTTGCTAATCACGCCAAAGAAAATATTGTAAGAAAAAATCTCATCATCGGCAACTTGCAGTTTATAATCTCCAGTCAGCATTTTTAAAATAATTTTAACTCTTCCTGATGTTAATACTTTTCTATAATGAGATACTACATTGATTCTAAAATCATCTAATTGTTCTTGCGGGACATTATTTATAGCAGCAGGTAGTTCAGACATAATGTTATTTATTTTTGGCCATGGGCCTTTGTCACCATAGCGATAATCATTAAGTGTATAACCAGAGGTTGGGCCAGCCCATTTTTCATAAGTTTGTGCAGTCATTATTATCACCTAAATATTAAATTTAATAATGAGTATAGGCGATTAATATTATGTTGTTATTCATTATACTTGTTTATTATTACGTAAAAAATAATTTTACTAATTGTATGCCTATCTATAATAATTTTAATAGATAGGCGAGTAAATAGCTCACGACAGAAGAATTACAGTGTTTTCAACATGGTCACTTCGCAATCGACATGGCCGGTATTTCCCATCGGGCCGTTGATATGCTCAAAACCGAGTTTTTCATATAAACTGATGGCACGGGTCAGACTGGCGGTCGTTTCCAGATAGCAGCGCTCAAATCCCTGTTGGCGGGCAAACTCCAATGCTTGCAGTGCTAATTGTTTTGCCAACCCTTTACCGCGCAATACCGGCAGGAAATACATTTTCTGCAATTCACACAGATCTGCCACACCGCCCGATAAAGGTGCTACGCCGCCGCCACCGGCAATATTGCCGTCCACTTCAACCACCCAGTAAGCACTGCGAGGTTGGCTGTACAGCTCATATAAGTGGTCCAAATTAGGATCAGACACGGTGTAGCCTTTGTCGGCAGTTAAACCGAACTCAGCCGAAACGTCGCGGATAACATTCGCGATAGCAAGATTATCGGCGGCGGTAATGGGGCGCACCAGTAGGCGGATAGGTGTGGCAGTGGTCATGGCGTATTACTCTATAAATCGAATGGTAATAACTTAGTCATAATCTGTAATACCACTGAATGGTGTCAAGGTGCAATGGTAAAAAGTAGGGGCCATGATAGTGAATAATTATCATGACCCCCAGTTAGACTTAACGTATGTCTGATTAATTTACAGTGCAGCGATAGTCGCCTGCTGTTCAATTAACTTTTGTTTGGCTTCAGCACAGGCGGCCATTCTTTCGCGCTCTTTAGCAACGACAGCTTCTGGCGCTCGCGCCACAAAACCTTCATTACTCAATTTACTTTCGATGCGCTCAATTTCGGCTTCCAGCTTGGCCACTTCTTTTGCCAGGCGGTCAAGTTCGGTGGCCTTATCAATCAGGCCAGCCATCGGAATTAATACTTCGGCACCTTCAACCAATTTGGTCACGGATACCGGGCCTTTATCACCATCAGCTAACAGGGTGAGAGAAGACAATCGCGCCAGTGACTGGATGAAACTCTGGTTTTCCAAGACACGACGTTGAGCTTCAGCACTGGCACCACGCAGCATTACTTCCAGTGGTTTACCAGGTGCGATGTTCATTTCTGCACGAATATTACGCACGGCAATAATCGTCTGTTTGATCCACTCCAAATCACTCAGCGCTTTCTCATCAACCTGGCTGGCATTATATTCCGGGAACGGCTGCAACATAATGGTGTCCGCAGTGATACCTTTCAGGGTTTTGACTCGCTGCCAAATAGTTTCGGTGATGTAAGGAATGATCGGGTGTGCCAGACGTAATAGCGCTTCCAATACTTCAATCAGGGTATGACGAGTGCCGCGCAATTCAGCTTCTGAACCGCTGTTCATGACCGGCTTAGTCAATTCCAAGTACCAATCGCAGAATTGGTTCCAGGTAAATTCATACAAAATACCGGCTGCGAGATCGAAGCGGTAAGTGTCCATGGCTTCGCGGTAGGCTTTGATGGTCTGATTAAATTCAGCCAGAATCCAGCGGTCAGCCAGCGACAGCACCATTTCACCGCCATTCTGCCCGCAATCTTGCCCTTCGGTATTCATCAGCACGAACCGGCTGGCGTTCCACAGCTTGTTACAGAAGTTGCGATAACCCTCTAGGCGTTTCATATCCCAGTTGATATCACGGCCAGTTGAGGCCAACGCCGCCAGGGTAAAGCGCAGGGCATCCGTACCGTGCGGCTCAATGCCGTTAGGGAACTGCTTCTCGGTGCGCTTGCGGATTTTCTCAGCCAGTTGCGGCTGCATCATGTTGCCGGTACGTTTTTCCAGTAGCTCTTCCAGCGAAATGCCATCGACCATATCCAGTGGGTCAATAACGTTACCTTTCGACTTGGACATTTTCTGCCCTTCGTCATCGCGGATAAGGCCGGTCATGTACACGGTTTTAAACGGCACTTGCGGTTTGCCATTTTCATCTTTCATAAAGTGCATGGTCAGCATGATCATGCGAGCAATCCAGAAGAAAATAATATCGAAGCCACTGACCACCACACTGGTCGGATGGAAAGTTTTCAGTGCTTCGGTTTGCTCAGGCCAACCCAGTGTGGAGAAAGTCCACAGACCGGATGAGAACCAGGTATCCAGCACGTCCTCATCCTGACGCAAGGCAACATCAGCCCCTAAGTTGTTGTCACGGCGTACTTCCGCCTCATCGCGGCCAACATACACTTTTCCCTGCTCGTCATACCACGCGGGGATGCGGTGGCCCCACCATAATTGACGGGAAATACACCAGTCTTGGATATCGCGCATCCATGAGTAATACATATTTTCGTACTGTTTAGGCACGAATTGGATCTCGCCATTCTCGACCGCTTCTATCGCCACTTTGGCCAGCGGAGCCGTGCGCACATACCATTGGTCGGTCAGCATCGGCTCGATAACTACGCCGCCCCGGTCGCCATAAGGTACCGTCAGGTCATGCGCTTTGATCTCTTCCAACAGGCCGAGTTTATCGAATTCAGCCACCACCGCTTTACGCGCCGCAAAACGCTCCAGACCTTGGAATTGTGCTGGAATTGTACTGCTGCAAGCATCACTGGCTTCGCCGTTGGTATCAAACACTTCAGCTTCTGTGCGGATATCACCGTCGAAAGTCAAAATGTTGATCATCGGCAGGGCGTGGCGCTTACCGACTTCATAGTCATTAAAATCGTGAGCTGGCGTGATTTTCACGCAACCGGTGCCTTTTTCCATATCGGCGTGTTCATCACCGAGGATCGGAATACGGCGGCCAACCAGCGGCAAGATAACTTCTTTACCGATCAGATCTTTATAACGTGGATCTTCCGGGTTTACCGCCACTCCGGTATCACCCAGTACGGTTTCCGGGCGAGTGGTGGCGACGACCAGATAATCTTTACCCTCAGCAGTTTTCGCACCATCAGCCAGCGGGTAGCGCAAATGCCACATTGAGCCTTTGGACTCGCGGTTTTCCACTTCCAGATCAGAAATGGCGGTACGCAGCTTGGGATCCCAGTTCACCAGGCGCTTGCCACGGTAAATCAGATCTTCTTTATGCAGACGGACAAACACTTCTTTCACCGCGTTGGACAGGCCATCGTCCATGGTGAAACGTTCGCGTTCCCAATCCACGGAGTTCCCCAAGCGGCGCATTTGGCGAGTAATGGTGCCGCCCGACTCGCCTTTCCATTCCCAAATTTTATCAATAAATGCATCACGGCCGTAATCGTGGCGAGTTTTGCCCTCTTCTGCGGCAATCTTGCGCTCAACCACCATTTGGGTCGCGATCCCGGCGTGGTCGGTTCCGGCTTGCCACAAGGTATTTTTGCCCTGCATACGTTGATAACGAATCAAAGTATCCATGATGGTTTGCTGGAAAGCATGGCCCATGTGTAGGCTGCCGGTGACGTTCGGCGGCGGGATCATGATGCAGTAACTTTCTTTACTGGTATCGCCGTTTGGTTTGAAATAACCCTGTTTTTCCCAATGCTCATACAGCGGCTGTTCGATTTCCTGCGGGCTGTATGTTTTATCGAGGGACGGCTCAGTTTTGTCGATATTAGACGGTGTGTTTTCCATTTTCTTTTTATTTCAATTAGTTGGCGGCGTTGCCGTGGTCAAGTGGAAGCCGACGCTGCGATAAGACTTATATCGGTCGCGCGCCAACTGTTTCAAATTTTCTTCGTAAGGCACGAAGTCTACCACTTCATGGAAAGCAGTGGCAAAACCTGCGAACTCCGGCAGTAGACTAATCAGCAGGTCGCGCGGGGCATTTCCACGTCGCTCTGGCCAGGCCAATTCGACGGGAGCGCCATACTTTGGCCCTTCACCGGCCAGATTATGCGGCACAAATTGATCCGGAGCCCGCTGCCACAGCGCTTCATCCAGCCTCTGGGCTTGCTCCTGACTTTCACAGGCGATCAGCACCCGTTTACCTGCCCGCCAATGCTCAGCGGCAATCTCGCAGGCCAATGCTTCATGAGCGCGCAGCTCACCGGCAGGCGTGTCGTGTTCAAGTAGATAGAAAGTAGCGTTTTTCATAGGCTCTTTAACCACGCAAAGGGCACGAAAGTGTGCCCTTTGGATAACATCATGTATATATACCCAAAATGATTAATCGTCGCCGTTCAGCCCCGCGCGATTCAACAAGAACTGAGACAACAACGCGACTGGTCGGCCGGTTGCACCTTTGTTCTTGCCTGAACGCCATGCAGTCCCCGCGATATCTAAATGCGCCCAGCTATATTTGCGGGTAAAACGTGATAGGAAACAGCCCGCAGTAATGGCACCACCCGCACGGCCACCAATGTTTGCCATATCAGCAAAATTGGAGTCCAGTTGCTCATAGAACTCATCACCCAGCGGCAAGCGCCATGCGCGGTCACCCGCCTGTTCGGATGCGCCAATCAACTCGTGAGCCAGTGGATTGTGATTCGACATCAAGCCGGTGATGTGATGGCCCAATGCCACGACACATGCGCCGGTCAACGTGGCGATATCAATCACCACTTCTGGCTCGAAACGCTCAACATAAGTCAGCGCATCGCACAATACCAAGCGGCCTTCGGCATCGGTATTGAGCACTTCGACGGTCTGCCCCGACATAGTGGTGAGGATATCGCCAGGGCGATAAGCACGGCCACCCGGCATGTTTTCGCAACCTGCCAGCACCCCAATCACGTTCAATGGCAATTGCAGCTCAGCGACCACCCGCATCACGCCATACACTGTTGCCGCGCCACACATGTCATACTTCATTTCATCCATGCCCTCGGCCGGCTTGATGGAGATACCACCGGAATCGAAGGTTAGTCCTTTGCCCACCAGCACAATTGGCTTAGCGTCGGGATTCGGATTACCCTTATATTCTATCACTGACATTAATGATTCATTCTGCGAACCATGGCCAACAGCCAGATAAGAGTGCATGCCCAACTCTTTCATTTGCTGTTCACCAATCACGCGAGTGATGATGTTGGTGCTAAATGCATCGGCCAATTGGCGCGCTTGAGACGCCAGATAGGCGGCATTACAAATATTCGGCGGCATGTTACCCAAATCTTTCGCCGCTTTAATACCGGATGCCACCGCCAGGCCATGCTGAATGGCGCGCTCACCGCTGGTCAGTTCACGGCGGGTTGGCACATTGAACACCATCTTGCGCAACGGGCGACGAGGCTCGGTTTTATTGCTTTTAAGCTGATCGAAGGTATAAAGCGTCTCTTTGGCAGTTTCGACCGCTTGGCGCACTTTCCAGTAAGTATTGCGGCCTTTGACATGCAGTTCAGTTAGGAAGCACACGGCCTCCATTGAACCGGTGTCATTAAGGGTATTGATGGTCTTCTGGATCACTTGTTTGTATTGGCGCTCATCAAGCTCACGCTCTTTGCCACAGCCAATTAACAAGATGCGCTCGGAGAGAATATTCGGCACATGGTGCAGTAACAGCGTCTGCCCGACTTTGCCTTCAAGTTCACCACGGCGCAATAAAGCGCTGATGTAGCCATCACTAATTTTGTCGAGTTGTTCGGCAATGGGAGATAGACGGCGGGGTTCGAAAACGCCGACTACAATACAGGCACTGCGCTGTTTTTCCGGGCTGCCGCTCTTTACACTGAACTCCATGCACTCTCCTGAATCTTAAAGACAAAGGCGGGAGCTACCGCTAGAATGTAGCACTCCGCAACGATCTCTCTCCGTTGTGTTAACGACGTGTGTTAACCTTAACGGCATAAGTTGTTTTGTTTTGGCGACTATAAGCATGTTCCTATAGGACACCTAAACGCTAGATGTTGTAATACTATTTTAGCTGTGAAGGTTGCCATATGATGAGAATAAATGGCGGATTAACGATGAAACTATCGATTTTCCTGCAAAAAGACAAGTTTTCACAGGCGTATTAGCGTGATCATCATTAGATATCTGGTACGGGAAACACTTAAGAGCCAAATTGCGATTCTGTTCATCCTGCTATTAATCTTCTTTAGTCAGAAGTTAGTTCGGATATTAGGCGCTGCGGTTGATGGTGAAATCCCGACGAACTTAGTTTTATCCCTTTTAGGGCTTGGCGTGCCAGAAATGGCGCAACTTATCCTGCCATTGAGCTTATTCCTTGGCTTGCTAATGACTTTGGGCCGATTGTATACGGAGAGTGAAATCACCGTGATGCATGCCTGCGGCATGGGTAAGAAGTCCTTGATTATGGCTGCATTAATTTTGGCGTTGATCACCTCGGCGCTTGCAGCAGTTAACACTATTTGGCTGGGGCCCTGGTCGTCTAAACATCAAGATGAAGTCTTGAGTGATGCCAGAGCGAACCCAAGTCTGGCCGCTTTGGCTGGCGGGCAGTTTAAATCTTCAACGGATGGCAATTCAGCCTTATTTATCGGTAATGTGTCGGGCAAAGAGTTTAACCGTGTATTTTTGGCACAATTGCGGCCAAACGGTAATCAGCGCCCCTCGGTTGTCGTGGCTGACAGTGGTTATATGACTGAACGGCCCGATGGCTCACAAGTGGTTATCTTGAACAAAGGTACCCGCTATGAAGGCACTGCGTTATTACGTGACTTCCGCATCACTGATTTTGTCGATTATCAGACCATCATTGGTCATCAGGAAGTTCAGCAAGATAACTCTGTGGCGGAACAGATGACAATGCGCCAACTGTGGCATGCCACCGAGCCTGAGGCCCGAGCTGAATTCCACTGGCGTCTGACATTGATTGTATCGGTCGTGATTATGGCATTGTTGGTGGTGCCGTTGAGCGTGGTCAACCCGCGTCAGGGCCGAGTATTAAGCATGTTACCGGCGATGTTGCTGTATCTGATTTTCTTCCTACTGCAAACCTCGCTGCGCTCCAATGCCAGTAAAGGCAAATTGGACCCGCTAGTATGGCTATGGGCAGTGAACGGTGCTTATTTGGCTCTGGCCGTGTTGTTAAACCTGTGGGACAGTCTGGCTGCCCGTAAGTTACGCGCCCGTTTGAGAGGTATTTTCTGATGTTTGGCGTATTAGACCGTTATATCGGGCGGACTATCCTCAATACTATCTTGATGACCTTATTCATGCTGGTGTCGTTATCCGGCATCATCAAGTTTGTCGAACAGTTACGTAGAGTCGGGCAGGGTGATTATTCAGCCGCTTCGGCCGGGATGTTTACCTTACTGACGATACCAAAAGATATTGAGATTTTCTTCCCGATGGCTGCGCTGCTAGGGGCGCTGCTGGGCTTGGGGTCACTGGCTACCCGTAGTGAATTGGTGGTTATGCAAGCCTCTGGTTTTACTCGGATGCAGATTGCCGCCTCGGTGATGAAAACCGCTATTCCGCTAGTGTTGCTCACCATGGCCATCGGCGAGTGGGTTGCACCACAAGGCGAGCAAATGGCGCGTAATTTCCGTGCGCAGCAAATGTACGGCGGTTCATTGCTATCAACACAATCTGGCTTGTGGGCAAAAGACGGCTCCGACTTTATTTATATCCAGCGCGTATCGGGCGACAAAGAGCTCACTGGGGTCAATATTTATCATTTTGATAAACAGGATCGTTTGCTCTCGGTTCGCTATGCGGCCACCGCCACTTTTGAAGACAATCTGTGGCGTTTATCGCAAGTTGATGAATCTGACCTCAGTAATCCTAATAAGGTGACTGGCTCGCAGACATTAACCGGTGAATGGAAAACGAACCTGACACCCGAGAAACTGGGGGTGGTTGCCATGAATCCAGATTCACTCTCTATCAGTGGATTGCACGATTACAGCAAATATCTGCGACAAAGTGGCCAGGAATCGAACCGCTACGAACTGAACATGTGGGGCAAGATATTTGCGCCATTCTCGGTTGCGGTGATGATGCTGATGGCGCTGTCATTTATCTTTGGTCCGTTACGCAGTGTGGCAATGGGGGTTCGGGTCGTCACCGGTATCTTCTTTGGTTTTGTTTTCTACGTATTGGATCAGATTTTTGGCCCACTCAGCTTGGTTTACAATATCCCGCCGGTGATCGGCGCGCTGTTGCCGAGTATACTTTTTCTCCTAATCAGTGTTTATTTGCTGCTAAAACGCCGTTGATGGCGGTTTTTTCAACACTTAGACTAAACATGATGGGATAACAGTTGCATGCGGATCTCAGGTAAGTATAATTCACCTCGTTCTCCGCATACTACTTCAGTGCCGAAGTGGCGAAATCGGTAGACGCAGTTGATTCAAAATCAACCGCCGCGAGGCATGCCGGTTCGATTCCGGCCTTCGGCACCATTAGTATGTAAATAGACCTCAACTGAGGTCTTTTTTTATGCCTGAAATCCAGTATTTACCCATCATTCCCGCTATATTAACTCTCTCAAGGTCAATCGACTTCAACGTACATCTACCAACAGATGTTGGTACAGATGATGGTATTTCCGGTTCGATAATGCTTGTACCAACAGGGAGGGGATAAGCATGGCTCTAACAGATATCAAAGTCAGAACAGCTAAGCCAACAGATAAGCAATATAAGCTGACTGATGGCAACGGTATGCATCTTCTCGTCCATCCCAATGGTTCTAAATACTGGCGTTTGCAATACCGATTTGGCGGAAAGCAAAAAATGCTGGCTTTAGGAGTTTACCCTGACGTATCTCTTGCAGATGCCAGAGCCCGCCGTGATGAAGCTCGTAAGCTTTTGGCAAACAGCATCGATCCGGGAGATAAAAAGAAAAATGATAAGGTTGAGCTGGAAGAAGCGCGTACTTTTGAGCAGCTTGCTATTGAGTGGCATGCCACAAATAAAAAGTGGTCGGAAGAACATAGTCGACGAGTGCTCAAAAGCCTAATGGACAACCTCTTTCCAGCCATAGGTAAGCGGAATATTGCTGATCTCAAAACTCGAGACCTGCTAGCCCCAATCAAAGCGGTAGAGTTGTCGGGGCGACTAGAGGTGGCATCCCGTCTACAGCAGCGCACTACTGCAATTATGAGATATGCCGTTCAGAGTGGTTTACTTGATTACAATCCCGCGCAAGAGATGGTTGGTGCTGTCGCTTCAAGTAACCGTCAGCATAGACCTGCATTAGAGTTGAAACGTATTACCGAACTGCTTCAACGGATTGATAACTATACCGGCAGGCCTCTAACTCGCCTTGCTGTTGAGCTAACCCTTCTTGTTTTCATTCGTTCCAGCGAATTGCGTTTTGCCCGATGGTCTGAGATCGATTTTGAAACATCAATGTGGACGATTCCAGCCGAGCGAGAAGCTATCGAAGGGGTAAAACACTCACAGCGTGGCTCAAAAATGCGCACACCTCATTTGGTGCCGTTATCTCGTCAGGCGTTAGCAATCCTTAAACAGGTACACAAACTTAGTGGCGATCGCGATTTTGTTTTCATTGGCGATCACGACCATCGCAAACCGATGAGTGAGAACACGGTGAACAAGGCGCTGCGCGTTATGGGTTATGACACGAAGGTAGAGGTTTGTGGACATGGTTTCAGAACAATGGCCTGTAGTTCGTTGATTGAGTCTGGATTGTGGTCGAGGGATGCCGTGGAACGGCAAATGAGCCATATGGAACGTAACTCAGTACGTGCTGCTTACATTCATAAAGCTGAGCATCTGGATGAGCGCAGACTGATGCTGCAGTGGTGGGCTGATTTTCTGGATGTTAATCGGGAAGGGGTAGTGAGTCCTTTTGATTTTGCGAAAATTAATTCAGGGAAATAGATAAGCCTTATTGAGTATAGTATTTGTAACATACGACATAGTGTTGCTGGCGATCTATCTCCAAGAGGACCTTTGATAAAAAAATGTCAGTAAAGCAGGCATCTGAACATGAGGATGGTTGGATGTCTGCTTTAAGCTTCACTGAATAGATTAACAAATACTTAATTTCATCTATTTACATACTTCAGGAAGCATGCTTTTAATTGGCGTGTTTTTGTGCAACTGTTCCCACGAAAATAATATCATGATCTTAATATATTTTCTCGATGCCATTTTAGATAGTGATGATGCTGTGCCGAGAATGGTGGGATATTTTCAGGTAAGTTTAGTTGTGTTTTTACTTCAAAATCAAGTTCAGTGCTAATTAAGATGTGCCCATTATTACTAAATGACAGCCATCCTTGGTCAAAAAGAGCATCAATATGAGCTGCCAATATTATTCCATTATAAGGATCCAGTCGCTCATGACCATTCTGGCACGCGGCCCAAGGCTTAATATGGCTAGCCCTTAACAGAGGTTGAAAAGAAATACCAGTTATAGGACAGGCAGGGAACAGTTTAAGGCATTTTTTCCTGAATTCACCTTGTCCAAGCCTTGAAGCGATTAATCGTTCTTTCATCGTTTCATCCAGACTTTTATCTTGTTGAATAGGTAATATATCAGCCAGTTTTTGTTCTGAGGGGGTTATCGACAGCCAAGATAGAATTTTTTGTTCAATAAGTGACTCTGATAGTTTGTTCATTTTGTTCATAACAGTCTGAGCAGACAACGGGAGCTCGCCAGGAGAACCATCAGCATTCCGCCAGCCTGTGCGTACAACACTTAGCCACGAATCAAAACGATCACGGTGGTTTTTTAGACTGTTATAAAATTCAATTCTCGTCTTACCTGCACCAAATGTTGGATAAAATAGTGATATTGCAGCTTTCCATGTGTCAACACCTAGAACTTCAGGAGGCTTTTTTTTTCCATACTTAGCCGAGACTGTAATTAAAATTGTGTAATTGCCTGTTTTTGATATGTTCACTCCAACAACGGAGACAGGCAAATTATGGACGAGAAGAAACTTAAAGCTCTCGCTGCAGAACTGGCTAAAGGCCTCAAAACCGAGGCCGATCTCAATGCGTTTTCCCGTATGCTGACGAAGCTTACCGTCGAAACAGCGCTCAATGCAGAGCTGACTGAACACCTCGGACACGAGAAAAATGCCCCAAAAACCGGTTCAAATACCCGCAACGGCTATTCATCCAAAACGCTGCTGTGCGACGATGGCGAGATTGAACTGAGCACGCCTCGTGACCGTGAAAATACCTTCGAGCCACAGCTTATCAAGAAAAATCAGACGCGTATCACGCAGATGGACAGCCAGATTTTGTCCCTGTACGCCAAAGGCATGACAACCCGTGAAATCGTCGCCACATTCAAGGAAATGTACGATGCGGACGTGTCACCCACGCTGATATCTAAAGTCACCGATGCGGTTAAAGAACAGGTTGCTGAATGGCAAAGTCGGCCTCTGGATGCGCTGTATCCCATTGTTTATCTTGACTGTATCGTGGTGAAAGTTCGTCAAAGTGGTAGCGTGATAAACAAAGCGGTGTTCCTCGCTCTCGGCATTAATACTGAAGGTCAGAAAGAACTTCTGGGCATGTGGCTGGCTGAAAACGAAGGGGCGAAGTTCTGGCTCAGTGTGCTGACGGAGCTTAAAAACCGGGGCCTTCAGGATATTCTGATTGCCTGTGTGGACGGCCTGAAAGGCTTCCCGGATGCGATAAACAGCGTGTATCCACAGACGCATATCCAGCTTTGCATCATTCACATGGTGCGCAACAGCCTGAAATACGTGTCGTGGAAGGACTACAAAGCCGTCACCAGCGGACTGAAAACGGTGTATCAGGCTCCGACAGAAGCGGCGGCACTGATGGCGCTGGATAACTTCGCGGCAACCTGGGACGATAAATACCCGCAAATCAGCAAAAGCTGGCGTGCGCACTGGGGAAATCTCAATACGTTCTTTGGCTACCCGCCCGACATCCGCAAAGCCATCTACACCACTAATGCTATCGAATCGCTGAACAGCGTGATCCGTGCAGCTATCAAAAAGCGCAAAGTGTTCCCGACAGACGACTCAGTGAGAAAGGTTATTTATCTGGCGATCAAGGATGCTTCAAAAAAATGGAGTATGCCGATCCAGAACTGGCGGCTGGCGATGAGTCGTTTTATTATCGAGTTCGGTGACCGCCTGAGCGATCACCTTTAATATGGTGGCAGTTACACAGAATTATTTACAGGGTCACTTAGCCAGATACCAAGCTACTTCTAATAATCCACTTTCATATGTATTCATTTTTTTTATCCTTAGCACGAAGATTCATTTTTATATCAAGCTGAACAAATTAAATCAGACTAATGATATTTGTGTTTATAAGAGAGTACAGATGATCACTAAGTGCTTCTGGAATCCCTCCGCCTGTAATAAGAACTCCTGCTTCAATGTTTCTCTCCATGGCATACCCAGTTAGATTTGCGCTTGTAATAAAACAAGTGTGACCATCGGCAACAATTACTTTCGCATGCACGCGACCTTCTGAAAATTCATTGTTTTTATTATTCCAGGCGTAAATATGTGCGCCAGGTATAAGCGTCTGCATCTTACCGATTATATCAATATTGATACTGCCACCATGCTCTTGTGAAGATTCCAGCAACATTGTAATGGTAACGCCACGCTTTATAGCCATATTCAATTCATTCACAATACTCGACACATCATAGGCAACAAAGCTGGTAATAAATAAAGACTGTTTTGCCGCATTGATTATTTGTAGCAGCACTTGCTCTGTACGGCGAACAGATACAAAAGGTGTTGTTGGACCAGTCCATACAAGTTCAGTACTTTGCTCAGAGCTAACTTTAAAGTAAACATGGCTTGCAGCAAGAAGCATAGATGCTAGTTCATCTGAACTGACCATGGTGTTTCGCCATGCAATTGCTAGTCTCTCAATAGCTTTACTTGCCTTGGGAGTTCCTACTGCACCTGGCAGTACCAGCAGAGCCTTGCAGGCTTCAGTCCGTCGAATTCGGCCAGCGATCGCTTGTATCTTTTCAGGAGAAACTAGACAAACTAGCTCGGCAACAGCATCTAAGAGTTCATCCATGTTAAAAACCCTTAAAAAATGCAGCGTGAATACGCTCAAGTGTTGGTACTAATAGTGATCGATCCAAATAGCGATTGCCTTGCTCACAAGAGGTTTCTGCTACCAGAGTACATGCATGGCAGGCTGCGGCATGTAATGACCGATCTTTCTCCGGGTTATGTTCAGAACATAGTGGGTCAGAAGAACAGATCTTAGAACGATTTAATGCTTGTACCAGCAGGCGACCAAGATTCTCTGGTTTACCAAGATCTACAAGACCACCCAGTGTGCCATCAGAATCAGCTGCTGCCGTGTAGATCAAGATACCAGCTTGTGGACTGCCGTTTGATGTATCAGCATAGATACGTTCGCGAATACTTGCTGCGTTGTATCCACATTCCAGGGCTAGTTCACGGATCAACAAATGAGATAGGGTATGCAGCATGGCATATCGGATACCTGGGTAATCTTCATTCGGATCGAGATTACGAGAGTTACGCCAACCGGTATGCCCACCACGAAGCATCTTGTCTACTTGCTTGACGGCATCCAGTGATTCCCAATCTACAAGAGCTTTTTCATCGAATTGGATGAAGATACCTTCCCCATGCACCTGGTTAGCTGGCACCCATTCAGGTTTATTGCGTGCCAAGCTAGCCATCTGAGGACGTTCATTTATCTCTCCGGATCCTTCTGGCGCCTCTACTCGAGTAAAACCAAGCAGAGCATTAACCTCTCGTAGTCGTTCAAGTAGTAATACACGGCTGATGTACGGTATGAATTGTGCTGGGGTTCCGATCTTCTTACTCATGAAGTGTGGATAATCCGTGGGAGGGTTGGCCTCTGTCAGCACTTCCCATTCTGGACCTTTGATATCGGCTTCACCTACAAATTCGCTATCGCCACCAGAACGATGCATTTCGATGGCTGACCAGATGTCTGACACGCTATATTTGTCGATTCCAGGGAGACCGCCAGTTAGCTTGAGTGTCTGCACAACGATGGGAACCATGACTTCAGCTGTAATTGCTTCAAAGAACGGCCATCCATCTTGAATCAACTGACTGAGAGGATTTTTTGTTTGGGGTATGGCCAATGCAGAAAGCGTTATCGGAAACCAGCTGTTTGTGGCTCCTAGCAGTACTGCCCGTGGTTCTTCACCGCAGTCAATGTCGAATTGATCCAAATGTGGGTGGCGACCTCGACAAGCTGGAAGATTTTCTTTACCGGCTTTGCCGAAGGCATGGGCCATGCTTCGTGATGCCTCACAGCTATCACACCGTACCCACAGGTTTTCGGTTTGTAAGGATGCACCGCTCTCAAAGAAGCGCAGTGTCCCTTTGCAGGTACTATTGCCACCATGGACAAAGTAGTGCCAAGGAAAGTCATCTAGGTGACCGTCACGACAGGCAAGCAGAAAACGTGCTGGAACGGCATCAGCATCCTTAGCGGGTAAATTCCTTTTAGAACCTGTACAACCTTTGTGAACAAAGCGAGTTCGTTCGGCCCTGAATCGATCCTCTCTGATCTCAAGCAGACCATCATCAAAGGGCGACAACAAACCACACTTTACACAGCGCATCCAGCGAGGAAATGGACGAACAGGTACACCTATGTTGGCCTCGGCTGACCAAGGGTCAACGAGCTCACTTTTCTGAAAGGGCGGCATTCTCAAATTTTCGACTTGTGATCCTAATACTTTCCGAACAGCAGCAAGAAGCCGGGCCTCTTGAATTGGCTGGCAGCGATCTCGCTCCCACTGGTCAATACCTAGTGTCACTACAGATAGGCTCGGTAGATCGATTAGCGCGCCAGGCCCATAAGTCCATAGCAACTGGCTTGGGCGTACTTCGCCGACTGGAGTTTTGTTATTGATGATCATATTCAATCCTCGTCATTCGTTGCAGGACGAGGCTTCCAATCGTGATCGTCCTTGATAAATTTGGTGTCCATAATCAGGCGTACTCCAGACTCAACTTCTCGCATTGACATAGGTACAGTCCAGTTGTCCCACGCTTGAAGCCCTGGTGATTTGATCAACGCCACAGTCTTGTCTTTTTCGGGGCCTCTCTTTTCATATCCCAAAATTCGTCCGCCTTTACTGGCCTCTTTGGCCCATTCGTCGGCACGCTCTTTCAGTTCATTTTCAGCTAACAACTTACGTGTATTATCTTCTGCTACATTGCCTGCACGAGTCGCTAAAACTTCAATTGCATGAGCGAGTTCACTCTGGTTTGACATATCCAATTTACCCGCACCTTCATTCGGGCTGAACTCGTTATTCTTCAGACGCATAAGACTTAGCAACGACCCTGTCAAACCACGATCCATAGCACGTGGAGAGAATGGCGTTACCGATTGTGCCTCAACATGCTTGTAGAAGGTGGCGTGGTAATGTTCGAATGTTTCGTAATGAGAGAGGTCACGCGGTCGGGCCCACGTAAGTACGGTGCAAACTAGGCCGGGGAATGAACGTCCAACACGACTGGTAGCCTGAATATACTCGGCCGTTCCCTTAGGTTGTCCATTCACTGCCATCAGGCCGAGTCTATTCACATCGACTCCCACTGATAGCATATTGGTCGCCAGCACTACATCAATAGCACGAGTATCACCCTCCTGCCATTTCGTTACGTATTTACCTGCAGAGTTATCAAACTCGGCCTTAAACTTGACCTCAAGATTGTCGAGGTACTTTGGGATATCCTGGCTGGATACACGAGAAGTCAATTCGCGGATGTTGTTGACACTACGTTGTGCCAATGCAGGCCGTTCCACCATGCTCATTTGCACGCGATAGGAACGTGTCTGCACATCATCTTCTGCCAATCGCTTCATTCCACCTAGTTCACGCAGAGAGTTGAAGTAGCCGACCATAGTCATATAAGGATCAGCAGGTTCACCGAAGTGGTCAAATAGTTCCTGTGCCGCAGTTAAGAAAGCGGTATAGACACGAATAAGCATTGCTGGGCGCGAGCTACCGGGTGAGCAGACTCCCAGATAACGTCGCCCAAATTTATCCTTAATGTGGCGTTGAACTGAGAAGAAGTTATCTTCCACATCTAGTCCATGTGGCGGGAATACCGAAACTTGACGCATAAATACATTATTTACTTGTTCTTTGGCTTTGCGCACCGTCGCCGTTGAGGCGATGATTTTCGGTTTTACTGTTTTTCCGTTGAGCGTCCAGCTACACAGCTCATCGACGGCAGTTTCATACAAACCTACCATGGTACCCAGTGGCCCACTTATTAGGTGGAACTCATCCTGGATTATTAAATCAGGTGGTCGGATGGGGGGGATGGCCTTCACTTTAGCTGAAGGTTGTCCTTTGAATGCTTGGTGGTTTCCAGTGCAATTGGCCCCAGGCCAGAGTAAACCGTGCCGCTCACATTCTTTTTCAACTCGGCCAAAAAGAGTCCGCACTTGGCCACGCCATGCCATCATGGCGAACTTATCCACTGTGGCAATCATCATTGTCGGAGGACGATGGTAGATTTCTTCATCTACCACCAGTACTGGTATTCCAGGGTGTAGTTGCTTGCTGGACTTTCCCTTGGAAAATTCGCAACGTCCTTTTTTGTCACCACAATAGATAAACGTTCGGCCGCCAGCTTTATCCTTTTTAACTTCGACATCTTGCCCAGGAATGATTTCGGTACCACACCATGGACAGCTGGTAAGTTGGACGGGTGAGGCTGTTCCCGCATTATAACTACCCGGGTTACGTGTTTTTTCGATAGCATTATGGCTATCTTCAGTCGTTCCCGGAGTCACTTTATTGCCGACCCATAGGCCAATAGTGAATGGCTCCGTTCCGAGGGACTTATCACCCTTATTTAGTGCCTCGCGTCGCAGCACTTCCATTGCACAAATAAGTGCTGTAGCACGCTGGAACTGTTGCAGTGTCAGCAAACGAAGGGTGTAACGCATTATCACAGTCAAACCACGTGAGCTATCGTACCCGCCTAGATTGCCCTGCATACGTCGAATGGCCATGGTGAAGGCGGCTACACCCAGATAGGCTTCAGTCTTACCACCCCCGGTAGGAAACCACAACAGGTCCGCATAAGCCTCAATAGGTTTGACTCGGTCTGGGTGACACGGATCCGCCAGGGATGGAATCGACAGCAACAGAAAAGCTAACTGGAATGGACGCCAGCTGCGGTTCTTCAGAGCATCGAACTTATCTAGGGTAACGTCCTCGCCTCGGCGCATGGCAAGTGCATACAAGCTGCGTATACGCTGCGTGGCCATCGCTTGGTTGGCGAAACGGAAGGCCGCCAGAGCATTCTCATTATGCTTAAGTGTATTGATACCTTGTTGCAGGCGGGTATGGATCTCCTGACAACGATCTAAGGCCGCTTGGGCTTGGGTTTTGAAGCCCTTGGCCTTGCTGCTCACATTCAAGTTCTGTTCATCAATCCAGGTAGCGTAGTCATTAGTTAGCACACTCAAGGCATCAACTAATGGGTCAATGTCCAAAGTGGCTAGTCGTTGCATATCAAGCAGACCACTGCTGACCATTTCTCGCATAGCTGGACGATCGGATAGCTCAAGCCCAGGAGTCTCAGTTGCCTGAACTTCGTACTGTGGCATCACTGTGGTACGCACTTCGGTGGCTAGTGTGACGTCATCCGCTATTTCTGCATGAACTGCAACTCCATGACCCACGGCGAACTCGACACGATCTCGGTAGATCATCTCAAGTGCTTCGCGCTCTGGGTCCATACCATCTGCATCTAGTACCGGCCTGCGCCTGAAAATGGCAGGCTTGGCAGCATCTTTCTCTGCTCGAACGATCAGCTCTGGTTGAAACACCCATGCCGTATCACGGTTTGTATCCGGTTCTTCCTGCGCATTAACGAGGAAGAGTGTAATCAGTCGATCACCATTGTCATTTTTGGCTCGAATAGAGCCCTGCACTCTAACTTCCGGGGAAGTACTATCCGGAGCATTGTGTGAAATCGAGCCTTCGATCAGGGGGAGTACGATCTTGCCGCCACAAGGAATGCGTTTCCACACCTTAGCTTTTTGCCCATTGGACTTAAAGAATTGATGTTCATCATTTGGCACACGCTCATACCGTCCCCAACGCGCTTCGATCTCAACCCGATCGACGTCGCCATCCACGCAGAAAGTCATGCCGAGGCTACTGGGCACCAATGACTGATTGCTGGCGGCATCAATCTCTTCTGCCGTGTCGGTTTCGCCGCTACCAAGGACTGAGGGAGAGTTCACCTTTGCAGTCTTCGCTTTGACGATCAGGTCTGGCTCTTGATCTTCAATATCGTCAGCATCAACAGGAAACTCTTGTCCTCTTTCGGCTGCTTCACGTGGGGCGAGTTTGCCAACTAGGTAGCGGTCGCGTACACCCATATCGACGATGAGCTCATTAGGGCCACCAGCAGGGCCAAGCAAGTCGTCCATCACCGCCAGTTGCAGCAGTTCGCGGATGTAAGTTTGATCCTCGATCTTTGGTATGTCTGCAATGGTTATGTGGAACTCTTTAGGCAAGGTCTCAATGAAGTCAGTCCATTGGATACGACCCGCTCTGTCTTTGGGAGGAAATTTGAATGGGGTTATGCCGATCGAAACCACCGACTTAACCTGCAACATTCGATCGAAAAAGATAGTTGTGGTTTCAAGATCAGAACGTATCCGCAGGATTCGTCCAACTCGCGTGATATTACCTGTAGTATCTAGGACTAAGATCCAATCATTGTCGGAGATGGCTTGGTGCAGTGAATGTTCACCTTTTAACTGTAGCGTGTAGTATGTTAATACTTGAGCTCTTGAAAAGTTATGGTCAATGGCGATCCAAGCGTTCGGTGTTTTACTAGATTTGTTGTTATCAGTCATATGTGCTTCCCATCAATCATCAAATGCACCAACGCCATCTGGATTCTTACCTGCCTTGAGCATTTCAAACTCTTTTAGGAACTGTTCTAGCGATTCTCGTGCAGAGTCTGGAACGAGGCCTTTTTGTCGCAGGCCTATCAGGCGCTCATAGCAAGCTTGAGTGTCAATATATTGTTCTATCGGGTCTGAGCTTGGACGATCAGTAGAGAGATTAGTCATTAGTTCGCACCATCAGACAAATCAAGTAAGTTTACCGTAGCGTCTGCTTTTGAGCGGCGCCCGCGTTTAACTGGATTAGCAGCATTTTTCTGAGTCAACGAAAACTCCTCAAAACGTTGCCGGTTTAGCTCAGTAAGTCGTCGCATCAACTCTGTTGTTAGGTCTTCTGAAAGTGCCCAGCGCCACGGGTCTCTTACTGAGCCACTATTGAACTCCTGAAAATCGTATGAAATATCAAGATCATTCCATCCATAAGCCTGTGCAACTTCAGCGTCTATTCCAACCATTATTTGGCGTAGTTCGTTTATGACGGGATCATTGTAGCTTGGCGTGTTTACGGCATTCATTGCGCTGGTTAAACCACAGTTATTTTGCTCGCTCCATGCGACGAGAACGTTTTGAAAACGTTGTGCATAGTTACAACCGACATTCGAAACTCTCGTTATTGGTAACGTGAAAGTTGATACAGCTTCTCGAATGGAAAGCGTGAGTGTATTAGTGTCTGCCCCCAAACTACGGACAGAGAATGCATAGAGCCAGCTTCGGAAAAATGAGCTTAAACAAATGGCATAAAGATCATCTCTATCTGCACCAATAAGCAGGATTTTATTTGTATAGATCCATTCAGTGGGAGTCATTAAGCAAAACGGATACTTGGTCACCTTTGCGAAGGCAATGAAATATTCTTGTTTGCGCAACTTGCGCATGAGCTCGGCTCGATGGTTCCAGAATTGCCACCAACGGTCATAGAGTCCTTTGTAGCTTTTCAAGGCTTGAGGAGTTCGGGTTGGTTGAACTTCTTGAATTAAAAATTGGAATGCAATGGGCCAGTTTTTCTCAATGTCTTCCAGATTTCTGTCTGCGATATCCAGAGCCCAACGGTCGGTTCTACGAAGTGCATAACTTGTTATATCGTCTCCGGTGATGTATGGGCGCAGAAGGCTATTCGATTCGTTTTTGAGTTGATAGAACCAAGGATTTTCTTCGGTTAATACAAATGCCATCCCCTTGCTATTATTTACGCCCTCAAAACTTATGATAGAATCAGGCTGCTCTTTGGGTATCCAAGTATCCGTAGCTTCCGGTTCTAAACGTGCACCGATACGATTACAAGAATTCCCCTCAGAATCACATTTTCCTGCCCATCGTCCTTTGAAAAAACCAATAACAGCAACAACTACAGAAGCTGTACCAGGCCATGGCATACCTTTTCTGGAGAAATATATGTGACCGTTTTTAACGATCATACCCAGACCAATAGCAACCGCGCTTCCTTCGGCGATGTTGCTTGCGGCCAGCAAACCATAACATCCATCTGCTCGAAGCAAATCGACAACACGCCGATGGAAGACAACACTTAAGTCGATTTTACCGGGCGGTGTTCCTAGAATCATCTGACATTGCCATTGCAACTTATCACCCATTGAACTTTTCCATAGGCGATTACCGAGAAATGGTGGGTTTCCTACGAATGCATCAAATCCGGATCGTTCTCTTAAAAAAACTTCGGGAAATTCTAAAGGCCAATGGAATGGCCGCCGTGCATGTCCAAGTGTCAGATCACTGGTAAAGGAGTTGGAAATACGGTTTGCAATAGATTGAGTAGCCTCAATGCTTCCACCTACTGCCTGGTCTGCCAAAATGGAGAGTGAGGAAAGCGCATTCTCTAGTGTGGGCGAATTGCCCCCGGAGACCAATACCTCGGTAATAAACGCATCGGCAATTAGTTTATGCACTTCAAGATGGCCACGAGACCTAGCATCTAAACTAGCCATGATCTCTACGTCGTGAATGTCACGTATTGGCATAGCGCGCAAACGTTGGCGAAGTTCGATTGCTTGTCGTACTGATCTCTCTATGTCTTTGCCAAACAGACGGTCACTTCGTTTTCCCTTTTGTTCTGGTGTCATGCATAATTTGGTGAGCTGGTCCAACCGATGAATACCAAGCAGACTGTCTCCACAACGCAGACTGTGATCAAGAAAGCCGAAGGGCAGCCCTTTCGCCAGTGTTACCAGCCAGATGGAAAGCTTGGCAAGCTCGACTGCCAGCGGGTTCAAATCTACACCATATAAGCATTGCTCGGCGATGAGGCGTCGGGCTATTACGATACGTGCATCAGTATCTCGTGGTAGCCGCTCCTTAGTATCCAGATCCTCCAGTACGTCTCCGTCCACACTTATCATTTTTCCTGTTGCTTCAGCCTGCGACCAGGCTTCGACGAGGCGATCGGCCAACCAGCGACAAGCCTGTACCAGAAAAGCACCCGAACCCATCGCAGGGTCACAGATTTTAAGGTCGAGTAGTTCAGTGGGGGATTTGAGTTGCCACGCTTTACGCGGTGTGCCTTCAGCCGGGCCGATGTAGGCTATCGGTGTTAGCGTTTCAGTAACGATGTTTTCAGTAAGCGATTTTGGTGTGTAGTGGGTGCCAGTCTCGCGTCGGTTGGAACCGCTTGTGACGATGAAGGCACCAGCGGGGTAGACTAGCGGATAACCCCAAGGGTCAGTGCGCAGCAGATGGGCGTAAGGTTTGATACGGTCACGTAACTGGATGTCACCTTGGCAGGTAGTGAGTAGGCGATCAGCCAAGGTATCATCAACGTCCCTGGCCAGATCTTTGCGCACCCGGCTGACAGAACTACCGAAGCGCTCTTGCAGCAACTCAACTAGCTTCTCAGGACTGTTCATGCTTGCTGAATCTAGCTCGGCTAGTTTGACCCATGGATACTGTGATTTCTTGGTGGCATCCAGTTCCAGTGTGACTTCATCGGTGCGCCTTACGGTGCGTTCCAGCAGACCTTCATACACGTAACCGATTTGTTCGACGTCCAGTGCGCGATATGAGAGTGTTCGGCCCTGGAATTGCTGGATAGCCTCTAGCAACAACAGAACTGTGCGGTTATCAATCGGCAGTGGCTTGGCTGTATCTGTCCGCCAACTGGAACCTTTAGCCCGTCCTTCCAGAAAAGGAAAATGATCAGGATCGAATAGTGAACTACCCAGTGCAGGCAGACGAAGATTTTCATGTTCCACCCCGCAGAAAACAGCACGGAAGACCGCCAGTAGGCGCGACCAGGCATCCCAGCGTCGTTCTAGGATTTCTTCGGGTACCTTGCGTAACTGCATACGTAAGGTGGAAAGTGCATAGTTGGCTTCGTATCGTTCATCGCCCAAAAGAAGCAGGCCGCGCTCCTCTGCCGAGAGCAGAAACACTAAGCGCATCATCACTGTCAGAGCCGCTTCATAGAGTTCGGATTCTTTTACGTTGTAAAGTAGTTCACGGTTGCGATCCTGATCAGCTTTATCAAGGGACTGGATTAATACTTCTACAGCGCGACGTACTTGTTCTCCCAGTGCATCGGTTACTTCATCCTGATATTTCAGAGAACTGTCGAACAATGCGGGTAGTTGTTCGGATTCATCGACGAAGAAACGGCGGATACCGAGCAGGTGCACGAAGGCCTGCAGTGTTATGGGCTCCTGGTTCCAGATTCGAGCATACCAGCTGGCGAAGCTGGTGACAGCGCCTACAGGGGCATCCACCAGCATCCAGCGTTCGCCATTGGTCACCAAACCAAGGCGACACTCCCTAGAGCGGCACAGCTGAACCATACGTTCCGTGGGTGTAGTGGCCCATCCGTCTATTTTCAACGTTGCGTCAAGATCGATATCTTGCGCATAGGTATGAATGAGCATCAAAGGCTTGTTCGCACATTGCTCGTCGACAATTGCTAGAGTAGGTGACAGAGCTATGCCATGATCAGGGAGAAAAGTGTTCAAGTTGGCGGCGCACCAATCTGTGCCCTTCAGTACATCACCTTTCCCGTCCTCATCAAACTCAAGGCCACGTGAAAGAACTTCTTCAATCCACGCGAAATGCAATTTGTTGAACTGAGGATCTTCTTGTTCCAGTGCTTCTCGCCACTCATCGTAAGCTTGGCGCAGTCGTTTGCGCTTAGCAGCGTCTAGCTCTTCCAGCCCTTGCGGGAATGCATCTTTTAGTACTGGTACAGCAAGGAAGGGGCCTGAAATGTCGATTAGCGAGAGCCAATCATCGTGTATGCTGGCCATACTCATGCTTCCCCCCTCTGAACAGTAGATTCAGGTACTAGGAAGGTAACAGCAACGGGAAAAGTACGATCGTCGAGTTTAGCGTAGCGAGTTTCGATGGCTTGGATCTCCTGTTCACGCTCTTCAGGAATACGTAAAAGGCGAGCTTTCAGAGCTGCGGTGTCACGTTTGAGCTGGGTTCGTTCATCCTCTGAGAACAGTGAAAATTGCTCAGGTTGTTGATCTTTTTTTAATTCGATACAGATGGTTTTTTCAAGTTCATCAAGCACTGTGCTAATGTCCGTCAATTCTCGATTCTTACTGAGCTGAAGAGTATTACTCAAATCTTTGAGCCGGTCTTTTGACCTAGCGTTCACTGACTGTAAAATAGCGTGTTGTGCACGCTCAAAACGAATACGGATATCATCAAATAGTGAGTCAGAAGCTGTCATTGGCTTACTATTATCTAGCCATAGCTGAACTTTACTGACCCCTTCTTCACGGCGGAAGGATTTATCCCCAAGATAACCTCCAGCTGTTGTCAACTCTTCGTGGAGGCGATGGTAATTGCCTCCGGTGATAACCAGCCTTGAACTAACTACTACGGCAAGGCCATCAATTAGTGTGTCGGGCACCGAACGTACAGTAACACGATGCAACTTCTTCACGTCATCGCGAGCCCATACTTCTGCTCGTAACAGACGTAGGCACATCTGTACCAGTCGATGATTCAAATGAACGAGTACGACATCGTCACGTCCTCTCGCAACGGTATGGTCAAAGGTGATAGGGCGAGTTTGCAGAGTATAGGGATGGCGTAGCCCCTCCAGGCAACGAGCCCAGGATCCTGACAATGCTGGCATTTTGAATGTTGAACCAGCTGGAGCATCCGGAAGAGCAAACGGCTCCAAATGTGGTCGGCCTGCCAAAGAAAGTCCCGTATTTACAGCCATAAGGATATGTTTTGGCGTGAGATGGAAATCGTTTTGAGTGGATAGTAGCCGGTCGTGTAACCGGGCTATCCGCTCTTTCAGTTCACGATCGGCGCTAACGAATCGTTTAGTTTTGGCAATCCGAGCTTCTGCAATACGAGTATCAAAACCCCTGATAGATCCTTCAATCAACTTCGACATCTGTGGCGCGATAACCGGATTGACACTACCCATGTCTGATCGCATAGATTCGAGCTTACGTAGAGCTCGGATGATGTCTCCACTATGGCCTCCAATGCTAGCTTGGCTATTTTCATCGCCATCGACAGGATGCCAGATCAATACTTCTTTCTGGCGTTGACCATGACGGTCAATACGACCATTGCGCTGCTCCATGACATTGGGATTGTAGGGAATCTCAAGATGGATTAAGCAGTTACAGTGGTTCTGCAGATCGATACCTTCAGATGCTGCATCGGTAGCAAGAAGAATACGAACGGCAGAGTCTTTGGGAGCGGTCTGGAAGGCTGCTTTTACTTTCTCACGTTCGTCCTGCGCTATACCACCATGTAAGATCGCAAGGCGCTCCCCACCAAATCCATGGCTGGCTAGGATCTCATGTATCCACTGGAGGGTAGTGCGATATTCAGTGAACAGAATTACCCGATGTTCGTTCCAATGACCGTTTGTTTTCAGATTGGTATCAAGCCAGCTGAGCACGGCTTTAGCTTTGGAATCGACTTGGTTTCTGGCTATCTGTGCCCATTTACGTAGTTCACTCAGCATTTGTTGCTGGTCGGTCGTGAGCGGCTGAGCTCGACATGAAGCTTCTTCAACAGCCTCAGATTGCGCGTTCTCTACCTCTTGGTCGTTAGCGTAATCTTCATCAACACGAAGAATAGCTTTGCGCAAGATGCGGTCGTCCATCGGACTATTATCACTACGCAGGTTTCCATAAGTCAGACTAGCGATGTGTTTTTCGAGTGTTGATGCGAAGGCCGCAGGGGAGGAAAAGAGCCGTTTTTTTAGTAGCTGATTCACGAAAGCAGTTCCGAATGTGCTAACGGTTTTCTCTGCACCTAGTTCTCGGCTCTTACAGTAGTCATTGAGTTTTGAGTGAATTTCGCGTTCTTTGGCAGTGTAGAAGATCGGTAAGGCTTCAAGCTTACGTTGGGCGTAAAGTAGATTGCCGTCAGCATCGACGAGATCGCTCTTGAGGCGACGAATCATTACTTGATTGAGCTGCTTATCGTCCGGGAGTATATTTCTGGCGAAACGTTGGTCATCCAGAAGTTCGAGCAGTGAGGTGAAGGATTCGGTATAGCCATTATGTGGCGTAGCGGTCAGAAATAACCTGTGCTGGAAGTGAGGACTGATTGAACGGATGAAGCGCGTTCTCTGACTCTCTAATGCGTAGTTTGCCCCAGCAGCCGGTGCGATATTATGTGCTTCGTCAATGACCAATAGATCGAACTTGCGTGGGTAGCTGCTATACAAGGGCAACACATCGCGCATAGCTCTCAAGCCTTCGCCACTTTTGGCCCAATCCATGGATGTGATCAGACGAGAATGCGATGTCCACGGGTTGGCATGGATCCCTCGTTCTCGGCGTAATTGCTTGATATAGCGAGTGTCGACGATTTGAAATTCCAGTCCAAACTTTTCCTGCATCTCCATCCGCCACTTTTCCTGTAGCGACGCAGGGCAGATAATCAGGACTGTACGGGCTCGATGCCGAAGCAGCATTTCCTGAATGATTAATCCTGCCTCGATAGTCTTACCTAAACCGACATCATCGGCTATGAGGAGATTGACACGTGCCATATCAATTGCACGCACCAACGGATCGAGTTGGAAGTCTTCTATACTAACGCCACTTCGAAATGGGGCCTGCAGGAAGCCTCGGTTAGCATTAGTGGCTGCTCCCCAGCGCACTGCGTCAAGGAAAGCATCAAGAGTGCTGGAGTCGTCTTGGCCACTGATTGTGGGCAGCCCAGCTCGTTCAATAATCTGGGCACCTACCTCAATTTCCCAAATAACCTCAAGTTCTTCCCCCAAACCATCTTCATCAATAGATGACAAAGTTACTGCATGCTGTTGAGCTGAGGCAGGTAACAATTGAGATGAAGTAACTTCCACAACAATCCATTGACGCCGACGGACCTCAACCAACTGACCGGGTTCTGGAATAGTTCGCTGTACTCGGATATCAGGTGTATTAGAAATTTCCATATTGTTTCCAGGCTCTAATTCAGCGAAGCTAATGATTAGTAAAGAGTTGTCATTCCACAGTGACCATATTCACATTTGCAAGATGTGAATTAATGCTACGTGCAATTGCTCGGCCAAGTTCAACAGGAACTGCATTCCCGATTAGGCGCCCTAGAATCCTTAAACTTACTGGCCCATCATGGGGAATAAATGCATAGTTACGGGGAAAACTCTGAAGAATTGCCGCTTCTCTCAGGGAGATTGCGCGGTTCTGTTCAGGATGCCCAAATCGACCATTTCCGAAACCATAGCACTGCGTTGTCATGGTTGGTGCTGGTTTGTCCCATTCCATACGGCCATAAACACTAGCGTAAGTTCTGCCACTTTCTGTTCGATGACAATCGGCAACAAGATGTTCTGGCCAGTCACGCCAAGTTCCTCCTGGTTTTGAGGCCTTAATACGCTCCAGATTCTTATCTGACAATGTGGAGGTAACATGCAGTTTATCTCCTGGAGCCGCTTCACCAGCATTTAATGCGCGCAGATGGCCTATAGCTTCTCTTACTGTTTTGGGTTTTGCACACGTTGGAGAAGACATTTTTATCTCGCCATGGAGTGATGCCAATAAAACCATTCTCTTACGTGTTTGTGGGACACCGAAATGAGTGCAATCAACAATGCTAAACCATACGCTGTAGCCAATACACTTCAATGCCTCGACGAAGTCGTGGAACACTTGGTGTTTAGCCACAGTAGGAACATTTTCCATCGTGATCACGTCTGGGCGAGTACCTTCTGCTAGGCGTGCAAACTCATACAGGAGCCCCCATTTACCATCCTTACCATCCGATTCATAACGTTGTGTATAGGTAGAAAATGGTTGGCAAGGCGCGCAGCCAGCGAGAATTTTGATGTCAGCATCGCCAAACAATGCATCTAATTCGGTTGTTGTTACTTTGCTTATATCCCGTTCTATAAATTTGGCATTGTTGTTTGATTCATAAGGAAATTTGCAGGCCGGATCCATGTCAATTCCTGCAACTACAGGTAAGCCTTCAAGTACAAGGCCATGCGTTAATCCACCTGCACCACAAAACAAATCGACACAAGATACTTTCTTCATTTAATTCTTCTCATCTTTTCAAAGACTTAGAGATACTCATAAATTAATTACTACAAGAGTATCAAGATCTTATTCCCACTTCATTAGTATTTGCACAACGTCCAAGATGCAACCATCTGCGAGCTCCTTTAGCTTACAACTTCCATGATGAAGTATTTTATGTATAAAAATACAGCATTTTGGGGCTGCACATAAATGGTGATTTTGCTGTTACCAGAGTCTTCTATGATTCATTCAACCGATGACCAGCGATCTAGACTGAAAAGCCCCATACCAGAAGTTATTTGCTTATATGATCTCATGAACAGCTGGTAGGGTAAATGAATACTGGATACAGGTTTGGTGCCTGGTCGTGGGCGTTGAACAAGATAGTGGCAGGTTGATAGTCCGCCTGCCTGATGTAGTACCCATCAACGAGGTTTATAATTGTGCGGAACGTACTTACTGGGTTTCTACTGAAGGCTATTTCCCGAGCTCCACCTCAGAAAAATATGCGTTATATTCCTCAAGCATTTGTTGCTGATGAGCCAATGCTAGCACGTCATTCCACTGCTCATTTTCATAAATAAGTGCCAACTTGAGTGAGTCCACCCTGCTCTGGTTACGCTCAATGAAACGAGCCCGTTTTTCAACATAGGGTTTGTTGCCGTACTCTGAGTTGATACTGCGTGAAACTAGCCCTAAATTACCAAAACAGTCCAGTATTTCAGAGCTCACTCGGTTGGAATCAAAATGCTCAGGCTGCTGTGGGGAAACATGCTCCACTGAATTCCTGGCCGTCATTCGGAATGCCTGCCAGGCACTCCCTTTTTGAAAGCGGTAATGCTCCCAAAGAATATATTCCAGCTTGTAAAACCAGTAGTGAGAAAATCCGGTTCCCTCATCAGCTCTCAGCACTGCCTGCATATCGCGGATCGGATAGCTATCGCACCATGGATTTAACACAAACGCACGGGTTCGTTCGATCAGTGGCTGTTCACTGCCACTGCAAAGCAAGTGATTGTCCAGATATTGCAGGTATCGGTGGGCACCTTCACCGCCATGGTTTAGTAGGTAACTAAGCAGGGGAGTTAGCCAGTAATGGGTGGTCAATTGCTGTGAGTGATAGAGCATGCTTTGTAACATAGCAAACCCGCTATCGGCATCACGGCTAGCGCGAATAAGGCTTTGGTAACCGTTCCGATTTTCATTCACTCGGAGGCGACGAATACCATGACTTTCTTCATTAGCATCATCGCTAATCCATTTGATGATATGTTTGTCAAACAGATAGCGGCAACGCCACAACAACTTGATAAAGCGACGTATCTGATTGGCTTGTTCTGATTTCTCACACTGGGCTAGCCCCGCCAGCCAATGAGTCTGGAAGATCTGTAACAGCTCTTTGTCTAGGATTTTGCTGATATCATCGCGTTGCTGATGTAACAGAAAAAGGCGTAAAACATGCTGTAAGAGCATGGAAAAGCCGATAATACTGCGTACATCATCGGCTTCATAGGCCTCGTTATTTTCAGAAGCATTGTTAGATGGCTCCGTCAGGAGTGTCTCATCATTGAGGATATCGTCTAATGAGTGGTGTCTGAGGTCTTGTTGTGTACCTAATTCCAGCAGTACGTCACGTATAACCAAGGGATCAGAGAGCATCTCCCGGTCTCGTTTAGCATCCTCGACATTATAAAGCGGGATCAGCTTTATTCCTTTAACGGTACGTAGGTTCTTTTCGACATAGGCCCCCATAAATGAGCAGGCATCCCACATCTGGCCATAGGCTTCGCGCTCAGCGCTATCTGGCAGTAACGCCAGCAAGCGAGCTTTCAAAATTTCATGGTGCTGCAGCTGCACACCGCGATTGTTGATGACTTCAAACAACTTGTTAAGGTCCGTGTTGGCCGGTACCAGGGTCAATACCAGTTGAACCCGATCACGGATGAACGTACCCAATTTGACAAGATCAATCCGGTGGGTGTCATCCGTTCTATGGGTGAAGTAACCCTCCATGACCTGCATCGCATAACTCAACGCAGCGGCCTTTTGCTCATCAGATGCAGCTCGGCCATCAAGTAAGGCTGCAAAAAAACGGCTTACCTCAGGGCGAATGGCAAACCGAATCCGCGGTTCACGACTATTTCCCAACTGGGCATAGAGAAAACAGGAAAGGGGGTTTTGGCTTCGCTCACTGTTTTTCGATGATGAGAGCAGGCGCTCAATTACTACGCTAAGCAACCACAAGGTGGTAAAACGTTGCTGACCATCAATCAGATCCAACAAGGGGTGCCCAGATTCTGTCCTTCCTTGCTCAATCACCAGCGTACTACCCAAGTAAAATACATCCTTGTCTGCATTACAGGCGGAGACTAGATCATCAAGTAATACTTTGATCTGGTCACTACCCCATACATAGAGGCGTTGATAGATAGGAATATTGAAAAGTCGTTTTTCATCAATGAGTTGAGCCAGTGACATTAATTTTGATTCATATTGCATCTACTTTTCCATCCCTAGCCAACGTTTAAGTACCCAACTGTCACCCTCAGGGATACCATCAAGATTGAAATAATCCAGCAACGCATTAAGGTAACGCCCCTGTACGCCCTTAGATAGGACGATGGAGACAGCCTTCCCGTATCCCTTACTACGTTCGATTTCAGAACGTAAGAATGTCATCACCTCTTGTGGGCGATAGGCCCCACATATCTCATCAAGCAGATTGTAAGGAGCGTCACGTAAGTACTTGAGTGGTGATTCTTTAAAGATATAACTTTTCTCCAAACGTAATCCCCCCAACACTAGTTCCAAACCCACTGCAAAGGCTAATAGATGTTGATAACCAAAACGGTCGACATACATCAGAAGGGCCAAGTTAAAGAGCTCCTGTAAGTAATAGGCATTAGCACGTACCACACGCCGATAAAATTCTCGGAATGCCTCTAATTCGTGGCAGGTATTCTCTTTGTACAAAAGATCATCAAGTAAAGAGGCATATTTTTGAGCGTAAAGGAAAAAACAGATGCCTTTATGAATGGGCTGGCGCAATGTAAATGGTAAATTAGCCGCGCTTCCACTAATTTGTAAGGGGTTCAATGCCAAGCGATAGTCATCGCTGCTTTGCAATTTGAGGGAATTGGCAAATTGATTGTGATAACCCGGATAGAGCGGGATCTCATCAATCTCACCACCACCAACACTCTGTTGTTGAAAGGCTTCCAGCAGACTATCGTGATCTTCACGCTCCATTTGCTTATTACCCCGCCAATTGCGGGCACGCCACAAATAGTACTGAAACAACTCGGGTGCAAAATCTTGCTGTTCACAATCCTGCCGCCTAGGGCCTGCCATTTGAACATGCTCCCAACGTCGAGCACAGATTTGCTGCAATGACTCGACATGCTGTACGTTGGGACCGTTCACAGCCCGCAGGTGATAAGCTTTGAGCAAATCAGTCGCTTTAAGTGGTACTCCGCGAAAATTCTGAGTATCAAAAAAGGTAAAAGCGAGATCTTCGCGCTCAACTGTGATCACCGTAAAACACAATTGCTCAACGATGGATGGCTCTAGAGCTGACTCACGATGTTCGCTCATTAGCTTGCGTGCTACTCGCAAATTACGAGCTGAGATGGGAGAGCGGTAATGAAATTCTAACCCTTTGGGTAATTCATTGTGCAAGGCATGATACAGCACTGCTAGGGTACTGAGGCGCTGTTGGCCATCGATTACAAAGCGGGCTTTTTTTTCGTCATTCCGATGCAGCAATAGGGTACCTAGATAATAGACTTTCTGCCCATTGCCGTTGTGCCTGAACTCGTCCAAATCCTCCAGCAACTGATTGACCTTGTGTCTGTCCCAAACATAGGGTCGTTGGTAGTGGTCGAGCTGTAAAGTTGCTCCATTGCTGCACAAAGTGGCAAAATCCATCATGCAGACCTCGACGGGCTGCTTAATCGTCATGACTGTGGCTCCAATGGCTGCTGGGTAAGATCACTTAGCGGTTTTTCTTTACCATATCTTGATAAATAGGAAGCAATTTCCAGCAGCTCTTTTTTTGATGTCCTCATGTCCGCTCCCTATGAAACATTTTTACATCCCCATCGTTGCATGACATTATTGAATCAAGGAATGATAATGAACATATAATTTTTTGTATCAATGTGAGCTTATCCAACATCGTTTGATATGGCGCTAACATTTAGAAGTTTAGGGGGTTATTCCTTCTGTACATCCCACTGCCGACAGTAGACCCCGTCTTACACACTTGGCATTTTTTCTCACCGCGAAAATCTACGCTGCACATGACGCACTGCCAGTCACGCATCGGCAATAGCGACACCACGCCATTCAGAACCGTCTTCAGGAACTACAATAGGGCCTGAGTTTTTGTGCTTTCCTCCAGATAATCATAACGGGCGATATGTTCTGGTTTGATGTCAGCTCCGATATGTCTGAAGCAGGCTTTCTAATTGAGAGTGGCGGGATAAAAGGCGGTCGAGTGGCATAGATGGCAGGTATAACGGTCGTAAGGGAGGCTGTGCCGTTTAAGTACCGGTCAGATGAGCGTTGCCGCCGAGAGTGATAAAGAATTTAGCAAACATAAACAGGCTCCTGCAGGCAGGCGCAAGCCGCCCCTGAAGCGTAGTGACCGGATGCGTCTATGCTGAGTTGATGATCAGCCAAAGCCCATCTCGGTTAAGGTAATGGCAGAAACCTACATTCCGCCTAGATAACTGTTTTGAAGAATGGGCGAGTGGACCACCACCATTACCGCTAACATATCCTTAACTCGCACTTTTTTCCTTAGTCTGATATCCATCAGCAACACGAGGACATTTTCATGATGATACATACCAGGTTATCTCAGTATGACTCAGAACATAGTTGCCCTAGGAACAGATTGGTAAACTGATTGACAACAATATCCTTTCACCTTTAATTACATGTATTAAAGATTCGATTTTGTCGGTAGTGCGATTTAATTAATTGCTAAAGCCTGCAGTTGCTGAGCTCTGAAAAGGTCATGTATGAAAAGAATATCAGTTGAATTTGGTACCACTCTTGATGTTTGCTTGAAGCTTCTGCTTCGGATCAACGCACAGCATCGACTTTTCATCATATTAGACCAAGGCGACTGATGTTCAACACCAAATTCGGGCCATTTAACGGATCTACCTGGGAAAGTCTTTGTCAGCAGGTCTTTAAGCGGAAGTATCAAGCTGAATGCTATCAGCAGATGCCAGCATCTCCAGGAGACTACGGCATAGAGGGCTACACCTCAGATACTGGGTGGGCATTTCAGTGCTATTGTCCTGAGAAGCACTACGAACGCACTGAGTTGTATGATAAGCAGCGCGACAAAATTACTACTGACCTTAGAAAGCTGAAAGATTACGCGCAGGAACTTCAAACACGACTGGGAAGCACGAAGATTTCTCGATGGGTGTTTGTCACTCCCGAGATAGATCGTAATGCGCTCCTTGCACATGCAAAGGCCAAGGAGGCGGAAGTCCGTGCTTGGAAACTGCCCATCCTAACCGATGACTTCACAGTATTGCTCCACGATGGCGATCACTATTTGGTCGAAATTAATGAGGTACGCGCTGCCTGTGGAGAGGCTTTGGTCTTCGACGACACAGCACCAGTCCTGGCTGCCTTAACTGGTCAGCAAGAACAGTACGAGATAAACGTTCATCGTAAGTCAGGCTATCGACTCGCCGAAAAGGCTCAGGTGCCGGACTTTCAGACTCGCGTACAACTGCTTAGTCAGCGCACCATTGAGCAGTTCCTTGAGGCTGACGGATATTTCCGCCGTGTCGCATCAGCGTCACCAATCACACATGTGCGACTTATTCGCCTTATCAACGAGTACGAACAATACGTCATTGAAACTTCAGCTACTTGGTCTGGAACCGCAGAAGAGTTGACTATCCAAGTTCGTGATGGATTGGCAAAGATTATTTCCGACGAACTCGCACCTGAGTTTGATAAGGCCAACACTTTGAAAGTGGCAAGATACATGACCGCTCGGTGGTTGGCAGTCTGCGAGTTGGACTATGGTTGAGGTCAAGGAGCAAAAACGGCTTCGCTTCGAACGGCGACCGTCACCAGTATTAGCTGAACATAGGCCTATGTATAAGATTGGGCAAGTGTTGCTTATCCTGTCTCTGGCTTCTCGCGGAGGGAAGTCAAGTTTACCGCGCCTGCAACTATTCAACTGGGCTATGAAGTCGACCAAACGCCAGCAACAGTTGGTCCTAGCTGTTGAAGAGAAAATCTTGCAAGTTCCCGCATGGGGTTTCGATCCTGCATTAGCTATTGCTGTTCGACTTGCCATTGCGGAAGGCTTAATCATTGAAAACTCCACTGGCTATGAGATTTCGACGGCTGGGAAAGTCTTTACCAAAGAAATATTGAAAGACTCCAATTTGTTCGGACGCGAGCGTTCGTTTCTATCTGATATCGGAAAAGGGCTGACAGAGAAAATGATCGAAGCAACTGCTAGTGGCTGGGAGGCACAGTGATCATTCGTGGCGTAAAATTCAGGGCTACCACTAATGAAGGGGAATATGGGTTTAGTTTCAACTTTGCGCGGACTCTGACCATCATCCGGGCCAAAAATTCAAGCGGGAAAAGCACATTATTCAACAGCTTGCTCTACGGTCTAGGCATGGAAGAACTTGTTGGGGGTAAAAATGAAAAGTCCCTTCCCTACGCCCTCAAGGAGTATATCGAATACAATGATCGTCGAATCCTAATTACAGCTTCGGAGATGATGCTTGAAATAGAGAGTCGCTCTGGAGAAATAGTTACGCTTCGACGTGCAATCAGGGATGCGGTGAGGGACCCTAGGCTCATTGAGGTATTTGCGGGAGCTCATTTAACTGAAAAAAAAGCATTTGGCGAAGCCAGGCCTACCTACGTGCACGATGGCGGTGGTGCTAAACGGCCCGAGGGTTTCCATCTTTTTCTTGAGCGTTTCTTGGATTTGAGTTTGCCGAGAGTGCCAACTACGAACGGTGGTGAGGCAAAGCTGTACCTACAGGTAGTATTTGCAGCTTTAGCCGTGGAGCAGAAGCGAGGATGGACAGACTATATCGCGAACATTCCGTTTTTTGGCATTCGTGATGCGCGAACCAGAGTGGTTGAGTTCTTGCTTGGTTTGGATGTATTCGAGACGAACGCTACACGCAATCGGCTTAACGTCGAATCGGTTAAGATTGATGCTGACTGGCGCAAGCTTTATTCGGAGTTGCTACAAGAAACGAGTCCGCTTGGAACTGCAATCTATGGCGTTTCCTCAATCCCTTCGGCTCTCTTCAAAGAGGATGAGGCAAGCATCAGAAAACTGGCTGGCAATTCATCTGTTCCATTGAACGAGTACATCAGCCAACTACGATCCGAGTACGCTACCTTGCAGAAACAGGCTGAGCAGTATCATAAGACCTCTGGGGGCGAGGCGATTCATAGCGTTACAGTTGCTATGGACGAACTGCAGGAACTTGTTATGTTGCATGAGCGTGCTACAACCTTCTACGCGGAGCAGCGAAGATCCCTGAAGGATTACGAGAATCTGCTCGTCGAGGCTAACGAGGACCTGGAACGGAACAAGACAGCAGCGAAGCTCCGTGACTTGGGTGCGAAGTACGATGTGGCGACCGCTATTGGTAAGTGTCCTACATGCAATCAGCCGGTTGACGACACACTTTTGGCCGGGGCAGTGACTGGTCCCCAAATGGACTTAGCGGCCAATATCACCTATTTGGAGAGCCAACGTCGTATGCTTATACGTCAGATTGCTGGCTTGAAGAGTGGTTTGCAGGCGACTGACCTTCGAGTAATTGAGTTGGCTGCTCGTATAGCTAGCAAGCGTGACCTACTCGTCGCAATGCGCGGTGATATAACATCTGGAGCATCGGAGTCGAAGGCAATCGTGCGTCGGCAGGTTCAGATTGAAGTTGAGGTAGAAGCGCTTGAGAAGCTCCAGATCACATCTATGGAGCTGTTAGCAAAATTCAGGCTGATTGCAGAGCGCATGAGCGTCAATCAGGCGACAAGAAGAGGCATGCCAAAAGAAAACTATAGCGAGGCAGACATCGAGCGAATCCGCCGCTTCCAATTAAATTTCAGAGCAAATGCTGGATCGTTTGGCTACGAAAGTGCTCCGATTAGAGAGATCGAAATCAGTAAGGACACGCTCATTCCATGCCTAGCCCAGATGGCATTAAGGGAGATACGGACTGACATTAAATCGGACTCTAGCGCCAGTGACTTTGTTCGCCTCATCTGGAGTTACTTGCTTGCCTTGTATCAGACCTCGACCATACCCTCATCCCTCGGAAATCATCCTGGCCTGTTGATGTTTGACGAGCCAGGACAACATTCAATGGCGGTTGGCAGTCAGCATGCTCTTCTCAAGCAACTAGCAAACGAAGCAAGCTTGCAGAGCATCGTCGCCGCCTCTTTCGATGAGTCGGAAGAAGTGTTCCGTCAAGCAACACAAGGCGTCCAATACACTCTCATCGAATGGGATGGCAAACTTTTGCAGCCCCAGTAAATGTGATTATCCTTTTTTCATCAGTGCCCATCATTCAGCCTTAACACCACATAGAAAACCCAATCTTTTGATTAGATTGGGTTATTCTTATCATTTTTTCAGTATGCCGTTTGCTGTTGATTAGAGTGTTACCTAACTGAATCATATTGGGTGGGTTAAATGTATTTTTCGTTGCTGACTCTGTTCCACTCGATCACTCGCTTACGCCAATGAATGTCGATTGCTTGGGTGAAATCGGGTCGAACCAGCTTAGCGCGAGCTTCGCACCACTCTGCTGATTCTCGGCGGACCACTATAGCCTAAGTCGGGCTAGGCTGAATTTCGGGATTCGTCAATACGGTAATACAACCATTCTTCCAATTCGCTTTTTAACCAACGGGAAGATCTTCCCAGCTTAATAGGTTTAGGGAATGCCCCATCCTGTATCAGCTTATAAAACCATTTATCGCTCAGGCCAGTAAGCTGGGTAATGAATTTCATATCAATGAATTGATCTTCAAGTAGTGCAGGTTTTGTATACATGATGATGTGTTCCGGTTAAGGATGAATAACCGGAGCCGTTAGTAAACTAATGGTTACTGCCAGCCCCTCCACATCAATGGCTTCTGTTGTAAAAAAACTTCGGCTCAATGTTTACCTGTTGCTATTCCTTCCTGGGCCTGCCTCTACGGCTGCGTGGTGGTATAGCATTCATACCTGCAATAACACCCCGGGACTTCTGTTCAGACTTGGCCAAGTAACTGATTACGTAACGTAGTTCATCTACTGCTTGCCTATTGCGGTGATCCACTATCGTTCCGGAATTCGCAACGAAATGTTTTTTCCGTACACACAGATGAAAGAGACCTTCATCGTCAGTCAATCTGCGCCATTCTTCCCCTATCGCACGCGAAGTTGGATAACATTTCCGATGCTTCTGCCCATCAAGATAAATCATGGCATGCACATGCAATCCCTTACGCTGCCTGTATTCAATTACCCAGTAGTACCCAATAACCATCTTTCGGCCAATTACCACGTCCATCAGGTGCTGTATCTCGCCCTCCATCTCATCCATGAGATTACGCTGCGAGCGTTCACTTCCTTGTTTCCAGCCAAAATCCATACGAAAAGCCAGTAAGCGGGAATAACGCTCAAACATTTCATCCAGGTGGTGGTTTATATCTTCGAGAAGAAAACGATGCATAGGGTAATTAGGGTTGGCATTGTAGGGTTCTTTCATGATCTATCCTCAAACTAAATGGGGTTCAATAGATAGATGTGTGATGTATTTTTTATACAGGGATGAGTATCGATTACAGGAGGGGGATGGTTAACTCCGGGTGATAATACTAATTAACCTTAATTCAGTAAGAACAGATGGTTTCAGGGATTCTATCGCAGGTTCGCAGGGTGGTCTTACACGGGAAGAAATGTGTGCGCGAAATCTGAAGTATTGCAGTGCGATCTGGCGCTTTACTGGCCTCCGTGATAGGTTGTTATGCATAATCAACAAAATGCATAACAATTATGATAAAGAGAATAACATTTAACATCGATGATAATTTAACGATTGATTCAATCGACAGGTATGCCGAATCCAATGGCACGTCACGTTCGAAAGTAATATGTGAGTTATTACGATCCACTGCACCTATTCTTGATTTTGTGACATATCAAAATAGAATTACTCAGGAGGTTGAAAGCAGGCTTTTTAGCATGTTTTATCATGAGGTCCGTCACTTCGAAACGCAGCAGCATAAAGATGATTCCACGCTGAAGTATCTTCATTTGCTGTCTGAGAAACTTGTTTTTCGTATTCGATCTGAACCAATAATGTCCTTTTCTCTTCCAATGTTTGATGAATGGGATTCTTACAAAAAAGAATTTAAGGCAAAGATAGAAGAAAATATTGAAGTTCATATGCCAGAAGATGACGGTATATCTAAATATATTTACTTATGCATAAAAAAGCATCCTGTTGAAAAGTTCGAATTCGATTTAATCCAGATAACAATTCCATTTTTCATTGTTGACAAGTATTTGTTTGATATCCAATCAATCTGCTTTGTTCGCGCTATTGATTTTTGCAATATTGGAATTAATGAATACATGCAGAGAAATAAGAGGTATCTGCATACAGCGTATCTTTCATGGGTTCCTGTTGCGGCCTTTCGGGATGGGTTTATTTTTGTTGCAGCTTTGCACATCGATAAAGCGTTGCCTAATCAACTGTATCCTCCTAAAGCCACCATTAACCTTCCTTACGAGTACTGGAAGTATTTAGGATGATTCAATAGAAAATCATCATTCAAACCATATTCAGATATATATTATTTTCATGAACATACCAGCATAACGGCAGAACTTCACGGTCCTGCCGTTTTTAGTTTTATTTATTGCAGGAGTAATCATGAATAACCCACGAGGTTTAGAGTCACTAAACCATACTCTTTCCGACCTACCGCAATGGGTGTCTGAGCGTATATTGCAGCAGATAAATCAGTTAACCCGCTACGAGCCAGTGATCGGCATTATGGGTAAAACCGGGGTGGGGAAGAGTAGTCTGTGCAATGCCCTGTTTGCTGGAGATATATCACCGGTCAGCGATGTGGCTGCCTGCACCCGTGAACCTTTGCGATTTCGCCTGCAGGTTGGCGAGCGCTATATGACCGTCGTGGATTTACCCGGTGTAGGCGAAAGTGGCGTTCGCGATACCGAGTATGCTGCGCTGTACCGAGAACAGCTTTCTCGCCTCGACCTGGTGCTGTGGCTGATTAAGGCCGATGACCGGGCGCTGGCAGTGGATGAACACTTTTATCATCAGGTGATTGGTGAGGTATACCGGCATAAAGTGCTGTTTGTTATCAGCCAGTCGGACAAGGCCGAACCCACCAGCGGTGGGGGACCATTGTCTACGGCGCAGAAGCAGAATATCAGCCGCAAAATCTTTCTGCTGCATGAGCTGTTCCAGCCTGTGCATCCAGTATGTGCGGTGTCTGTCCGTCTGCAGTGGGGACTGCGGGTGATGGCCGAGCGGATGATTAAGTGTCTGCCACGCGAAGCTACCAGCCCGGTGGTGTCGCAACTACAGTCTTCCTTTCGCACGACGGTAGTCCGGGAGCAGGCTCGTAGCGATTTTGGTGAAACCATCGGTGCTGTACTCGATAGCATCAGTGCCTTTCCCCTGATACCCGCCCCGGTGCGGGCCGTCATTCAGGCCATGCGCACCACCGTGGTGTCAGTGGCCCGTGCCGTCTGGGATTTCTTCTTCTGAGTATTTAACCCATCCCTGTTATTTCCCTATCCCTGTCGCCGATGCGACGGGGATTTCTTTATTTGTTTTCCCGTTATGAGGAGTCTGCTTATGACCCGTCTGGCTTCGCGCTTTAGCGCCGCAAATCTTATCCGTCGTGACCGTCCGTTAACCCGTGAGGAGCTGTTTCGCGTGGTGCCCAGCGTATTCAGCGAGGACAAACACGAGTCCCGTAGTGAACGCTACACATACATACCCACCCACCATCTCCCTGCTCGACAGCCTGCAGCGGGAAGGCTTCCAGCCGTTCTTTGCCTGTCAAACCCGTGTGCGTGACCCGGCGCGTCGTGAGCACACAAAGCACATGTTGCGTCTGCGTCGGGAGGGACAGATCACCGGTAAACAGGTCCCGGAAATCATTCTGCTTAACTCCCATGATGGCACCAGCTCTTACCAGATGTTGCCTGGCCTGTTCAGGGCTGTGTGCCAAAACGGTCTTGTCTGCGGTGAGTCGTTTGGGGAGGTGCGGGTGCCGCACAAGGGGGACGTGGTAAGTCAGGTAATAGAAGGGGCGTATGAGGTACTGGGGATTTTTGACCGGGTGGAGGAGAAACGGGATGCCATGCAGTCGTTGCTGTTGCCATCACCGGCGCAGCAGGCACTGGCAAAGGCTGCCCTTACATATCGCTTTGGTGAGGACCACCAGCCGGTGACTGAGTCGCAAATACTCTCCCCGCGCCGCTGTCAGGATGAGAGTAACGACCTGTGGACCACATACCAGCGTATTCAGGAGAACCTGATTAAGGGCGGGCTCAGTGGTCGTAATGCCAAAGGGGGACGGTCACATACCCGTGCTGTGCGTGGCATTGACGGGGACGTGAAGCTCAACCGTGCACTGTGGGTGATGGCGGAAGCGATGCTCACGCAACTGCAGTAACCGCTTTATGTTGCCGCATTGTTAATGTCGGACACCACCTGTCCGCATTGCACCGTGCTGGCGGTCCTCACTCACCGAGGGATGGCCTGTAACCCCCGCCGTCTCTGGCTTTTGCAGAAATGAAAAATAGTTTCTGCGGTGTCCATACCCTGTCCGCCCCCTTATTTAAAGTAATCACATCATTTTCAGTCAGTTAACTTTCACGGAGAACGTCTCATGACACAGGCAGAACGCCGCCATGACCGGCTGGCTGTCAGACTGTCACTGATAATCAGCCGTCTGGTGGCGGGGGAAACGCTGAGTGTGCGTAAGCTGGCCGCTGAGTTTGGTGTGTCGGTGCGCACGCTGCGGCGTGATTTTCATGAGCGGCTGATGTATCTGGACCTGGAGTATCAGTCCGGATACTGCCGCTTACGCACTGCTGGCAGTGAGATGCAGATGGTGCCCGACGTGCTTATCTTTGCCCACCGCAGCGGGCTGGCCGGGCTTTTTCCCGGCCTTGACCGCCGTCTGGTGAATGCACTGCTGATGTGCGATGAGTCTCCCTGCGTGATAGCACCAGCCAGTCCGGTTCCTTCGCCTTCAGGAGCATTGTCTTTCTGGAGACTGATTCAGGCCATTACCGGGCGCAGGCGGGTGACGCTGATTGCGGAGGGGCGACGCTGTGAGCGCCTGGCTCCCTGCCGGTTACTCATCCACCAGCAGACCTGGTATCTGGTGGCTGAACACGAAGGGCATATCGCCGTATTCACACTTGATGAAATCCATCTGATTCAGCCTTTGCAGGAGACTTTTCGCCGCAATGACTGTTTGTGCCGTCTGACTGAAGACCCGGTCTTCATTCAGGCCTTACCCCATTTTCGCTTTATCCAGCAGTCACTGCTTACGTTTGTTCCGGCTGACAGCCCACCGGAATAGCGCAGGCGTTGTTATCAACCCGGCAACAGGGAGGAACCCGATGCCCGTTATTGCCATTATCGCCATTGTTGTCATCGTCATCATTCTGAACAAAACCGGGGTGTCCGACAGCCTCACGGCCCTGACACTTGCAACCGTTGCCGCACTACTGACGGGAGGTGGCGCAGCCGGTGCTGCCAGTGTCGCGCTGACGCCGTTCGTCGGCGTGCCGGTCGGCATTTTCGTAGGCATTTATGTCTTTGCCAAAGTGGTACGTCTGATTTCAGGGAAAAAATAATGAAATGTAAAACACTACCTCTGCTGGCGATGGTTGCCACCACTCTGTTTCTGAGCGCCTGCGATGACAGGAGTGATGACCTGAAAGCTATCAGTAAATTTAAGGACCTCACGCCTCCGCGCTTCAGCGATGTGGTCAGTCGGCAGGATGATGTCAGCGAAGAATGGTCACAGGTTGGCTTTTCATCAGGTCTCACCCTGCAGGTCTTACGTACCCGTGAGTCGCCCGATGGCTGCGAGGGCGGTAGTTACTACTACCTCGTGGATATGCAGGAAAAAACCGTCCAGCCGCTGATGAATGCGCTTTGTATTGCCGACAATATCAAACTGGAATACCACGAGGTTACGGACCCGTATACCAAAGAAAGATACTTTGAGTACGCCCATGACGGCAAACTGATGGGTCGACTGCTGATACCCTCGAACCCTGACAATCAGGAATAAAAACAATGATAAAGGAGAGAGAAATGACAATACGTTCACTAAGCCGATTTATGCTGGCGGGTGTACTGCTCGCGAGCTTTAATGCCTCTGCGATCCCGGGGCTCTGGCAGCAGGGTTACGGTCAGGGCAATACGGAATACAGCGTCACGGATGCTAACGGGCAGACCTTTACCATCAACTGCACAGGAAACCCGGACCAGAATGGTTTCTATCAGCATTCAGTCTTTCTTACCCTTGCTGGGGACAAAACGGTCAGCTCACATGATGACAATACTGACATCACCGTGGTGATGGACCATAAGCAATATGCCGTTCCCTCAACACTTGGATGGCGTAACGGCGATAACGCCTGGTTTGACTTCATCATGGATATCCGTAAGACCGGGCAGTTTGACGTTTACGTCAATGACCGTAAAGCGGGGGCTTTCACTGTGGACCTGAAGAACGCAGAGAAAGTTCTACCCATTCCCGGAGACTGCAGTAACGACTGACAGCCGCATCTTCCCCCGCAAACTAACCCCGACAGCCACCAGGCTGCCGGGGTTTTCCTTTATCAGGAGCCTGCAAATGTCCCCATCAGTGTTGCCGCCACCGGGACCGTTCACCCGGATACAAGCGGAAGTTGTCATGTTAACGTATCGCAATATCACCATTGAAGACGACCAGGGTAGTCACTTCCGACTAGTGGTTCGTGACCCCGAAGGCCTGATGGTCTGGCGGGCATGGAACTTTGAACCTGACGGCGGAGCTGGGCTTAACCTTTATATCCGGCAGTACAGCATTATAAAGCAGCCCTCAGCACTCTAATTGAACGCGCACTTAACGCGGCATCACGCTTCACACCACATCATTTATTCCCCATCACGCCAGCCTGAGTTGCTGGCGATTTTATTCCCGGAGAACACCATGACACAACACACCCTCATCCTGGCTAACGAGCCACAGTTGATTATCACCGCTACAGCTGTACCCGATGAACAACGTATCGGCTTCTGGCCACAACACTTTGGTTCTATTGCGCAGTGGATAACGCTGGAACCACGTATTTTCGCCTGGATGGACCGCTTCTGTGATGAGTACAGCGGTGGTATCTGGTCCTTTTACACGCTCAGCAATGGCGGCGCGTTTATGGCCCCTGATGCTGACGTTGACGATAAATTGCATCTGTTCAACGGCATGAACGGCAATGGTGCGCAAATGAGCGTGGAAGCTGCAGGTATCGCAGTCTGCCTGATTGAATACAGCCATCACGCCTGTCGCACCGAATGCGATGCCATGACTGAACACTATTACCGACTGCGGGATTACGCTCTGCAGCACCCTGAATCCCATGCCATTCTTGCCATCATTGATTAAGGGGTTTTGTCATGGAGAAACAACTGACTCTCTTTACACCGGAGCTGCCATTGACCTCACTGCGCACCATCAAACGAGCCCTGAGTCTGCTTGACCAGCACCTGCGCGAACCCGGTGTGGCGTTTACTTCCACGCAGGCTGCTCGCGACTGGCTCAGGCTGAAGATGGGAACCCTTGAGCGCGAAGAATTTATCGTGCTGTACCTCAATAACCAGAACCAGTTGCTTGCCCACGAAACGCTTTTTACCGGCACCCTCAGCCACACTGAAGTTCATCCCCGCGAGGTGGTGAAACGCGCCCTGTACTTTAACGCTGCAGCAGTGATATTTGCCCATAACCACCCCTCAGGAGAGGTTGCTCCGAGCCAGGCAGACAAAGCCATCACCCAACGGCTGGTACAGGCGTTGATGCTGGTGGAGATCCGGGTCCCCGACCACCTGATAGTCGGCGGCAGGCAAATATTCTCATTCGCCGAACATGGTCTTCTTTAACAGGAATAAAATTATGTATAAAGACGCTACACCAACCTGGGGGCTTAGACGAGATATCACTCCGTGTTTCGGAGCCCGACTGGTGCAGGAAGGTCATCGCCTGCATTTTCTGGCTAACCGGGCAGGATTCACCGGCTCATTCAGTGAGGTGCAGACCTTACAACTGAATGAAGCCTTCCCGCATTTTGTCGCATATCTGGAGCTGATGCTGCTCTCCTGCGAGCTGAATCCCCGGTACGCGCACTGTGTCACACTGTACCGTAACGGGTTGACTTGTGAAGCAGATACGCTGGGCAGTCATGGGCACGTGTATATGGCAATTTATCCCTCAAATCAGGTTAAAGACTGATCTTCAGCAGCATCTCAGCTTTGTAAGCCTTCAAATCTTCCGTTCCTTTATTTAAGAGACTCAACATATGCAAATCTCAACTGTACCGGCCACGATGCCGGTTTCGTCACGCCTGTCGCCCGTGCAGGTCTGGCAGCAATTGTTAACGTATCTGCTGGAGCACCATTACGGCCTGACGCTCAACGACACACCATTCCATGATGATGCGGCCATCAAGGAACATATCGAGGCGGGTATCACGCTTGCTGATGCGGTGAATTTCCTGGTGGAACGTTATGAACTGGTACGCACTGATCGCAAGGGGTTTACGTGGCAGGAGCAGACACCATTTGTAACCGCTACAGATATTCTCAGAGCCAGAAGAGCTACCGGGCTGATGAATAAGTAAATTCTGCGAGCTTCATTCCTGATTTTTACCTACGCGCTTTCTACTCTTCTTATTCATCGCATAACACGCCTGCCACTTACGGCAGGCGTGTTTGCTTTTATGGATAATTGACGATGCAAACAGAACCCGAGGTATTAAGCGAATTCAACGAACGGATGAATGATATTTTGGAGAAGCATTAATCGGGGATGCTGTCATCATGTTAGAATCTGGTTGGATCAACTCCTTGGTTTTGCCCCGATTCGAGTCCCAAAATCAATGATTTAATGTGTTGGTATCGATGTTGGTACATTATCCGGATGTTATTTTTTATTTCTTTTAAATCAAAGGATTAATCATTATGTGCGAGTCCGGCCTTCGCACCATTAGTATGAAAATCAAGTCACCGCAGGGTGGCTTTTTTTTGCCTGAAATCCAGTCCCCGCAAGGCTTTACCCCGCTTTTCAGTCAACCGACGTCAATCTGAGTTACCCCACATCAACATGCTTGTGAGTATAGAATCGAGTATATATGCTGGTTCGATAATGCTTATATACTCACGGCAGCATATGGAAGGAATACCATCATGGCCCTGACTGATACCAAGGTGCGTTCGGCAAAACCTGAAGCAAAGGAATACTCGCTAGTAGACGGCGATGGCATGTTTTTGTTGATACACCCTAACGGCTCCAAATATTGGCGCTTCCGTTTCCGCTTCGGTGGTAAACGGAAGCTGCAGGTTTAATCCCGTCAGGCTCTCGCCATTCTAAAAAAGATCAAAAGCATGAGTGAAAACACGGTGAACAAGGCTCTACGAGTTATGGGGTATGTGTTATCCAACAACTAGAGACATTAGCAGCAATCTACCATGTCTATTGAGTAATTGGCGTAAATCTTAAAGGGGTAGGTGTCATCAATAATTGGGGCCAAAAGATTATTTTTCGGCTTGGTGCTCATCATCTCAATAGGATTGAAGTCGCAAGGATTGTGACTCAGCCCCGCGAGATGCCGGATCAGTCCAACGTTAACCAGATAGTAGAAAATACCGACATTGCCCTTGAGTTGGAGCATATGTGATATGCCAGATTTGGGAAAGGTACTGTCTCCCGAGAAGATCAGAATATTGTCCCCCTGACGTTGGAAGGTTGCCCAAATTTTCTTTGTTGCAGGGAATCTGGATAATTTCTAGTTCCAATTCGGGGGCTTTCAGCGGAAACGCGTTCAAAATGATTGTCACCATTCCGTAAGGACAATCCGCCGTCATAACTTTGTTTTTACATGATATAACCCCTTTTCGCCGAATTGCAGGCACGTGTTCTCTGTCCCTTGAGGGCTGATATTGATGCAAGCAGTGGGGGGAAATCGTGCGGTGAGATTAGTGCCGATTAATGACTAAATAAGGGATTATTGACGGGATTGGGCGATGCGTTCATTTAACCAGTTTTCTACCTCGCTTTATAGCCATCGAGATTGGGAAATAAGCCATCTTTAATCAGTTTGTAAAACCACTGCACTTCACTTGATTATTAAGTAGTAAAGTTAATGGATTGGCGCGGGATGAGCGGCTCCCCCTATGGCAAGTGATTCTTGCTCTGCGGGTGGAGCCGTGAATTATGGATAAACTTCCCCGATGAAGCCCTGGTGAGGCGATATCAGCATTTGCAGACGGAGCATGAGAATAAAGATTACCATTACAAAATATATTGGTATTTTTAGCTCCGTCACAATAAATATAAACACTTAACATGATGGTGGGAACGGGTGAAAACCACTCTTGTAACACTTAAAGGAAAATGATATTACAAGCAGTTGTGATAAATTAATTTGTACCCGTCATTTTTCGCGATACAGGTGTGTTGGCTGTGTTCAAATCTGCTTCGGGCAGATTTGTCACCCCAATAACAGGCTTCTGTAAGCTATTAGGATTGTGAACCTCAGCTTACGGGCCAGCACTTAGCTGTCTTCCTGTATCTCGAAATTTATAGGGAGTATTGCGGTTTTAACTATTAAAATAGGAAGGTACGTTTCGAAAATGAATATCAACGTTACAGATAAACCTAATCCGCAGGATGAAGAGTATGTTATTGATGGCCTTTGGGCTCACAATGATAAAACCCAGACTGTAGATATTCACCCGCTTTTTTTAACAGTGACTGACGACGACAGTAAAATAGTTGCAGGCTTGGTTGCCAGAACATGGTGGGGTGGGCTTGAAATTCAGTATCTATGGGTCAGTGACGAATATCGTAAAAGCGGCTACGGCCGTCAGCTAATGGAAAAAGCGGAAGAAGAAGCGGTGAAACGCGGATGCCACATGGCTTATGTCGATACTTTCGATTTTCAGGCCAAAGGCTTTTACGAGAAATTAGGTTACCGTGCATATGGCAATTTAGGCGGGTATGCCAAAAAGCATACGCGACACTATCTGGCAAAAGAAATTTAACCCATTTCTCATCGGCGAGGTTGCTATGGATTTGCCCGATAAAAATAATGAAACTTATTTCAAGGGCCTGATTGCCATGATGGAACACTTAAGTGAGCCATGGGGCATTAAAGATCTGAACTCCCGCCACATATATATGAATAAGGCCGCTTACCTTTATACTAATACTCCGTTGAGTTTTGAAGTCGAAGGGAAGATGGACCATGAGTTTCCTGGAAATTGGACTGAATTTGCACCTGATTTGATAGAGCATGACAAACGGACAGAAGAAACGCAGGATCGAGTTACTGTAATAGAAACCCATTATTGGTATGGGAAAAATACTCTGACCCCCTTTATCAGCGAAAAACTGCCCGTTTATAACGACAAAAAAGAAGTTATTGGTGTGATGTGGAATGCTAAACCATTTAATACTTTATCCCCACTAAAATATATCAATCAACAAAAACCCAGTATTCTGACAACTGAAGTTAATAACAGTATTTTCACTCGAGCTGAGCTTGACGTTATATTTTTAATGTTGCAAAGACTTTCTGTTAAAGAGATTGCGAAGATATATAACATCAGCACTAAAACGATAGAAAACAGAATATATACAATTTATCAAAAATCTGATGTCCACTCGCTGCAACAGTTTGAGGAGTTTTGCAAATTTGCGCATTTGGATAATTACATTCCCGATCGGCTGGTGGCAAAAGGAATCCAGTTTATCTGAACAACAAGGTACACTTTATCGTGATCAAAATTGAAGATTATCCATTAAGCAGGGTGCCACAGGATAAAAGAGTTTCATTTTTAAGTGTTGCTATTGTTCATATGGGGATGCTGACCGCGCTGGATCAATTTATGCTCGGTGCTGTACTCGGTAACTCTATGACACTGACTGATGCGTTTACTGCAATTCTTATCGGCAGCATAATATTTGGTGTGGTGACTTACGGGCTTGGATTGGCGGGGATGCGTGAGGGTATTTCTGGCAGCTTATTGGCCCGTTGGTGTGGCTTTGGGCGCTTAGGGTCAGTATTAATTGGGGTTGTGGTGGCAATTAGCCTACTCGGTTGGTTTGGCATTCAAAATGCTATTTTCGCTAAATCACTTGATTTTGCTTTGGGCCATAAACTCGGATTTGGATTCGCGGCGGCTTTATCGGGGAGCCTGCTGACTATCTTGGTCGCGTTTGGTTTTAAAGCATTGCGCATTGCCGCCCGAATTGCCGTGCCGATGTTTATTCTGTTGGTGGCTTATATCTCAATTAGCACCTTGTCCGGCCATAATTTGAATGAAATTATTCAGTTGCTCCCGCCTGGTGAATCGTTATCTGTCAGCGCGGGTATTACAATCGTGGTCGGTGGGGCGATTGTGGCGAGCCTAATGACGCCAGATCTGACGCGCTATTCCCAAAACGGCAAGCATGTGCTTGGCGTAACAATATTTACTATCGTGGCTGGCGAATTTATTGTTAATGGGTTAGCAATCTTGATTGCTAAAACTCTCGGGACGGCTGACGTCGTGACTATCATGTCCCAAGCCGCTGGTGGTGTGGGTTTGCTGGTTGTGGTGTTCTCCACTTTAAGGGTCAATGACCTTAACCTGTACTCATCTTCACTCGGCATAGTTAATGCAGTCGAAGGGCTGACGGGCAAAAAACTGAAGTATTTATCAACCACTTTGGTCATTGGTGTGCTGGGTACCACATTGTCGGTACTCGGGATACTTGACCGGTTTGTCGATTTCCTAACCGTGCTTGGCGTGGTATTCCCACCGATTATTGGCATCATGTTGGTGGATTATTACGTGTTGCGCTCTCATCGCAAAATCCTGGATAAAAGTCGACAGGAGGGAATATTGCCTGATGATTCGCAAACACCGGTTATTGGCTGGGCCGCGATTATTGCCAGTATTGTCGGCAGTATTATTGGGCTGGTGACCGAGTGGGGGATTCCGACACTTAATTCACTGGTTGCTGCCAGTGTTATTTATTGGGTATTCAAAGTCGTGGTTAGACGTAATCAAAAACCAGTTGAATCAGAAGAAATGGTTTAATTTCCGGTTAAATAATATAAATACTCCCCCGAAGTATGGGGAGTATTGTTACCCTTCATTTCATTATTTCAACAAGAATGACTGACCCTGTTTCAGCACTAAATCACAGGCTTTGGTTTTAATTTTTTCCGTGATTTGCTCGCTGCCCAAGTCGTTCAAATTCAGGTTCTTCCCATCACCGGTTTTTAGCAATCCACCAAGGCCTTCTTGATAGTCCTGACTCTTGGCATTCTCAGTGCTAGTGATCCCCAATTTACTCATTAATTGATCTTTAATTGCCGTCGTGCCGTTGGCTGACAACACATTATTTTGAACGCAATACTGCAAAATACCCGCCGCATTGGTCATCGTGCTGGCACTCAATGCTTTATCGCCGCCATTGAGTAAACCGGTCAACGATGACAGTGAAGATGAGCTATCACCTGACTTACTATACTGATCCGCTGCACTTTTTACTGAGTCTAATAAGCTGTTTGCGTTAGCTGAGCCAGCCAGTAATGTGGTGGAAAAAGTCAAAGCCAGCACCAGGCGATGAGTCGTGTTCATAAAAACTCCTATTTGACTGTGGGGGAACAGTTCTGGATTAGCGAAATCATTATCTTCGGCGCTAAGAATAGCGCAATAGCGGAATTTTACTGATAGGTGTTATCTGATAATGTAGATATTTATCGTCAGCATCTCTTTGAGTTTGATGGCTGAATCGGTGAGTTGACTCTCTCGTCATGCTAGTGTTTTATAGCATTTATCTGAATGGACTGTTATTTATTTTAAAGGACTGTTATGCGCCAGTTATTTCTGCTGCTTTTTGTTCCCCTCTCATTATTTACCACATCAGTTTTGGCGATGGATTGCAGTAAAGCTAGCACACTGACTGAGAAAAATATCTGTGCCAGCAGCCAGCTACTGCAGTTGGATGCTGTGTTGAATAAAGATTATCAATCCTATTATATTCAACAGCAAAACAAAGCGGCAGCTAAGCAGCAGCAATTGGCTTGGCTAAAAGAACGTGACCAATGCCAAGATGAAATCTGCCTAAGTAATAGCATGATTAGTCGGATTAAAATGCTATCTGGCAGTGGCAATGTCTCTATTATTAAAGGGGCTTCTGAGCAGTGGGATTTTATTCTGAGTGTCGCGGGGTGTAATAATGATAAATCCTATTCAACCTGCGAAGGGGCGGGGGCGTTAGATATTTTCAAAAAAAATAGAGGCGATTTATTTCAACGGATTGCGATGGAAAATATCTTTATCGAGTTGGATACCAAAGGTAAAGCAACCGCTAATTTAATCGAGCTATATGGTGAGAATAACAGTGGGTTGGTTATCGAGGATATTAATTTTGATAATCATGATGATATCGCTTTGCGTAATGGAAATAGTGGCGCTTATGGCGGCCCATCCTATGACATTTATCTCTTTGATGTGGCCAAACAGCAATTTCGCATCAATGACAGCCTGACAGAACTGGCAAGTTCTAATTTGGGTTTATTCAGTGTTGATAAAAAGATGAAAACACTCAGCACTTTCACCAAAAGCGGGTGCTGCTGGCATCAATCTTCAACTTATCAGCTCGCCGATAATAAACCGACCCTGATTGAGGAAGTGACCGAAGCTTATTCAGGTGATGGTGAATTCGTGATACTGACGACCCGCGAATGGGTAAACGGTAAATGGAAAGTGACCGAGACGAAACAAAAGGCTGAATAAAATGTGGGCTGGCGAGGTGAGCAGCCAGTTTATCTATGGCCGCTTATTTGATTGCGTTATTTTGAGCCACTGCTAGCCGCAGCTCTATTATTCCATTGGCGGCTAACTTGGTTGCAATGAGGTCAGTAATAAGGCCAGCAGTGTGTCAATTTATTGAGTTCTTTGCGTCTGTGGTGACCAGAAAACGATTATGTTAATAGCCATATCTTAAGCGCAAAACCTCCGGATAAGGATTAAAGTAGCGTTGCTGGGATAGGTAGGCATCAGGGTATTCCGCCAGATAGTGTTGGAGCAAGGTAATAGGGGCGAGCAGCGGTTGGCTGCCTTGGCGATATCGCAGAATGAGTTGTGCCAATTCATTGCGCTGGCGTGGGCTAAGTTGGTGGCTGAAATAGCCTTGGATATGTTGTAAGACATTGGTATGCCCGCGGCGTGAGGAGCGGTGGCTCATCAGAGCCATCAGCCGATTGCGGTATTCAAAGGCGCACTCATTCATTGATTGCCACTGATCGAGCGCCGCCACAAAACGGCCCAATTCACGATAGGCGGGCTGTGAATGTGCCAGCAGTAATAATTTATAGCGGCTATGAAATGCGACCAAACTGGCGCGGCTCATGCCTTGTTGCCACAGCCGGTTAAACTCGTGCAAAGCATAAAGCCGCGCGACAAAATTCTCTTTCAATTCAGCATCACACAGGCGGCCATCTTCTTCAATGGGTAACCACGGCATTTGGCGCATCAATTCTTGGGTAAAAATACCTGTGCCACTTTTGCGGTTGTTCTTACCCTCGGCTTCATATACGCGCACCCGCTCCATGCCGCAGCTGGGTGATTTGGCGCAAACCACATAGCCACTGAGATGTTGTAGCCCAGCAATTTTTTTAGCTGAAAACGCCTGCATGGCGGATGTCAGGTCGGTTTCCGGTTGATTGCTAAAACTGATTCGGACTTCATTTTCCTCAGTTTTAACCAATCGCAGAGCAGGGCGGGGAGAGGGAAGGCCCAGTGCGATTTCGGGGCAGATGGGTTCAAAGTGCACCAAGGAGGCTAATTCGTCGGTGGCAAATGCCAGGCGTTTATGCCCACCATCAAAACGGACTTTTTCACCTAATAGGCAAGCACTGATGCCAACGATGATTTTGTCTGACATGGCGTTGCCTCACTCTCGATTAAGATTTGGGTTTATTTATCTTCATTATAGTTAAAACCAGAATTATCACTGCGTTCTGAGTTTGGCGAGTATTCACGAAATGAGCATAAGTGCGGGAAAGGAGGCAGGGCAGCGCGAGGTAGCGACTGCCCGCATCAATTAAGGCATTAAACCAATAAAGACGGTTTTCTTGCGCGGGCCGGTCATCAACCCCGCAAGTTGTTCGACACACTTGAGGTAATGGGGCGTTTTCTTATGTGCCGCCACCGCTTCTTCATCAACATAGGCTTCATAGATATAAAAGCGCGTTGGGATGGATTCATCCTGCAAGACATCAAAACGTAAATTTCCCGCCTCTTGGATTGACCCCAAATGATTGGCGCGGAAAACCTCAATAAACTGCGCAATTTTGTCAGCTTTTACATTAATTTCGACGAGGGTGACATGCATACCTTTCTCCTTGTCATTGCTTGCCAGCCACAGCTGGCCACCATATTGGCTCAACCTTTTTCATGTAAAAACAGTTTGTACGCCGTTTCTGCATTCTCGTTTTGATGCACGACAGCATGAACCGCTTTCAGCATGGCTATCGGCGCGGCTGATTGGAAGATATTGCGGCCCATGTCGACACCTGATGCCCCCTGATCAATGGCCTGATAGCACATTTCCAGAGCATCCCGTTCCGGTAACTTTTTACCGCCAGCAATCACGATAGGCACCGGGCAACCGGCAGCAATTCGTTCAAAACCACTGTCGACATAATAGGTTTTAATCACCTGGGCGCCCATTTCGGCGGCAATGCGAGTTGCTAAAGAGAAGTAGCGCTGGTCGCGCGCCATATCTTTACCCACCCCGGTGACGGCCATGGTGGGCATCCCATAGCGCAAACCTTGGTCAACTAACTGAATAATATTCTTAATTGACTGATGTTCGTGCTCGGTGCCGATATAAACCTGTGCCGCCACCGCGCAGGAGTTAAGCCGCAGCGCATCTTCCATCGCCACCGCTACCGCCTCGTTGGATAAATCAGTCAGAATTGAGTTTGCCCCGGATGCACGTAGCACTACTGGGCGATTGGCGGCCGCTGGCACAATGCTGCGCAAAATACCCCGGGTGCACATTAAGACATCGGCATAGTCAAATAGCGGGGCGATATTGATATCAATCCGCTCCAAGCCGGTGGTGGGCCCTTGGAAATAGCCGTGATCAAATGCCAGCATCACCGTGCGATTAGTTTTCGGGTTGAAAATCCGTGCCAGACGAGATTGCATGCCCCAATCGAGCGAGCCACAGCCTTTTAGCGTAAATGCCGGATTTTTCTGCGGCACGCCAATACCGAAATCTTTACCGTCTTTAATATCGTCTAAATCAGCCATCTGTAATTACTCCAACCGGAGGTGAGAAAGAATATTGTGGCCCGCTGCATTGGCGGCGGGCCGTCGAGATTAAAAATCGTATTTGTCGATGTTTTCTTTGGTGAAAATGACCCGCTGTGGCAGTAAGACAATGCCGTTGCCTTTGGCTTCAAAGTCATAACCTTGCGCACTGTTTGGCACCACTTCGACCAGGCCAATGTTCGGAATATCTATTTTATCGCCGACATTCAAATCACCTTTTTTCAGCATTTCATTGGCGACGTATACTGAGATTTTGCCTTGATTAACCACATCCCACAGGCCGAATTCCTTGACCGTGCCGCGCTCAACATAAGGGCGCATCACATTCGGGGTACTGAAACCGACGATGGCCACATTGTCGCGTTTCAGGTTCTCTGCGGCCTGGGCCGCGGCCGGGAGGGCGTTGGCATCAGGAGCAATAATGGCATCGAGATCACCATAGGCTTTCAAAATACCCTCGGCGGTTTGTAATGATTTGGTGGCGTCGTTATAGCCAAACTGGGTGGTGACAATTTCCCAGCCGGGGTGCTCTTGCTGGATTTTTTTCTTCGCTTCATTCACCCACTGATTCTGGTCAGTCACTGTTGGGCTGGAATAAAAGAACGCCACTTTGGCTTTGTCTTTTTTCACCTGATTTGCCGCCATATCGACCAGCATTGAACCCAATTGATTTGGAGTACCTTGGTTGATATACACCGAGCGGCATTCTGGTTTAGTGTCTGAGTCCCAAGTCAGAATTTTGACGCCCCGTTGCATTGCGCGTTTTAATGCCGGGCATAGGCCATCGGGGGAAACCGCAGAGACCACAATGGCGTTATAGCCCTGATTGACGAAGTTATTGATCAACTGAACCTGGCCGGAAACACTCGGTTCGGTCGGGCCATCATAGGTCACATCCACCCCCAGCTCTTTACCGGCATCGACAGCACCTTTACCGCCGCTGGTGAAGAAGCCGACCCCGACCAATTTCGGGATAAATGCAATGCGTTCCGCCGCTTGTGCGGCACTGATAGAGCTAAAAGTGATATAGGCAAATCCGAGGGCACAAACCAGCGCCAGTTTTTTTAATCTTGGTATTTTCATGGCTATCTCCGATATAGGTATAGAGGTGTTGGCAATTTCTTTATAAAAAAGAGCAGGTTAAACAACAGTATTTTTGCGACGTTGCAGCCATTCATAAATCAAATGCCGGTGCAAGCTGATAGAGCGCCCGACAACGACCAGAATCAGTAATGCACCGGACAGCGCGCTGGATATTTGATTGGGGGTACCAATCATTTGCAGGCCTTGTTGCAAGTAACCCACCAGTAAGACGGCCAGTGCTGTGCCCAGAATTGAGCCGGAGCCGCCATAAATATTGGCGCCTCCCAATACGACAGCGGTGATAGCAGGCATCAGGAATGATGCCCCTAAGTCAGATCGTGCCGAGCCAAAGTAAGACACCAACAAGACGGCGGCAATGGCGGAGGCCACACCGGTCAAGGCATACAAGAGGCACAAGGTGCGTGCGACGGGCAGGGCGCTGTAGCGTGCTACCCGGCTGTTTTGCCCGATAAGAAAAACGTTACGGCCACTGTGGGTGCGGTGCATCAGTAACCAGAACAGCAACACGCAAACCATAAAGACCACCAATGGGATCGGCAGGCCGAAGAGAGTTTGGTTGGCGAAATCAGTAAAGGCTGCTGGGAAGCCGCCAATGCCTTCATAACCTGTGGCCCCAGAGATCCCGGACAATAGCAGGGCGCTGCCGCCAAACAGGTACATGGTGCCGAGGGTGATCACCAGTGGGTTGACGCCGGTGTAAAGAATCAGCCCGGCATTAATCAAACCGCAGAGTGCGCCCACCAAAAATGTCAGCGGGATGGCGATACTCATGGGAACGCCCGCCTGAAACATCACGCCAAGGAATATTGAACACAATCCAATGGTGGAACCAAATGAGATGTCGATGCCACCACTGACAATCACCATGGTGAGTGGCAGGGCGACTATCCCGATGCAGATAAAATCACTGGTACTGAACAGCAGCACATTGATATCCAGCATGCGCGAATTTGATAAGCCAAACAGCAGGATCTCCAGCACCAACAGTGCAGCCAGGGCCAGTTCCCATCCATAACGCCGATAAAAGTTTGTGTACAGACTCATGGTGCCACCTCTTTTTTATACTCTTTGGCTACAGTGGTTTTCTTCTTATTGGCCCTGACTGGCTGGGCATTGAACCTGGCATATTTCTGTTGGCGAATATTGCGCTCGACAGCGCAGCGCAAGCGGCCATCGAACACCAGCACGGCCAGCAGTACCAGACCGGCGATAAAGTCATTCCACCAGGCCGGCAGGCGCAGCAATACCAGCACGCTATCAATCTGAGTCAGTAGATAAGCCCCGAGAATGGCACCAAGGATGGTCCCGGTGCCGCCGAGCAAGCTGATCCCACCGAGAACACAGGCGGCAATAGCTTTCATTTCCAGACCGCTGCCGGTCTGGTTAGGGATAAAGCCAATTTGGGAGGCAAAGACTATCCCGGCCAGCGCGGCCATCACGCCATTCATTGAGAAAGCAAAGATACGAATGCTATCTGTGCGGATCCCCAGTTGACGTGCGCCCTGTAAGTTATCGCCAGTGGCATACAAGCTGCGGCCAAAGGCGGTTTTCCCCAGCAAGATGGCCATGGCTACAATCAGCAACATAATCAGCCAGCCAATGGGTGAGATAGAAAACAGAATTGGCGTTGATAAACTTTTCAGATCCGCCGGTAGCCCTTCAATCCATTTGCCGCCGGTCAGCAGCAGCATTAAGCCGCGATATAACCCCAAAGTGCCCAATGTGGCGACAATTGCCGGAATGCGCAGCCAGGTCACCAGAATGCCATTAAAGAAGCCGGTTACCATGCCGACGAGCAGAGCAAACAGGCAGGACAGCGCCAGCCCGAAGCCAGCATTGAGCGCCATACCGACAGTCACCGCACATAAACCAGTGATTGAGCCGACTGACACATCAATATTGCGGGTTAACATCACCAAAGTCGCGCCGATAGCCAGCAGGATAAGAATCTGCGCGCTGCTGAAGATCATGGTGAAAGTTTGTAAATTGAAGTAATTTCTGTCGATGACACCGAGCAGGGCAAATAAGGCGAGGATTGCCAGCAGCGCCGTGGCTTCGCGGTTATTTTGGATGAATTTCAACATGATGCGCCCTCATTTTCAGCAGGCTGATGGGTGTCGGTATGATGTTCACCGAAAGCCAAATGCATAATGGTGTCGACATTCATGGCGCTGCCCTCTAGTGCGCCACTGATTTCCCCCTGGTGCATCACCAACACGCGATCCGCCATTTGCACCACTTCTTCCAGATCAGACGAGATAAAAATGATCGCCACATGTTGATCTGCAATGCTGCGGATCAATTGATAAATATCACTGCGGGCTGCTACATCCACCCCACGAGTCGGCTCATCAATAATGAGTAGCAGCGGATTTGCTTCCAGACATTTGGCAATCAGCAGTTTTTGCTGATTTCCCCCGGATAAAGTACGAACGGGCTGCTCAAGGTGGCTGAATTTGATATTCAACGCGCGACGATAGCGCTCCAAAATGGCGGCTTCTTGGGCGGGATGAGTCCAAATCCCTTGATGACCTTGCGTCAATGAACAGACATTCCAGCTCAAAGGGGCATCCAGATACAGCCCGGAGGCTTGGCGGTCTTCCGGCAGGTAAACCAGGCCGGTTGCCAGGCGGTTGACGGTCTTCATGCTGGTGATGTCGATATCCTCCAGCATGACGCTGCCGCCGCTGGCCGGCCGTAAACCATAGAGGGTTTCAGCCAATTCAGTGCGCCCAGCCCCCACCACCCCGGCTAACCCCAGAATTTCACCGGCGTGAACTTCAAAGGAGATATGGGCAAAACCTTCGCCGCTCAGGTCATTCACTTGTATCACCGGCTGATTGGATTGCGCCCGTGCTTGGGAGCGGCGGTTGCCGGGCAACTCTAGCCATAACTTTTGGGTATCAGATAATTCGCTATTTTTAGCTTGCGGGGTAATTGCCTGAATAATGGTCTCGGTGGAAAAATCGCTAGTGGCCCCGCTCAGCGCAATACCGCCATCGCGCATCACACTGACCCAATCGGCCAGTTGACGAATTTCCGGCAATTTGTGGGAGATAAACACCACCCCGACCCCTTGGCTCAATAACATTTTTATTTGGCTAAATAAGCGATGGGTTTCCGCCGGTGTTAGTGAGGCGGTGGGTTCATCAAGGATCAAAATCCGGGAGTCACGCATTAGGCCGCGCATGATTTCGACTAATTGTTGGTCAGCAACATCGAGCGAACCGGCGCTGACGGATAAATCTAAATGGCAGCCCAAACTTTGTAGCAATTGGCGCATTTTGTTTTTGTCAGCCTGATGCTTGGGCAGCCGGAACAGAATATTTTCCTGCACGGACAGATTGGCAAACAGCATCGGCTCTTGCGGCACCAGATAAATCCCAAGCTGGTGGGCCTTGGCCGGGGTGAGATTTAGGCAAGGTTGCCCATTGATTTCAATCGAGCCGCTGTCTGGCGGCAGTACCCCGGCGATGATTTTCATCAAGGTTGATTTACCCGCTCCATTCCCCCCTAGCAGCGCGTGGACTTGGCCCGGTTGCAGAGTAAAGTCGATACTTTTCAATACCACTACGCCGGAAAATTGTTTGCTAATACCACGAACCTGGAGCAGCGCTGGTGGGGGAATATGGGTATTCGGCATTGTGACTCCAGGTGAACAAAAATAATTTAAAATTAAAAGTGTTCAAAAAAGATAGCCGTATAATCCCATTCACGGCGTAATCAAGATCACATTTTCGTGAATAAAAAAATTTAAATTAAAATGTGTTCAAATATGTTGGTTAAGCTGTTAGCGTAGTTATCAATTGAGATTTAACATTCGTTGTTCAGTGATTGCGCTGATGAATGATGAAAAGCATCAGAAGAGAAATGTCGGTAATGATGAAAGAAAAAGCGGTAACAAAAGAAAAACCTATGTCGTCCAATGATGAATACAAATATCCGGGTAATAGCATGAGTGAAGAGGAACTGCTCGCTCGCATTGCGTGGTTTTATTATCACGATGGCTTAACACAAGGGGATATTGGTGAACTGCTGGGGCTGACCAGATTGAAGGTCTCCAGATTACTGGAGAAAGGCCGACAGTCGGGGGTGATCCGGGTGCAGATTAATTCGCGCTATGAGGGTTGTCTGGAACTGGAAAATTCGCTGCAACAGCATTTTGGCCTCAAACATATCCGCATTTTGCCGTCACTGGCTGACCTCAGCATTAATAGCCGGTTAGGCATTGGTGCTGCCCATTTATTGATGGCATTGATACAACCGCAGCAGCTACTGGCGGTCGGCTTTGGCGAAACGACGATGTGCGCCTTACAGCATCTGAGTGGGTTTATTGCTTCACAGCAGGTGCGGTTGGTCACTCTCTCCGGCGGCGTGGGGTCTTATATGACCGGGATTGGTCAGCTCGATGCCGCCTGTCAGGTCAGTATTATTCCTGCGCCACTGCGGGCCTCCAGTGCAAAAGTTGCTGAAACATTCCGCCAAGAAAACAGTGTGCGCGATGTGATGTTGGCGGCACGGGCGGCGGATGTTGCGGTGGTCGGTATTGGCTCGGTGAATCAGCAAAAGGAAGCCACTATTTTGCGCTCCGGCTATATCGGTGAGGGCGAACAATTGATGTTCAGCCGCAAAGGGGCGGTCGGCGATATCCTCGGCTACTTTATGCAAGCTGATGGTGCATTGGTGCCGGATATGCAAATTCACCAAGAGTTGATTGGTATTTCATTGGCAGAGCTGACCAATATCCCGACAGTCATTGGTGTGGCCGGTGGGGTAGAAAAATCAGAAGCTATTGTTGCGGCTTTACAGGGCAAATATGTGAATGCCTTAGTGACTGATGAGCTGACAGCGCGTTCAATCATCAAACTGATTTAATGGGCTATTTGGCTTATCAGCTTGAGATTGGGCAGTGCGCAATCTGATGACGAAAAGAGCACCCTAGCTTTGGTTATTTTCTAAGTAATAGGCAGTAGAGGGCAGGTTTATTCATAAATTTATATAAAACAGGGGATAGCGTAATGAGTCAATTCTCGACGACCGCCCCATCGGGTGATTATCTGATGGCTCTGGATGCAGGCACCGGCAGTGTTCGGGCGGTGATATTTGACCTTAATGGTCATCAGATAGCCGCTGGACAGGCTGAATGGCGACATCTGCCCGTCCCCGATGTCCCTGGGTCGATGGAGTTTGACTTAGCGACCAACTGGAAATTGACCTGCCAGTGCATCCGTCAGGCATTGCATCAGGCTAAATTACCCGCCAGCGCTATCCGTGCCGTTGCGGCGTGTTCCATGCGCGAGGGCATTGTGCTCTATGACCGCAGTGGTCAGCCAATTTGGGCCTGCGCCAATGTGGATGCGCGCGCCAGCCGCGAAGTCAGCGAATTGAAAGAATTGCACAACTATGGATTTGAACTTGAAGTCTATCAGTGCTCTGGCCAGACACTGGCACTCAGCGCGATGCCCCGGTTACTGTGGCTAGCGCATCATCGGCCAGATATTTATCGCCAGGCCGGTACATTAACCATGATAAGTGATTGGCTGGCGAATATGCTCAGTGGCGAATTGGCGGTGGATCCCTCCAATGCGGGCACCACCGGGATGCTGGATTTAGTCACCCGCAACTGGCAGCCGAATTTGCTGGAAATGGCCGGGTTACGTGCTGATATTTTATCACCCGTCAAAGAGACGGGCAGCTTGCTCGGGCAGGTCACGGCACAAGCTGCAGAAGAGTGTGGTTTGCTGGCCGGAACCCCGGTGGTAATGGGCGGGGGGGATGTCCAGCTCGGCTGCTTAGGGCTTGGTGTGGTGCAGCCGGGGCAAACCGCGGTATTGGGCGGGACTTTCTGGCAGCAAGTGGTTAATTTGCCACAGCCAATCACAGATCCCAATATGAATACACGCATTAATCCTCATGTTATTCCCGGCATGGTACAAGCGGAGTCCATCAGCTTCTTCACCGGCTTAACCATGCGTTGGTTCCGTGATGCTTTTTGCGCCGAAGAGAAATTACTCGCCGAGCGACTGGGTATTGATACCTACAGCTTGCTGGAGGACATGGCGGCGCGGGTGCCTGCGGGGGCTTATGGGGTGATGCCAATTTTCTCTGATGTGATGCGCTTTAAGTCCTGGTATCACGCCGCGCCTTCATTTATTAACCTGTCACTCGACCCTGAAAAGTGCAACAAAGCCACCTTATTCCGAGCACTAGAAGAAAACGCCGCGATAGTATCGGCCTGTAATCTGGCACAAATTGCGGAGTTCTCCGGCGTCAAAGCTTCCTCCGTGGTATTTGCGGGCGGCGGTTCAAAAGGTAAATTGTGGAGCCAGATTCTGGCCGATGTGACCGGTATTCCAGTCCGAGTGCCGGTTGTTAAAGAGGCCACGGCTTTAGGCTGTGCCATTGCCGCCGGGGTGGGGGTCGGGCTGTATGACGCGCTCGATAAAACCGGTGAGCGGTTGGTGCGCTGGGAGCGGGAATACCAACCAAACAGTGAGCATCAGGCACTTTACCAAGCGGCCAAAACTAACTGGCAAGCGGTGTATACCGACCAATTATCGCTGGTGGATAGCGGGTTGACGACGTCGCTGTGGAAAGCGCCGGGCCTGTGAAATTAACTATCTTGTTGGGCAGTTTGAGCTTCGGAGCCGTGCTCAAGCTGCCCGCAGCGATAACGTCAATGGGTTTAGTTGGGTAAGCCAACAGCAAAAACCATTGCTATGTCGCAAGTGCTTGGATAGCATTGTTGCCCCCTTTTGTTGCCGATGATGCCACATTCGATGATGAATACATCAAACAAGACTGAATCACCTGCTGGGCAATTTAACCTGCCAAGTTTGTTGCAGATGAAAGAGAATGTTCAACGCATTTTAGTGATTAAGTTGCGTCATTTCGGCGATGTTCTCCTCACAACTCCGTTGCTAAATACGTTAAAAGCCAATTATCCGCAGGCCAAGGTTGATGTGCTGCTATATGGTGGCACGCAAGATATGCTGCGGGAAAACAAAACAGTTAATCACGCGTTTATTGTGGACCGTGGCCTCAAACATGCGGGCTTAAAGGCTCAAATCAGTGGTGAAAAAGCGCTGTTTGCGGCTTTGAAAGCACACCATTATGATTTAATCCTCAATTTATCTGATCAATGGCGAGCCGCAGCCTATTGCCGGTTATTAAAGCCGGGCTTCAGCATTGGTTTTCATTATCCCAAACGCGATACCTGGTTGTGGCGTTATTGCCATTCCACACTCGTCGATATACCAAATGCCGCCGAGCGACACACTGTTCTCAATAATTTGGACATTCTTGCGCCATTACAACTGACCAATATCAGCACTGACGTCACCATGTCTTATGGGCCGCATGATATTGAGCGAGTAAAACAATTGTGTCAGCAACGTAATATTGCTGATTACATATTGATTCAACCCTCTGCTCGCTGGAAATTCAAAACTTGGGCCAGTGAATCATTCAGTCAATTGATAAACCATCTTACGGAGCAAGGCGAAACTGTGCTGCTGACCGGTGGTAAAGATAAAGCTGAGTTGGATTATATTGCCGAAATTATTGCAGGCTGCGCACAGCCAGAAAAAGTGATTAATTTATCCGGCCTTTTGGCGCTGCCAGAACTTGCCGTCCTGATAGATAACGCTAAGCTATTTATTGGTGTCGATTCCGTGGCGATGCATATGGCTGCTGCATTACAAACTCCTGCGGTGGTGTTATTTGGCCCCAGTAATCTGCACCAATGGCACCCATGGCAAGCGCCACATACCCTTTTATGGGCGGGTCATTACCGCACTTTGCCACATCCTAATGAGATAGATACTGACACCACGGATCGTTATTTGAACGCTATCCCAGTGAATGATGTCATAGATGCCGTTGATGCTTGGCGTACGCAGAGCCGATAACGCGTCAATCACAGATTTGTATCAGCCAATTTTTGGCCTTCCAAGCAGCTTAAGCTGAGAGAATTATGATAACCCCATCGACTTCTGCGCCGGGCATCTCCCCGTCTAACCTGCGTAGTGACATGCTGAGCAGTATTGCTGCACTGCTACTAGGTATTGCTTTACCAACCTCTAATCCACTTATTAATATCTCGCTGGTTTTAATCCTAATCAGTTTGGTGATTCATCGTAAATCGCTGCAATTAAAACCGTTACTGACGAACCCACTAGTCTACCTACCGGCGATCATGTTTATCTTATTGGCGCTGTCATTGCTGTTTCATCACAACAGCTATGGCCCGGATATGGTGGGTAAAGATAAGAAATTTCTTTATATCCTGCCATTGGCATTGTTCTTTATTCACCACCCACAGCGGGTAAAACTTTTTTGCATCGGTTTTTTAACCGCCAATGCTGTGGTGCTGGCGGGTAGCTTGGCTGTGGGAGTATTACACATTCCGCTGGGCAATATTGACCCTGCCAATCCAACCATCTTTAAGCTGCAAATTACGCAAAACTTCTTTCTTGCCTTGTCGGCGATGCTGTGACTGATGCTGGCGTTTAAACATCAGGGTTGGAAACGTTGGGCCTACACTCTACTTGTCGTCGCGGCCTGCTACAGTGTTCTGTTCTTGGTCTTGGGCCGAACAGGGTATGTCGCGCTCGTTGTTGGGTTGGGTGTATGGCTGTTCTTCTCTCTGGGGAGCCGCCAGCGCTGGTTATTGGTTGCGATGGGGGGCTTCGCCTTTGCTGCACTGCTGCTTATCCCCAATAAAGCGACGGAACGTATTACGCAGGGTGTTGATGAAATTAAAGTTTGTATGACGGCATCTTCAGGTGATGCCGGTGGTGCTTGCCGTACTTCGATGGGGCAACGTTCAGTTTTTGCGATTGAGGCGGCTCGGTTGATCAAAGAAGCGCCGATGCTGGGGCATGGTGCCGGTGGGTTCTATTATGAAGACCCGACAATAAACTACAAAATCAATAACCCACATAATCAGTATTTGTTGGAGACTGTCCAGTCAGGTGTTATTGGTTTGCTTATCTTCCTGGCCTGGATTGTCTGTTGTTACCGTGTTATTTGGCAGCAGACACCGGCTCTACGTAATGTCTTGCTGGCAATATTGACCAGTTATATGGCCTGTAACTTCTTTAATTCATTCTTGCTGGATTCTTCTGAAGGCCACCTATTTATGATTTTTGTCGCCATTTTGGCGGGGTATTCCGTAACAAGTGCTCAGCAGAATTCGGATAAGCGATTGACACAATAGCGAATATCTCGAGTAAACAGAATATATAACTAGCTAAGAAACGGTCCCACTGGGGGCCGTTTTCGCTTATTTCATCAATATAGCCAGGCAAGATATCAGGTATTTCAGTATCAAACATCAATTCTTCTAATACCGTCAATGAGAAAAGTCTGTATTTTATTATTAATATTAATGAGTTACTGATTTATTTTGTTCTGTGTGATTTATTTTCATTGAAGTAAAACACTGATATTTGATTTTTATGAAGCGGTGTATGGCGGCGATTCACTTTAGGGAAATGTAAAAATCAATAATTAACATTAAATCAACAATTATTGCCGAAATCTAAATGAATACTAAATAAAACCTAAATAATGACTATCCTATCACTGGTTTTATTGATTTTTGGAGCCAGAGTGACTACTCGTCTGATTATAAAAAAGAGATTTAGTTTGGTTTTATAAAAACCAAAACACAGGTTATAAGTTTCGCCATTGTTTGTTTTTTATCTGTAATTAAGAGGGGTGATACAAAATTGGGATTATGCAGGGAAAGAGAATTTTTCTAAGAAATGGACTATTTCTTTAAAAGAAAAAATTGAGCTCAACTTGTTGATTTATATTGATTTATATTGATTTATATTGATTTTTTAATTTAATTTCTAGGGCTTAATCATTAAGACTAGACCATGGGTTTAGCCTGTGCAACATGGTGTTAATTCTATTTATGCCCGCATGATTGAAAAAGTGTACCCATTGGAATCATCCTAAATTGCTTATATAAAGAAAACAGATTTCTATGCTAATGGAGTGGCTTTTATTTGGTTAATTCAACTGGCGAGTTTTTTCTTAAATATATGAAATGATGATGTAGATCACTATTACAAAATTTTGATGTATGTGATAGTTTTTTCAATAATTTACATATTGTAAGATTTGGTCTACTTTCCGGGCATTATGCAATAGTTTTAAAGGAAGCTATGATAACTATGTATTTTATATGGTAAGTGGGTCCAGGCGAATCTGTTGGTGGGATAAACAGAATCTACGTTTAATTTAATTTATCCAACGTCATTGAGAACATCATGGCCAATTCATCTACGAATAAATTATCTTTGCCGGCCCTAACATCTTTAGTGGTCGGTTCAATGATCGGTGCCGGTATATTTTCATTACCCGCAACTTTCGGCAGAGCAACGGGTGGGTTTGGTGCACTCATCGCCTGGTGTATCGCGGGTGGTGGGATGCTAATGCTGGCTTTTGTTTTCCAAACATTAGCTCAACGCAAACCTAATCTCGATTCCGGTGTATTCATATATGCAAAAGAGGGATTTGGCGATTATCTTGGTTTTGCTTCTGCATTAGGTTTCTGGGCCGGTACGTGTATTGGTAACGTTTCTTACTTTGTGCTTATCAAATCAACATTAGGGGCATTCTTCCCTATATTTGGCGACGGTAACACTATTCCTGCGGTATTAGTGGCCTCCGTGATTCTATGGGGATTCCATATTCTGATTTTGCGCGGTGTTAAAGAAGCGGCGGCGATTAATACCATTGCCACCTTTGCCAAAATAATTCCTATCTTCATTTTTGTCATCGTCCTTATCTTTGCTTTCAAAGGTGATGTGTTTGCCCTGAACTTCTGGGGCACGCCAGATGTGGTTAAAAGCGTTGATTTATCTCACCTGAATGACTACGGCTATGTCGGCCATGCGGCGGCAGTTCTGCCTGCGGTTGTTGAACCTGAATCTTTATTCTCTCAAGTGCGTAGCACCATGTTGGTCACAGTGTTTGTGTTCTTAGGCATTGAAGGCGCGAGTGTTTATTCGCGTTACGCTAAAGAACGTAGCCATGTGGGTATTGCCACGGTTCTGGGCTTTATCGGCGTGCTGTGCTTATTAGTGCTAATCACCATGTTGTCTTACGGTGTATTACTGCGCCCTGATTTAGCGGCATTACGTCAGCCGTCTATGGCCGGAGTCCTAGAAGCTATTGTGGGGCGCTGGGGCGCAATCTTTATTAGCGTAGGTTTGATTATCTCAGTATTGGGTGCTTATTTATCTTGGTCACTGCTGGCAGCCGAAGTGCTGTTCTCGGCGGCGAAAAGTAAAAGCATGCCAAAAGTATTCGCGACTGAAAATAGCAATGCGGTGCCTTCAGCAGCGGTCTGGCTGACCAATATCTTTATTCAAGTGTTCTTAATTCTGACACTGTTTACTGATTATGCTTTCCAACTCGCATTGGAATTAACCAGCTCACTCACCCTTATCCCTTATTTGCTGGTTGGGGCATATGGGCTAAAACTGGCTTGGACGGGTGAAACTTACGAAACAAATACCCGCGGTCACAGAAAAGATCTTATTTTTGCCCTCATCGCGACATTCTATTCCGCACTAATGATTTATGCGGGCGGTCTGAAATACTTGCTGCTATCGGCCATTATTTACGGCCCGGGCACAATTTTGTATTTGATTGCCAAACGTGAACAGCATCAAAAAGCATTTAATACCTACGAAAGAATACTGTTTATTGTTCTGATTGTGGCTGCAGTTGCTGCGATTTATAGCATTGCCACCGGGATTATCACCATATAATTTATTGGAGTTCTTATGTCAGATAAAGCTAAGAAAACTCACGCGAAGACTAAGTTTGGCGTTCACTCTGAAGTCGGGAAATTGCATAAAGTGATGGTTTGCGCGCCAGGGCGTGCCCATAACCGCCTGACTCCAAGTAATTGTGATGAATTATTATTTGATGATGTTCTGTGGGTAGAAAGAGCTAAACGCGACCATTTTGATTTTATGACCAAAATGCGCGAACGCGGTGTTGATGTGGTTGAGATGCATAATCTGCTGGCTGAGACGGTGGCCATCCCGGCGGCGAAAAAGTGGATTTTAGACCAGCAAATTGTGCCGAATGAAGTGTCATTGGGCATCTTGCAAGAAACTCGCAGCTACCTGGAAAGCCTGGAGCCGCGAGTGCTAGCCGAAGTGCTGATTGGCGGTTTGTCTACCACTGAGCTGCATAAAGACGGTAAATGCGACAAAGAAGAACTGAAGCTGATCCGCGAAGCGGTTGGCATCACGGAATATTTGCTCCCTCCGCTACCGAATACACTGTATACCCGCGATACCACCTGTTGGATTTATGGCGGTGTGACCCTGAACCCACTGTATTGGCCGGCACGTCATGAAGAAACTATCCTGACCACCGCCATCTATAAATTCCACCCAGACTTTGGCGACGCGAATGTGAAAGTATGGTGGGGCGATCCGACACAGCACCACGGTACCGCCACATTGGAAGGTGGTGATGTGATGCCGATTGGCAATAAAACGGTGTTAATCGGCATGAGTGAGCGCACCTCTCATCAGGCCATTACACAGTTGGCTCAATCACTGTTTAAAAATAGCGCTGGGCAAGTCGAGCGCGTGATGATTGCCGCTATGCCAAAACTGCGTGCTGCCATGCACTTGGATACGGTATTTACTTTTTGCGACCGTGATGTCGTGACTCTTTACCCGGCAATTGTGAATCAGATTCAGACTTTCTCATTACGTCCAGACAGTGGCCCAACCGGCATTAAATTAAGCCGCGACAAAGGCACATTTGTTGAGGCAGTGGCCGGCGCACTGAACCTGAAAAAACTGCGTGTAGTAGAGACCGAAGGTAATGATTACGACACCGAACGCCAACAGTGGGACAGCGGCAATAACATGGTCGCATTGTCGCCAGGTGTCGTTCTAGCCTATGACCGTAATACCAAAACCAACACCCAACTGCGTAAAGAAGGGGTGGAAGTCATTGAAATTGTTGGCAGTGAGTTGGGGCGTGGACGTGGTGGTGGCCATTGTATGACGTGCCCAATCATCCGGGATGCCGTCGATTACTAATCCCCTTCGGCCTTGCAGCCACAGGGTTGTTAGCTGCTCGCACTCACCCGAGTCACTGACTTGAGTCAGCTCATCGGGATTCGTTTGTTGGCAGCCTACCTGTGGCTCCAATGACTTTGGGGATGCCCTTCGGCCTTGCAGCCACAGGGTATTTGACGGGTTCGCTCTTAAAAAAATAGCCGATAGTGGGTAGCAGAACAGCGCTATTTTGCTATCGGCTATCGGTTTTTTAATACTTAAATGTGGTGGGCTGAGATGAAAAGGATCCTGGCGTGAAATATGTTTATGGCGTGTGCTTCTGCATAATCGTGGTGCTAACCACACTGTTTGCGTTCCAAAATAGTGGAACAGTGAACTTATCTTTACTTTTCACGCAAATAACACTACCCATTTCAGTACTAATTGTGCTGATCTATTTTTTAGGAATGTTTACCGGGGGATTATTAATCACACTGATAAGAGCGCTGGTACGTAATATGGCGCAGAAAAACCGAGATATCTCGCGTTCTTGACGTTGTAGGGTGGCTAGCTCTGTGTACTGACTTGCGTAAGCTCATCGGTTCAATCGCATACAGCTTACCTGCAACTCCAATGACTTGGGGTATAAAAAGTGTGAATAACTAATCTGCAATAATTTTGAAAATCTGACTCAACGAGATCTTATAGTGAAGATAAAAACAGTAGTCACTCTGTTATTAGCGTTTCTTCTCGCTGCTTGCGACCGAACTCCCCCAGAAGTCGTGGAGAGTGTGCGTCCGGTAAAAATATTTACTGTTGAAGACAGTGGACAAAATGGGACTCGTTATTTCCCAGCCCGATTACAGGCGGGCGATGAAACCCAACTCTCCTTTAAACGCAGTGGGCAGTTGCAACAATTGCTGGTTCGCGAAGGTGAGCAGGTGAAAAAAGGCCAGGTTATCGCCAAACTGAATGACACTGACTTGAGCTTGCGAGTCAGAGATCGTCAGTCCACCTTTAATCTGGCTCGAGATCAGTTTAATCGTTTCAATACCTTGCAAGGGCAACGGGCCGTTTCACGCGCCGAGTTGGATGTTCGCCGCGCTGAGATGGAGTCCGCCCGAGCAGCGCTGGAAATTGCGCAAAAAGAGCTCAGTGATGCGACCATCACCGCACCTTTCGACGGTATTATCGCCAATGTTAATGTGCGGAATCATCAGGTAATGGCACCTGGCCAAACGGTGGCGACATTAAGTGCATTGGATACGCTGGATGTGGTCTTCAGTGTGCCAGAGCGTCTGTTTACCACATTGGATATCAGCAACCGCAACTACAAGCCGACGGTATTACTTAACCATTTGCCGGGGCGCGAATTTGTTGCTGAATATAAAGAACACACCACTTCGACGACTTCCGCTTCCCAGACTTTCCAGGTCACATTGACCATGAAACGCCCGGCAGATATGCCATTGCTTTCTGGTATTAGTGGCCGGGTAAGAATTAACTCTGGAAATCTTTCAGGGACTAACCACCCCACCATTGTGGTGCCAGTCGAGGCGGTATTTAACCCCGACACTACCCAGTTGAATGATGCTCGGGTTTGGGTCATCAAGAATGATGATGGTCAGATGCATGTTGAAGAGCGCAAAGTGCAAGTGGGCCAGCTAACAGCGAATGGCATTCAAATCACGTCTGGACTGGCTGACGGTGAGCAAATTGTCTCGGCCGGTACTGGTGAGCTTCGCCCCAATCAAATTGTCCGGGCTTGGGTTCGTGAGCGGGGTCTCTAATGAAGCTGCTTGATAATTTTATCAATAATACTACCCGTATCTGGTTAACAATTTTGTTGCTGGGTATTGGTGGCGTTATTGCCTATCTCAATATAGGTAGGCTGGAAGACCCCGCTTTTACCATCAAAACGGCGGTAGTGGTGACTCGCTATGATGGGGCATCGGCGCAACAGGTTGAGGAAGAAGTCACATTACCTCTTGAGAATGCCATTCAGGAGCTCTCTTATGTTGATGATGTGACCTCTATTTCCAGTGCCGGGTTGTCGCAAATCACTATCAATATTCGTGCGCAATATGGTGCGAATGAGTTGCCGCAAATCTGGGATGAATTACGGCGCAAAATAAATGATAACAGTGTGCGTTTGCCACCGGGGGCCAGTGCGCCGATGGTCAATGACGACTTCGGCGATGTGTACGGCTTCTTCTTCTCACTCACCGGGGACGGCTACAGCAATCAGGATTTACGTAACTTTGCTGAGCAGTTGCGGCGTGAGTTGGTACTGGTGCCCGGCGTCGGGAAAGTGGGGATTGTCGGTATCTTGCCGGAAGAAGTTCAGGTGGAGATTTCTCGCGCCCAGATGACGGCGGCCGGTATTACACCGCAGCAGTTGTCCGATTTGCTGGCGCGCCAGAATGTGGTGTCCGATGCCGGCCAGTTGCAGGTTGGCAGTGAGTCGATTCGTCTGCATCCGACCGGTGAATTCCAGAGTGTCCAAGAGCTTGGAAACTTACTGGTGAGTCAGCCTGGCAGCCCAAAAAGTGTCTATTTGCGCGACATCGCGACTGTGACACAAGGTTTTGGCCATTCACCGACTAATATTTATCGCGCTAATGGTAAGCCGGCACTGGCGCTGGGGATCTCATTTGCCCCGAATGTCAACGTTGTGAATGTGGGTAATGCCATTAAAGCTCGGCTGGCGCAGTTGGAGGGTGAGCGCCCGTCAGGCATGCATATCAATGTATTTTATGACCAGTCCCATGAAGTTGAAGGGGCGGTTAATGGCTTTATTCTGAACTTCCTGTTGGCGCTGTTAATTGTTGTTGTCACCCTGCTGATTTTTATGGGGGTGCGCAGTGGCGTGGTGATTGCCATCTCACTGGCACTGAACGTGCTCGGCACCTTGCTCATTATGTGGCTGTTTAATATTGAGCTACAGCGAGTGTCATTAGGGGCGCTGATTATCGCGCTCAGTATGTTAGTGGATAACGCCATTGTGGTGGTGGAGGGGATTGTGGTTGGCCGTCAGCGCGGCGAAAGCATTTCCACGGCCATCGGCAATGTCGTGAAGCGCTCAATGATGCCGCTGTTAGGGGCGACCATCATTGCCATTCTGGCCTTTGCCCCTATCGGCTTGTCTAATGATGCAACCGGTGAATACTGTAAATCGTTATTCCAGGTGTTGTTGATTTCTCTGATGTTGAGCTGGTTCACCGCCCTGACGTTAACGCCGGTCTTCTCCAAATGGGCATTTGATAATCAGAAACCGGCGAAAGTGGCGGCGGATGAACCCGCCAAGCAACCTTATGATGGTTGGTTATTCCGCTATTATCGCGTAGTGCTGAATAAGTTACTGCGGCATCGTACGGTGACTTTGGTGCTGCTGGCGACAATGTTAGTGGCGTCAGTCGTGGGCTTTGGTCATGTTCGCCAAAGTTTCTTCCCGCCATCAAACACACCTATTTTCTTTGTTGATATTTGGCTGCCGAATGGCACTGATATCAGCTATACCGAAGGGGTGGCGAATAAGGTCGAGCAGTATATCAAGCAGCAAACAGGGGTGGCTGACACCATGGCAACCATAGGTCAGGGCGCAATGCGCTTTATGCTGACTTATAACGCCCAACGTCACTATCCTAACTATGCGCAGGTGATGGTGCGCACTGAGCAGCTTGACCAGATCCCCGGTTTGATTGATGAAATCGAATCCTATATGCACGATGAATACCCGCAAGTTGATGCGCAGATAAAACGCATCATGTTCGGGCCATCAAACAACAGTTCCATTGAAGCCCGCTTTGTTGGTCCGGACCCAGAAGTGTTGCGTAGTTTGGCAGCACAGGCAGAAAAAGCGATTATTGCGGACCCGATGGCGGATGGTGCCAGGCATGATTGGCAGGATCGTAGCAAAATGATCCGGCCACAATTCTCTGATTATCTGGGCCGCGAGTTGGGGGTCGATAAACGTGAGGTTGATGGCACATTGCGCATGAGTTTTGGCGGCCTACCGGTAGGGTTGTACCGCGATGGTACTCGCCTGATGCCGATTGTCCTGCGCACACCGGATTCCGAGCGACTCAATGCTGAGCGGCTAAATGATGTGATGGTGTGGAGTCAGGCGCGGCAGGCCTTTATCCCGATTGATAATGTTGTCACCAGTTTTGAAACCGAGTGGGAAGACCCGCTGATTATGCGTTTGGATCGCAAGCGGACATTAACGGTGCAAACAGACCCAACCCAGCAGGGCGGGGAAACCTCAGCAGAGTTATTGCAGCGCATCAGGCCTGGGGTGGAATCCATCCAGCTGCCACGCGGTTATGAACTTGAATGGGGCGGTGACTATGAAAGTACCACAGAAGCACAACGGGGTATTTTCATCAGCTTGCCCATCGCCTTCCTGATAATGTTTGTGGTGACGGTCTTGATGTTTAGCTCGGTACGTAATGCTCTGGCTATTTGGCTGACAGTACCATTAGCCCTTATTGGCGTGACGGTCGGCTTCTTACTTACCGGTATTCCATTTGGTTTTATGGCGCTGTTGGGGCTGCTCAGTTTGAGTGGGATGTTGATACGTAACGGGATTGTGTTAGTGGAAGAAATTGGCTTACAGCGGCAGGAAAAACCGTTGCGTGATGCCATTATTGATGCTTCAACTGCGCGTCTGCGCCCTATCATGCTAACCGCGTTTACCACGGTATTGGGGCTGGCTCCGCTGCTGAGTGATGCTTTCTTCCAAAGTATGGCCGTGGTTATTATGTTCGGTCTGGGCTTTGCTACCGTGCTGACATTGCTGGTGTTGCCAGTGATATATAGCTGTATGAACCCGGAACCTAAAGATAAGGTGCACGATGAGCCGGTCAGTGAGTAACTTATGGTGTTATTGAATCTAAGATAACTTCAGCAGCCCCATTATTGGGGCTGTTTTTTTATGTGTCACATGGGCTGGATTTATTCTTAAGCCCTAAACGCATTCTGTGCACTGGCTCTCTTCCCACTCCTGAATACTCACTCTTTCGTTCCATTATGAAACGCAACTAACACAGTGAAGTTTCATAATGGAACGTTTTCATTATCGATTCCCAGTCTATTTTTTGCGCTTATAGTAGTTCCAGTTTCATCAAATTGACCTTAAAAAATATTCATTCTTACGTTATCTCTTACGCTACAGGAGCAAGATATGCTGAAAGTCATTCAATCTCCGTCTAAATATATTCAAGGTGCCAATGCATTACAGTCCATTGGTGAATTTGCTAAGTTACTGGCTAATAACTATTTTATTATTGCTGATGATTTTGTGATGAAGCTAACGGCGGATGCTGTTGGCGCGAGTTTACAAGCCAATGAGTTGGAAAATCATTTCAGCCGCTTTAACGGCGAATGTTCACGGCAGGAAATTGAGCGCCTCACGGTTGAGCTGAAAAAACATCATTGCAACGGAGTGATTGGTATTGGGGGAGGGAAAACTCTCGATACAGCAAAAGCAATTGCTCACTATCAACATATTCCCGTCATTGTGGTGCCGACCATTGCTTCTACCGATGCGCCAACCAGTGCATTATCAGTGATTTATACCGAACAGGGCGAATTTGCTGAATATCTTATTTACCCCAAAAACCCAGACATCGTCCTGATGGATACCGCGATTATTGCAAAAGCGCCGGTGCGTTTACTGATTGCCGGTATGGGGGATGCGCTCTCGACTTATTTTGAAGCACAGGCCTGTTTTGATGCCAAAGCCACCAGCATGGCCGGGGGCGCGTCAACATTAGCCGCAGTCACTTTGGCCCGTTTATGCTACGAAACCCTACTGGCGGAGGGTTTCAAAGCCAAGCTGGCAGTAGAAGCGGGGGTGGTCACTGAGGCCGTGGAACGTATTGTCGAAGCCAATACTTACTTAAGTGGTATTGGTTTTGAAAGTAGTGGTTTGGCGGCGGCACATGCTATTCATAATGGTTTCACCGTCTTGGAAGAGTGCCACCATCTGTATCATGGCGAGAAAGTGGCCTTCGGTACTCTGACTCAACTGGTATTACAAAACAGCAGTATGGAAGAGATAGAAACGGTGCTTTCATTCTGCCAACAACTCGGTTTACCCATCACATTAGCCGAAATGGGGGTGTCACAGGATATTGAAAGTAAGATTCGCGCGGTTGCTGAGGCCAGTTGTGCCGAGGGTGAAACCATTCACAATATGCCGTTTGCCGTCACAGCAGATAGCGTTTATGCCGCTATTATTGTGGCTGACCGTTTAGGCCAGGCTTTCCTCAATTAAGTGGGCCGATAGGCAAGCTAACTGACCGAGTTCGCCGGTGTGATTCATCATCGGCAACTCAACTTCCCAGCATTCCCGCTCGCGGAGCATAAAATGAAAAAATTAATTAACAGCGTTGAGAGTGTATTACAGGAACAAATTCAGGGGTTGGTTGCGGCCCATCCTGAGCTGGTATTGCATCAGGAACCTCTTTTTATCACTCGGATAGATGCCCCGGTGAGGGGCAAAGTGGCCTTGATGTCTGGCGGTGGCAGTGGTCATGAACCTATGCACTGCGGTTTTATCGGCGCAGGTATGCTGGATGGTGCTTGCCCTGGTGAGATTTTCACCTCGCCGACCCCCGATCAAATGTATGAATGCGGCCAAGCCATTGATGGCGGGCAGGGCGTACTGATGCTAATCAAGAATTACACTGGCGATATTCTTAATTTTGAAACGGCGGCAGAGCTGTTACATGCCGAGGGAACCGCAGTTGGCACAGTAGTCATTGATGATGATGTGGCCGTCAAAGATAGCCTGTATACCGCCGGCCGGCGAGGGGTGGCCAATACGGTCATTATTGAAAAGTTACTCGGGGCTGCTGCGGTTCGTGGTGATTCATTGGATGAATGCGTGGCGCTCGGCCAAAAAATCAATAATCAGGGGCACTCTATCGGCATTGCTCTCGCCGCTTGTACTGTACCTGCGGCGGGTAAACCGTCCTTTACATTAGCTGAAAATGAGATGGAATTTGGGGTGGGCATCCATGGCGAACCCGGCATTGAACGGCGGCCATTTACCTCGTTGAATGACACCGTGGACGCCATGTTCCAAACCCTGATTGAACATGGTAGCTACCAGCGCACATTGCGCCATTGGGACAGACAAGCAGAGGATTGGCGTGAGACGCGCCAAAGCAAGCAGCCACTGGCGAAAGGTGATCGAGTCATTGCTCTGGTCAATAATTTGGGGGCGACGCCGCTATCAGAGCTTTATGGTGTCTGGCACCGTCTGGCTGCCTGTTGTGCCGATTTTGGTTTGACCATTGAGCGCAAACTGATTGGCTCTTATTGCACCTCATTGGATATGCAGGGCATGTCTATTACGTTGTTGAAGGTGGACGATGAGCTACTGTCTCTATGGGATGCACCAGTGAATACCCCGGCCCTTCGCTGGGGCTGCTGATGCCCGGTGAATTTGACATTGCAGGGCCGTGGTACCAGAAATTTATTAGCAAACAACATTTATTAGCAAACAATAATGTGCCAGGAGAAAGTCATGGGACTTACCAAACAACAGATTGTCAGTTGGTTGCAACTTTGTGCTGAGGTTTTCAGTGAACAACGGGATTTTCTGACACAGCTGGATACTGAAATCGGCGATGGTGACCACGGCCTGAATATGAATCGTGGTTTTAATAAAGTGGTCGAAAAATTACCCTCCTTTGCTGATAAAGATATTGGTTTCATTCTGAAAAATACCGGTATGACCCTGCTTTCAAGTGTTGGCGGCGCGAGTGGCCCTCTGTTCGGCACTTTCTTTATTCGCGCAGCACAAAGTACCAACGCCAAGCAGAGCCTGGATTTGCCCGCAGTCTGCCAGATGTTTAAAGATGGTGTTGAAGGGGTGGTGATGCGCGGCAAAGCTGAGCCGGGTGATAAAACCATGTGTGATGTTTGGTGGGCGGTGGTGGCACAACTTGAACAGGCCAACCAGCAAGGGGTGCCGCTGGTGGATGCATTACAGCAAACTGTTGAACGCGCCCAGCTTGCATTGGCTGGGACTATCACCATGCAGGCGCGCAAAGGCCGTGCCAGTTATCTTGGCGAGCGAAGCATTGGCCATCAAGACCCGGGGGCGACATCCGTGATGTTGATGATGCAGGCGCTGTGGCAGGTTGCTAGCCACTAATGTGGTTCACAAGATTATCAGGAGGAAAGATGGTCAATCTCGTTGTAGTTTCTCATAGCGCGCTGCTGGCTCAGGGTGTGGCCGAACTGGCACAGCAAATGACACAAGGTGGTTGCCAGCTCGCGGTGGCCGCCGGTGTAGACGACCTGGATCATCCTATCGGCACGGATGCTATTAAAGTGATGGAAGCCATTGAATCGGTTTATTCTCCATCAGGTGTATTGGTGCTGATGGATTTAGGCAGCGCATTACTCAGTGCTGAAACCGCACTGGAGTTATTAGACCCCGAGAGGGTGAAAAACGTGCAGCTTTGCGCCGCTCCACTGGTCGAGGGGACTCTGGCTGCGGTGGTTGCGGCCTCATCCGGGGCATCCTTGGACGAGGTGTGTGCTGAAGCAATGGGGGCGATGGCGGCTAAAGCGGCACAGTTAGGTGAAAGTGTCAGCCCGCCCGCCAGGAGTGATGAAATGGCCAAGGCGGCCCCTGATGCACAGAGTGTGAGTTGGGTGGTGCGTAATCCTAATGGATTACATGTCCGCCCTGCGGCTAAATTAGTCGAAGTATTAGCGCCGTTTGCCGCAGATTTACTGCTGGAAAAAAATGGTCAATGTGTTAATCCCCGTAGCCTGAATCAGCTCGCCATTTTGCAAGTACGTAAAGGCGATACCATTCGTTTACTGGCCAGCGGCGAGCAAGCAGGCGAGGCACTGGATGCTTTTATGCAACTGGCCCATCAGCACTTTGGCGAATCTGTCACCACTGCCAGTGATAGTGGATTCACCGGCATAATGGTTCCTCGCCGGACGATTACCGCGCCCATACTTCAATGGTTACCCGCCATTCCGGTCTTTTTACCGCGCACCATTAATGCTGAGAATATTGCTAACGAACAATTGCGTTTACATCAGGCTTTAGCGCACACCCTGGCTGACCTCCAGCAGCTGGCACGGCAGGCGGAACAGCAGATTGGTGCTCAGGCGGCCGATATTTTTACTGCACATGCCATGCTAATTGATGATGAAGAGCTTTACAGATCAATGGATAAACGGATAGAACAGCAACAGATTTGTGCGGAATCGGCATTACAGGATGAGTTAATGGCCATGGTGGCGGACTATCAGGCACTGAATGATGACTATCTGCGTGTTCGTGAGCTGGACATTCGAGATATTCTTAATCGCAGTTTAGGTCATTTGACGGGATTGCCGCCAGTGGCGATTTCAGTCGACAGCGAGATTTTATTATTGGCTGAGGAGTTATTCCCATCGCAAATGATTGGTCTGAATCACCAGCAAGTAAAAGGTATCTGTTTAAGTCACGGGCATATTCTTTCTCACAGTGCAATTCTGGCCACAGAATTGGATATTCCGATGTTAGTGGGGGCGACAGGTTGCCTTGAGGCCAGTCGTAATGGTCAAACAGCGTTATTGGATACCGCAACTGGAGCACTCAAACTCCAGTAAACGGTTTCGTCTCCCATCTCTATCATCATTGAGATAGCGGCCTCAATTCAGGGCCGCTATCTGAGGAATTAAGCAACTCAGTGGCGTCAGAATTTGGTTTTTCCAGTTATAGCGATCTGCTATTAATGCAGCACTTGCTTGCCTAATTTTATCTATTTCAAACTCAGTTAATTGGCAAACATGACGTATAACTTCCGCTAAATTTGCCGCATCACCCGGAATATGCACGAACCCATCAACACCCTCTTCAACTTGTTCACGCAGGCCACCAGAGTCGGCCACAATTAATAAAGCTCCCTGCTTTCTTGCTAACCAGCGTGATTCCATAGGAATAAGTCCATTCGGTTCATTTTCAGCAGACAGAATACATGCACGCGTATTACGCCACTGGATCAGACAAGCCATCAGTTCGCGATCAAACGAATTTATAATTGACGTATTTACATCAAGCTGGCTGGCTAATGCGGATAATTCTGGCAAGACAGGGTCACTCACGATAACGGTATGTATATCATCGCCCAGATAACTCGCCGCTTTAAGCAACAAATCATAGCGCTTATAATATACTCCTCGCCCAAGAGTGACTGCCAGTGGGGAGTCGAGTGATATTCCATAAGCAGATAGCGTGTTGCAGATCTCTTGCTCACTGCGTATCCGATACCACGGGTCACTGATATTTATCCCGGCGGGAACCGGTATAAATGTTTGTGGGTCAGCGCCATATTCTGAAACTAAGTGATCCGCCAGAAAATCGCTGATAGTGCCGAGCTTGATATTAGAATCAATCTTCGCCCATTGAATGGGTAATGATTCTGCCATCAGCCGTTCAGGATTGGGTAATGGCATTTCATGATTAAATGCGGTGCCGTGGGAGACATAGATAATCTTTAGATTCACCTCTTCGACTGCGGCATGTAAGCTGGCAATTAAAGGTGTAAATGAGAATGGCAGTTCATGACAGAATGCTAAAGTAATATCGTAATTCTCACTGATATCAATAATTTTGGCAGCAGCTGCAGCTGAGGATATCTTCCAGTTTTGTAAGTCACCAAGGAAAGCATCGCCGTAAGGCCATAAACATCCGACCCCATTACCCAAGGTCATATTTGGCACCGTTGAGAATGTTCCCCCCATCTGATTAATTCTTTCTATATAATAATTACGACAATCTGCATCAAAGAATGAATTATATTTGTTGTATGCAATTTCAATAAAATGAGGTTCTAACCTTATATCATACACAGCCAGTGAATCAATCACTTCAGGTAGAGCCTGAATTTGCCCTCTGATATAAGAGCCAACCCCACCAACAAAGATTTGAATACCTTCTGTGGATAGATGAATAATACCTATTTTTAGATTGTTTTTTTTATAGATTGGAAATATGTTTCCTTGCATATAAAACCTCGAAATTTAAACGAGAAATATGATTTATAGGTATATAAATTAGTTAACAGGTTATTTTCTTCTTCGATACTCTGTAGTTATTGATAAATAACAGATCCAAGCCACAGCTTAAAAATAGATTAATTGCATCCTTGGGGGTCTCGACTATTGGCATGCCTTTAATATTCAATGAGGTATTCAGTAATATAGGTATTTTAGTCTCATCAAAAAAAGCGGTTATCAATTTATGGAATTTTCTATTGATATCTTCTTTAACCGTCTGGACTCGAGCAGTTCCATCAACATGGACAATTGAGGGAAGATCAGTATGGTATTGCTCTTTTACATAAGCAATAAATAGCATGTAGTCACTATCATGATTTAAATGGAAATAGTCATGTACTTTTTCATGTAAAACAGCGGGGGCAAAAGGTCGGAAATCCTCCCGAAACTTCACATTGGCATTAATGTGATCTTTCATTTGTGAACTGCGGGGGTCGGCCAAGATACTTCTATTTCCTAAGGCACGTGGCCCGAACTCAGACTCCCCTTGGAACCAGGCAATAACATGACCAGAGGCAATGGCTACCGCAGCCATAGTTTCAATATCTTCACAGTAAGCATATTCAATCTTATCCGCTTGTTTTTCAAGCTCGGCTGTCACGCTAATATCATTATAGTTTTTGCCAAAATAAGTTGCACCTGAATGCTTAATTCGCTCTTTTTTGAGGACTTCCAACCAGCCATAATAACAACATCCGATAGAAAGCCCATTATCGCCTGCTGCTGGTTGAATATATAGATTATCAAACTCACATCTATTAATGAGTTTTTCATTTGCTGTAGCATTTAATGCGACCCCGCCGGCATAAGCAAAGTTTTTCATAGGATGAAGTTGATAGTAATAGTTGAACAGATAGAATAAGGCTTCTTCAAGTTGGGTTTGTGCCCAATAAGCCAGATCTGCATAATATTGGAAGTTATCGTTAAAATGTGTTGGGTGAGTATTTAGTAATGGGTCAATATTTTCCCACCAATCATTACGTAATATCACTTTCCCAGCACTGAAAAAGAAAGGTTGCCAATTAATAATATTCGCTCTGCCGTAGGGAGCTAACCCCATTAATTTACCTGCACAGTCGAGTTCACCGAAAATATACAGTGCTATTCCTTCATAAAACTCGCCAATAGAATTTTCTATTTCCCATGTTGACGCAGGATAAATTTTTCTATCTTTCCGGTTCACCCAACGGGAAAAGTCTTTAAAGATGGGCATCATTTTACCACTTTGATAAATATAGTAGCTACAGGTTTCCCAGTATCGGTAGCGATTATTAAGATGAATAGTATCTGCGCCAGAGATATGGGTAATAATGTCATTGCAACTATCTGCACTGCCACCATGCCCATCAATAACGACCACCCCCATATCGTCAAAAGGTGATGTACCAATGGCACTATAAGCATGAGCTAGGTGATGAGAAAGTGTGACAATAGGCACCATTGGCGGCAAAACGCGATTCTTCCGATATTCTAATTGCTCGCTAAAAAGTGGGTTATGAGAGCTTTGCTCCACAATTAATGTGAGATCATTATATTTAATACCTGCAGCATCTAAGCAGTATTGAATTGTATCATTATCATTAAAGCCATCATGCTTTATTCTGGATATTCTTTCTTTCTCGATTGCGAATATAATTTCGCCGTCTTTCATTAAGCAGGTTGAACCATCGTGAGATAGAGCCGTGCCAAGAATGTAAATTGGTTTTTGCATAACTAATATCCTTATTAATTTATAGTATTGTCAGCTAAGTAAATAGGCGAGTCTGCGGGATAGTGCGAGTGTCGTTAATGATGGGTTGGCAGCACCTGGCCGTGGAAATGTACTGGGGCCGACAGCAAATAGATTACTGATGTGATTAAACTCATGATTGTCATTTAATATCGTCCCGAGGGGCAGAGTGCTACTTTCATGATTCTCTGTCCCCAGAGGACTAATCCAGGTTGTTGGTACATTATAATTGACAATTCTGGAAGGGGAGCGAAATTGATGGTGGACATCTCCCATGGTGCGGGCATGAATCATAAATCCTGTCTCAAAATCTAGAGGCTCAAAGGGTATTTTTTTATTTTCACACACTTCGCGCCAAAATATATTTAATTCATCTTTTTCTTTTTGTATTAGTATATTATCGTCATTTCCAAAGTCACATGAAATGGATAATGGTACAATATCATCATCTATTTTTATGTTAATACATCCATGAGTGGAAGGGATTTGTTCACCCATCGTCCATACCTCTAATTCAATACCAAAGTTGGATCTACTGATTGTAAAAAATAAATTAAATCTTTCTCCAGACATGCTGGGGCTGAAAAATATAGTATCGGGATAGCGGTCAATTAGCGCCTCAATTTTAGCCGGATTTTTATTATGCTCAAATGTGACATTAAATCCTTGCACAATATGATCAACAAGACCTGTTATTTTTTTCTTTGTAAAATCGCCTGAATCATAGAGGGCTTGAGCGGCTAAACGTGAGTTTTCAATAGTGCCTAAGGCAAGTACGCATTTATCGGCTAACACGTGATGTATTTTATTTGATGCAATTTCTCTTAATTTTGCACCAATGCATTTCCCATTTTTAATAATAAGCGCGACTGCTTCATATCCGGGGATAATGAGGGGGCTGTTCCTGAGTTTGTTATCCTCTTTCCAATAAGATAGGGGTGAATAAGCTTCCCAACGACCAGATTCTCCATGTATTTTGGTCGCTTGGGGGGTAACATTAAATTCAAAATGAGTGAATTTGAAAGAATAGTCAGCATTATCTTTTTTTTCAGCCCAGGCTAATATTTCCGATTGTACTTGACTATAAAGAGATGGGCCTCCTAACCAGCTCTCTGTAAGGTCACTGACAATCTTTGGCGGCCAATACTTGAGAATTTCGGCCTCTATTGGCAAGATAACACCATGCCAGTAGAGTGAGCGGCCACCGACTCTTCGCCGTAAACAGGTTCCTTTTGAGAAATGAGGCTCACTTAAAGATAGCCATGAGCGGTAAGCATATTTATCAGATTCTTCATTTTTCCAAAGTTCATTGGCTTGCTGATATTCTTCTCCAGCATTAATGTGATTGCAATCATCCGCGGGCCCTGCCTCTATAACAACTATGTTTTCCACTTCTCTATTATTTAAATGTTTAGCTAACTCTAATCCTGACATTCCTCCACCTAATATCAGAATATTGATTTTGTCAGGGATCTCTGCCACCTTTTTTGGGGTCGTCTCTATGATATTCATGATGTATCCTTCTAAAGAAGAAAGTTTATTTGAAAACTAATGGATTTAAATTAGAATTGGATAACTCACCTCGTAATTTATGTATAAATTCATGCCATGGTTTTTCGGGGAATTTTGATTGAACCAGCAGTTTATTACTGGCTAGCTGCATCTTAATATCTACTTCACCCGCAGCCTGTTTACGCATCCATTCAAATAATTGCTGTGCCGCATTCTCAGGCGCATTGGGATTCACTTTTATATGATGATATTCGCAGCCATAAAATTCAGTGAAAGCAGTATATTCAGTGACGGCGCAAGGAATGCCTGCGATAGCTGCGAGGGCGGGGCCCAAACCGACACTTTCAACATTTTCGACATTGGGGGTGAATAAAACAGCCCCGGATAAAGCATGACATATGATAAGCAAGTCAATCTCATCTAAATACCAACGATTATCTTTACTCTTATAAGTTTGAAGCGGAACCTCATCTAAAAATATAATATCATCATCGAGATGCAAAGCATTAACTTGCATTTTTAGACAAAGTGCATACTCAGAGTCTTCATTCATATTGCCAAATATAAATAACTTAGGTGTGCATAACCCTTTATTTTTATAAATATTAAGCAGAGAGCTAAAAACATCAATTGATATTTCGATACCTTTGACTCTAAATACCCTAACAGGAACAATAATTATGGGCGAACCTACGGCTATATTATGTTGATTTAAAAATTCACTATGAATCTCATTAAATCCAAATTTATCTATAGAAGGTAATATATTGGGAATGACATCGACCGCCAGTTCTGTTGGGTAGTATCTGCATTCATTGGCCAGAGCCTCTGAGGCAACTATCCATTTAGTATAGTTATTATTTTGTGGTATCGGAGTCAATGCATTGGGAGTTTGTGGGTATAGCCTTTCTGTATGCTCATAAATACTATAGCTACCAAAAAGATCATGCTCCCAGAAAATTACACCGCCATAGTTTTTTTTCGCCCAATACTCTTTTGCAGCATGATGGATAGCCAGGTTTACCGGAACAGCATCGGAAAGTGTCATGTTTAAGCAGAATAACCAGTCAATTTCGTTATCCTCAAGCCAATTGATAAAGTAACTTTTATAGTGTTCAGAAATTGCATGTATCTTTTTTTTAATATCGGTTGTTTCCGACACTGTTAAATATTCATATTTAGCAATGTTACTCCTTAACTGCGTAAATTCATTGCCGAAATCTTCTTCACACATTGAATACTGATGAATAGAACTCACTTTCATCCATGTCGGATAGTATGAACCTTGGCTCCCGTGAGGGAAGAATTTTATTTTATCTGGCCGCCAGGAAAATCCCAGATCAGTAGGGATTTCATGAATTATAATATTACTTTCTATGGCTATTTTAGCTACATTTCTAAATATAGTTAATAGACCACTGGTTGGGAGACCATCTCCTGATATAATCGCCCACTTCATTTTCTTCATTATTTATCTCCTGATATTAACTGCTTAGTCGAGTTGATTTTATGGATAGAATATTAATTAAGAAAAAGATTAATATGCAACTGATTAATATGGCTATAAAAGCAGTCCTCAGAGAGGTGAAATCTGCTAGTACGCCGATTAAAGGGGGGAAGACCAGTAAACCAATTCTTGACATCCAAGTGGCAAAAGTAACTCCGCTGGTCGCATTTATATTGGGCAATTGACCAATAAATGATATCGTTAATGGGAATACTACTGATATGCCTAAACCAATGAGAGAAAAACCTAATATTGTAAAAAAAGATGAGTTAATGGTTATTATTAATGCTACGCCAGATATCGATAATAATATTCCATATTTTAATGTCTGTATCTTCCCCCAGTTGTTGGTGAAATAATCACCAAATATACGCCCAATAACCATGCATATTTGGCATGCGAGATAAGGCAAGCCAGAAATGACGGAAGAGACGTTATAAATATCTTTCATATATATTGCTCCCCAGATGCTTGCGGTTTCTTCTATATTGCATGTAAATACTAGAATTATTAAAGATATAATGTAGAGTTTGGTTTCTAGTAACATTTTTTTCCGTTCTTTATGCGATTTTATATTTAAGTAATTATAGCTAGTTGCAGATGCTTTTTTAAATAGCACCATATATATGGTGAACATTGTTAAATTTATCATTAATAATATTAGGTTGAATTGCTCCATTGAAAAACCGAAGCCAATTGCCATTACAGCAATAAACCCTCCCCATATTGTCCCGATACTCCCGGCACCATGAACTCTATTAATTAAACTCTGTCCATATGTTCTTTGTATATTCAGGGCCTGAACATTGATGCATGTATCGCCCCAAGAATCAAAAATACCAAACAGAAAAAGTAATAATGTTATTTCATACCATGATGATGAAAATGCAACGGTTGATATTGCAATGACTAATAATAAAAATGTTATATTTGTTGCCCAATACAGCCCTATAAAATTGATAAACTTTTTCGATAGTAAACCAAAAATTATCGATCCAGCTGGAATAGCCGATACCATTATTCCAACCATATAGTTGCTGAGATTAAACTTTTCTTTTAAATCTGGAATCCAGGGAACCAAGCTTGCATAGGTTACGCCATGAATAAAAAAGAGTATCGATAATATGATACTTTGTTTTTCTTGTCTTTTTCTTATCATCATTACATTAGCTTCATAGGAGGTTACATTCACGATATATAATTGAAATCAAATCCTAATATATTTCTATATCCCATTTTTATTGATGGGTCCTTTAATTTTATAGGTGTGACTTGATGCCAAATCGTCGAATTTTTATCGATATGAAATAATCCCTCGCCACACTCTAGTGTATGGGATTTGATGAGCATATCTTTTTCAGCACAATAGAGTTTACTTACACCTCCTTCAATATTATATTTATCAATGACTAATGCGGAAACAATATAATTACTCCCATCCTGATGTAACCCTTCCGGCGAATTAGAAACTGAGTGTGTTGTATTATCGATAATTAAAGATACTTGATGGCAAGTGACTTCAATTTTTTTTATACCTCTCTGCGGTTCGCATTCACATAACATTTCGATGAATTTTTTAATCAGTATCTTCAATGTCGGAGAATGAACTGTGGTTTTATCCATTGGTGGAAATCGGCGTATTAATTGTCTTAAATCTAATTGATGATCAGCATGTTGAGTAAAGCGAGTTAATGAAGGAAGATTAATATGGTTAACTTCCCATTTATTATCAATATATTCAACAATAAATTGACTAATACCCCTTTTTCTAAAAGGTTTATACGCGTAAAAAGTTTTTTTATCTGGCATGGATAATGCGGATATAAGGGCTTGAATATTTTCGGGAACCAAACTTTCATCAAGATAGTGTTGAGCTTCCTGTAGAATTATTTTTCTATGTGCAGAATATTTACTGATGAGGAATCTTAATTGGGATAATTTTATATCATTAGTGTCCCAAGCTAATTTATTAAATGATAATTCATCTTTAATTGATTTTATATTTACATCAAATTCATTTATATTGAACTGAATGATTTTATATTTAATTCCCATAATAAAATTATCCTATCCCACTAGGTTTCATTGATAAGTTATATTAATGTTAACAAGCAATAAAAAAAATATATATATTAATTAAGTTATTCTATAATGGTGAGTCTGATTTTTTATTTCGATATTTTTATATCTCAAAGAACTCTTTTCAGCAAGCTTTTATAAATATGCGTCAATATATATATTGATCAAATTATATGTTATTGTTTTTTATTGCTTGCTTTATGAAGACATATTTAACCCGTAAAGCTTATATGTAACAGGTTTTTTTACTCATCTCGTTAATTGAAATGAAATCTAATTTATACCAATTAAGTTAAGAAAATAAAAAATTGTTTTTATGATTTTAATCATAATGTCAAAAGTGTGATCCAAGTTATTGGAGCGATGTTTCAATTTGTGTATTATGCTTTTATAAAAATCTAACTTTTACTTTATTAATAATAACGCAACGTGAGTTTAATCTGGCGAATATCAGTCACTAAGGATCACGAAATGCCAATTCATTTTCTGGGTAAAACATTATTGTCAGGATTGATGTCGTTTGCTGCATTGGGGGCTGCGCATGCCGCTCAATATAATGCGGTGGTTTCCACCACTCCTCAGGGGAGCGAATTTTCTTCGATTAATATGGCATTGAAATCAGCACCTATGGATGATTCTCCTTTTATTATCTTCCTCAAGAATGGGGTTTATACCGAGAGACTTGAGGTGACCCGCAATAATGTCACGCTAAAAGGGGAGACCCGTGATGGTACGGTAATCGCTGCCAATACTGCTGCTGGAATGCTCAATCCACAAGGCGAGAAATGGGGGACTTCGGGCAGTAGCACCGTACTGGTTAATGCGCCAAACTTTACAGCGGAAGATCTTACCATTCGAAATGATTTTGATTTTCCGGCCAATAAAAAGAAAGCAGATAGTGACCCTACAAAATTAAAAGATCTCCAAGCGGTGGCATTATTGTTAGCCGAAAATAGTGATAAAGCGCGTTTTAAAAAAGTGAAACTTCAGGGCTACCAAGACACACTTTATAGTAAGACGGGTAGCCGGAGTTATTTCACTGATTGTGAAATCAGTGGTCATATTGATTTTATTTTTGGCTCCGGTGTCATGGTTTTTGATCATTGCGATATTGTTGCGCGTGACCGCAGTGATATTGAGCCGCCATATGGTTATATCACCGCTCCGAGCACCTTAACCACATCACCTTATGGTCTGATATTTATTAACAGCCGGCTGACTAAAGAGCCCGGAGTTCCTGCTAAAAGTTTTGCTTTGGGGCGGCCATGGCACCCGACGACCACTTTTGACGATGGCCGTTATGCTGATCCGGCCGCGATTGGTCAGGCCGTATTTATCAATACGACGATGGATGACCATATTTACGGTTGGGATAAAATGTCAGGTAAAGATAAGCAAGGCGAGAAAATCTGGTTCTATCCGCAAGATTCACGTTTTTTTGAGGCGAATAGCAAAGGAGTAGGGGCCGAAATGAATGAGGGACGTCGCCAGTTATCTGCTGAGCAGCTTAAGGCATTCACATTGCCAATGATATTCCCTGACTGGGCAGTTGATTGATATTAAATCGGCAGCGATTCGCCCCCCTTAAATTGGTGGATATCCAGCCGATGGAGTTTCACTTTTCGCCATAATGTGGTGCGGCCGATCCCCAATAAGGCCGCCATTTCATTCAATTGACCTTGGCATACTAACGCGGCGCGGATAATAGCCTGTCTTTCTAATTCTTGCAGTGATAAGACCGGCTGGGGTTGGGGCATATCCGGCTCCAATAGCAATTTTTCGCCGAGCAGATGCTCGGGTAAGTCATTGAGATTTATTCGGTTGTTGCGACAGGCCATGGCGGCCCTTTCCACCACACTTTTCAGTTCCTGATCATTTCCGGGCCAAGGATATTGGCATAGCTGGCGAATGACACTTTCGTCCGGCTGATATTGGCAGTGAAAATGCTGCCCCAGACTGGCTAGCGTGTGCTGAACCAGGAGTGGGATATCTTGCTGACGTTGGCGCAAAGGGGGGATATGGAGCTCAAAAGATTGCAGGGTATAGAACAGTTGACGCCGAAAGCGGCCTTGTTTGACAAGCAAGGGCAGGTCAGCGCCGGTGGCCGTAATTATCCGAACATCGACCGGAATGACTCGATTGGAGTTCACCCGCATCACCATGCCGGTTTTAACAATTTGTAGCAGCGCTGATTGCATTTCTGGCGACAAATATTCGACTTGTTCCAGATATAAAGTGCCGCCGTTGGCTAACTCAAACTTGCTCGGCTGCCCTGATTCACCTTCACTGGCATCACTGCCAAGGAACTCCCGCGCCATCAGATTTTGTGGTAATGCCTGACAATTCAATACGATGTAAGGGCCGGATGCGCGATTACTGGCATTGTGAATGGCTTGCCCTAATTGCTGCTTACCCACCCCTTCTTCGCCATGCAGTAAAATGGGGTGGCGGCCTTTAGCGGCCTGTTTGCCGTAACGAATTAAGCGCCGCATTTCCAGTGATGCGACCGGCATATCATCAAATGTATAACTGGCTCGCCCTAATTGGCTATGAAGCATTTGCCTCAGTAATTCTTGCGGATGCAGCAGTGCAATAAAACCGCAGCGGTCACCATCGGGAATGGGTTTGAGGGTCAGCAAGGCAGGAATAAATTGTTGCTGATTCTCGAAGGTCACCTCCACATGGCTGAGCGGAGTTCGGTGCAAAATAGCCTGGCTCAGCAAGGCCGGGAGGGTGAGTAAATCAGTGACCGGCTTGCCAAGGCTATTCGTTTCATTGAGTTGCAAAATGGCGGCTGCCCGGCGGTTAAGGTACAGCAAACAACCCCGCTGATCCCACGCCATTACGCCGTCTTCAACCCCATCTAGCAGGGCATTGAGTTCATTCAGATGGCGGTTAGTTTCTGCCAAGAGGGTATCGGCGTGGAGGTAATTACCAATTTCTCGGGCAATTGCTAATGTCAGTGGCAGGTCACTGGCGGCGTTATCAAGTAGCAAACAGCCCAAAACAATGACGGCCCGCTGGCGGCCACTGTTGTCATACACCGGGGTGGCACAAAAATGCCACGGATGCAGGGCCTGTTTGAAATGTTGCTGGCCACTGACCTGTATCGGGTGCCCTTCGGCGATGGCCAGTGCCGGGGCATTGGTGCCAATCAATCCCTCGGCCCAATAACTGCCGCAATCAATCCCCAACTCGCGAAGCTGGCCCATGGTCTGCGGATGGCCGCATTGCCACAAAGTGCAGCCACTTTCATCAAGAATTAACAGGACGCAATGGCGCGCCTCCATATATTCATAAGCATCTTCCAATGCCGCCTGGCCGAGCACCAGTAAGTCATTTTTCCGCTGACAAATTGACTGGAAAGTGGCCCCTACCGCGCGGTGTGGTACCCGCCATTGCTGGGCTTGCATCAGTTTTTGGCAGCGCCGCCACGACCCCACTAGCGCTGGCGTGGTGACCGGTTCAGTGCTGTTCATTGAGCGCCTTGGAACCCGGATGCCGCCAATGGATTTGGCCCGGCAGAATGAGCTTATTTTGTGCCAAAGGTGTTTCAGCAATCAGGGCGGTTATCATCTCGAAACTATGGCGAGCCAGCCCTTGGCAATCCTGGGCGATGCTATCTATTTTTAATGGCAAACAATCAAACAGATAGTGGTCATCAAAGCTGCAAAGATGAATATCACTGCCCATTAACTGATGCTGATTAAGATAGCGCAGCACCCCCTCCAGCAGGCCACAGGCCGCGGTAAATACCGCTTTGGGCGGGCGGCCCAATTGGGCGCACAACTGGGCAATCATTTCATAGCCGGAGCTGGGTAAATAATGGCCGTTGAGGATCCATTCCGGGCGGCATTCGATACCTGCTTGTTTCAGCCCTTGCTGGAAGCCGGCTAAACGGTCTCTGGTCGGCGAGATCCGCGGCTGGCCGCCGAGAAAGTAAAACTCTTGCGGATGTTGGCGCGCCACGTTTTCGACCAATGTCGTGGTAGAGGAGAGAGAGTCGGTGATAACCAACGGCAGCTCTGACTCACCCATCAAGCGGTCCATCTGCACCACCGGCAGGCGGCCATTAATTTTTTGATATTCGCCGTCATTGAGTTGGCTGGAGGCCACAATCAGGCCATCAACTTGGCGCTGTACCAAGCTGTTGACGGCCATTATTTCTTGGCTAGGGTTTTCGTCGGTACAGGCGATAAGCAGCTGTAATCCTGCTTCACGACACAACATTTCCAGCTCACGCGAAATAAGCGCAAAGCCGTAGTTAGTCATCTCTGGCACCACCAACCCGATGGTGTGGCTGCGCGGTGAGCGCAGAGCGCGGGCGTGAAAACTTGGCTGGTAGTTATGTTCGCCGGCCAGAGCAATAATGCGATCCCGCGTTTCGTCCGAAACACGATATTCCTTGCTACGTCCATTGAGCACCAGACTGGCGGTCGACTTCGACACCCCAGCCAGTTTGGCAATATCGTTGATGGTAATGCGTTTATTGTTTTTCACAGATTAATGTTTTCACCGAGTGAATCTGTCGCCCTGAAAGATAACTCATTCTAACATGGGCGAAGACAACAGCCAGTGTTGCCCCCAAATAGGTATTGCCGGCAAACTCTTGGGCGGCGGAGCTGAATATGTCCAGCATGCTAAACCGGGCGTTTTGCCACTTGAACGGTTTTTTCTTCTGCCTGAAGGGGGCAGTCTGTCAGGATTAGCAAAACATTTTGCTAACCCGATTCAGCTATTGTGAGCTGCACTGCAAATTGAGGATTAGTGGCCGCGTTGTAGAAAATCTGCTAATTCCTGGGCATTAGGTAAGGCCGTCATGGCCCCTTTAGCACTGGTGGCAAGCGCACCACATGCTTGTGCTTGTGCAATAACCGCACTTAAATCTTGGCATTGATACCAATCGGGTTGCTGCGATAATCCTGCGAGTAGCCCGGCAACAAATGCATCGCCAGCCCCCGTGGTGTCTACTGGGGTGATTTTCCAACTGGCATATTTTTTCATCTCTCGGCGGTTATGCACCCAAACCCCCTCTGCCCCCAATGTGACCAAGAGTAATTGGCAACCATAATCCGCCATAAAGTGTTCCATGGCAGTGGTAATAGCTTGATTCGGGAAGATAAAATCTAGCTCTTCGCGTGACAGTTTTACCACATCCGCTAACTGCAAAGCTTGCTGCAGAAAGCGGCCAAAGCTGTCTTGCCCAACCCGGCCAATAAATGCACTTTCCCCCTCCAATCTAGCAATACCTACCGCAACATTGGCCGGGGCTCCCCCCGGGAACTTAAGGTAACTATTTGAATTTTAAGGGACAAAATCAATTACAGCATCACCTAAAACCCAAACGGTATTCTCCATGGTAAACCCCTATTTTCTGCAATTCCAGTTGTTGCTAAAAGTAGAAGAATCGGTTTAGCAAAGCAACAAAATAATTTGTTATCCAATAAAAATCGCGAATGACGGAGTTAAAAAAGAATTTATCACCCCACCGCAGACAATGATTCAACGTCTGAAAGATATTGATTATCATTATTCTTATTCTGTTATTCGCATAATATTCCGGGTTTGTTTTGGCCGAGGGAGTCACTTTTGACGAAAGATAGGTGGGTATTGAGGTTGAGATAATAGAGCCAGTTATCATTTAAAAACTAATTTTTATGAATAGAGAAATTAGAATGATTAGCTTAAATAGATGTTATCTGCCAATTGATAAACTAGTGATTACATTTTGTCTATGTAATGACATGGTTTAATAACAGAATAAAAGAGAAATATAATACCGCAGTATTCAACTCAACCATTTACAGAATAATTAATCATCGGGCACTTTATTTAATCATTTTATCAGAGGGATGATTCAACCTTTGATAAATTTTCTTCAGCAAATGCGACCTTATTGCGCCCATCTTTTTTAGCTCGATAAAGTGCATCATCCGCAGCTTTAAGTGAGGAGGCCAGATCATAGGATTGCAAGGGGGATATCCCGGCGCTGAGTGTGACGGTTGTGGACACTTTATGATTGAAAAAATGTGGAATATCAAGGCTTAAAACTCGCTGTCTTACCCGTTCAGCTAACTGGGTGGCATACTCTTCGCTCACATGTGTCAACAACACTAAAAACTCTTCACCACCATAGCGCACCACGATATCACGCGAACGGACAGCATCGCGAATTGCTGCCGCCACTCGCACTAATGCCTGGTCTCCCATGGTATGGCCGTAGTTATCGTTATAGGCCTTAAAATGGTCGATATCCAGTAGTAACACATAATGATTACCGGGGGATTGAGCGAGTAATGTCTCCAGTTTATTCTCTAACCCACGGCGGTTATATAAACTGGTGAGTGGGTCTATCATACTTAAATCACTGAATTTTTCTCTTTCATTATAAAGACGTGCAACAAGCTTACGAGTGAAGTTATCACTGCGGCGTAACATCAAATGATGCAAAGAGAAGCCAATCAGGGGCAGCATAATCGTGAAGATGATGCGGAAAATATTTTGGAAGTCATCCAAAAAAATAACAGTCAATGCCGAAGGGGCGGTATGCAAACAAAAAGCGAGAAAGTTATCCGATAGGGCAATGGTGCCAATAAAGAAAATCGTAAACAGACTGAGTAATAAGTAGTTATTTTCATTTGTTCCCAGATACTCAAATTTGAGAATGATTTGCCAGGCCCAAAGTGCGCCCATGATAATTGAAAATAAATTCAATTTATCGGCATAATTCTTCGAAATGAAAATCAAATATGCAGCTGCGCTTAGACTGATAACCGTGATCATAATGATAGGTAATGTCATGGCGGGTGTTTCAGGGGAGGGTAATATCATACTAAAAATAGCTGACGACGCATTAAGAAATAGAAAAAGCAGTAAAGAGAGCCGATGCTTACTTTTCAGAAGCTGATCGTAGGAATGGCTATTCATGTTCAATTCACTCTGCATAATGGCGTGCTGTCAGTAGAAAAATAAACAATACCCTCATGAAGCCCCTTTATTTGAGCATCATGATAAATAGTTATTTTAAGTGATTATTTTTGTTTGAAGCGTTCTAACATTGCTTTGGGAGTTTTCTTAGTCAAAATTACCATTTTTGTTTCAGCCTGTCATCATGATGTCGATCAACTAATCAATTTACTCCCCTAAATCTGATATATCGATGGTATCAATGGCTCAAGATCGCCTAAACCACAGGTTTTGTCATGACAAGTTGATGATGCAGACTCTGCTAGAGTGATATATGATATTGGTTATCATTATCACTTGAGTGAGCCTCATTATGATTACAGCCAGATTATCAGCTTACCGTTCATGGGGGATAAGTGCTTTATTGAGTCGTGGGATGTCCAGTGGCTGGGGGATGTTACTGCCGGTTGCTTTGCTCGTGGTATTGGATTGGGCTGATATCACAGTGGATCAGTTACGAGTGCTGATTATGGTCGCAATGCTGGCCACGGTGAGTATGCTCTATCATGTAAGGTTGCGCCACTTCCTGCTACTGCCATCTTGTCTGGCACTTTTAGCCGGTATAGCCGCGATATTGATGCACAATGGTATCCATTGACACAACAAAACTATTGAAGAAAGGATGGATTTGCAGCTGATATGAGAAATCATCGTGGTGCGAAGGGAGGGACTTGAACCCTCACGTCCGTAAGAACACTAACACCTGAAGCTAGCGCGTCTACCAATTCCGCCACCATCGCCCAAATGATTTCTTACTGTCTATTTTGCAGAGAATAAAACTTAGGATTTATATCACCAGCTTGGTGCGAAGGGAGGGACTTGAACCCTCACGTCCGTAAGAACACTAACACCTGAAGCTAGCGCGTCTACCAATTCCGCCACCATCGCATGTGCTGTGCAATATAAATCTTTACTGCTGAAGTTGTTGATTGAAAAAGAAATGTTTGGTGCGAAGGGAGGGACTTGAACCCTCACGTCCGTAAGAACACTAACACCTGAAGCTAGCGCGTCTACCAATTCCGCCACCATCGCGTACCGGAACATGACTTTTTGATACAACCACGGGGGCGAATTCTAGAGATTTTCGCGTTCAGGTCAATACTTATTTCCCCTAAGCGGGATGTTTGCTGTAAAAAGCACCATATGTTGATTAAATGATTTAATTACCGACGCTTTTGTTATTTCAGGCTTAATTTTTAATGTGGCTGGATTTCGGCGGATAATGGGCGAATAGCTCAATTAGCCAATCAATTAACACCCTAACTCTGGGGGCCAAAAAGCGCCCCGGCGGGAACATGATAAACAGCGGCATTACAGGTGGCGGCATCTGAGATAACACTTCAATCAGTTCACCTTGTGCTAATTGCCCCTGAATTCCTGCCGTTGGCGCTTGAATTAGTCCTAAACCGGCAACCCCAGCCGCGATATAAGCATCTGCACCGCTGACACTCAATATGCTGGGCACCACGCGATTTTCAATTTTCCCCTGACAAACAAACTCGAGCGGATAGTTGCGGTGAGTTAACTGGGAGAAATAGCCCACGGCCTGATGGCCCGCTAAGTCATCCAGTGACATTGGAACACCATATTTGGCCAAATAAGCGGGGGATGCACAGGTTATTTGTGGCTGCTGGCCAATATTTCGCACGGCCAATTGCTCATCATGGGGCAGCCAAGCGCGCAACACACAATCCACACCTTCGCGTAGCAAATCAATGGTGCTGTCATTGGCCCCGAGAATCAGTGTGATATGCGGATAGCGCTGATAAAAATCACTCAGTGCCGGGATAACCACATTGCGCGCCAGTGAATGGGGCATATCAATGCGCACTTTCCCCTCCGGTTGTAGCCGCTGGTGACTGAACAGCGAATCCACCTCTTCAAATGCCGACAATAATTGCAAGCAGCGCTGGTAATAGAGGGTGCCCTCGGCGGTGATATTCACCTGACGGGTGGTGCGCACCAGCAAACGGACTCCTAACCGCTGTTCAAGCCGTTTTAGTGTGTGGCTGACCGTCGCGCGCGGTAATTGCAGTTTTTCTGCGGCGCGGCTGAAACTGCCCAATTCAACAATACGCACGAATATCCGCATAGCTTGAATCTGGTCCATAATTGCGCCCGCCTATTGTTGGTGTTTTTTGAACAGTGATGAGCTATCTGCATTATTTATCTTTCCGCACGAAACAACCACACTTTCTTTCGACATCACTAATGGGGAGTATCGCAATGCAACAACGTCAATTAGGGCTAAATGGCCCACGAGTTTCTGCTTTGGGTCTTGGCTGCATGGGAATGAGTGATTTCTACTCCACCCATCAGGATGCCAATGAGTCCATTGCTACCCTGCATCGGGCACTGGAACTGGGTGTCACTCTGCTGGATACCGCTGATATGTATGGCCCATTGACCAATGAGGAGTTAGTGGGGCGGGCGATTAAGGGCAAACGCGAAAGGGTCTTTTTAGCCACCAAGTTTGGTATTGTTCGTGATCCGACTGACCCCACGGTTCGCGGTGTGAGCAGCCGCCCTGACTATATTCGCCAGTCCGTTGACGGCAGCTTGAAGCGCTTAGGTGTTGATGTCATTGATCTTTACTACCAGCACCGAGGTGATCCGACGGTGCCGGTTGAAGATGTCATTGGGACGTTGGCGGATTTGGTCACTGCCGGAAAAATCCGCTATATCGGCCTGAGTGAAGTCTCAGCATCCACATTGGAAAAGGCCCATCAGGTTCATCCGATTACTGCGGTTCAGAGTGAATACTCACTATGGACGCGGGATGTGGAAACATCCATCTTGGCGACTTGTGAACGATTAGGTGTTGGGTTTGTGGCCTATAGCCCCTTGGGGCGGGGTTTTCTGACGGGAGCAATACGTAGCCCAAATGATTTGGCCGCTGATGATTTCCGTCGTAATAATCCTCGCTTCCAAGGCGATAATTTTACTTTGAACCTGACTCTGGCCGACACCGTGATAAAAATGGCGCAAGATAAAGGGGTTAGGCCGTCACAATTAGCGTTGGCGTGGGTGTTGGCGCAGAAAAGTTTCATTGTGCCCATTCCTGGCACTAAGCGCCGAACTTATCTGGAAGAGAACTTGGCGGCATTGGATGTGGTGCTCAGTGCGCAAGAGTTGGCAGCGCTTGATGCAGTATTCCCCTTCCATGCCGCAGCAGGTGAGCGCTACGGCGCGGAAGGGATGGTCTATCTGAATGCTTAATTAACGTTTTTTCTTAGGATCTCGTGGCGGACGCCCGACAGTTGCCTGATACACCTTAAAACGGCCATTCTGTGCCAGCACTTCATGGCTGCCAAATGCAGCATCCAGCAGTGCAGGGTAAGGTAAGAAGGAGTTCGCCACGATACGCAATTTACCGCCCACATGCAGGTGCGCAGTTGCGCCGCGGATCAGCATCTCTGCCGCAGTCAGGCTGGTTTGGATCCCATCATGGAAAGGCGGGTTTGAAATAATCATCTCAAAGCGGCCTTTAATGTCAGAGTAGACATTGCTGGCAATCACTTGTGCATCAATATTATTTGCCGCCAATGTTGCTCGGCTGGCTGCAATTGCTGCGGCGCTCACATCACTCAACGTCCATTTGATTTTTGGCGATTGTTGCGCCAATACCACAGCCAGCACACCAGCGCCACACCCGACATCTAACACACTGCCTTTAAACGGCTCGCTGAAAGTAGAAAGCAGCAAATGGCTACCTGAATCCAGTGAGTCACGGCTGAATACGCCCGGTAAGGTTTTTACTGCCACATTGCCAATCTGATAACTTTCCCACCAGGCATCGACATCAAACACTGGCTGTTTATCTAACCGGCCATGGTAGAGGCCGCAGCGGCGGGCGCTATCAATTTTGCTCAATTGTACAAATTCAGACAGAATGTCTTCCGCGCTGCGCACACCACTGCGATTCTCGCCAACCACGAAAACATCGCAGCCGACGGGCAGTAATGACAGCAAATTCGCCAGTTGGAACTGGGCTTCCTGCTTGCTTTTGGGCCAGTAATAAACCAGCGTATCGTAGCCAGCTACTGTCTCAGGCGTTGCCACCAGACCGAATTGCACATTCTCTTCCAGCGTATTGCTCAGTAATTGCCAGTGGTGATATTGATTGGTGTGAACCCGAACCCCGGCGGCATCAAATTGCGCTGGCAGCGCATCTTGTAAATCACCGGCAAACAACACGTGGCGGGCTAGAAATTCATCACTATGGCGCAGTATCACTTCACTGGCTGGGGTTAATGCAGACATCAGTCTTTGGCTCCTTTAAGAATATGATCGGGGATTATAGAGGTTTGTTGGCGCATGTTCGATGGGTTTGCTAGCATAGTGTCGATATTCGGGTTGCTTTGACAGGAAAGGGCATGGCATCAAGACGAGACTTACTGTTACAACAGCTTGGCATTACGCAGTGGATGTTGCGCCGCCCGGCCGCCTTGCAGGGTGAAATTGCAATACGCTTGCCTGATGATACCCGGCTGTTGATTGTAGCAGACCCGCTTCCTGAATCAGATGACCCACTGTTGTGCGATGTGCTGCGCAGCCTGGGGCTGACTTGCCGTCAGGCTTATGTGCTGACGCCAGATCAGGTGGCGATGTTACCCGAAGAAACACAGTGCAACAGTTGGCGATTGGGCATCAGTGAACCACTTGCGGTGGCGGGTGCACAATTACACAGCCCGGCACTGGCCGGACTTTATCAAGACGCGAGCGCTAAGCGCGCACTTTGGCAGCAGATTTGTCACCATGAAGCAGATTTCTATCCTGACGCCAGCCGATCTGGCCACAGCGTATCAAATTGAGCAAGCCAGCCATGCTTTTCCGTGGACGGAAAAAACCTTAGCCAGCAATCAAGGCGAGCGTTACCTCAATTTCAAGTTGAGTGTTGATGAGCAAATGGCCGGTTTTGCCATTACCCAACTGGTATTGGATGAAGCGACATTATTTAATATTGCTATTGATCCGCAGTTTCAGCGCCAAGGTTGTGGTCGTTTGCTGCTTGAGCATGTGATTACGCAGCTGGAAACACGTAATATTTTCACACTTTGGCTTGAAGTTCGGGCCTCAAATGTAGGCGCGATAGCCTTGTATGAAAGCCTCGGGTTTAACGAAGTTTCCGTGCGTCGCAACTATTATCCCAGTGTCAATGGGCGCGAAGATGCCATTATGATGGCGCTACCGATGGGGTAGCACCGTTTTACCGAGAATAAATTGTCTATCCCGGTTAAATCAGGGAAAATACCGCGCTATAACACTGATTCCCGCTTCCCTGAATCATGCATGCACCCGAAGTCATGCCAGAGCAGGGCGGCCTAAAAGTAGAAAATTCAAACTATGTCTCCAAGTGAATATGCACTGGAAGTCGCGAAAAGACGTACTTTCGCGATTATTTCCCACCCCGATGCCGGTAAAACCACCATTACCGAAAAAGTGTTGCTGTTTGGACACGCCATTCAGACTGCAGGCACGGTAAAAGGCCGTGGCTCAAGCCATCATGCCAAATCTGACTGGATGGAAATGGAAAAACAACGCGGTATCTCCATCACCACTTCCGTGATGCAGTTTCCGTATGGCGGTTGTCTGGTTAACTTACTGGACACCCCAGGGCACGAAGATTTCTCCGAAGATACTTATCGTACGCTAACCGCCGTTGACTGCTGTCTGATGGTGATTGATGCGGCGAAAGGGGTCGAAGACCGGACACGTAAGCTGATGGAAGTGACCCGTCTGCGCGATACGCCAATTTTGACCTTTATGAACAAATTGGACCGCGATATTCGTGATCCGATGGAAGTGCTGGATGAAGTGGAGCGCGAGCTGAAAATTGCTTGCTCACCAATCACTTGGCCGATTGGCTGCGGTAAGTTATTTAAAGGCGTTTATCACCTTTATAAGGACGAAACTTATCTGTACCAGACAGGTAAGGGCCACACCATTCAGGAAGTCCGCATTATCAAAGGGTTGCATAACCCGGATCTGGATATTGCCGTGGGTGAAGACTTGGCTAAGCAGTTCCGCCAAGAGCTGGAGTTGGTTCAGGGCGCATCGCATGAATTTGATCATGAAGCTTTCCTGTCGGGCGATTTAACGCCGGTATTTTTCGGTACGGCGCTGGGTAACTTTGGTGTCGACCATATGTTGGATGGTTTGGTTGAGTGGGCTCCTGCACCAATGCCGCGCAAAACCGACACGCGCGAAGTGGTGGCCGCCGAAGAGAAATTTACCGGTTTTGTCTTTAAGATTCAGGCTAATATGGATCCAAAACACCGTGACCGCGTCGCTTTCTTGCGCGTGGTTTCTGGGCGTTTTGAAAAAGGCATGAAACTGCGCCAGGTGCGCATCAAGAAAGATGTGGTGATTTCAGATGCACTGACCTTTATGGCCGGTGACCGCTCCCACCTCGAAGAGGCCTATGCAGGGGATATTATTGGCCTGCATAACCACGGCACTATTCAGATTGGTGATACCTTCACTCAAGGTGAAGAGATGAAGTTCACTGGCATTCCGAACTTTGCACCAGAATTGTTCCGTCGTATTCGTCTGCGTGACCCATTGAAACAGAAACAGTTACTCAAAGGATTGGTTCAGTTGTCAGAAGAGGGCGCGGTGCAGGTGTTCCGTCCACTGACTAACAATGATCTGATTGTCGGGGCGGTTGGTGTTCTACAGTTTGAAGTGGTGTCTTCACGGCTGAAAAGCGAATACAACGTGGAAGCAGTGTATGAGTCGGTTAACGTATCAACCGCGCGCTGGGTTGAATGTGACGATGTGAAGAAATTCGAAGAGTTTAAACGTAAGAATGAGGTTAACCTGGCGTTGGATGGTGGTGATAATTTGAGCTATATCGCCCCGACTATGGTTAATCTTAATATTACGCAAGAACGTTATCCTGAAGTTCGTTTCCGTAAAACTCGCGAGCATTAATCGCGCTGCAAGCCGTATTCTGTCGGGGTACTCAGTGCCCCGATTCATTAATTTCCCTCACTATTTTCTCTGTAAGATAAATCTTACTTGGCCGCTATATTCTGATTTTAGTCTTATTCCGACTGTTATTTTGCTGAAATGCTCTATCTTTATAGGTACCAGCAAGATTGACCCACATCAAAATTGAGTTGGTTAACCTGCAATAATCGTAAAGTATTCATCAAATGCTCACCTATATAAGGTGGCTTAAGAATCTAAGAATTAAGCACGATGCTGGTTTTGGATTCATAACAATGAAGGAAGAAATCGATGACAAACACAAAATTTGCCCGTTCAATGATGGCTGTTATTTTAGGTACCGCACTGATGAGCGGTAGTGTCTTCGCTGAAGAGACAATGATTAATAAGACCACCAATGCTGTTGATAGCGCTGGAGCTAAGCTCGATAGCTCTATGAAGAAAGTTGACAACTACATGGGTGATAGCGCTGCAACCGCCAAAGTAAAAAGCGCATTGCTGGAAGAAAAAACACTTAAAAGCACTGATATCTCAGTTGAAACTAGCCATGGTGTGGTGACCCTGAGTGGTTTTGTGAGTTCTCAGGCTGAAGCTGAAACCGCAGTTGATATTGCCAAAAATATCGAAGGCGTTAAATCTGTGAGCGATAAGCTACATGTGAAAGATCAGAAATCACAATCAGTCAGCGAATATGCTGGCGATGCCGCAACAACCAGTTCAATTAAAGCCAAATTACTGGCAGATGATATTGTACCGTCACGTAAAATTAAAGTAGAAACCACTGATGGCGTGGTGCAATTATCCGGTAATGTTGAGAATAAAGCGCAAGCCGAACGCGCTGAAAGTATTGCCAAAGCTGTTGATGGCGTAAAAAGCGTTAAAAACGACCTCAGCATCAAGCCTTAATTATTATTGGGTTGATGGGCATTTCGTGGGCAACTATATAACCCGCGAAATACCCATTAATAATTCAGCCAAATAAATAATTCATCCAATAAGCCCAAATATCACAATTTCTGTCAAATACGCTACTGTCAAATAGGCAGCAGTGGTTAAAGAGTGATTTTTGAACCTGAGTTTACGAAGTCATTTTTTCAAACGGGAAGGAGAAGCTTATGTTTCGCTGGGGCATTATATTTCTGATTATTGCGTTAATCGCGGCGGCATTAGGTTTTGGTGGGCTAGCCGGTACGGCAGCCTGGGCCGCAAAAGTGGTTTTCGTCGTCGGTATTATTCTATTCCTCATCAGTTTGTTTACAGGACGTAAACGCCTTTAACCCGGCGTGAGGGTTACAGCAGCGGTCAGAAGGGGTATCCTCAACACCTGTTGTAACGTAATGAGGATAGATGGTGGGATACAGAATACCTATCACGCTCGGTAATATTGAGCCACTCGCCTATAAACCATACCAACCCGGTAAAATGGCGTTGGTCTGCGAGGGCGGCGGGCAGCGGGGAATTTTTACAGCCGGTGTGCTGGATGAATTCCAGCGCGCCCGCTTTAACCCTTTTGATTTGATGATTGGCACCTCCGCTGGCGCGCAAAATCTCTCTGCGTTTATCTGTGGCCAGCCGGGCTATGCTCGCCGCGTCATTACCCGTTACACCACCACCGCTGATTTCTTCAATCCATTGCGATTTGTTCGTGGCGGGCACTTAATTGATCTCGATTGGCTGGTGGATATCACCTCCCAGCAGCTGCCATTGGCCATGGATCAAGCCGAGCAGCATCTACGTGATGGCCGTGAGTTTCTCATGTGCGCTTGCCGCAGTGATGATTTCGAACCTACCTATATCTCCCCGACCCGAGAAAGCTGGTTACCGGCGATTAAGGCCTCTAGTGCGATTCCAGGATTGTATCGTCAACATGTTGATTTAGATGGGGTTAGCTATCAAGATGGCGGCATTAGTGATGCCATTCCCGTCGAGGAAGCTTATCGCCGTGGGGCCGATACCATTGTGGTTATCCGCACAGTACCCTCGCAGGCTTATTATACGCCGCAATGGATGAAGCGGATGGAGCATTGGCTGAGTGAGAGTAGCTTGCAGCAACTGGTGCGGATTATGCAGCAGCATGAACAGAGTTATCACCGTATTCAGCAATTTATTGAAAATCCGCCGGGTGATTTGCGTATTTTCGAGATTTTCCCGCCTAAACCTCTGGCCAGTAATGCACTGGGTAGCCGGATTGCGGCTCTGAATCGTGATTATCATTTAGGGCGTCGTTGTGGCCGCTATTTCCTGGCGACGGTGGGGCACTGGTTGCTGCCGCGAGATAAATTGGAACAGTCTGAAATCCAAGGGGAAAAACCGTCGATTTCTCTTTCTCGCCGCATGCTGCAACCGCAAAATATTAACCAACCAGATGAGATGGTTAACTTGATTAATAATGAGGATTCTTCATTTGACCTCACTCAATCGCCAGATATTATTTTGCCGCCAGATATGGCGAAAACCAAAGGCGATACCGCGTAATGGCATGGAGCCGTGGGCAGATGCCCTATTTTATCGATACACATTGTCACTTTGATTTTCCACCTTTCAGCGGTGCGGAAATGGCGAGCTTAACTAGCGCCGCACAAGCGAATGTCAGGCAAATTATCGTGCCTGCCGTGAGCGCTGATTATTTTTCGCGCATTCTCGATTTGGCGGCTAACTATCCACCACTATTTGCCGCGCTGGGCCTGCATCCGCTTTATATTGCGCGGCATCAGGAGGCTGATTTAGCCACATTGGCATCGGCCCTGCGAGATAAAACCGACAAACTGGTGGCCGTGGGGGAAATTGGCCTGGATCTCTATATGGATGAGCCGCAGTTACCACGCCAATTAACGTTATTGAATGCTCAGTTGCAACTTGCCAAGCAGCATGATCTTCCGGTCATTTTGCATTCGCGCCGATCACATGACCCGCTCGCGGCTGTCTTGCGTAAAGCCGCTTTGCCACGCGCTGGTGTGGTACACGGCTTTGCGGGCAGTTTAGTGCAGGCGCAAGCATTCATTCGCTTGGGTTATTACATTGGTGTGGGGGGGACTATCACCTATGAACGGGCGCAGAAAACGCGCCATGTGATGGCGACATTACCCCTATCCGCCCTATTACTGGAGACTGACGCGCCGGATATGCCCCTTGCGGGCTTTCAAGGTCAACCCAACCGGCCAGAGCGAGCAGCAAATGTCTTTGCTGTGTTATGTGAGTTACGCCCTGAAACCCCGCAAGAGATTGCAGCTCAGCTATTAGAAAACAGCCAACAGTTATTCTCATTACCCTCAGTTAATTAATGCCCCGATAGTATTTTGATTTCATTATACAAATCATCCTAATAGTTAGCGTGCTTTCACTTTTCGCTGTTTTAATGTGATTCTCATCACGTTAATTATCTTACAGTTGCTTCCAGTTGTGTTTATTTGTGACAGAGATAGTTTGATAGTCAGGTCATGCCGGTATAATCCACTTCCACATTATTACAAAACAAATCATTAACAGGATTATCTGCATGCTCATGAGTTTAGTCGGAATGGCAGTACTGATATTAATAGCCGTGCTACTTTCCAGTAATTTTAGGGCGATCAATATCCGCACTGTAGTTGGGGCATTTATTCTTCAGGTGGGTATTGGTGCGTTGGTATTATATGTACCTGTAGGGCGTCGTATTCTTGGCGGGATGTCTGAGGGTGTCGCGAATGTTATTGCTTACGGCAATGACGGGATTTCATTTATGTTTGGCGGCTTGGTTTCCGACAAAATGTTTGAAGTCTTTGGTGGCGGTGGTTTTGTATTTGCCCTGCGAGTTCTGCCCGTCATTGTATTCTTCTCCTCATTAATTGCCGTTTTATATTATCTCGGCATTATGCAACTGGTAATTAAAGTCTTAGGTGGTGGGCTACAGAAACTGTTGGGCACCTCGCGCACTGAATCTCTTTCCGCGACGGCCAATATTTTTGTTGGGCAAACCGAAGCGCCATTGGTGGTGCGCCCTTATATTGCCACTATGACGCAATCTGAATTGTTTGCCATAATGTGTGGTGGCTTAGCCTCCGTCGCGGGTTCAGTATTGGCCGGTTATGCCCAAATGGGCGTGCCGCTAGAATACCTGATTGCGGCCTCCTTTATGGCGGCTCCCGGGGGGTTGCTGTTCGCTAAGTTGATGGTGCCAGAAACTGAAAAAACGCACGATAAGGTGGATGCGGCCACGTTGATTGCCGAAGATGATCGCCCAGCTAACGTCATTGATGCTGCGGCATCTGGCGCGGCTTCCGGTCTGCAATTAGCGCTCAATGTTGGTGCGATGCTATTGGCCTTTATTGCATTGATTGCATTACTCAATGGCATCCTGGGTGGCATTGGCGGCTGGTTCGATTATCCACAACTCTCTATGGAATTAATTCTGGGCTGGGTATTCTCGCCAATTGCTTATCTGATAGGGATTCCCTGGAGTGAGGCCATGGTGGCTGGCTCCTTTATCGGCCAGAAGATAATTGTGAATGAGTTCGTGGCATTTATGAATTTCGGGCAATACCTACAAGCTGAAGAGTTAGTCAAAGCGGCTGGTTTACAAGTACTTTCTGAACATTCCAAAGCCATTATCTCTTTCGCCCTGTGCGGTTTTGCTAACTTGTCCTCTGTCGCCATTTTGTTGGGTGGGCTAGGTAGCATGGCACCTAACCGCCGCCATGATATTGCGCGTTTGGGTCTGAAAGCTGTTGCAGCAGGTACTCTGTCAAATCTGATGAGTGCCACTATCGCTGGCTTCTTCCTGGCTTTGTGATTCGGCGAGTTTGACTTGCCATTCTGGATTGGGCAGTGCTCATTAGCGCCACATACTCGCTGTATGCTGCGGCTCTGGTGCGCTGCCCACATTCAAGCCGTCTGCCCCACCGATGTCTAATTGCTGTCTGGTTCAGCCCATAATTCTGCGGATTCCTCGCCATAAGCTATCCTTGATGCAAGTGGACATATTAGTGTCAGCTAGCCATAAATCAGGTTATTTTGTGACATTAATCACATATAATTTATATCCGTTACAAGTTACTATTGATTACTGTGAATTTGAACACATCTCATCAGCTGATAACGTGTTCAAATAGAGCGATAAGTTAGTGCGGTGAGATGGATCTCAATTGCCACCCATAAAGGGGCTATCTTCAAGGAACCAAGTCCGCTCGCCAACGTATTGAGCTAGCACCCTGCTGCTCATAAATAAATGCTCAGTTTTGGCAAGGTGTCAGGGCTGAAAAGTGTTGGAGAGTTTTATGACCGATTTAACCGCCTGCGCGAATCTAAACGATTATGCTAAACGCGCACTGAGTTTAATGGATTTAACCACCCTGAATGACGACGATACCGATGAGAGGGTTATTGCTCTGTGTCATCAGGCGAAAAGTCCTGCCGGTAATACCGCGGCAATCTGTATTTATCCTCGCTTTATTCCTATTGCGCGTAAAACATTACGCGAGCAAGGAACACCTGAAATCCGCATTGCAACCGTCACTAATTTCCCACATGGCAATGATGATATTGCCATTGCACTGGCTGAAACTCGGGCGGCGATTGCCTATGGTGCGGATGAAGTGGATGTGGTTTTCCCCTACCGCGCTTTAATGGCCGGTAACGATAAAGTCGGCTTTGAATTAGTCAAACAGTGCAAAGCAGCTTGCGCTGACGCCAATGTATTGCTGAAAGTCATCATTGAAACCGGTGAGTTACAGCAAGAGCATTTGATTCGTCAGGCCAGTGAGATTGCTATCAAGGCTGGAGCTGATTTCATCAAAACTTCCACTGGCAAGGTACCGGTTAATGCCACGCTGGAAAGTGCCAGCATTATGATGCGCACTATCCGTGACTTAGGGGTGGCGAAAACCGTTGGTTTTAAACCTGCGGGGGGCGTACGTACCGCAGAGGACGCCGCACAATTCCTGCAACTGGCCGACCAATTGATGGGCGAAGGTTGGGCTGATGCTCGCCACTTCCGTTTTGGCGCGTCTAGCCTGTTGGGCAGCTTGCTGGCGACCTTAGGTCATCAGAGCAACAGCCACAGCACCGGCTATTAACCATTATCTCAGTGATTGAACTGAGCAGATACACAGCGGGCTACTTTGTCCGCTGTGCAGCTATTATTTCATAAGCAGGGGGATACCTTGTTTCTCGCACAAGAAATTATCCGTAAAAAACGCGACGGCCAACCACTGAGTGAAGAAGAAATTCGTTTCTTTATCAATGGTATTCGCGATAACGTGGTTTCCGAAGGGCAGATTGCAGCACTGGCGATGACCATTTATTTCCACGACATGAGCATGCCAGAGCGGGTTGCGCTCACGATGGCGATGCGCGATTCTGGCACGGTTCTGAACTGGAAGAGCTTAAATCTCAATGGCCCCTTGGTGGACAAACATTCCACTGGCGGTGTGGGGGATGTCACTTCCTTGATGCTCGGCCCTATGGTGGCGGCCTGCGGCGGCTACGTGCCGATGATTTCGGGCCGTGGTTTGGGTCATACTGGCGGCACCCTCGACAAGCTTGAAGCTATTCCTGATTTTGATATTTTTCCTGACGATAGCGCATTTCGCAAAATTATTCAGGATGTTGGCGTTGCCATCATCGGCCAAACCAGCTCATTGGCACCGGCGGATAAGCGCTTTTATGCCACCCGCGATATTACCGCCACGGTGGATTCCATCCCACTGATTACCGCCTCTATTCTGGCTAAAAAGCTGGCTGAGGGGCTGGATGCGCTGGTGATGGATGTCAAAGTGGGCTCGGGTGCTTTTATGCCGACTTATCAACTATCTGAAGATTTGGCGCAGGCGATTGTCGGTGTGGCCAATGGTGCGGGTTGCAAAACTACCGCATTGTTGACGGACATGAATCAGGTGTTGGCTTCCAGTGCCGGTAATGCGGTTGAAGTGCGCGAAGCGGTGCGTTTCCTGACGGGCGAGTATCGTAACCCGCGTCTGCTGGAAGTGACCATGGCGCTGTGTGTCGAAATGCTGTTGTCTGGTGGGTTGGCACAAGATGACGCCGATGCTCGCGCCAAGCTGCAAGCGGTATTGGACAATGGCAAAGCGGCGGAAGTCTTTGGCCGCATGGTGGCCGCGCAAAAAGGTCCGAGCGATTTTGTCGAGCGCTACGACAGCTACTTGCCCGCCGCGATGTTGAGCAAGCCGGTATTTGCTGAACGCCCCGGAATCATCACCGCCATGGATACCCGCGCCTTAGGTATGGCGGTGGTTTCCCTGGGCGGTGGCCGTCGACGGGCAACGGATCCGATTGATTACAGTGTAGGCCTGACCGATATGGCCCGTCTGGGTGCCCATGTTGACAGCCAACATCCCTTAACAGTGATTCATGCCAATAATGAAGATGATTGGCAACTGGCGGCAGATGCGGTTCGCGCAGCAATGACTTTGGGTGATAAAGCGCCGGAAGAAACCCCGGTGGTTTATCGCCGTATTACTGAATAAACGCCATACTTTAAAGGTGCCACACTGCGTGTGAACCTCTGCAGGAGAAAATGATGAAACGTACATTTATTATGGTATTAGACTCATTTGGTATTGGTGCCAGCGCTGATGCTAAGAAATTTGGCGACGAAGGGGCTGACACATTAGGCCATATCGCCGAGGCCTGTGCCCGTGGTGAAGCCGATGTTGGCCGTAGTGGCCCATTGAAACTGCCTAACCTCAGCCGCTTAGGGCTGGGTAAAGCTGCTGAAGAATCTAGCGGTAAATTCCCGGTAGGGTTGGATAAGAATGCCGATATCATTGGTGCTTATGGCTATGCCAGTGAGTTATCTTCTGGTAAAGATACGCCATCAGGTCACTGGGAAATTGCCGGTGTACCGGTGTTGTTCGACTGGGGCTATTTCAGTGATGTGGAAAACAGTTTCCCGCAAGAATTACTGGATAAACTGGTCAAACGCGCTAATTTACCGGGCTATTTGGGCAACTGCCACTCTTCTGGCACCGTCATCCTTGACCAACTGGGTGAAGAGCACATGAAAACCGGGAAACCGATTTTCTATACTTCTGCGGACTCAGTATTCCAAATTGCTTGCCATGAAGAGACTTTTGGCCTAGACCGCCTGTATGAGCTGTGTGAAATCGCCCGCGAAGAGTTGACGGAGGGCGGTTACAATATTGGCCGAGTGATTGCGCGCCCATTCATTGGTGATAAGCCGGGTAACTTCCAGCGCACCGGTAACCGCCATGACCTGGCTGTTGAGCCGCCAGCGCCAACCATGCTGAAAAAGCTGGTGGATGAGAAGGGCGGTGAAGTGGTTTCTATTGGTAAAATTGCCGATATCTACGCCCATGTCGGGATCACCCAGAAAGTGAAAGCCACTGGTCTGGACGCCCTGTTTGATGCCACCATTGCAGAGATGAAAAAAGCCGGTGACAACACCATCGTGTTCACTAACTTTGTTGATTTTGACTCTTCATATGGCCACCGTCGTGATGTCGCCGGTTATGCTGCTGCGCTGGAGTTGTTCGACCGCCGCTTGCCAGAATTGATGGCGCTGGTGCAGGAGGATGACATTCTGATCCTAACTGCTGACCATGGCTGTGACCCAACCTGGCCGGGCACTGACCATACTCGTGAGCATATTCCGGTCTTGGTTTATGGCCCGAAAGTGAAACCGGGTTCACTGGGGCATCGTGAGACGTTTGCGGATATCGGCCAGACGGTTGCCAAATATTTCGACCTCTCCCCAATGGATTACGGGAAGAATATGCTGTAAGGCTAAGCCGAGTGTGTCATTTTGGGGTTGGGCAGTGCTAAAAATCCTCACATACCTTGTGTATGCTCCGGTTTTTGCGCGCTGGCCGCCCCCAAACTGCCCGCACTCATCTATGCTTTCTGATTGATAGAATTCTACTGAATTGGGAGTGTATGAAAACACTAACAGTTCAGTGATATAAATTTTAATTATATGATTTTTAAGGAAAGTGATTATGGCAACGCCACATATTAATGCTGAAATGGGTGATTTTGCTGACGTTGTACTGATGCCAGGGGATCCGCTGCGTGCGAAGTTTATCGCAGAAACCTTCCTGAAAGATGTGCGCGAAGTGAACAATGTGCGGGGCATGCTGGGTTTCACTGGCACATATAAAGGACGTAAGATCTCGGTAATGGGCCACGGTATGGGGATCCCATCTTGCTCGATTTACGCCAAAGAGCTGATCACTGATTTTGGCGTGAAGAAAATTATCCGTGTGGGTTCCTGCGGCGCGGTTCGTGCTGATGTTAAATTGCGTGATGTGGTGATCGGGATGGGGGCCTGTACGGATTCCAAAGTTAACCGCCTGCGTTTTAAAGACCACGACTATGCAGCCATTGCTGATTTCGGCATGACTCGCAATGCAGTGGATGCCGCAAAAGCTAAGGGAATTGACGTGCGCGTGGGTAACATCTTCTCTGCTGATTTGTTCTACACGCCAGACCCACAAATGTTTGATGTTATGGAGAAATACGGCATTCTGGGGGTCGAAATGGAAGCTGCTGGTATCTATGGTGTTGCGGCTGAGTTTGGTGCCAAAGCCCTGACTATTTGTACCGTATCTGACCATATCCGCACCGGTGAACAAACCACCGCCGCTGAGCGCCAAACCACCTTCAATGACATGATTGAGATTGCATTGGAATCAGTGTTACTGGGCGATAAAGAGTAACGCCGCACTCGGTTTATCTCTATCCCTATTCAGCGGCAGAATTTCTGCCGCTGCATCTATTAGGGGACATCCTCGCGTTTCTTGTCTAATTCAGCGGGCTCATCATCACTCTCATCCTCTTTCACTGGCGTATTGGCCGTGAGCAAATAAGGTGATTGTTGCCAGCGGCTACGGCGCCCTTGCAGTAAAGTCCGCGCCAGAATAATGCCCACCGCCAAAGCCACCAGTATCATCAGCCGCAGCAAATTGGTGGTATTATCCACTTGCTTGGATTCTGTTGCGAGCACGTGGGTGTCGAGTGTCATGCGCAGAAACCCAGTTGGCCCGCTTTTACCGGGGATCAGTTCAACAATTTGGTGATTGAAATAACTGCCGGGGCGTTTGCCATCCAAAGCCAGCCGGTCACGCACTTTGACGTTCTCTCCGGCACTGGCAACCAACGTTCCGTCAATCTGATATACACTGGCATCCAAGATGCGGCTGGATTGAGTCAATTGCTGGAGAATGGCATCGACCTTCTGGCTGTCAATATCATCATCACCGGTATCCATAATAGATGACAGGCTGAAAGTGACTTGTCTTGCCAGTGTTTTCGCCAGTTCTTCAACCTGCTCCGAACGGGCCAGTTGATGACTGAGGCTGAAATAGGATGCACCTTGCATAAGCAAGACTAACAATGCCAGGCAAATCAGCACAATAGCGGTACGGTGCAATCGAAATTTTAATTTGGCCTTCGCCATGCAGGTTCCTTGCAAGAATCGGTGACTTTATGTTGCCAGAAGCCAGGGCGATAGGATAGCTTGATGCGTCCTTTTGTCTTGCCTTTACCCCGTTTTCTACAGGAGTCATTCATGTCTAATAGTCTGACCTATTGCGATCTTCCCGCAGAGATCTACCAATGGCCGGGTCTACCACTTTCACTCAGCGGTGATGAAGTTATGCCACTGGATTATCGTGCTGGTCATACAGGTTGGCTGTTATACGGCAGAAAACTGGATAAAAAGCGCATTACCCACTTCCAACGCCAATTGGGGGCGGCAATGGTGATTGTCTCCGCGTGGTGTGTGGAAGATTATCAGGTGATTCGCCTGGCGGGCAGCTTGACCCCCAGAATTAAAACCCTGGCCGATGACAATGGGCTGGATGTTGCGCCATTGGGCGCGATTCCCCATTTGCGCACCCCGGGTTTATTGGTGATGGACATGGATTCCACCGCCATCCAAATCGAATGTATTGATGAGATTGCCAAACTGGCCGGTGTCGGTGAGGAAGTGGCGGCCGTCACTGAGCGCGCTATGCAAGGTGAGTTGGATTTCTCGGCCAGTCTGCGCCAGCGCGTGGCGACCCTCAAAGGGGCTGATGCCAATATCCTCAAACAGGTGCGGGACGAATTGCCACTGATGCCGGGGCTGACCAGCTTAGTGCGCAAACTTCAAGCACTGGATTGGCATGTCGCCATTGCCTCCGGCGGTTTTACCTATTATGCCGAATACCTGCGTGACAAATTACGGCTGGTGGAAGTGGCGGCCAATGAGCTTGAAATCAAAGACGGCAAACTCACCGGCAAAGTGCTGGGGCCAATTGTTGATGCGCAATACAAAGCAGACATACTGCTCAAATTGGCGGAAAAACTGAATATCCCGATAGCGCAAACTGTGGCCATTGGTGATGGTGCCAATGACCTGAAAATGATGCAAGCCGCCGGTCTGGGCCTGGCCTTCCATGCCAAGCCGAAAGTTTATGCCAAAGCCAAAGTGGCTATCCGTCACGGCGATTTGCTGAGTGTGCTGTGTATCCTGACCGGCAGTCTTAAGCACGAAGAACGCTAAAATAAGCTATTTTATTTGCCATTTTGAATTTGGGCAGTGCTCTAAATCCTCACGTACTTCATGTACGCTCCGGTTTTTGCGCGCTGTCCGCATTCAAACTGTCTGCAACAATGACGCCTATTTGAGTTGATGATCAGGCTACCTCGGCAGACTTTGAACGATAAAATGGGCATGTCTGTATTGGTTTTTTACATTGACTGTTAGACCGTTATATTGAGGTGAAACGTGGCTAAAGCACCAAAACGGGCATTCGTTTGTAATGAATGTGGCGCTGATTACCCGCGTTGGCAGGGGCAGTGCAGCGCCTGTAACGCATGGAATACCATTACTGAAATGCGGCTGGCAGCAGCAACATCCTCGGCCCGTAATGAGCGTTTTGGCGGCTATGCCGGTGATGCTGGCGTGAGTCGGGTACAGAAATTATCCGACATCAGTCTGGCAGAATTACCGCGTTTCTCCACCGGTTTTCTGGAATTTGACCGGGTGCTGGGCGGCGGAGTGGTGCCGGGCAGCGCCATACTGATTGGTGGGAATCCCGGGGCGGGGAAAAGTACCCTATTGCTGCAAACGCTCTGCAAACTTTCCGAAAACATGAAAACCCTGTATGTCACCGGCGAAGAGTCATTGCAGCAGGTGGCGATGCGCGCGCATCGTCTGGGGTTACCCACTGCTGGCCTGAACATGCTGTCTGAGACCAGTATTGAGCAAATTTGCCTGATTGCCGAACAAGAACAGCCCCGGCTAATGGTGATTGACTCAATCCAGGTGATGCACATGGCGGATATCCAATCGTCGCCGGGCAGTGTGGCGCAAGTGCGAGAAACCGCGGCTTATCTTACCCGCTTTGCCAAAACCCGTGGTGTCGCCATCGTGATGGTGGGCCATGTGACCAAAGATGGCTCGCTGGCGGGGCCGAAAGTCTTGGAGCACTGTATTGACTGCTCGGTGATGCTCGACGGCGATGGTGACTCGCGGTTTCGCACCTTACGTAGCCACAAAAACCGCTTTGGTGCCGTCAATGAATTGGGCGTATTCGCCATGACCGAGCAAGGTCTGCGCGAAGTCAGTAATCCGTCGGCGATTTTCCTCAGCCGTGGTGATGAAGTGACATCCGGCAGTTCGGTGATGGTGGTGTGGGAGGGAACTCGCCCGTTATTGGTTGAAATTCAGGCGCTTGTAGACCACTCGATGATGTCGAACCCGCGCCGGGTGGCCGTCGGTCTAGAGCAAAATCGGCTGGCAATTTTGTTGGCGGTATTGCACCGTCATGGTGGCTTGCAGATGGCGGACCAAGACGTATTTGTCAATGTGGTGGGCGGGGTGAAAGTCAGCGAAACCAGTGCTGACCTGGCCTTGCTGATGTCGCTGGTCTCCAGCTTACGTGACCGCCCGCTCCCCCAAGATTTAGTGGTATTTGGTGAGGTCGGGTTGGCCGGCGAGATTCGCCCAGTACCCAGTGGTCAGGAGCGTATTGCGGAGGCGGCCAAGCATGGTTTTAAACGCGCCATCGTCCCTTATGCCAATATGCCGAAGAAACCGCTGCCCAATATGCAGGTTTTTGGGGTGAAAAAGCTGGCCGATGCGCTGGCGGTGTTGGAAGATTTGTAGCGCTGCATTTAGTCGTGTTAATCGCGCGGTATACTGTGTTATTTTTGTTTAGTGCGCTAAACAAGGAGGCGGTATGCTGCAGTTTGATTATCTCAAAACAGCAATTAAGCAAAAAGGCTGTACCTTACAGCAGGTGGCCGATGCCAGCGGCATGACCAAAGGGTATTTAAGCCAGTTACTCAATGACAAAATCAAAAGCCCCAGTGCACAAAAGCTTGAGGCCTTGCACCGTTACCTTGAGCTAGAGTTTCCGCGTCGTGAGAAAAAGGTCGGTGTGGTGTTTGGTAAATTTTACCCACTGCATACCGGCCATATCTATCTTATTCAGCGCGCCTGTAGCCAGGTCGATGAGCTGCATATTATTCTTTGTTTTGATGAACCCCGTGATCGCGAGCTGTTCGAGAACAGTTCTATGTCACAGCAGCCAACTGTCAGTGACCGCTTACGTTGGTTGTTACAAACCTTTAAGTATCAGAAAAATATCCATATTCACTCATTTGATGAGCATGGCATTGAGCCTTATCCTCATGGCTGGGATGTGTGGAGCCATGGCGTGAAAAAATTCATGGCGGAAAAGGGGATTGTGCCGAGTTTTATCTATTCCAGTGAAAGTCAGGATGCACCGCATTATCGTGAACAATTTGGTATCGAAACCATTTTGATTGACCCCGAGCGCTCCTTTATGAATATCAGTGGCCGCCAAATCCGCCGTGACCCTTTCCGCTACTGGGATTATATCCCGACGGAAGTGAAGCCGTTTTTTGTGCGCACGGTGGCAATATTGGGTGGCGAATCCAGTGGAA